>NZ_LMFX01000001.1:157783-770124 GCF_001426985.1 Caulobacter sp. Root1472 | reverse complement strand
TTCGCCGGCGTGACCATCGCCGGCTCGGCCAACGGCGACGTGCTGGACTTCTCGACCACGACCCTGAGCGGGATCGGCAAGATCGACGGCGGCGCGGGCAACGACACCATCACCGGCACGGCGGCGGCCGACATCCTSCTSGGYTCGGGCGGCGACGACACGCTGGTCGGCGGGCAGGGGAACGACAGCTTCCAGTTCACCGGCGCGGCCAACGGGGCCGACATCATCGATGGCGGCGATGGGACCGACACCCTCGTCGCCCTGGCRGCCAGCACGGTGATCGGCCTGGCCAGCTTCACCAACATCGAGGCGATYTCCTCGGGCGGCTTCGCCGGCGTGTCGATCGCCGGCTCGGTCAACGCCGACAATCTGGACTTCTCGGCGGTGACCCTGACCGGCGTCACCAAGATCGACGGCGGGGCGGGCAACGACACCATCACGGGCACGGCGGCGGCCGATGTCATCCTGGGTTCGGGCGGTGACGACGTGCTGAACGGCGGCGACGGCGCCGACAGCTTCCAGTACACCGGCGCGGCCAACGGCTTCGACACGATCGTCGGCGGCAATGGAACCGACACCCTCAAGGCCCTGGCGGCCAGCACGGTGATCGGCCTGACCAGCTTCACCGGCTTCGAGGCCATCGACGCCACCGGCTTCGCCGGCGTCTCGGTGGTGCTGGGCGGCGGCGATGACCTGATCGACCTGACGGTGGTGACCGCCACCAACCTCGCCGCGATCAGCGGCGGGGCNCCGGCTTCGCCGGCGTCTCGGTGGTGCTGGGCGGCGGCGATGACCTGATCGACCTGACGGTGGTGACCGCCACCAACCTCGCCGCGATCAGCGGCGGGGCSGGGGCSGACACCTTCGTCGGCTCGTCGGCCAACGACACCTTCAACGGCGACGACGGCGACGACGCCTTCCTGGCCAGCGCCGGCGCGGACGCCTATGCCGGCGGCCTGGGCAATGACAGCCTCAAGGCCACGGCCAACAACCAGATCATCAGCCTGCGCTCGATCGCCGGCGTCGAGACCATCACCGCCAACGGCTTCACCGGCGTCACCCTCGCCGGAACCACCGCGGCGGAGACCTTCAACTTCGCCGGCCTCACCTTGAGCGGCATCGACAGCATCGACGGCGGGGCGGGCAATGACGTGATCACCGGCACGGCCGGCGCGGAGGTCATCATCGGCGGCGTCGGCGATGACACCCTGGCGGGCGGCGACGGCGATGACGTCTTCCGTTTCGGCGGCGCGGGCCTGGGCACCGATACGATCAACGGCGGGCTGGGCTATGACAGCCTCGTGGCGACGGCCAATGGCACGGTGATCGGCGTCGGGGTCCTGAGCGGGATCGAGGCGATCTCGGCCGGTGGTTTCACCGGCGTCAGCCTGGCAGGTTCGACGGTCGCTGATCTGTGGGACTTCTCGGGCGTCGCCTTGAGCGGGATCGGCCTCATTGATGGCGGAGCGGGCAACGACAACATCACGGGCACCGCCGATGCGGACCTTCTGCAGGGTTCGGCCGGCGATGACATCCTGAACGGCGGAGCGGGCGACGATACGTTCTTCTACACCGCCGCGGCGAATGGCCTGGACACCGTGTCGGGCGGCCTGGGTTACGACACGCTGAAGGCGACGGCGGCGGGGGCGGTGATCGGCTTGGCCTTGTTCTCCGGCCTGGAGTCGATCACCGCCAACGGTTTCGCCGGGGTCAGCATCACCGGAACCAGCGTGGCCGACACCCTGGACTTTTCGGGGACTACCCTGACCGGCATCACCAAGATCGATGGCGGGACCGGCAACGACACCATCACCGGTTCGGCCGGGGATGACGTCATCTATGGCGGCTTCGGACTGGACACCATCTACGCCGGCGGCGGCAACGACACGATCGGCGTGGTCGCCATCGAGGCCGGGCAGAACGCGGACTTCCTGGTCGACGGCGGCGCGGGCTTCGACACCGTCGTCGCCGTGCAGACGGGCGGCATCTACATGCTGGGTTTCACCGGGATCGAGGCGTTCTCGAACAACGGTTTCGCCAACGTCTACATCTGCGGCTGGACCAACGGGGCCGAAAACTTCGACTTCTCGAACGCGACCCTGACCGGCATCAGCTACATCACCGGCCAGGGCGGCAACGACACGATCATCGGCTCGGCCGGCGCCGACAAGATCATGCTCAGCCTGGGCCAGGACGTCCTGACCGGCGGCGGCGGGGCCGATATCTTCTTCATGGAGACGGCCACCGACAGCACGGTGGGCGCCGCTCACGACGTGATCACCGACTTCCTTGTCGGAACCGATCATGTCGACCTGACGACACTGGACGCCAGGACCAATGTCTCGGGCAACCAGGCCTTCACCTTCATTGGCAACGCGGCGTTCTCGAACCTCTCGGGCGAGCTCCGCGCGGACTATTCCGATCCGCTTCATACGATGGTCTACGGTGACGTCAACGGAGACGGCGTCGCCGATTTCGCGATCGAACTGGCGGGTTCCGCCTCGCTGTCGAGCGGCGACTTTTTCCTCTAGTTGAACCGCCGACAGCGCGAGCGTCGTGCTCCCATCGAGCACGACGCCCAGGCGTGGCCGGAGGGGCAGAGCGCTCGGCGTCTCTCTGGCCGTCCAGAGCCCGTCGTTGTCCCAAGGTCCGCTCGGGGTGATCGCGCGCGCCATGGGTCGCCGACGTCCTTAAGGCCAAAGTGGGCCGAAGAACGTGCAGAAGTTCACCGCCCCCGAGGCCTCGGCCTTCGTCTGTGCCCATGATCTGTACAGACTTTGCGGGAGCGGGCGAGACTTGGGCGCCATGTGTGGGGGCAAGATGCATGGCGCGTCAGGTTGGATCCTTCACCAGCCGCTAACGAGCCCGCCGTGCAGACGCCCCGAACGCTACACCGCACGCTCGGGCCGCTGGAAATCCTGTTCCTGGTCTTTTCCGCCCTGTCGCCGGCGATGTCGGTGTTCATCTATGGGGACGGCGTGCTGCGCATGGCCGGCACGGGGGCGGTGGCGGCCGTCATGGCCGGCGGATTGATCGCGGCGGTGGCGGCGTATCTCTACGCCGAGCTGGGCGCCGCGTTCCCCCAGGCCGGCGGTGTCTATCCGAGCCTGGTCGGCGTATTGGGACCCTTATGGGCCTTTCCGTACATCACGATGATGATGGTGGCGGCGCCCACCGTGATGGCCTTTGGCCTGCTGGGCTTCGCCGACTATGTGCGCGTTTTGGTTCCTGGCCTGCCGCAGCTTCCGGTGGCGCTGGGCTGCCTTGTTCTGGCCTGCGGTGTGGCGGTGCTGCGCGTGCGTCTCGGCGCCATCGTCACCGGCCTGTTCCTGCTGATGGAGGTTGCGGCGCTGGTCGTTCTGACCGCGATCGCCCTGGCCCACCCATCCCGGTCTCTGCTGAGCGCCCTGGCGCATCCAGTCTGGCTGGACCACGCGGTGGCCAAGCCGCTGCCGATCGCGACGCTGGGCCTTGCCGTGGTCTCCGCCATCTTCACCTGCTCCGGCGCCCACTGGGCGCTCTATTTCGGCGAGGAGCTCACCGACGCCCCGCGCCGGATCGGGCCGCTGGTCACATGGATCGGCGGACTGGCCGCCCTCGTGATCGCCGTACCTCTGATACTGGTGGTGTTGAGCGCTCCCGACCTTGCGCGGATCCTCGGCTCCGACACCCCGGTGGTCTCCTATATGAACCTGGTGGCCGGGCCGAAGCTCACGGCGGCGATCAGCGGCGTGCTGGTGATCGCCATTTTCAACGCCCTTGTCGTCGGCATCATGGGTTTTGGCCGGCTCTATTACTCCACCGGTCGCGACGGCGTCTGGCCTCGACCGATCAGCCGGCTGCTGGCCCAGGTTCAAGCCGGTTCGCATGCGCCGATGGTGGCGACCCTCGCCGTCTGCCTGGCCTCGGCCGCTCTCATGCTGCTCGGGCAGAGGACGCTTTTGATCTTCACCGCCATGCAGAACATTCCAGAATATGTGCTGCTGGCGATCGCCGTTCTGATTGGTCGACGGACCGGCCGAAGCGGCGGTCCGTTCAAGGCGCCGCTGCATCCCCTCGTACCGTTGGTCACCCTGGTCGCGGCCGGTGGCATGATCTATTCGGCCTTGATGGACCGAGCGGCCGGTCGGCCGGCCCTGCTGCTGGTCGTCGCCCTGTTCGTCGGCAGTTGGGCCTATTTCCGCTTTCGCGCCAAACACGCGTCCGCCTGGACGCCCGCGACGGCCGATGCGGTGGAGCCTTGACCCTACCCGCAGCTCAATCGGGCGCGGCGGGCAAGGCGAGGCCGCTCCTGGCCAGCAACTGCTCAAGCGGTCCGGACACCCCAGCGACCTGCACCGCGTCGGGCCGCGGGCGACCGGACGCGCCTGCGGCTTCCGCGCAGCGGGCGAGCTTTTCGATGGCGGCGCGATGAGCGTCCAGCACGGGGACTTCGCTCGCGGCGGCGATGGCGGCGAGGTTTGGGATCAGCCCCGCCCCGCCCATCAGCACCCGGCGGGCGCCGGTCTCCCGCGCCCGTGTCGCCAGGAAGGCGGCGATCCGCGTCGGGTCGTCCGTCAGGTGATCGATGGTTTCGACGCCGGCGAGATGGCCCGCGATCCCCAGCTTCTGCGCCAGTTCCAGGATGACCTCGCGCCAGACGCGGCCTCGGGTGGCGGCGATGAAGGGGCGGGGCAGCGCTGCGGCGGCGTGCAGTCCCGCTTCGGCGAAGCCCACCACGGGCATGTCGCAGACCTCCGCAAGGGCGTCGAACCCCGGATCGCCAAAGCAGGCCAGCAGGATCGCGTCGGGCCGGTCGCCCTCCGCGAGCGCCTTGGCCACGGCGTCCAGGACGGCATGTCCCGCCACCGCAATGCCCGCGCGCGAGGCGACATAATCAAAGCCGAACCCCGCGGTCGCGGTTCGCAGCACGAAGCGGTCTTTGAGTTGCAAGCGGACGCGCGCTTCGATCATCCCGGTGATCCTCGCCGAGGTATTGGGGTTGACGATCAGCAGTCGGCGGCGGGATTCCATCGCCGATTGACGTCAGCCCGGGCGGGAGGGCGCAATCGTCTCGGTCGGGTCTGGCCGCGCCATCAAGCCGGGCGCCGCGGAATTTGGCGCCGACCCCGCCGACTTGGTGTGCGTCCGATCGGCCTGGGGCGCAGGAAGCGCCTTTCATGACCACGGCCGCGTCCGAGTTCGACGTCATCTACGATCGCAGCGCCTACGGATCCGCCAAATGGGCCAATCGGTGGGACGAGTACGCCCCGGCGGTCGAGGGCGAAGGAATCCTGTCGCTATGGACCGCCGACATGGACTTTCGCGCTCCGCAGCCGGTGATCGACCGGCTGGTCGATGCAGCGCAGCACGGCGTTTACGGCTACACCCTGCGCGACCCCGCCCACTTCGAGATCGTGCGAGCCTGGTTCTCCGAGCGTCATGGCTGGACGCCCGAGGTGGAAACCCTGCTGCCCGGTCCCGGCGTCATGCCCTGCGTCGCGGCGATCCTTCGCACGTTCACCCAGCCCGGCGACGGCGTGATCGTGCAGACGCCGGTCTATTCCCCCTATTTTGAAGTCGTCAGCGGCAACGGGCGGCGTCTGCTGGTCAACCAACTCAGACTCGAGGGCGGTCGCTACCATCTCGACCTTGAGAACTTCGAAGCTTTGGCGAGATCCGGCGCGAAGGCGTTCATCCTGTGCAATCCACACAATCCGTCCGGCCACGCCTGGACGTTCGACGAGCTGACGGCGCTCAACGCCGTCTGCGAGCGATATGGTCTCATCGTCATTTCAGACGAGATCCACTGCGATATCCGGCTGAGCGCGGCGCCGCACGTCGTGTTCGCCTCGATCAGCGAGAGCGCGCGCCAGCGGTCGTTCATTTGCCTGGCCCCGACCAAGACCTTCAACCTGGCCGGCCTGCAGTGCGCGGCGGTTTCGGCAGCCAACCCCGCGTGGCGGGCGCGGCTGTTCGACACCCTGCGCTTCTCGTTCATGACCAACCCGAACTACTTCTCCAGGCTGGGTCTGGAGGTCGCCTATCGGGAAGGCGGTCCCTGGTTGGACGCGCTCACGTACTATCTGCGCGGCAACCTTGATCTCGTGACCCGCTTCGCGGGGGCGTCCTTGCCAGGACTGCATCCCATGCGGCCGGACGCCTCGTTCCTGGTCTGGATCGACGCTCGGCCGGTTGACGACCGGGTCGGCGATGTGAAGGCGTTCTTTCTCGAACAGGCGAAGGTCAACCTGTACAGTGGTCGCGTCTACGGGCCTGGCGGCGAGGGCTTCATCCGTCTCAACATCGGCTGTCCACGGCCCTTGCTGCGGGACGCCTTGAATCGCATGGCCGAAGCGCTGGGGAAGGCATGAGCCGCTCGCCGGCGGCAAGGTCACAGGAACCGCAGCGGCCCGGAGTCGCGGCGGATCTGGGCGTCATGTTTCTGGACCACGTCTCGAGTCCGCTCCTTGCGCATTTCCGCCATGCGCCAGCGAAATGGAGGCCGCCGCCGTCAGCGTAGGATGGATAGGAACTCGTTGAACGTCCGGGCCACCGTGGTCACGGCCGGCGCGAAATCTTCGGAAGCCTCATGGTCCCACAAGCCGATCGTCGGGTGTTCGGATCCCTCACGGTAGTCCAGTACGATGAAGTCGCCGGCGAGCACCGCGGCGATCGGGACGAGATTGATGTTCTCGCCGTCCTCATCGTCGGTCAGGCGCGAGTCGAGTTGTGAGGCTACGACTTCCAAGTCCAGCCACCCAAGAGGGTGGCCCTCGACATCCTGGATGATCGGCAGGAAGCGCTCGACCGCCCGTTCCAGACCCGCGACATCGAAGCGGCTTTCAAGCGGAACGGCGCCGTTATGGGTAGTGACGAACCGCTTGTAGTCGTCAGGAAGCGGGATCTCGAAATAGTCCTCGAGCATCTCGACCCGGCCCGGCGGCGGGGGCGGAATGATAGAAGCTGGATCGAATGGCATGCGCCTTCTCCGTACGCATCTGGTGAGACCGCGCGGGCTCAATCCGGTTAGCAGATGTCGTCAAGTTCAGGGCAGGGTGGTTATCAGACCTTCCTGACCGCGAGGTCGCCTTCTGTCGAGCATCCGTATAGGTGTGATTATCCGCCCCTCCTCGACCGAGGGTATGCGCGATTGTCGAGATGTTCGTTGCGAAGCCGCAGTGCTTCATACCAAGACGACGCGTGGATTTCGAAAGCCTTCCGGGCGTTGGGTGTCAGGCGAGCGCGCAACTGGTCGCGCCACGCCCCGTAGGCGGCGCGAACGTCCAATTTCTGGACTTACGGCAACGGCGGCTGGCGCTCGGATCAACAGGGAAGGGGAGAGCGGGCCTAAGGCTATCTGTATTTCGAAGTTGTGCTGTTCGACCTACCGCCGATCTTTGCCGCGGCCATGGGCATGGCCAGCGCGAAGGCGAGGTTCCGACCGGGGGGCGCCGGGTGAGGGGCATGACCAATTGTTTGTCTCATTCTCGCGTGATGTCCGGCGTTAAGAGATCCGATGGGGCGCTTTTAGCGCCGTGCAGGGACAATGCTCATGGCCACGTTCGTGATGATCCCTGGCGGCTGGCAGGGCGGCTGGGTCTACGACCAGGTTGGTAAGATCCTGGCGGCCAACGGGCACAGAGCCTTGCAGATCACGCTCTCGGGCCTTGGCGACGCGCCGGCCCCGGCGGCCAACCTGGACACGCACATCGGCGATGTCGTCGACGCCATTAAATCGCAGGGCGATGGCTTGGTTGTTGTCGGGCAATCCTACGGCGGAATGGTCGTGAGCGGCGTGGCCGACGCCGCGCCATCGCAAATCGGAGCATTGGTCTATGTCGATGCTTACGTGCCTGACTCAGGCGATTCCGCCTGGTCTCTGACGAGCCCTCATTTTCGAGAGGTCTTTGCCGAAGGCGCAAGGTTGGACGGGCTGAACTGCGCGCCCCCGCCCGGTCTTGATCCCCGGGCCCGTCCCCACCCGATCGGGACGTTCTTGCAGTCCATTCGCCTCACTGGACGTTGGCGCGAGGCGCCCCGCAAGATCTACGTCGGCGCGTTCGGCTGGGAGGGAAGTCCGTTCCTGGATCTCCACGCGCGCCTGAGCCGCGATCCGGAATGGTCCACCTATTCCCTGGACTGCCCCCACAACGTCGCGCGGTTTCAGCCTGAGGCGCTGGCTGAGATCCTCCTGGCCCAGGTCTGACGCGAGCATCGAACCGGCGCTTGGAGGCCTGCTGGAGAATGCTCGTCGAGCACTGAACGTCCGGAGCCTGGCGCGGACCCAAGGGCGCTAATTGGCGCGCAGCCGACCTACTTGATCGTTGTCTCGATGACGCGCACGCCGCGCGCTTCGCATTTGGCCGCCAGGTCCGGGCTGTCCAGGCGGTCGGTGACGAAGACGTGGACGTCGCCGATATGCCCGATCCGCACCGGCGCCGGACGGCCCAGCTTTTGGCTGTCGGCGACCAGGATCACCCGCCTCGAGCTTTGGATGATGGTCTGCGACACCTGCACCTCGTTGATGTCGAAGTCGAGCAGCGACCCGTCTTCGTCCATCGCCGAGGCGCCGATGATGGCGAAATCGACCTTGAAGTTGCGAATGAAGTCGACCGCGAAGGCCCCGACGGATGCGCGATCGGCGCTGCGCACCCGCCCTCCGACCACGATCACCTCGATGCCGGGCGAAGACGCCAGGATATCGACGACATTAAGGTTGTTGGTGATCACCAGAAGGCCGGTCCGCCCCTGCAGGGCCCGGGCGACCTCTTCGGTGGTCGTGCCGATGTTGATGAACAGCGAGGCCTTTTCGGGGATCAGGGCCGCCGCCGCGGCGCCGATGGCCTCCTTGGCTTCTCGCGCCAGAATTCGCCGCGCCTCGTATTCCAGATTGTCGACGCCGCCCGCGGCGATCACCGCGCCGCCGTGCACGCGGGCGAGCAGTCCTTGGTCGCAAAGGTCGTTGAGGTCCTTGCGGATGGTCTGGCGCGAGACCTGAAGTTGATCGGACAAGGCTTCGACCGTCACCCGTCCGCTTTTGCGGGCGAGCGCCAGGATCGCCTCGTGACGCTGCTCGATAGCCATCAACGCACCTCCAAGTCCGGCTTAGCGCGTCGGCGTCGCTGTTGGCCAGAGCGCCGTGCCAGGCGCCTTCGTATTCACGCGCGATTTTTGAAAATAACTTTCGCTTTTCAATTGCGAATTTGCGATTAACGAATGAATACGCCAGCGGCTGATTCTAGGCGGGGGAGCAGCAGGGATGGAGTTCGACCTTCTGGTGGTCGGCGGCGGCGTGAACGGCGCGGGCGTGGCCCGGGACGCCGCCGGGCGCGGACTGTCGGTCCTGCTGGTCGAGCAGAACGATCTGGCGAGCGCGACCTCGTCGGCCAGCACCAAGCTGGTGCATGGCGGCCTGCGCTATCTGGAATATTACGAATTCAGGCTGGTTCGCGAAGCGCTCGAGGAGCGCGAGACGTTGCTGGCCATGGCTCCCCACATCATCTGGCCGCTGCGCTTCGTCCTGCCGCACGCCCACGCCACGCGTCCCGCCTGGATGGTCCGACTGGGGCTGTTTCTGTACGACCATATCGGTGGACGCCGCCGCTTGCCGGGGTCGCGCGGGCTCAGCCTGAAGGGCGCGCCGGAGGGGGCGGCGCTACGTCCGGACTACCGCAAGGCCTTTGCCTATTCGGACTGCTGGGTGGACGACGCGCGTCTGGTGACGCTGAACGCCCTGGACGCGCGCGAGCGCGGCGCGGTGATCGAAACCCGCACCAAGCTGGTCTCCGCCCGTCGCGTGGGCGCGACCTGGGAAGCCCGCCTGCAACCCGCGGACGGCCCCGAGCGCCAGGTCCGCGCCCGCGCGATCGTCAACGCCGCCGGCCCCTGGGTTTCCGAGGTCTTAGGCGGCGCGCTGAACGTGGAGACGGGCAGTGGAACGCGCTTGATCAAGGGCAGCCACATCGTGGTCCCGCGCCTGTTCGAGGGCGAGCACGCCTACATGCTGCAGAACCCCGATCGCCGGATCGTGTTCGCCATCCCCTACGAGGGCCGCTTCACCCTTGTGGGCACCACCGACGTGGCCTGGGACGCGCCCCCCGGGCCGGCGCGGATCAGCCCGGAGGAGATCGATTATCTCCGCCAGAGCATCAACCGTTACTTCGTGCCCCAGACCACCGCCGAAGACGTGGTGTGGAGCTATGCGGGCGTTCGTCCGCTGTTCGACGACAACGCCGACAGCGCCTCTGCGGTGACCCGCGACTACGTGCTGGAGGTCGACGCGCCGGAAGGGCAGGCGCCGGTGCTGTCGGTGTTCGGCGGCAAGATCACCACCTATCGCCGTCTGGCCGACCAGGCGATGGACCGCCTGGCCGAATTCTTCCCGCGGGCCCGGCCGTCCTGGACGCGCGGCGCCGTGCTGCCCGGCGGTGACCTGCCTGACTTCGACCGCGCCGCTCTCGCCCGCGCGCTCCGCGCCGAGTTTCCGTTCCTTCCCGACGATCTCGCCGCGCGCCTGGCGCGGTCCTACGGGACGCGCACGCGGCGGATCCTGGCCGACGCGAAGAGCTTGACCGACCTGGGCGAGGACCTCGGCGCGGGGCTCCATGCCGCCGAGGTCGACTATCTGGTCGCCGAGGAATGGGCGCGCACGGCCGAGGACATCCTGTATCGCCGCAGCAAGCTGGGCCTGCACCTGCCGCCCGAGGCGGTCGGTCGCCTGGAAGCCTATCTGAAGCAGAAAGCCCCGCCGTTGCCGGTCAGGGCGATGAAAGCATGACCGGCGCCCGCTACATCCTGGCTATCGACCAGGGCACGACCAGCACCCGCAGCATCGTCTTCGACGACCAGGGCGGCGTCGCCGGCCTCGACCAGCGCGAATTCGCCCAGAGCTATCCGGAGTTGGGTTGGGTCGAACATGACCCCGAGACCATCTGGCGGGACGTCGTGGACACCGCGCGCGCCGCCCTCGTCAGCGCGGACGTTGCGGTCGATGCGGTCGCCGCCATCGGCATCGCCAATCAGCGCGAGACCGTCGTGGTCTGGGAGCGACGAACCGGACGCGCGATCCATCCGGCGATCGTCTGGCAGGACCGGCGGACGACCGATCGATGCGAGGCGCTGCGGCAGGCCGGCCACGAGCCCCTGGTCCAGGCGCGGACCGGCCTTCGCCTGGATCCCTACTTCTCGGCCAGCAAGCTGGCCTGGATTCTCGACCACGTCCCTGGCGCGCGCGAGGCCGCCCAGCGCGGAGAGCTGGCTTTCGGCACCATCGACAGCTTCCTGCTCTGGCGGCTGACCGGCGGTCGCGTGCATGCGACCGACGCGACCAACGCTTCGCGAACCCTCCTGTTCGACATCCACCGCCAGGCCTGGGACGAGGACCTGCTGCGGCTGTTCGACATCCCCGCCGCGCTGCTGCCGGAGGTGCGCGACAATTGCGCCGACTTTGGCGAGACGCAGGCCGATCTGTTCGGCGCCCCGATCCCCATCCGGGGCATGGCCGGCGACCAGCAGGCGGCGCTGATCGGCCAGGCCTGTTTCGACGAGGGCATGATCAAGGCCACCTACGGGACCGGCTGCTTCATTCTGATGAACACGGGCTCGCGGCCGGTGACTTCGCATGCGCGCCTCCTGACCACGGTCGCCTACCGCCTCGACGGGCGGCCCACCTACGCCCTCGAAGGCTCGATCTTCGTGGCCGGCGCGGCGATCAAGTGGTTGCGCGACCAGCTGGGGCTGATCGTGCGGGCGTCCGACACATCGAGCCTGGCGACCAGCGTCCCCGACGGGCACGGCGTCTACATGGTTCCCGCCTTTGTCGGCCTGGGCGCGCCCTATTGGGATCCGCAGGCGAGGGGGCTGATCCACGGCCTGACGCTGGACACCTCGGCCGCCCACATCGCTAGGGCCGCCCTGGAGTCGGTGGCGTTCCAGACTCACGACCTGATCGCGGCGATGTTCGCCGACGGGGCCGCGCGGCCCAGCGCCTTGCGCGTGGACGGCGGCATGGCCGCCAACGAATGGCTGTGCGCCTTCCTGTCGAGCGTCATCGACGCACCCGTCGAGCGGCCGGTCAATATCGAGACCACCGCCTTGGGCGCGGCCTTTCTTGCCGGTCTGGGGGCAGGCGTCTGGTCCAGCCTGGACGCGATCGCCGGGGGCTGGCGCCTGGATCGAGGCTTCGATCCGGAGATGGCGCCGCGTGAGCGCGAGCAATGCCTGGAAGGCTGGCGCGACGCTGTCGCCCGGACCCTCTATCGGCCAGAACGCCGCGCCGAAACGTCCGGACGATGACGCCAACAGGTTTCGTCTCCCCGAACTGTTCTGCCACTTCTCGCATATTGGCTTGACCAATATAGAAAATTGGCCTAGCCAAGGTTCAACAATTCTAAAAACAACAACAACTTTGGGAGGGTGTTCATGCGTAAGTTGATCCTGCTGGCGAGCGCGGCCGCCGGCGTACTGGCGACGCCGCATCTGGCGGCGGCCCAGGACAAGACCGAGAGCACCGGCCTGGCCGAGATCGTCGTCACGGCGACCAAGCGTTCGGCCAATCTGCAGAGCGTCCCCGTGGCCGTGACGGCCGTCACCGCCGAGACGATCGAGAACCAGCGGATCAACGAATTCGGCGACCTCACGCGCGCGGCCGCGTCGCTGACCCTGACCCAGAGCACGGCCTCGCCGAACAACGCCATCATCCTGCGCGGGATCGGCACCTACGCCTTCTCGATCGGGGTGGAGCCCTCGGTGGCGGTGATCATCGACGACGTGCCGGTGGTCCAGCAGGCCCAGGCCTTCGACAACCTGTCCGACGTCGAGCGCATTGAGGTCCTGCGCGGTCCGCAAGGCACGCTGTTCGGCAAGAACGCCAGCGCCGGCGCGATCAACATCGTCACCCGCGATCCGTCAGTCGCTTTCAGCGGCCACGCCTCTGCGACCGCCACGACGGACCGCGGCTACAAGGCCGACGGCGCCATTTCGGGCCCGATCTCGGACACCACCGGCTATCGCCTCGGCGTCTACTACAACCAGTGGGACGGCAATGTCCGCAACCTGCACAACGGCCACCGCCTGAACGACAACACCTCGTACGGCGTGCACGGCAAGCTGCGGTCCGAGCTGACCGACAAGCTGGTGCTGTCGCTGAGCGGCTCGTACGCCAAGTCCAAGTCCGACGGCACGGCCGCCACGCTGCGCTACATCGACCTGAACTACCGGCCGGCCGGCGCGACCACGCCGGTGATCCCGCGCTACAACGGCGTCTCGATCCTGCCGGCCCTGGCCGACATCCAGCCCGGCGCCGACAACCGCCGCACGCGGGTCGACAACGACGGCTTCACCGAAAACAAGCAGGCCAGCTTCAGCGGCAAGCTGGCCTACGACCTCGGCTTCGCCAGCCTGATCTCCGTCACCTCGTACCAGGACTGGAAGTACGACTTCTCGGCCGACGTCGACGGAACCGACCTGGCGGTCAACGGCGCGGCGCCGAACGTCACCAACCCGATCGCGCCGGGCCTGGGCGTCAGCAATTCGGGCCCGTACCATTCCAAGTCGTTCACCCAGGAAGTCCGCCTGACGTCGAAGGGCGAGGGCCCGCTGTCCTACGTGGCCGGCGCCTTCTTCGCGGACGCCAAGACCAACCGCTCGTTCCAGCGCGGCCCGGCCCTGATCCTGGCCAATTGGTACGGCGAGCAGAGCACGCGCAGCATCGCCGCCTTCGCCGGCCTGGACTACAAGTTCCCGACCAAGACCACGCTCAGCGGCGCGGTGCGCGTCAACAACGAGCGGATCGAGGACTTCTTCGTCAACCGCCTGCCGACCGCCACGGTGTACGTGTCGCCGACCAGCATCGGCACCTGCGGCGCCGGCAGCCAGCAGTGCGCCGGCCGCAACGAGGACACCGTCGCCACCTGGAAGCTGTCGGTGAACCAGGAGATCGCGCCGCGTGTCTCGGTCTACGCCAGCGCGGCCACGGGCTATAAGGGCTACGCCTACGACATCTCGTCGGGCTACACGCCGCTGCGCACCCAGAATCCAGTGCGGTCCGAGACGTCGACGTCCTACGAAACCGGCCTGAAGAGCCGCTTCTTCGACAATCGGCTGCAGTTGAACATCGCGGCCTTCTACACCGACTACGACAACTTCCAGGCCCAGTCGTCGCAATACATCAACGGCGCCCTGCAGCAGAAGCTGAACAATGTCGGCAAGCTGCGCACCAAGGGCCTGGAGGTCGAAGCCCAGGCCATGCCCGTCGAGTGGCTGCGCCTGGACGCCTCGGCCGCCTATACAGACGCCCAGGTGCTCTCGTTCCCGAACGCCGCCTGCTATCCCGGCCAGGCGCAGACCGGCACGGGCTGCGCCCCCTCGACCAATCCGACGGGCCTGGGCAACGTCCAGGACCGTTCCAACACCCAGCTGCCCAACAGCCCGAAGTTCAAGATCAACCTCGGGGCCATGGTCACGCGCGACCTGGGCAACGACATGAAGGGCATGTTCGGCTTGAACTATCAGCACCAGAGCAAGGTCAATTTCGACCTGCTGGGCAATCCGCTGGCCGAGCAGAAGGCCTATGGCCTGCTCAACGGTTCGGCCGCCATCGAGCGCGGCAACGTCAAGGCCACCATCTTCGTCAACAACCTGCTCAACGAGCACTTCGTGTCGGGGATCGGCGACGGCTTCGGTTCGTACGGCGTCCACCTGGTCACGCAGGTGCTGTCGCGCGACAGCGATCGCTATTTCGGCCTGAAGGTGGACACCAAGTTCTAGGCTCGCCCTCCCCGGACGAACCCTGTGATGGGGAGCGGGCCTGGCCTGCTCCCCCTTTTTTCGATCCGTGCAGCGACACGAAGGGATCTCGCCATGCGTAACGCACCTTCCCGTCATCTGGTCGGCCTTCTCGCCGGCCTGGCGGTCGGTCTGACCGGCCTGAGCGCCCAGGCCGCTCCCGGCGACTGGGTCAAGGGCGTGACGGCCGCGCCGACGCCCAAGGAGCCCCCCGCCATCGCTCTGCCCGTGGCGACCGAGCAGGCCAATCCCGCGCCCGAGGCCTGGGCCCGGCAGGACGCCAGCCAGCGCCTCGTCTACAACGTCTCGCGGCCGAGCCTGACCCTGATGCCGGGCGGTCCGGCCGCCGACAAGGCCGCGCCGGCGGTGATCCTGGTCCCCGGCGGCGGCTTCCAGTTCCTGGCCATGGACAACGAAGGCTACGACGTGGCCAAGCGGTTGGCGCCCCTGGGCGTGCGGGTCCTGATCCTGAAGTACCGCACAACGCCGCTTCCGGGCGGTTTCGACGGCTTCAAGGCCGCGCTCGCCGCCACCTTCCAGCGCAGCGAGGGCGGCGAGGAACGGGCCCGCCAGGCGCCCTACGCCGTCGCCGACGCCCAAGCGGCCGTGCGCGCTGTGCGCGCCCACGCGCGCGAGTGGGGCGTCGATCCCCAGCGAGTGGGAATCCTCGGCTTTTCCGCCGGCGCGATGACGGTGCTGGGCGCCCTGCAGGCCAACGCGCCCGATGCACGGCCCGACTTCGCGGGCATGATCTATGGCCCGACCCAGTCGAGCGTGGTCCCGCCCAACGCGCCGCCGCTGTTCGCCGCCCTGGCCGCCGATGATCGCTTCTTCCGGTCGCAGGATCTGAGCCTGATCCAGAATTGGCGGGCGTCCGGCGCCTCGGTGGAGTTCCACCTGTACAGCGCGGGCGGCCATGGCTTCGCCTCGCAGCCGCACGGCACGACCAGCGACGCCTGGTTCGATCAGTACGCCCTGTGGCTGAAGGCGATGAAGCTGACGCCCTGATCCGCTCCAGACGCTGTCGACAGTCGACGATCCTGGGCCGAATTCCTCGTCCTTCGACAGGCTCAGGATGAGGAATTCTACTCAGCCGCCGTGCCATTAGCCCTCATCCTGAGCCTGTCGAAGGACGAGGGCGGCGCCTCGACGCTCTCAGACCATCCAGGTCATGACCAGGCGCTCGATCCCCATGACCTGCATCGGCTGCAAGGTCGCCGCCGCGCCGTTCAGCGTGATCCGCCGGGTCTCGGTCGGCGGCAGGATGATCCGCAAGGCGTCTGCCGGCGGCGAAGTCGCCCCCCTCCAGCCGGCCGTGATCGCCAGGGTTTCGGCGCTGGCCTGGACCTCAACGGTCCAGCCCTGCGGCGCGGCCGGATCGCGCGGCGCGGCGTCGCTTTCGTCGAAGCCGCTCCAGCTCATTCGTCCCGCCTTGTCCGGCGGATAGAGCAGGACGCCGGGGAGGGGGGCGGAGTCGGCGAACCCGGCGGGCGCCAGGTCGACGAACAGGCCGGAGCCTTCGCGCGCCAGCATCGGCGGCAGCCCGCTGAGCGGCGCGGCGAGGTCGTATTCCGCGCCCCCGACGTAGACCCGGTCGTCGCGCACGTCGCGCCAGGTGGTCCCCGCCGGCAGATAGGCGCGCACCGTCGCCACGCCCGGGTCGAGCGCCGGAACGACCAGAAGGTCCGGTCCCAGCAGATAGGCGTCGCCGTCCTCCCAGGCCCGGGGATCGTCGGGGAAGTCCAGCCACAGAGGCCGCGTGACGGGCTCGTAGTCGACGTGGTGGCGCCACAGCAGGTCGTGCAGCAGCGGCTGCAAGGTCCGGCGCAGTTGCATCATGCCGACGATGGCGGGCGTGGCCTCGGGATACATCCAGGGCTCGTTGACCGTGTGGTCGGTGTTCCAGCTGTGGATCGAGAAGCGCGGCATCAGGACGCCCGCCTGCACCCAGCGCAGCAGAAGCTCGGGCTCGGGGGCGGGACCGGCGAAACCGCCGATGTCGTGGCCGGTGTTGGAGACGCCCGACAGCGCCAGGCCCAGGCCCATCTTCTGATTGAAGCGCAGCGTCTTCCAGGCGGTGTAGTTGTCGCCCGACCAGGTCTGGGCGTAGCGCTGCATGCCGGCCATGCCGCTGCGGGTGACGACATAGGGCCGCTCGCCGGGCCGATACGCGATCTGCGCCGCGCGGCTGGCCCGCATCATCAGCAGGGTCTGGACCGGACGCTCGCCCGCCGCCGGACGCGCATCGCCAAAGCCGGCGATGCGGGCCCGGGTGTCCCAGATCTCGTATTCGTTGTTGTCGTTCCAGGTCGATCTTATGCCGTAGGCCAGAAGTTGTTCGGTGACCTGCCGGCGCCACCAGGCTGCGGCCTCGGGGTGGGTGAAGTCGACATAGCTCCCGACCTCGTCCCAGAACTGGCAGACCACCGGATCGCCGTCGGCGTCGCTGACGAACCAGCCCTTTTCGGCCAGTTCGCCATAGAGCGGATGGCTGACCAGCAGCGCCGGCTTGATGTTCGGAACCAGCTCGACACCGGCGTCGGCATAGCCGCGCACGAAGCCCTCGACGTCGGGGAACTTGTCCCGGTTCCAATGGAAGACGTAACGCTTGTCGCCGATGGAGGTGTAGCCGGACGACAGGTGGAAGGACTGGCACGGGATGTCGTGGCGGCTGACGCCCGCGATGAACTCGCCCATCCGCGCCTGGGCGTTCGGCGCGTCGGTGTAGGTCATGGTCGAGCCTGAATAGCCCACCGCCCAGCGGGGCATCAGCGCCGGCCGGCCGGTCAGCCAGGTGTAGCGGCGAGTGACCGCCCGGGCGTCGGGTCCGGCGATCATGTAGTAGTCGAGGTCGCCGCTTTCGGCCCGCATGTAGCGGTAGTGCGGGTGGTAGTTGTCGTGCTCGTGGCCGAAATCGAAGACCGGGTCGGCGGTGGTGTCGTAGAACACGCCGTGCGCCGCGCCCTCGGCGTCGACGACCAGCACGTACGGGATCGCCTTGTAGAGCGGATCGTCGGCGGAGGCGTCGTAGCCCATCGGGTCCAGATTGGTCAGGCGGAACCGACGTCCCGCCCGGTCCATGGCGCCGGCACGCTCGCCCAGGCCGTAATAGCGCTCGCCCGGCTGTCGCTTGACGTAGTGATAGACGCCGTCGTCCCACCAGCCGAAATTGTAGGCCTGGGTCGGCCGGTCCTCGGCGATGACGCGCCAGCCGTCGGAGGCGGCCTGCGACCAGCGGCAGAAGAAACCCGCCAGGGTGATCTCGAGGCGCAGGCGCGAGGTGGTCAGCACCAGCACGCCCTCCGCCTCATCGAGGGTGAAGACGGGGGCCGCGAAGCCGGAAACATCCATCCGATCGCGGCCCGGCTCGGCGATATCCGTCTGTCCGGGTGCGACGGCCCAGCTGGGCGGCGATGTCGAGACGCCGCCGGCCAGCAGCAGGACCCGGATGATGTCGTCCTCCAGGACGAAGACATGGGCGACCGCGCCGGTGTCGGCGCGCAGGGTCACCCGGGGGCCGGTCCGCTCGGCCAGGGTGAAGAGGGGAGGCTGGGCCAGGGTGGCTTTTCGCATCGTCAGGCCTCTTTCACGATCAGATGACGACGCATGGCGAACAGCCACGCGGCGCCCAGCAGGTCGAACACGCCGAGGCAGGCGAACAGCGGCGCGAAGCCGATCTTGTCGGCCAGCTGGCCGATCGCCAGCGAGAACAGCAGCCCGCCGGTCCAGCCGGCCATGCCCACCAGGCCGTTGGCCTTGGCGATGTCGCCCTTGGCGAACACGTCCGCCGACAGGGTGTTGATCAGCACCGAGATCACCTGGTGAGCGAAGCCGCCGATGGACAGAAGGGCGATCGCCGCCATCGGATGGCCGACCAGCCCAACAAAGCCCGGCGCGATCATCAGCACCGCGCCAAGCGCGACGCCGGCGATGCGGGAGGACTCCAGGCTCAAGCCGCGCCACTTCTGCAGGAACGGCGCGAGATAGCCGCCAAGCACGCCGCCCGCATCGGCGGCCAGGAAGGGCATCCAGGCGAACAGGGCGATGTGGGCCAGATCCATGCCCCGCTCCTTGGCCAGGTACAGGGGGATCCAGAACGAGAAGGTCTGCCAGGCCGGCTCGGCCAGGAAGCGCGGCACGGCGATGGCCCAGAACCGGGGGGTGGCGATGATCGCCTTCAGCGTGGTGGCGCTGGCCGGCACCGGGCGTTGGCCCGCCTGAATCTCCGCCAGTTCGGCGGGCGAGACGTAAGCCGCCTTGGCCGGCGAGCGGTAGAGGCGGAGCCAGGCGCCGGCGAAGACCACGCCGAACAGGCCCGTGACGAAGAACGCCGCCTGCCAGCCCCAGGTCTTGGCGACCACGACGACCAGGACGGGGGCGATCACCGCGCCGAGCGAAGTCCCCGCATTGAACCAGCCGACGGCGACGGATCGCTCGCGATCGGGGAACCACTCGCCGATCGACTTCATGCCGGCCGGGATGGCGGCGGCCTCGGCCATGCCCAGCAGGCCGCGGAACGCCGCCAGGGACAGCCAGCCGCGGGCCGCGCCATGGGCCATGTTGGCCAGGCTCCAGGCCAAGGCGAACAGCGCGAACCCCGCCGTCAGCCCGATCCTGTCGATCAGCAGGCCGGCGATCGGCTGCATGATCGTATAGGCCAACTGGAAGGCGCCGACGATATAGCTGTACTGCTCGGTGGTGATCGCCAGATCGTGCTTCAACTGCGGCGCCAGCACGCCGAGCGAGTTCCGCGCGATGTAGTTGATGATCGTGCCGACGATCACCAGCAAGAGAATGCGCAGTCGCGCCGAGCGCCAAGTCATTCTTTTTCTCCCCCTAACATCTTCTTTTAGCGAAGAGCTCTCATTGGCTTGGAACTCGACGACCGCGCCGCCTCGCTCCAGGGCGACCCCATGTCACTTACGGGCGGATTAGTGGGCCGCAAAAGGCCTATTCGCCCTCTTGGTCGGTCCCGACTTCAGCGTGGCGAGGCCAGCGAGCCGACGCCCTCGCGCCTCGGCGTAATGGACCGTCAGAGGCCAAGTTCGGCGGTCGAGTTATGGCGTTCCATCCATGACCAATTGAGATTGGCCTGTCAATTCTAAGAAATTGTCCTGGCCAATCTGGGCGGGCCAAACGGCAAGTTGTTGTCGTTTTCGCTGAGTGAACAAAAACTTTCGTTGGATCAGATGCTTTGATGGCGTCGCAGCACCGATAGGCGCGCATAACCGCTTAGGCCGGCTTTTCCCGGATCTGCGAAAATGGCCGGCGTTTCGACGCCGGCCATTTTGCGTTAGAGGCTTTCAGCGGTTTTCGTCCGTTCACCCGTCCATGCGGATTGAATTTCGAAGGTCGGGGCGCCAAGTCGGGGCGCTGAAGTTGGCGTGGGCGTGAGGACGACGTGGGATCATCCCCGAAAGACGAGGCCGGACTTGTCCGCCAGGCGCACAGCCTGACGGCGGACCTGACGACGCCCAGCCGCGCCGTCTACTGGCTCGACCTGATCCTGACGGCCGCGGCGGCCTGGGGCGGCCTGGCCCTGGCGGCCACGACCCACGGCCTGGCGATCGGGCTGGTCGCGGGCCTGGTCGGCCTGCTGGCCCTCTATCGCGGCCTCAGCTTCATCCACGAGATCAGCCATCTTCGCCCCAAGGACGTGCCGGGCTTCCGTCTGGGCTGGAACCTGCTGATCGGCGTGCCGCTGATGACCCCGTCGATGATGTACGAGGGCGTGCACAACCTGCATCACGCCAAGGACCGTTTCGGCACCGCCCGTGACCCGGAATACTTGCCGCTGGGCCGCTATTCGCCGCTCAAGCTGGCGCTGTTCGCGGCGATCTCGCTGCTGGCCCCACTGGGCGTGATCCTGCGTTCGGGGATCCTGATCCCGCTGTCGTTCGCGGTCCCGGCCGTGCGCCGGCTGGTCCGCACCAAGCTGTCGGCCCTGGTGATCAATCCCGACTTCGTGCGCGAGGACAACGACAGGACCCGGCCCGACTGGCTGGCCCAGGAGGTCGGTTGCTGGCTGTGGTGCTGGGGCGTCGCGGCCCTGGCCGTCGCCGGCGTCGCGCCCGTGCGCGTGGTCCTGACCTGGTTCGCGCTGTTCTCGCTGGCCACCTTCGTCAACCAGCTGCGCACGCTCGTCGCCCACTATTGGGAGAACGACGGCGAGCGGATGAGTTTCGAGGACCAGTTCCTAGACTCGGTCAACGTGCCGCCGCCGGCCCTGCTGCCGTTCCTGTGGGCGCCGGTCGGCCTGCGCTACCACGCCCTGCACCATCTGCTGCCGCGCCTGCCGTATCACAACCTGGGCAAGGCCCATGCGCGGCTGTCGGCCCAGTTGGCGGCGACCTCGCCCTATCACCGGGTCGAGGAGAAGGGCCTGTTCCTGGCCCTGGCCAAGCTGTTCCGGCGCGCGGGGGTGACGCCCGCCCTGGCGGTCGAGGCCGACGCGGTCGAACGCCAGAGCGCCTGAGCAAGCTGTGATGGGCGGGACCTGGAGCGCGTTCAGGGCGCTCCGGGAGCCGTGGACAGTTGCCGTCCAGCGCGGTGCGCCGCCCTCGTCCTTCGACAAGCTCAGGATGAGGGCTGCTTGTACGGCGGCAGAGTAGAGTTCCTCATCCTGAGCCTGTCGAAGGACGAGGAATTCGGTCCAAGGCCGTCAGCTGTCCATGGGGCCTACGCGCTCAATGCGGTCACCACCGTTTCGCACAGCCGATGCGTCTCCAGCGCGTCCATCGCCGACAGCCGGCGGCCGTCGCGCACCGCGTCCAGGAAATGCTCGCACATCGCCTCGAAGCCGCGCTGGCGGCCGACGGACGTCCAGTTGCCCCGTCGGGTCACCGCCTCGACGGGACCGTGGTCGACGATCTGCTCGAGGTCGCTGATGCTGCGCTTGCGTCCTTGGCCGGAGACTTCCAGCAGCTCTTCGCTGCCGCCGCTGACCCGGTTCATGATGCCGACGGCGTCGTATCCGTCGCCCGACAGCGACAGCACCACATGTTCCAGCCGACCGTCGCGGACCCGGCCGCGGACGGCGGCCTCCCGCGCGCCCGGGGCCAGGAAGCGCAGGGTGTCGACCACGTGGATGTAGTCGTCGAACACCGCCCGGCGCACGTCGTCCAGCGGCCCGGGGCGGTTCTTCTGCATCACCACCAGCGGCAGGTTCAGGGCGGCGGCGTCGCGATAGGCCGGGGCGAAGCGGCGGTTGAAGCCCACCATCAGGGAGACGCCGCGCGTCTCGGCCAGGTCGACCAGCGCCTCGCTGCCGACGAGGTTGTCGGCGATCGGCTTGTCGACCAGGGTCGGCACGCCGGCCTCCAGCAGGCGGCGGAGGATGTCGGGATGGGCGGCCGTGGCGGCGTGGACCAGCGCGCCGTCCAGGCCCTGCGCCAGCGCCCTGTCGAGGTCGGCATGCAACCGCTGGACCCGCCAGGCCGCGCCCAGCTCGGCCAGGGTCGCGGCGTTGCGGGTGACGAACACCAGCTCGACATCGGCGCGAGGCCCCAGCACGGGCAGGTAGGCCTTCCGGGCGATGTCGCCCAGGCCGATCATGGCGATGCGCAGGGTCATGGAGTTTCCCGATGGAGCAGCAGGTGGTCGGCCAGGGCCCCGGCGTCCCAGGATTCCCCGCGCGGCGCGAGGAACAGCGGAACGCGGTCCAGGAACGGGGCCAGGGCGTGGGCCGTCTGGCCAAGGTCGGGGGCCTCGAGGCTTTCGCTGATCACGACCGCCGCGACCTGTACCCTGGCTCCGCGCAGGGCGACCAAAGCGGTCAGGACATGGCTGATCGTGCCCAGGTAGGATCCGGCCACCAGCAGCACCGGCGCGCTCAGGGCGGCGATCATGTCGAGATTGGTCTCGCCGTCGGTCAGGGGCGACATCACCCCGCCGGCCCCCTCGACCACCAGCAGGCCGTCGCGCAGCTCGGCGGTCCGCGCCACCGCGTCGATGACCATGTCGTCCAGGACCAGGGTCTGGCCTTCCAGGCGCGCGGCGATGTTGGGCGACAGCGGGGCGCGGTAGCGGCGCGGAGCGATGCGCAGCACGGCGCCGGGATCGCCCAGGGCGGCGGCCAGCCGGGCCGGGTCGCTGCCGGCCGCGTCCCTGGGGTCGAAGCCGCTGACCACGGGTTTGAAGGCGTCGACGGTCGCGCCCAAGGCCTTCAGGGCGCGGATCAGCGCGCAACTGACATAGGTCTTGCCGATGTCGGTGCCCGTGCCGGTCACGAACAGGGCGGGCACTAGGGGCGCCCCTTCACATAGGGCTTCACCAACTGCGCCAAGCGGGCGATCTCGGCGTCGGGGTGCTCGGCGCTGAAGGCGATGCGCAGGCGGGCCGCGCCCGCGGCGACCGTGGGCGGGCGGATGGCCACGACCAGGAACCCCTCGGCCTCCAGAGCGCGCGAGGCGTCCAGGGCGTCCTGGGCCTCGCCGATAATCACCGGCACGATCGGGCTCGCGGCCGGCGGCAGACCCACGGCTTTCGTGAAGGCCCGGGCCTTGGCCAGGGGCAGGGCGGTCAGGGCCGGCTGGGCCTCGATGATGTCCAGCGCGGCCAGGGCGGCGGCGGCGGCGGCCGGGGGGAGGCCGGTGGTGTAGACCAGGGTGCGGGCTCGGGTCTTGAGCAGGTCGACCACGGCCTGCGAGCCGCAGAGATAGCCGCCGTATGAGCCCAGCGCCTTGGACAGGGTGCCCATCTGGAACGGGATCTGGGCTTCGGGAAACAGGGCGGCCGAGCCGTGGCCGTCGGCCAGCACGCCCACGCCATGGGCGTCGTCCGACAGCAGCCAGGCGTCGTTGGCCTCGCAGACCGCCGACAGCCAGTCCAGCGGCGCGAGGTCGCCGTCCATCGAGAACACCCCGTCGGTGGCGACGATGGCGTGGCGGGCGCCGGCCCGGTGCTCGGCCAGCAGGGCGGCCAGGTGGTCGGTGTCGTTGTGGGCGAACGGGAGGATCCGCGCCCCCGACAGCTGGGCCCCGGCCCAGATGCAGGCGTGGGCCAGCTCGTCGACCAGCACGATGTCGCCCTTGCCGGCGAAGGTGGGGATGACGCCGGTATTGGCCAGGTAGCCCGAGCCGAACACCACGCAGGCCTCGGTCCCCTTCAGCCGCGCCAGGCGGGCCTCCAGTTCCGACAGCAGGGGCGTGTCGCCGGTGATCAGTCGCGAGGCGCCGGAGCCCGCGCCGTAGGTCTCGATCGCGGCCTGGGCGGCGGCCTTGACCGCCGGATGCTGCGACAGGCCCAGATAGTCGTTGCAGGAAAAGGACAGCAGCCTGCGGCCGTCGCGTTCGACGAAGGCGCCGGCCGTGCGCTGGGTGGGCTTGAGCCGGCGCATCAGGCTGGCGGCCTCCAGGCGCTGGATCTTGTCGGCGGCGTAGGTGTCCAGACTGTGCATCGCGGTTCCCGTTTGCCCCCCGGTGCGGGAGGGCATAGGCAGTGCGCCCCAAGCACGCAATGGCCAGGCATGAAGGATCGCCCCGATGACCGCCCATTATCTGGAAAGAGCGGGTCCCGATTGGCTTGTGGCCGGCGCCCGCCACGTCTGGCGGCCCTATTGCCAGATGAAGACCGCCCGCCCGCCGCTGCCGGTGGTCGCCACGCGGGGCTCACGGCTGATTCTGGACGACGGGCGCGAGCTGGTTGACGGCCTGGCCTCGTGGTGGACCGCCTGCCACGGCTACAACCACCCCCATATCGCAGGGGCGATCCGCGACCAGCTGGAGCGCATGCCGCACGTGATGTTCGGCGGTCTAGCTCATGAACCCGCCTATCGCCTGGCCCGGCGCCTGGCCAACCTGCTGCCGGGCGACCTGAACCACGCCTTCTTCGCCGAGTCCGGCTCGGTGTCGGTCGAGATCGCCATGAAGATGGCGCTGCAGTTCCACATCAACCAGGGCCGGGAAGGGCGGACGCGGTTCCTGTCGTTCCGGGGCGGCTATCACGGCGACACCCTGGCGACGATGACGGTCTGCGACCCGGAGGAGGGCATGCACAGCCTGTTCTCCGGCGTGATGCCGTCGCAGGTCATCGCCGACCTGCCCGTGGACGCGGCGTCGGAGGCGGCGCTGGACGCGGTGCTGGCCCAGCGGGGCGGGGAGATCGCCGCCATCCTGACGGAGCCGCTGGTCCAAGGCGCGGGCGGCATGCTGTTCCATTCGCCTCAGGTGCTGCGAACCCTGCGCCGGCTGGCCGACAAGCATGGCGTGCTGCTGATCTTCGACGAGATCTTCACCGGTTTCGGGCGGACGGGCGCGCTGTTCGCCATGCAGGCGGCGGGCGTCGAGCCGGACATCGTCACCCTGTCCAAGGCCCTGACCGGCGGGACCCTGCCGCTGTCGGTCGCCGTGGCTTCGACCCGGGTGTTCGAGGCCTTCTGGTCGGACGACGCGGGGGCGGCCCTGATGCATGGCCCGACCTATATGGGCAACGCCCTGGCCTGCGCCGCGGCCAACGCTTCGCTGGACCTGTTCGAGGCCGGCGCCTGGCGGGCCGACGTGGCGCGGGTCTCGGCGGCGTTGGCCGCAGGGTTGGAGCCGGTCCGGACCGCGCCGGGCGTGGTCGACGTCCGGGTGCTGGGCGCGATCGGGGTGGTGGAGTTCGACGCGCCGGTGGCCGTCGGCGCCCTGTGCGACGCCTTCGCGGCCGAGGGGGCGTGGATCCGGCCGATGGGCCGGACGGTCTACCTGACCCCCGCCTTCACGACCCCGGACGCCGACTTGGCGATCCTGACGGCCGCGATCCGCGAGGTCGTGAGCGCCGGCGGGGTTGAAGGAAACGGCGGGGTCTGATCCAAGCGAGGCCATGTCCTCCAGCACGCCCCTCACGGCGATCGAGCGCCTGGCCATCGCGGCCATCATCCTGACCTGGGGCCTGAACAACGCCGCGGCCAAGGTGGCGACCGCCGAGCTGCCGCCGATGATGGTCGGGGCCCTGCGCTTCGCCCTGGCCCTGGCCTTCCTGGCGCCGTTCCTGAAGCCGCCATTCCCGTGGTCCAGGCGACTGGCGGCCATCTGCCTGCTGTCGGGACCGATCCACTTCGGGATCATCTACATCGCCTTCGGCCTGGCCAAGTCGCTGAGCCCGCTGGTGGTGGCCACCCAGCTGTGGATCCCGTTCACCGCCCTGTTCGCCTGGAAGATGCTGGGCGAGACCATGAAGCCGCTGGCCGTGGCCGGCCTGGTCGTGGCCTTCGTCGGCGTGGCGTGGATGAGCCTGGACCCGCACGGGGCGGCCGACCTGCCGGCCATCGCGCTGGGCGTGGTGGCCAGCGCCTGCTGGGCCGTGGCCACGGTGCTCGTCCGCCAGACGCCGGGCGCCAAGCCGCTGCAGGTCCAGGCCCTGACCGCCGTCGTCGCCGCGCCGGTGCTGCTGGCCATGTCGTTCGGCTTCGAGGACAACGTCGTCGAGCGGGTGAGGACGGCCGCGCCGATCGCCTGGGCCTGCGTGGCCTTCGCCGGCGTGGTCTCGACCATCGGGGCCAGCGCATTGCTGTTCTGGCTGGTCCAGCGGCGCGAGGCGGGGCGGGTGACGCCCTATTTCCTGCTGACGCCCCTGGTGTCGTGCACGATCGGCGTGCTGTTCATGGGCGACGCCCTGTCGCCGCAGCTGGTGATCGGCGCGGCCGCAACCATGGGCGGCGTGGCCCTGGTGGCCCTGACGGCCAAGAAGGTCGTGCCGGTCGAGGGCGAGGCGACTTAGGCGCGGTGCGTCCTTCGAGGCTCGGCTACGCCTCGCACCTCAGGATGAGGAAATCAGCACAAAGCTCCTCATCCTGAGGCACCCGCGCAGCGGGCCTCGAAGGACGCAAGGCGTTCGCTACTTCACCACCCCGCACGCCACCCGCGCCCCGGCCCCGCCGATCGGCTGGGTCTTGTAGTCGTCGGGGCTGGCGTGGACGACGATGGACGAGCCGTCGGCGTCGAGCAGGGCGGGGCGGCCGCCCGCGCCGTTCAGCGACACCAGGGGCGAGAACAGCTCGACGGTCGCCGAGCCGTCGGCGGCCACGAACAGGTTGGGCAGGTCGCCGTTGTCGTTGCCGTCCGGGTTCAGCAGGCCGTGGACCACGGCGGTGGTGGTGTGGACGTGGGCGCCGGCCGACTTGAAGTCCGGCGTCCCGCAGTCGCCCTTCTCGTGGAAGTGCAGGCCGTGCCAGCCCGGCGTCAGGCCCTTGGCTTCGATGCGCAGCAGCACGCCGTGCGGCGCGTCGGTCAGGGTCGCGGTCCCCAGGGCCTTGCCGTCGGCGCCTTTCAGCTCGGCGGTGGCGGCGTGGGCGATCGAGACGGGGGCGGCGATCAGGCCAAAGGACAGGGCGAGGGCGGTCAAACGCATCTGAAACTCCCGGAAAACCAAGGGCTGGGGCCGCGAAGGTGGCGTCTTGGCGAGGGGAATGCTAACTGTTTTTGACGGTTCCGTGTTCGATTCTGACGGCGAAAAATTCCCTTGAGCGACGATCAAAACACCATCCCCGGGTCCCCGGCCTCGCCGGGCGCCCGCGGGGACGTCACCCCCATCAATATCGAGGACGAGCTGCGCCGCTCGTATCTCGACTATGCGATGAGCGTGATCGTCAGCCGCGCGCTGCCGGACGCCCGCGACGGTCTCAAGCCCGTGCACCGGCGGGTGCTGTTCTCGATGCACGAGCAGGGCCAGACGCCCGAGCGGCCCTACGTCAAGTCGGCCCGCGTGGTCGGCGACGTGATGGGTAAGTACCACCCGCACGGCGACGCCTCGATCTACTTCACCCTGGTGCGGATGACCCAGTCGTTCTCGATGGGGCTGGTGCTGATCGACGGCCAGGGCAACTTCGGCTCGGTCGACGGCGACATGCCCGCGGCCATGCGCTACACCGAGTGCCGCATGGCCCCGCCGGCCATGTCGCTGCTGGCCGACCTGGACAAGGACACGGTCGACTTCCAGGACAATTACGACGGCAAGGAGCAGGAACCCGTCGTCCTGCCGTCGCGGATTCCCAACCTGCTGGTCAACGGCGCTGGCGGCATCGCCGTCGGCATGGCCACCAACATCCCGCCGCACAATCTGGGCGAGGTGATCGACGCCTGCCTGCTGGTGATCGACCAGCCCGACGTCACCACCGACCAGCTGCTGGACCTGGTGCCGGGGCCGGACTTCCCGACCGGCGGCGAGATCATCGGCCGGGCCGGTCCGCGCCAGGCGCTGCTGACCGGACGCGGCTCGGTGGTCATGCGCGGCCTGGCCACGGTGGAAGAGATCCGCACCGGCCGCGAGGCCATCGTCATCACGGCCATCCCCTATCAGGTGAACAAGGCCAACCTGGTCGAGTACATCGCCGAAATGGTCCGCGACAAGCGGATCGAGGGCATCTCCGACATCCGCGACGAGTCCAACCGCGACGGCATGCGCATCGTGGTCGAACTGAAGCGCGACGCCTCCGGCGAGGTGATCCTCAACCAGCTCTACCGCTTCACGGCGCTGCAAAGCTCGTTCGGCGTCAACATGCTGGCCCTGAACCGCGGCCGCCCCGAGCAGATGGGCCTGCGCCAGCTGATCGAGCTGTTCGTCGCCTTCCGCGAGGAAGTGGTGGTGCGGCGGACCAAGTTCGAGCTGGGCAAGGCGCGCGACCGCGGCCACGTCCTGGTCGGCCTGACCATCGCCGTGGCCAATATCGACGAGTTCATCCATATCATCCGCTCGTCCAAGGACCCGACCGAGGCCCGCGAGCGGCTGGTGGCCAAGTCGTGGCCGGCCGGCGACATGCTGCCGCTGGTCGAGCTGATCGCCGACCCGCGCACCGTGCAGGAAGAGGGCGGGCTGATCCGCCTGACCGACGAGCAAGCCCGCGCCATCCTGGCCCTGACCCTGTCGCGCCTGACCGGCCTGGGCCGCGACGAGATCGGCAACGAGGCCGCCACCCTGGCCGAGGCCATCAAGGGCTATCTCGACCTGCTGTCGGACCGCGCCAACATCATGGCCGTGGTCCGCGAGGAACTGGTCGAGGTGCGCGACAAGTTCGCCATTCCCCGCCGCTGCCAGATCGTCGACGGCGACGCCGACATGGAAGACGAAGACCTGATCGTCCGCGAGGAGATGGTCATCACCGTCACCCTGGGCGGCTACGTCAAGCGCACGCCGCTGGCCGCCTATCGCACCCAGCACCGGGGCGGCAAGGGCAAGGCCGGCATGGCCACCAAGAACGAGGACGCCGTCACCCGCGTGTTCTCGGCCTCGACCCACGCCCCGTTGCTGTTCTTCACCTCGGGCGGCAAGGTCTACAAGATGAAGGTCTGGCGCCTGCCGCTGGGCGTCGCCAACAGCCGCGGCAAGGCGTTCGTCAACCTGCTGCCGATCGAGCCGGGCGAGACCATCACCTCGATCCTGGCCCTGCCGGAGGACGAGGCCACCTGGAACAGCCTGGACGTGATGTTCGCCACCCGCTCGGGCAGCGTGCGCCGCAACAAGCTGTCGGACTTCGTGGACGTGCGCCGCAACGGCAAGATCGCCATGAAGCTTGACGAAGGCGACGGCATCGTCGGCGTCGCCGTCTGCGACAGCAGCAAGGACATCCTGCTCAACACCGCCTCGGGCCGCTGCATCCGCTTCTCGGCCGACGAGGTGCGGGTGTTCGCCAGCCGCGACTCCACCGGCGTGCGCGGCGTGCGCCTGGCGGAAGGCGACAGCGTCATCTCGATGAGCGTGCTGCGCAATGTCGACGCCACCCCGGCCGAGCGCGCCGCCTACCTCAAGCACCAGCGGGCCCTGGCCCGGGCCCTGGGCGAGGAAGGCGACGAAGCTCCGGCCGCGCCGGAAGAGGGCGAGGAAGAGGGCGGCGAGGCCAGCTTGACGCCCGAGCGCATCGCCGAGCTGGGCGCGGCCGAGGAGATCCTGCTGACCGTGTCGTCGGAGGGCTTTGGCAAGCGCACCAGCGCCTATGACTACCGCCGCACCGGCCGTGGCGGCCAGGGCCTGACCGCCCAGGACCTCAGCAAGCGTGGCGGCAAGCTGGTGGGCTCGTTCCCGATCGAGGAGGGCGACCAGATCCTGCTGGTCACCGACGCCGGCCAGATGATCCGGGTGCCGGTCTCGCAAATTCGTGTTGCGGCGCGGAATACTCAAGGCGTAACCATCTTCCGCACCGCCGCCGACGAACATGTCGTCAGCGTCGAGCGCCTCGCCGAAACCGGCGGGGACGACACTTCGAGCGACGACACCACGGGCGACGAAAACGGGGCGGACGAGACCTCGTAAGCGTTCCCGTCAAGGGGCCAGCAGGCTCAGGCCGGGTGAGGGAAAAGCATGCGGATCGGTCTCTACCCGGGCACCTTCGACCCGGTCACCAACGGCCACCTCGACATCATCGGTCGCGCGGTCAAGCTCGTCGACAGGCTGGTGATCGGGGTGGCGGTGAACATTGGCAAGGGGCCGCTGTTCTCGCTGGACGAACGGGTGGAGATGGTGCGGCGCGAGACGGCCCACCTGACCCAGATCGCCGAGATCGAGGTTCGGCCGTTCGACAGCCTGCTGATGCATTTCGCTCGCGAGGTCGGGGCCCAGATGATCGTGCGCGGCCTGCGGGCCGTGGCCGACTTCGAATACGAATTCCAGATGACGGCCATGAACCAGCAGCTCGACCGCGAGATCGAGACCGTGTTCCTGATGGCCGACCCGCGCCACCAGGCCATCGCCTCGCGCCTGGTCAAGGAGATCGCGGCCCTGGGCGGCGACGTCCACAAGTTCGTGCCGCCGGGCGTGGCCGAGCAGTTGCTGGGCAAGCTGGCGAAGTAGGGACCCAACGCCCCGAGGCCAGCCTCACCGGCGACCGGCGGAGCCCGGCCGCCGCGCGTGTCAAACAGCAGTGCGGTGAACCCGAACGACCAGAGTGGGTTTCAGGCCGAGGCGCGCGTCGCGCCGCGGGTGCGATGCATGGGCGAACCGATCCGGGAACCGTTGGAGGCCAGGGAGCGTCACGCGAGCTCCGAGCCGCCCACGAGCCTTTTCCGGATGGTCGGTTCGGGCGTGATCACCGGCGCGGCGGACGACGACCCATCCGCGATCGGTACCTATGCCAGCGCCGGCGCCAAGTACGGACTGGCGTTCCTGTGGGTCGCGCCCGTCCTGCTGCCGATGATGTACGCGGTCGTGTACCTGTCGTCCAAGCTGGGGCAGGTCTACGGCAAAGGCCTTTTCGACGCGATCCGCGACAGGTTCCCGCGTTGGGTGCTCTATCCGATGCTGGTGGGCGGCGTGGTCGGCAACGTCATCGAGGCGGCCGCCGACCTGGGCGGCGTGGCGGCGGCGCTGAACCTCCACGTTCCGCTGCCCATCCCGGTGATCGTCGCCCTGGCGGGGATGGTGGTGTTCGCGTTCCAGTGGTTCGGCTCCTACGCCCTGTTGCGCAAGGTCTTCCGTTGGCTGGCCCTGGCGCTGTTGGCCTACGTGATCGCCGCCGTCATGACCAAGCCCGACCTGCGGGAGGTGCTGCGCGCCACGCTCACGCCCAGGATCCAACTGGACGCCCAGTTCCTGTCGCTGGTCGTCGCCTGCATCGGCACCTCGCTGTCGGCCTACATCTACACTTGGCAGTCCAACCAGGAGGTCGAGGAGGAGATCGCCGTCGGGCGCCGCCATTGGTGGCAGCGCCGCGGGGCCAGTCGCACCGAACTTCGCCGCACGCGGCGCGACGTGCTGATCGGGATGCTGTTCTCCAATCTGATCCTCTACTTCATCATCCTGTCGACCGGCGCGACGCTGCACGCGGCGGGAAGGACCGAGATCGAGAGCGCCGCCCACGCCGCGGAGGCGCTTCGGCCGCTGGCGGGCGACCTGGCCGGCCTGCTGTTCATCGCCGGGGTGGTCGGGGTCGGCTTCCTGGCCGTACCGATCATGACCACCGGCGCGGCCTACGACCTCGTGCAGAGCTTCGGTCGGCAGGGGAGCCTGCACGACAAGCCCAGGGACGCTGGGCTGTTCTACGGGACCATCGCGGGCGTGACCGTCGTGGCCGTCGGCCTGAACACCTTGGGCTTCAATCCCATGAAGATGCTGGTCTGGTCGGGGATCGTGCAGGGATTTTCCGTGCCGCCCCTGCTGGTCCTCATGCTGATCATGACCAATGATCGCCGCATGATGGGCGACAAGGTCAATGGACCGGGCACGAACCTTCTGGCCGGCGGCACGGCGATCGTCACCTTCGCCGCGACCTTGTTCCTGGTGGGGACCTGGGTGCTGTAGCGCGGTCGGAGATTCCGGGGTGGGTCCGGGATCAGCGACCCCAAACTCGCCGGAATCTTCGGCTGTAACGCGCGGCCACTTGTCGTCCGCGCGGCGGCGTTCTACGCCGTCGGGTCAGTTCTATCGGGGATCTCCATGAAGCTTGCGTCCATCGCCGCCGTCCTGGCGCTTACCGCGGCCTCGGCCGCCAGCGCCCAGCAGGCCTCCGACTGGCGGACGCCCGACCCCGAGAACATCCTGGTGGTGGACACCAACAAGGGCCGGATCATCGTGGAGCTGTCGCCCGAGACGGCGCCGAACCACGTGGCGCGGGTGCGCGACCTGGCCAAGGCCCACTTCTATGACGGCCTGACCTTCTTCCGGGTCATCGACAGCTTCATGGCCCAGACCGGCGACCCCAAGAACGACGGCACCGGCGGCTCCGACCAGCCGAACCTGGCGGCCGAGTTCCTGTTCCGGCGCGGTCCCGGCTACGTCCCCGCGGGCAAGGCCGGAACGGTCGAGATGGGCTTCGTCGGCGCGCTGCCGGTCTACAGCCAGAACAGCGCCCTGGCGGCCATGACCGCCGACGGCAAGGTGGCCGCCTGGGGCGCCTTCTGCCCCGGCGTCCTGGGCATGGCCCGGGCCGGAGACCCCGACAGCGCCAACAGCCAGTTCTTCTTCATGCGCCAGCACTATGCGTCGCTGGAAAAGACCTACACCCCGTTCGGCCGCGCCCTGACCGGCATCGAGGCCATCCGCGCGATCAAGACCGGCGAACCCGTCCCCGACCCGCAGGACAAGATGCTGACCGTCCGCGTGCTGTCCGACATGCCCGCCGCCCAGCGCCCGTCCATCCAGGTGATGGACACCCGTTCGGCGGCCTTCGCGGCGCTGGTCGCCAAGAAGCGGGCCGAGATGGGCGGGGCGTTCGGGCCGTGCGACGTCGACGTGCCGGTGAAGGTGAAGTGATGATCCGCCCGTCGGTCGCCGCGGTCGCCGTTCTCTCGAGCCTCGTCGCGGTGGGCGCCGCCCAGGCCGCGCCGAAGATCGCGCCGCCCAAGGCCGCCGACTGGCGGACGCCGGCGGCGCAGGACGTGGTGGTGATCGACACCAACAAGGGCCGGGTGATCCTGGAGCTGATCCCCGAGGTCGCCCCGGGCCATGTGGCGCGTTTCCAGGAGCTGACCCGCGAGGGCGTCTATGACGGCCGCACCTTCTTCCGGGTGATCGACCGCTTCATGGCCCAGACCGGCGATCCGGACGACACCGGCGAGGGCGGCACGAAGAAGCCCAACCTGAAGGCCGAGTTCACCTTCCGCCGCGACGCCGCCACGCCGTTCGTGGCCGCCGCCGCCCCGGCCGGGACCGAGGTGGGCCTGCTCAAGTCGCTGCCGGTCGTCAGCCAGGCGTGGAGCTGGGCCGAGGTCACCTCGGACAAGAAGGTCTCGGCCTGGGGGACCTACTGCCCCGGCGTGGTCGGCGAGGCCCGGGACGAGGCCGTCGATTCCGCCAACAGCCAGTTCTTCCTGATGCGCCAGCCCTATCCGTCGCTGGACAAGCGCTACACCGCCTTCGGCCGGGTTCTGGTCGGGCTGGACGTGGTGCGGGCCATCAAGACCGGCGAGCCGGTCGAGAAGCCGCAGGACCGGATGATCAAGGTGCGGCTGCTGGCCGACATCCCGCCGGCCGAGCGCCCGACGGTGCGGGTCGTCGATCCCGCCAGCCCCTGGTTCAAGGCCGAGATCGCCCGCAAGCGCGCGGCCCGCGGGGCGGATTTCTCGGTCTGTGACCTCGATCTGGCGGTCGATGTTCGTTAGGCCGCAGGCTGGGCCGTAGCAATTGATCCGCGTTCGGGATTCAACCGGGCGGTTTCCCGCTTGCCGAAAGCGGGCTAGAAGCCTTGCGACTCCTCCAATCCTCAAGGGATGACCATGTCGGCCGACCTCGAAAACACCCTGATCCTGACGCTTGAGACCGGCCCGGTCACGATCAAGATGCGTCCCGACCTGGCCCCTGGGCACGTGGACCGCATCAAGGAACTGGTCCGCGAAGGCTTCTATGACGGCGTCGTCTTCCACCGCGTGATCCCGGGTTTCATGGCCCAGGGCGGCGACCCGACCGGCACCGGCCGCGGCGGTTCGGCCAAGCCGGACATCAAGGCCGAATTCTCCAAGGAGCCGCACGTGCGCGGCGTATGCTCGATGGCTCGCACCCCCGATCCGAACTCGGCCAACAGCCAGTTCTTCATCGTGTTCGACGACGCCACCTTCCTGGACAACCAGTACACCGTCTGGGGCCAGGTGGTCGAAGGCATGGAGAACGTCGATTCCCTGCCGACCGGCGAGCCGCCGCGCAACCCGGGCAAGATCCTCAGCGCCAAGATCGCCGCCGACGCCTGAGCGCCGCCGCGCTTTCGGAACGGAAAAGGCCCCGGGAGACCGGGGCCTTTTTGCTGGGCGCTCGCCGGCCGGCCTCAGCGGGCGAGGGTCGCCACCACCGGCCGGTGATCCGAGCCCAGGCTGGGGCCGCGCTCGACCTTCACCGTCTTCCATGCCTTGCCGGCATAGACCTGGTCGATCGGCAGGACGGGGAACGGGGCCTTGGCGATGCGGATGAACTGGCCGGTCGGCCAACTGGCCAGGGCGCGGGTGCGGCGCTCCAAGCCCAAGGCCTTGTCCTGCCGGCGCAGGCTCCACGACCAGGGCGTGGCGTTGAAGTCGCCGGTCACGATCAGGCTGTCCTTCGCGAAGGGCGCGACCTTTTTCGCCAGCAGGCGGCTTTGCGCCTGCCAGCGGCCGGCCGGGACCGGCCAGACAAAGTGGGTCCCCACTACGGTGACGTCGCCGCCGGGGTGGCGCAGCGTCGCCTGCGTCGCGACCAGGCTTTCGTCGTCTCCATAGAAATCGTGCTCGTCGACGATCGGCCACCGACTATGGATTCGGGTGTCGCAGCCGTATTTGGCGTGGCACGTGGTGCTGTACGGATAGGCCTTCTTCAGTGCGCGCAGGACCCGCCAGGCGTTGCCGCCGGATTCTTCGGTGATCACCACGTCGGCGTTCTGCTTCAGGATCCAGGCCGCGGTTTCCGGCGGGGCGTCGTTCTCGGCCCACAGGTTGAACTGCACCAGCTTCAGCGTGGCGGCGCCCTTGGCCGGCGCCTCGGCCGGTCGGAGCGTCGACAGCAGCTCGGGCCCCATCAGCACGACCAGGGCGGCGATCCCCAAGGCGGCGACGGCCACCAGCGCCCGACGCTCATCGTCGCGCGAGGCCAGGACGGCCAGGATCAGGCCCAGGACGCTGCAGACCATCCACAGCGGGGCAGCGTGGGTCAGGACGTCGAGCCAGTCGCTGAACGCGCCCCCCAGGCAGGCAACGCCGGCGACCGCGCCGACCAGGCACAGCATTAGCGCCGTGCCGCGCAGGAATAGGTTGGTGAGGTGGAGGATCAGCCGCATCCGCTGGCCCTTAGCACGCCGGCGTGACGTTCGCCCCAGGCTAGTCGCCGCCGAAGTACTGGAAGACGATGTTGCGGAATTGATGCTCGCCGACCTGCAGCACGCCGGTCAGGACGGGCTTCGGTTGGCCGGGGCCGGCGGCCTTGGCGGACTTCAGCGCCTGGAGGTCGAAGGCGCCGGTGAAGGTCACCTGGCCAAGGTCCGGATCGACGCCATGGAAGCTGACCTCCCGGGCGTCGACGCGATAGGCGGTCGGCATCACCCGGATCGACACCGTGTGATCGGTCTGGCCCAGGTCGTTCTCCGCCGTCGGGCTGGCGACGTCGTCGAACGCCATGAAGATCGGCGCATAGGCCGCCGGGCGCTTGCCGGCTTCCCAATCGGCGAAATCGTCGGCCTGGCCGATGTCCAGCGAGGCCAGTTTCAGGTCGCCGGACTGTACGACGGCGTCGGTGAGGTAGACGCCTTGGCTGTCGAGCTTCGGGTCATGCGAGAAGGTCACCGGCGCGGGCGGAGCGGCGGCCGGGGCGGTCGACGGCGCGGGCGCGGCTTCGGGTGTCTTGACCTCGGTCGCCGGCTTGCAGGCGGCGAGGACCAGGCAGGCCAGAAGGGCCGGCAGGCGATGGTCGATGATGCTCATGGCTCCCCCGTTTGAGGCCTGGAAGGGCAGGATGGCGACCGAAGGGGTGGTTTGTCCATCGAAGCTTGGCTGGGCCAGTCGCGCCTCGGCGCTTGACCTCGCCGTCCCGTCGTGGCCTTGAAGCCGCCCCATGCGCCTGTCCGACTTCGATTTCCACCTGCCCGACGAGGCGATCGCCCTGCGGCCGGCCGAGCCGCGGGATTCAGCGCGGCTGCTGGTGGTCAAGCCGGGCGAGGGACTGGAAGACCGGGTCGTGCGCGACTTGCCCGACTTCCTGCGGCCCGGCGACGCCCTGGTGTTCAACGACACCCGGGTGATCCCGGCCCGCCTGATGGGCCGCCGGGCGGCGCGCGAGACCGGCGGCGGCGACGGATCGCCGGTGGCGGTCGAGGCCACCCTGCACCGGCGGGTCGCCCCAGACCGCTGGATCGCCTTCATGCGGCCGGGCAAGCGGCTGAAGGCGGGCGACCGCATCGCCTTCGGTCACGACGCCGCCAAGGGGGGAGGGGACAGGGCCTGCCTGGCCGGCCTGCTGGACGCCACCGTGGCGGCCAAGCACGAGGGCGGCGAGATCGAGCTGGCCTTCGACTTCGCCGGCGTCGACCTGGACCTGGCGGTGGCCGCCCACGGCGAGATGCCGCTGCCGCCGTATATCGCCGCCAAGCGCGCCGAGGACGATCGCGACCGGGCCGACTACCAGACCGTCTACGCCCGCGAGGACGGCTCGGTGGCCGCCCCGACCGCCGGCCTGCACTTCACCCCCGACCTGATGGAACGGCTGAAGGCGCGGGGCGTGTCCCTGCACTTCGTCACCCTGCACGTCGGGGCGGGCACCTTCCTGCCCGTCAAGACCGACGTCATCGCCGAACACCGCATGCACGCCGAGTTCGGCGAGGTTCCCGCCGTGGCCGCCGACGCCTTGAACGCCGTCCGGGCCGCCGGGGGCCGCATCGTCTGCGTCGGCACCACCAGCCTGCGGCTGCTGGAAAGCGCCACGGGCGAGGATGGCGTGATCAAGCCGTTCGCCGACGAGACCGCGATCTTCATCACCCCCGGCTACCGCTTCCGCGCCGCCGACGTGCTGATGACCAACTTCCACCTGCCCAAGTCGACCCTGTTCATGCTGGTCAGCGCCTTCGCCGGCCAGGCGACGATGAAGGCGGCCTACGAACACGCGATTGCCACGGGCTATCGCTTCTATTCCTATGGCGACGGCAGCCTGCTGTTCCGCGCCGATCCTGAGCAGACCTGATGGCCGCCTTTCCCTTCGAGATCTCCGCCACCGACGGCGCGGCGCGGACCGGGGTGCTGAAGACGCCTCGCGGCGACATCCGCACCCCGGCCTTCATGCCGGTGGGCACGGCGGCGACGGTCAAGGCGATGACCGTCGACCAGGTCAAGGCCACCGGCGCGGACATCATCCTGGGCAACACCTACCACCTGATGCTGCGGCCCGGCGCCGAGCGGGTGAAGCGCCTGGGCGGACTGCACAAGTTCATGCGCTGGGACCGGCCGATCCTGACCGATAGCGGCGGCTTCCAGGTGATGAGCCTGTCGGGGATCAGCAAGGTCACCGAGGAGGCCGTCACCTTCTCCAGCCACATCGACGGCTCCAAGCACGTGCTGAGCCCCGAGCGGTCGATGGAGATCCAGGCCGACCTGCTGGGCAGCGACATCGTCATGCAACTGGACGAATGCGTGGCCTGGCCGGCGGAGGAGGCGAGGGCGCGCCAGGGCATGGAGCTGTCGGCCCGCTGGGGCAAGCGCTCGAAGGCCGCGTTCGGCACGCGGGATGCCCAGGCCCTGTTCGGCATCCAGCAGGGCTCGACCTTCCGCAACCTGCGCCAGGAGTCGTCGGAACGCCTGCAGGAGATCGGCTTCGACGGCTACGCCCTGGGCGGCCTGGCCGTCGGCGAGGGCCACGCGGCCATGTGCGAGGTGCTGGACTACGCGCCGGCCATGCTGCCGGCCGACCGCCCGCGCTACCTGATGGGCGTGGGCAAGCCGATCGACCTGGTCGAGGCGGTTTATCGTGGCGTCGACATGTTCGATTGCGTGCTGCCCACCCGCTCGGGCCGCCACGGCCAGGCCTGGACCTGGGACGGGGCGATCAACATCAAGAACGCCCGCTACGCCGAGGACGAAGACCCGCTGGACGAGGCCAGCGACTGCCCGGCCAGCCGCGACTATTCCAAGGCCTATCTGCGCCATCTGTTCAAGGCCGAGGAGATCCTCGGCCAGGTGCTGCTGTCCTGGCACAACATCGCCTTCTTCCAGGCCCTGACGGCGGCCATGCGGGCGGCGATCGCCGAGGGCCGGTTCGAGCAGTTCCGGCGGGACTTCGCCGCGCGCCAGCAGGGCGGCTAGGGGCGTCGCGCGGAAAAAGCGGACGCCGGTTTTCCGCAGAGGCGATGCGAAAATATCTAGCGGTCAGGCCGGCCGGTAGATTTGCGCCACCGCGCCGCCCGGGAAGGCCTTCGAGCTGACCAGCTTGAGGGGCCTGGGCGCAGCCAGGTCCGAGAACAGCGGCAGGCCCTTGCCCAGCGCCACCGGGGCGACGATCAAGGCGAACTGGTCGACCAGCCCCTGGGCGACGAGGCTGCGCGCAAAGCTGGCGCCGCCGTGGGCGATGATCGGCTTGCCGTCCTGGGCCTTCAACGCCGCGATCTCCTCCGCCAGGTCGCCGCTCGCCACATAGGCCTGGGCCCAGGTCTCCGCGTTGGGCTGCAGCGCCACGGGCTGGTCAGCCCCCGCGCGGGCGCGGGCGGCGTCGAGCGCGGCCGTGGTGGTCGCGGTCTCCAGGATCGCCGGCCCCTGGCGGGAGAAGACGGCCTTGGGAATCTGGTTCATCGGCGCGGCGAACGGGTCGGCGGAGGTTTGCCAATACGGGGCCATGGCCTGGAAGCTGCGGCTGCCCATGATGTGCAGGCTGGCGTCCCAGATATAGTCCACGCCCCAGGCCTTGGCCTCCTGGTCGGCGCCGAACATCCATCGGTTCACGCCCTCCAGGTCGCTCACGAAACCGTCGACCGACACGGCCATCTTCAGGATCAGGTCTCTCATGGCGTCCTCCTCTTGCTGGTCTCGATGCGAGGACGGACCAGATCGACGACTCCCGACAGGGGGCGATCATTTTTCAGCGGCGCCAAACACCCATTCCGAAAACACCGGCCGCAAGTCGCGGCCGCTGGAGGCTTCCATCGCCCTCTGGAAGTCGAGGCTGGTGACGACGCCGCCGGCGTGCGCGCGGGTGTAGCGCCGCAGGCCGGCCCAGAAGGCGTCTTCGCCCAGCACGGTGCGCAGATGATCCATGAAAAGCGCGCCCTTGCTGTACTGGACCGCCCGTCGGGTCGCCAGGGTGGGATAGGTCCCCTCCCAGGCCAGAGGCTTGTCGAAGCCCGCCGCCCGCGCCTTGTCCAGCCGGCTCCTCGCGACGGCCAGTTCGGCCTCGTAGGCGGCGCGCCCGTACCGGTGCTCCTTCCAGGCGGCGGTCATGAAGGTCGTGACGCCCTCGTTGAGCCAGAAGTCCTGGAGCGTCGCGCAGGTGACGAGATTGCCCCACCATTGGTGGGCCAGTTCGTGGGCGATGGCCCAGTCCTCGGCGGGGTCGTCCGCTTTCGTCGCCAGCGCGTCGACGCCCAGCACGGCATAGGTCGCCGCTTCCTGCGCTTCGCGCCCCTGCACCAGGAGCTGGCTGTATTCGGAGACCGGGAGGGGGACGCCAGCCTTGTCGGAGAGGAACCGGACCATGGGGCCCGTCTCGGCGAACCGCCGTTTCAGCTCGGCCGCGTCGGCCGTCTCGCCGAGGTAGGAGAGCCTGGCTGGGCCGACGCGGTCGTCGGCGCGGGCGAACCGGCCGACCGCGAAGCCGAACAGATAGGCCGAATAGGACCGGGGCGCCGCCCACCGGTGGACCTCACCCCCGTCCGGCGCCGTCCGCCGGGCGACCCTGCGGCCGACCGAGAGCGTGTCCAGGCCGGCCGGCACGTGCAGCGCCAGCGAGAACGCCGCCTTGTCGCCGAACCGATCCTGTACGCACACCATCCAGTCGCAGGCGAAATAGCTGGTGTAGAGCGCGGTCGCCGAGCCGGACAGGCCGCGCGCCGGTCGGCCGTGATAGGTCAGCTCCAGCTTGACGCTGCGCCCTCGCGCCAGCGGCTTGGCCAAGTCGAGGTGAAGGCCGTCGGCCTGGGAACGGACGACCACCGGGACGCCGTCGATGGTCGCGGTGTCGATGCTCAGTGCATTGCTCGAGAAGCTGAGTCGCTGGAGCCGATCGGCGGTCGCGCGCAGCGTGATCACCTCGCGCCCGGCCACCGTCCTGTCCTGGATGTTCGGCGTCAGCGCCAGGTCGTAGCGCGTGACGTCGAACCCCTCGCCGGGGTCTGCGGCGGCCAGGGTCGGGCTCATGAGCAGAGACGCCGCGACCGCGGCCGCGATGCTGGTCAGGCGCACTTCGGCTCCCTTAATGGCGGATGCAACGCGGCCGCTCGACGACCCGGCGACGTCAGGCACGCCGGCTACCAGACCTTGTAGAAAGGCTTTTTCTTCTTCTTGGCCGGCGGAGGCGCCGGTTGCTCGGGCGGTGCGTCGGCGGCAGGCGCGTCGGCCGCCGGGGCGTTGACCGGCGTATCGGCCGCGGGCGTCTCGACGACCGGGGTCTCGGCCCCGGGCTCGTCCTTCTGCCAGGGGAAGCGCTTTTCGACGATCGGCGCGGCGGGCTTGGCCAGGTGCTGGGGCGTGGCCGGCGGATCGCAGCCGCGCGCCTCGCCCAGCCCCTTCAGATAGGCCCGGCGGATCGCGCCGGAGGCCATGGCGCTCTGCACCAGCTTGTCGTGCTTTTCGGCGCCGCTGAGCTTGCGGACCCAGCCGCGCATCGGGATCAGGTCCTGGGCGGCGCTGGCCATGGCGCCGAACGCCGCCGAGCCGGCCATCCGCTTGCCGCGGTCCATCAGGTCCTCGTCGTCCTCGGGCGGACGGCGGTCGACGTCCTCGCCCAGGGCCAGGTCCAGCGGGGCGACCATCGAGATCAGGATATCGCAGCTGATCTTCTTGCCCGGCGGGCGGGCATAGGGATCGGCCATCGCCTCCAGCAGGACCGGCGGGATCTTGGTGCGCAGCAGGTTCATGTCGCGCAGCGGCGCCCCGGCCGCCCCGGTGATGCCGTCCTTGTTGGCGTCCGAGGTCGTCTGGATCTTCTGCGGCGGGGGCTCCGACTTGGACGCGCAGGCGGCCAGCAGGGGAACGACGATCGCGAGAAGCACCAGACTGCGCATGCGGCCAACCTAACGCCAGGATGCGGCGTTCGTCATCTCCCTCCGCGCACGAAAGCATGCTTGCGGGTCGGGCGGCCCCCGACTATGGTCCGCGCCGCTTCCACCGGCCTCCCGCCGTGTCGATGCGGGCCGGTAGCTCAGTGGTAGAGCATTCGACTTTTAATCGAATGGTCCTGGGTTCGAATCCCAGCCGGCCCACCAAACCTTCTTTGAAATGATTGACCAAAACCCACCGCTTCGGCGGTTCGGGTCGAGGCTTGCCGTGCGCCCGGACGAAGGCTGGAGAGATCGCCTGGGCTGTTTCGTTCGAGTCGCCCCGTCGAATCGATTCTCCGGGGGCAGGAGGAAGGGGCGACGGTTCGCGCAGGCGGCGCGCGAGTTGTAGGCGACACTGAAAGTTGAATCGTCTAGCAGTGTCGTCGGGGCAAGACGGAGTCGGCGTTTGGCGGCGGGGGCTGGTGTGGATCGCAACGCGGCGTCGCCGGGTTTCGACGGCGCGTCGGACGCTTTCGCGCGCGCCCACGACGCCCTGTTGCGCGGCAAGGACCTGCAGTTCCAGCCGACCGCCGCGCCCAAGCCGCCGGATGTCCCCGACTGGCTGCTGGCCGTCGGCAAGGCCCTGGGGGCCGCAGCGCCCTACCTGACCTACGTGTTCTGGGGCTGCCTGATCCTGGGGGCGGCGGTCATCCTGTATTTCCTGGGGCGCGAACTGATCGCCACGCGCTGGCCGTCCCTCAAGCCGCACAAGGGCCCGGTCCTGGGCGACGAGGCCTGGCGGCCCAGCGCCGCCAAGGCGCGGACGCTGCTGGAGGACGCCGACCGGCTGGCCGCCGCCGGCCGCTTCGCCGAGGCGGTGCACCTGATCCTGTTCCGCAGCATCGAGGATATCGAGGGCAAGCGGCCGGACCTGATCAAGCCGGCCCTGACCAGCCGCGACATCGCCCAGCTTGACGGCGTGCCCGAGCGCGTGCGCCGCACCTTCAGCCAGATCGCCCGGGTGGTGGAGCGAAGCTTCTTCGGCGGGCGGCCGGTGGGCGCCGACGAATTCGCCGCCTGCCGCCAGGCCTATGAGGGCTTCGCCTTCAACGAGGCCTGGCGATGAGCGACGTGCAGGCCGAGCCGGCCACGGCCATGCCGGGCGACGGGGACAAGGGGCTGTTCTCGCCCAAGGTCGTGCTGGGCATGATCATGGCCGGGGTCTTCGGCTTTTCGGCCTTCGTGGTGCTGTCGACCTACGCGCCGGACCTGCAGTCGGGCGACAACGGCCGGGCCCACGCGCTGTCGAAGTCGGCGGTGGGTTATGGCGGCATGGTGCGCCTGCTGCGGAACCTGAACGAGCCGGTGATCGTCAGCCGTCGCGACCTTCGGCGCGAAGAACCCGCCCTGATCATCTTCACGCCGGAATCCAGCTTGTCGCGGGACGCCTACGTCAAGGCGGCCCAGCTGTCGTCCCGCACCCTGGTGGTGCTTCCCAAATGGACGGGCGGGCTGGATCCGCGTCATCCGGGCTGGGTGGGCGGCCTGGAGCCCGTGGAGCCCAAGGACCTGGCCGGGCTGCTCAAGGCCATCGGGATTCCCAAGGCCTCGACCACGATCGACAAGGCGACCGCGTCGCAGAGGCTGGCCGGCGCTCCGGGCGGACTGGCCGAGGGGCTGGTGCTGGAGACCGGCCCCATCCGCAACCTGCAGACCTTGTCCGGTCCAGGCCTGACGCCGGTGCTGGTCGACGGCCAGGGGAGGATGGTCCTGGCGCGCCGCGCGCCGACCGAGACCTATGTCCTGGCCGATCCCGATCTCCTGAACACCATGGGCCTGAAGGACGTCCGGACGGCCCGCGTCGGCGTCGAGATCCTGCGGGTGTTGCGCGACGACCGGTCCGGCATCTATCGACGCGACACGGGCCGGACCATCGCCTTCGACGCCACGCTGAACGGCTTCGCGCGGTCGCAGAGCCTCCTGAAGCTGGCCTTCGAGGCCCCGTTCGTCGGGGCGACCCTGTGCCTGGTGGCCGCGGCCCTGCTGATGGGTCTGCACGCCGCCGCCCGGTTCCGCGCCGTGCGGCGGGGCGAGCGGGCCCTGGCGCTGGGCAAGGAGGCCCTGATCGACAATTCCGCCGGCCTGATCCGCATGGCCCGCCGCGAGCCGGCCCTGGCCCCGCGCTACGCCGAGCTGCAGCGCGCCGCCGCCGTCCGGGCCCTGGGCGGCGCGGGGCGCGGCGGCCAGCGCCTGGAGGGCCAGGCCTTGATCGATTTCCTGGACCGCCAGGGCCAACGTTTCGGCGCGGCCGACAGCGCCTCGGCCCTGGACGAAGAAACCCGGACGGTCCGTTCCTTGGGCGACCTGATGAAGGTCGCCGTCCGATGGCATCAGTGGAGACTGGAGATGACCCGTGAACGTCGCTGAGGTGCAGGCGCTCGCCGGCAGGATCCGCGCCCAGACGGCCAAGGCCGTGGTGGGGCAGAACGACACCATCGACCTGATGCTGACGGCCCTGTTCGCCGGCGGCCACGTGCTGCTGGAAGGCCCGCCCGGCACGGCCAAGACCTTCCTGGCCCAGTGCTTCGCCCAGGCGGTGAACCTGCAGTTCGGCCGCATCCAGTTCACGCCCGACCTGATGCCGGGCGACATCCTGGGCGCCAACCTGTTCAACTTCCAAACCAGCGCCTTCACCCTGGTCAAGGGGCCGATCTTCTGCGAGCTGCTGCTGGCCGACGAGATCAACCGCACCCCGCCCAAGACCCAGGCCGCCCTGCTGGAAGCCATGCAGGAGCGCAATGTCACCCTGGACGGCGAGCGCCACGCGCTCAGCGACCGCTTCATGGTGGTGGCCACCCAGAACCCGCTGGAGCAGCAGGGCACCTATCCGCTGCCCGAAGCCCAGCTGGACCGCTTCCTGTTCAAGCACGTGCTGGCCTATCCCAGCCTGGCCGAGGAGACCGCCATCGTCGCCAGCCACGGCGGCCGCACCGGCCAGCCCTCGCCGGAAGCGTTCGGCGTCGAGGCGGCCGGCGACACCGCCACGATCGGCGAGGCCGTGGCCGCCGTGGCGTCCGTGCGCCTGACCGACGACATCGTCCGCTACATCGTCGGCGTGGTGCGGGCCACCCGCGACACAGGCGAGCTGTCGGGCGGAGCCTCGCCGCGCTGCGCGGCCATGCTGGCCGTGGCGTCCCGGGCCCGCGCGGCCCTGGAAGGTCGCGACTACGTGATCCCCGACGACGTCAAGGCCCTGGCCCTGCCGGCCCTGCGCCACCGGGTGATCCTGTCGCCGGCCGCCGAGATCGAGGGCCGCAAGGTCGACGACGTGGTGCGCGGCCTGGTCGACCAGGTCGAGGCCCCGCGATGAGCCCGGTCGCGAGCCGGATCGGCTAGGGGCGGGACGTGCGGATCTATCCGACGGCGAGAACGATCTTCCTGATGGTCCTGGGCGCGCCCCTGGCCCTGGCGGCGGCGCTCGTCTCGGCGCGGCTGTGGCTGGTGGGGCCGGCCTGGATCGCCCTGGTCGCGGCCCTGCTGTTCGTCGACGCCCTGCTGGCGCCCGGCCGCCGCCGGATGCAACTGACCCTGACCGCGCCGGGCTCGATGGCCAGCGGCGCGATCCAGCCGGCCCTGTTGCAGGCGTCGTTCACGCGCGGCGTGGCCCCGGGCAGCGTGGAGTTCGCCATCGACCTGGACGATCGGCTGGCGGCCGAGCCGGCCCATGGCCGGGCCCGCACCCGCGAGCGCCAGGCCGTCCTGCCGCTGACCCTGACCGCGGTTCGGCGCGGCGAGGGCAGGGTGCACCGCGTCTCGGCCCGCTGGCGGGGCCCGCTGGGCCTGACCTGGAAGCAGCGCGACGACGCCCTGGACAAGGTGATCCCGGTCACGCTGGACATCGCCGCCGTCAAGGAGGAGGCCCTGCGGCTGTTCTCGCGCGACCCGTCGGTCGGCCATCGCCTGCAGCTCGACCTGGGCGGCGGCAGCGACTTCCACGCCCTGACCGATTTCCGACCCGGCATGAACCGCCGGGCCATCGACTGGAAGCAGTCGGCCCGTCACGGCGCTCTGCTGGCCAAGGAGTTCCACGTCGAGCGCAACCACCACATCGTGGCGGCCATCGACACCGGCCGGCTGATGAGCCAGTCGCTGCTGGGCCGGCCGCGCCTGGACCACGCCCTGAACGCCACCCTGCTGCTGGCCTATGTGGGCCTGAAGATGGGCGACAAGGTCGGGCTGTTCGGCTTCGACGCCCGGCCCAACGTCTCCAGTGGCGTCACCTCGGGCCCCAACGCCTTCGGCGCCCTGCAGCGCCTGGCCTCGAAGATCGACTATTCGACCGAGGAGACCAACTACACCCTGGGCCTGACCCAGCTGTCGGGCCAGCTGTCGCGGCGCTCGCTGATCGTGGTGTTCACCGACATCGCCGACTCCACCAGCGCCGAGCTGATGCTCGAGAACGTCGGCCGCCTGTTGCGCCAGCACCTGGTGCTGTTCGTGATGATGCGCGACGAGGAGCTGGAGGCGATCGAGCGCAAGGCGCCCGAGACCGCCGACGACGTCTCGCGGGCCGTGGTCGCCGCCTCGCTGCTGCGCGAGCGCGACGTGGTGGTGACCCGTCTGCGCCGCATGGGCGTGGAGATCGTCGAGGCGCCGGCCGACCAGATCGGGCCGGCCCTGCTGGCGAGCTATCTGGACCTCAAGCGCCGGGACCTGCTCTGATGGCCGAGCTGCACCTGAAGAGCTACCGCTTCCGGGCCGAGCGCGAGGACGACTGGCGGCGGCTGGAAAAGCTGCTGACCAAGGTCGGCAAGGGGTCGGCCAAGGCCCTCAGCGACGAGGAGCTGCTGGCCTTGCCGGTGCTGTACCGCCAGGCCCTGTCCTCGCTGTCGGTGGCCCGCGCCACCTCTCTGGACCAGGGGCTGGTCGACTATCTGGAGAGCCTCAGCACCCGGGCCTATTTCCTGGTCTACGGCACGCGGTCCAACTTCCTCGAGCGGCTGGGCGGCTTCTTCGGCCATGCCTGGCCGGACGCCGCCAAGGCGCTGTGGCGCGAGACCCTGGCCAGCTTCCTGCTGACCCTGGTCGGCGTGCTGGCGGCCTATTTCCTGACCCTGCACGATCCCGACTGGTTCAGCGCCTTCGTGCCGGGCGACCTGGCGGGCGGGCGCGGGCCGACGGCGTCGGTCGAGGCCATGCGGGCCACGCTCTACGACCAAGGCGAGCACAAGGGCCTGTCGGTGTTCGCCGCCTTCCTGTTCACCCACAATTCGGGCGTGGCGATCTTCGCCTTCGCCCTGGGGTTCGCCTTCTGCCTGCCGACCTCGATGCTGATGGCCTACAACGGCGCGATGCTGGGGGCTTTCCTGGCGGCGTTCGGCATGAAGGGCCTGGCCTTCGAGGCCGGCGGCTGGCTGGCGATCCATGGGGTGACCGAGATCTCGGCGGTGATCCTGGCCGGGGCGGCGGGTCTGGGCATCGGCTGGACCCTGGCCTTCCCAGGCGACCTCAGCCGGCCGGCGGCCATGGCCCAGGCGGGACGGCAATCGGCCACCCTGATGGGCGGGGTGGTGGTCATGCTGTTCTGCGCCGGCATCCTGGAGGGCGTCGGGCGGCAGGTGATCCAGAACGACTTCGCCCGCTACGGGATCGGCCTGGTCACCCTGGTCGCCTGGCCGGCCTATCTCTACCTGCCCCGCCGCCGGAGCGTCGTCGGATGAAGGCGACTCGGAAGAAAACCAAGGCCGCCGCGGCGGTGGCGATCGGCGACCCCACGGCCGGCGACGATCGCCAGGCCCGCTCGCTGGTCACGCCGGAGGGCGTCGACCTGAAGCTGCGCCTGGGCGACGCGGGCGAGCGCGCCGCCGCCCTGCTGATCGACCTGCTGATCATGGTGGCGGCGCTGATCGCCTTCGGCCTGCTGGCGGGCCTGGCGATGATCGGTTCGAAGGGCAAGGGCGGGGAGGTGATCGGCACGGTGGCGGTGCTGGTCTTCTTCGTGCTGCGCAACCTCTATTTCGTGCTGTTCGAGCTGACCCCGGGCGCGGCCACGCCGGGCAAGCGGGCCATGGGCCTGCGCGTGGCGGCCCGCAACGGCGGCCGGCTGACCGCCGACGCCATCTTCGCCCGCAACGCCATGCGCGAGATCGAGCTGTACCTGCCCCTCAGCTTCCTGGCCGTGCAGGGCGACCAGGTGGGGGCCTGGATCAGCCTGGCGGGTCTTTTGTGGTGCGCGGTCTTCCTGTTGTTCCCGCTGTTCAATCGCGATCGCCTGCGGGTGGGGGACCTGGTGGCCGGCACCTGGGTGGTCAAGGCCCCGACCCGCAAGCTGGCGCCGGACCTTGTGGAGACCTCGCGGCCGGCCGTGGAACGCTTCCGGTTCACCATGGCCCAGCTGGACGCCTACGGGGTCAAGGAACTGCACGTGCTCGAGGACGTGCTGCGCCGCTACGAGACCAAGACCATCGCCCTGGTCGCCGCCCGCATCCGCCTGAAGATCGGCTGGAACGCCGCGCCCGACGAGTCGAACGGCGACTTCCTGGCGGCCTACTACGCCGGCCTGCGCGGCCGGCTGGAGTCGCGGCTGCTGCTGGGCAAGCGCCGCAAGGACAAGTTCGACAAGAGCTAGGCGAAGACTTCGACCAGGCGATCCGTCGGCGTGCCTTCCTTGCTCCAGCGCAGTTCGTAATAGATCGAGACGGCGAGGAGCGCGTTGACGATGCTTAACAGGGCCTGCATCATCGGTTCCGCGATCGCGTCGACGACGGGGTTTCCGACCGCGCTGGCGGCGAGTTGGATAAGCCAGGCAAAGACAAACCAGACCACGCCGACCGCCAGCGACAGTCCGAAGATCGCGCCGCGCCGCTCGCCCGTCAGCCTGTTGCTGCGTCGGATCGCGTCCCATACGCCCAGGCGTTCGGTCACCATGGCCGGAACCACCACGATCCACGCCAAGGAAAGGATGACGCCGGGAATGACCAGCAGGACGAATCCTCCCAGGATTCCCAAGCTGGTGACGACGCCGAGCGCCAGCAGGGTCAGGTAGTCGCGGGCACCGCCGAACGGCGCGGCGCCGGCCGTTTGGGGGCTTTCCAGCCTGCTCAGGGCGCTGCGAGAGATCGCGGCCTGCAAGGTGACCGAGCCGAGCATGGACACCAGCAGGCTGACTAAGATCATGATCCAAGTATTCGGGGCGGCGTAGCCTGTCTCGGGCCTGCTGAAGACCCGGGTCAGGGCGTCCATGCCCAGGTCGGGCAGAGCGACGAAAAGCGCTGAAAACAGCAGGATCTTGAAAGCGTCGCGCCGGAAGATCGTCATGGCGTGCTTCAACACGCGCGCGGCTTCGAAGCCCCTTTGCACTGCGGCGTCGGTCATATCTGGAAAGCCCCCGATCTAGGCCGCGATTCAGCCATGCGACGAGCCCGGTGTCCATGGTTCGCGCGTCTATCCCCGCGATCATCGAAACAACATCGAAAAAGATCAAAGCCTTGGAAGAAAACGCAGGTTTCCGATCCTTGGGTTTCCAGCCTGTCCCATAATGCTTGCACCTGGAAGCACGGGGAGGGCGCACGTACGGCGACCGATGCGGCTTTCAGGGGTGGACGAGCGGGAAGGCCTTGTCCGCCGTGCTTCTTCGGAAGCGTCTCGGAGCGGGTTAAAAATCCGCGACCCGAAGGCTTCCGGATAACGGCTCCACGCGAAGCGCTCGAACTTCGTCGAAACGGTACTTACAACTGCAAATCATCCGGGCGAGGCCCGGGCGCTTCGCACCCTTCCCATCCGATCGCAGCTTCGGCGCGTGAGTGCGAACCTGTGTCCGCCGAAGACCCCCTCAGTCGCTTCGCGACAGCTCTCCCATAGGGGGAGCATCTAGCGCGATTAGATCTTCCCCCTCTGGGGGAGATGGCCCGTTGGGCCGGAGGGGGGAACGGCGTCGGCCGCAGTTTTTCTGTCCTCCCCCCTCGATGAACTCAATTGACCCGACCGGCCGTGTAGGGATTTAAGCCGCTCCAACTTCACCGCACCTTGGCCAATTCGCGGCTTGGCGCGTTCCTGTTTTCATGGCTCCTTCCGGGGCCCGACGCGGATGCTGGACGACGATCACCCGATGACCGCCGAAACGATCTCCGCGCCGCCCTCTTCGGCGAACAAGACGCCGGCCCCGCGCCGCCCGCTGTTTCGCCGGCGCTCGGCCATTCCAGGCTTCGGCCTGACCCTGGGCGTGACCCTGACGATCCTGTCGCTGATCGTGCTGATCCCGCTGTCGGCGGTGGCTATCAAGGCCTCGGCCCTGTCGCCGGCCCAGTTCGTCGCCGCCGCCTTCTCGGAACGGGCGATGGCCGCCTATCGCTTGACCTTCGGCGCGGCGTTCGTGGCGGCGGTGATCAACGGGGTGTTCGGGGTGCTGACCACCTGGGCCCTGGTGCGCTACGAGTTCCCTGGCAAAGCCGTGGTCAACGCCCTGGTCGACCTGCCGTTCGCCCTGCCCACCGCCGTGGCCGGCATCGCCCTGGCCACGCTGTACGCCCCCAACGGCTGGGTCGGGCAGTACCTGACCCCGCTGGGCATCAAGGCGGCCTACAACCCGGTCGGCGTCACCATCGCCCTGATCTTCATCGGCCTGCCGTTCGTGGTCCGCACCCTGGAGCCGGTGATGCGCGACCTCTCCGCGGACGTCGAAGAAGCCGCCGCCAGTCTGGGCGCGGGCCGGTTCGCCACCATCGGCCGGATCATCCTGCCGGCCCTGGGCCCGGCCTGGCTGACCGGCTTCGCCCTGGCCTTCGCCCGCGGGGTCGGCGAGTACGGCTCGGTGATCTTCATCGCCGGCAACATGCCCTACAAGTCCGAGATCGCGCCGCTGCTGATCATCATCCAGCTGGAGCAGTTCGAATACGCCAACGCCGCGGCCATTGCCCTGGTCATGCTGGGCGTCTCGTTCCTGATGCTGCTGGTCATCAACGCCATCCAGGCCTGGTCGCGGAGGTTCGTCTGATGGCCGTCCCGACCAAGGCGGACTTCCGCCATCCGACCGACGACCCGCTGTGGGCCAAGATCGTCGTCGTCGGCCTGGTCCTGCTCTTCCTCGGCCTGGTCCTGATCCTGCCCTTGGCGGCGGTGTTCGCCGAGGCCCTGCGCAAGGGGCTGGGGCCGGCGCTGGACGCGATCACGACGCCTGACGCCTGGGCGGCGATCAAGCTGACCCTGATCACGGCGGGGATCACCGTGCCGTTCAACGCCCTGTTCGGCCTGTGCGCCGCCTGGGCCATCGCCAAGCACGATTTCCCGGGCAAGCCCCTGCTGATCACCCTGATCGACCTGCCGTTCTCGGTGTCGCCGGTGGTGGCGGGCCTGATCTACGTGCTGGTCTTCGGCCTGCAGGGCTGGTTCGGCGAGCACCTGATCGACCACGACATCAAGATCATCTTCGCCGTGCCCGGCATCGTGCTGGCGACGATCTTCGTGACCTTCCCGTTCATCGCCCGCGAGCTGATCCCGCTGATGCAGGAGCAGGGCGTGTCGGAGGAGGAGGCCGCCGTCTCGATGGGGGCCTCGGGCCTCTACACCTTCTGGCGGGTGACCGCGCCCAACGTGCGCTGGGGCCTGCTGTACGGCGTGCTGCTGTGCAACGCCCGGGCCATGGGCGAGTTCGGCGCGGTCTCGGTGGTCAGCGGCCACATCCGCGGCCTGACCAACACCATGCCGCTGCACGTGGAGATCCTGTACAACGAGTACGACTTCGTCGCCGCCTTCGCCGTCGCCGCCTTGCTCTGCCTGCTGGCGATCGTGACCCTGGTGCTCAAGAGCCTGCTCGAGATCGCCCAACCCGACGTCAAGCGCGGCGGCGGCCACTAGATGACCGGAACGAAGACGCTCCCATGACCATTTCCATCCGTTCCGTCGAAAAGAAGTTCGGGCGCTATCCAGCCCTGAACAGTGTCGACCTGGAGATCGCCGACGGCGAACTCGTGGCGCTGCTGGGTCCGTCGGGCTCGGGCAAGACGACCCTGCTGCGCACCATCGCCGGCCTGGAGTTCCCCGACGCCGGCCAGGTGCTGTTCGCGGGCCAGGACGTGACCTTCGCCTCGGCCGCGGCCCGCCGCGTCGGCTTCGTGTTCCAGCAGTACGCCCTGTTCAAGCACATGACCGTGGCGCGCAACATCGCCTTCGGCCTGGACGTGCGGAAGGGCCAGGACAAGCCGCCCAAGGCCGAGATCGCCCGCCGGGTGGACGAACTGCTGAAGCTGGTCGAGCTGGAGGGTCTGGGCAAGCGCTACCCCTCGCAGCTGTCGGGCGGCCAACGCCAGCGGGTGGCCCTGTCGCGCGCCCTGGCCGTGCAGCCCAGCGTGCTGCTGCTGGACGAGCCGTTCGGCGCCCTGGACGCCACCGTCCGCAAGTCGCTGCGCAAGGAGCTGCGCCGGGTGCACGACGCCACCGGCGTCACCACCATCTTCGTCACCCACGACCAGGAAGAGGCCCTGGGCCTGGCGGACCGGGTTGCGATCCTCAACGCCGGCCGCATCGAGCAGATCGGCACGCCAGACGAGGTGCACGACAATCCGGCCACCCCGTTCGTCTGCGGCTTCGTGGGCGAGGCCAACCGCTTCGAGGGGACGGTCGCCGGCGGCCGGTTCACCTCGGGCGCGGTCTCGTTTTCGGCCAAGGGCGTCCGCGACGGGGCGGCCGTGGCGTTCGTGCGGCCGCACGACTTCGCCCTGGACGAAGGCGGCTTCGAGGTCCGGGTCGACCGGGCCCACGTGCAGGGCGCCCTGACGACCGTGGCCGCCACCGCCGCCGACGGGCGCGCCGTCGAGGTCTGCGCCTCGCGGTCCGAGGCCGCGCAGTTCGCCGGGACGGTCAGGATCGTGGCCCGCAAGAGCCACGTCTACCCGATCTAGGCGGTCCGGGACTCGGGTCCGCGCCGGAACGGGATGTCGAACGACAGCCGCGTCCCGCACCGCCACAGCCACTCCAGCGGACCGTAGTGGAAGGCCTTGAACCAGGCCGCCGCCAGCAGCAGCTGCGCGACCACGGCGGCGAGGCCGATCGCCAGGGCCAGGCCCGGCGTCATCCGCGCATAGAGGCCCAGGCCCAACGGATAGAACAGCGGGATGAAGACCAGCGACTGGCCGACATAGAGGCTGAGCGTCATCCTGCCGACCGGGACCAGGGCGCGCAGGACCCGCTCGCCGCCAGCCCGCCAAAGCTGGACGAAGATCAGCACTGACGCGGCCATGCACGACAGGTCGAACCAGCCGCCCGCCAGCATGTTGGTCCAGAACACCGGCCCGCTCTCATGGCCCGTGGTCTTGGCTTTGACGACATGGCAGACGGCGGCGACAAGCGCCGCGACGGCGAGGGCGACCAGGCGGCCCCGGCGGAAGCGTCCGGGATCGGCGAAGAAGCCGACCCGGCCCAACACCAGCCCGACCAGGAACAGGCCCAGCACCTGCACGCAGCGGCCGGTCTCGATGAAGAACCACCACTTGTTGACCTGGCCGTCCCACAGGTTGGCCTGCAGCACCTGGCCGATGTCGCCGCTCAGATAGACCGCCATCGCGGGATCGGAGAAGAAGTGCGGCTTGGCCGGAGCCCAGGGCGCGCCGGCGTTACCGGCCACGATCCACAGCAGGATGTACGGCTGCAGGAAGCAGACGGCCGCGACCAGCAGCAGGACGCGGTTGGACCGGACTTTGTCGAACGGGATCAGCACGAAGCCGGCCAGGGCCAGAACCACGATGATGTCGCCGCGATAGACCAGGCCGTGCAGGACGCCGATCAGGGCCAGCAGGACTAGCCGCCAGGTGAAGCGGCCGGCGAACGGCTGGCCCCGGCGCGCCGCGCCGTCCATCATCACGAAGAAGCTGAAGCCGAAGCATAGGGCCAGCAGCGAGAAGGTCTTGCCCATGAACAGGGTGAAGACCGCCGTGGTCACCGGCGTCGGATTCGGATGCGCCCAGTAGAGCTCGAAATATTCCAGCATGTGGACCAGGAACAGGCCCATCAGGGCGTAGCCCCGCAGGCCATCCACCAGAGCGAGGCGCGGCGACGCCCCGTTTGGCCCTTCCGACATTCGCGGCCCTCCCAGGTCGTCGCTTTGTTAGCGCTAACCTAGGCCAGGTCGCCGCGGGCGGTCTACTGTTGCTGCTGCTGGCGTTGCTGCTGTTCGCGGATGGCGTCGGCGCTGGCCCGGCGGCGATTGGCGGAGCCGAACGGGGCCGAGGGGCGGGGCAGGCGCAGGAATTCCGGCTCGGCCACGGCCGCCCGGGCCCGGCGCACCGAGACGCCGACCGCCAGGTGGCTCTCGGAATCGCCCTTGTAGACCCCGCGCGACGGGGTGACGTCGCCATAGTCGCGGCCCACGGCCACAGCCACGTGGCGCTCGCCGGCCATCACATTGTTGGTCGGATCGAAGCCCACCCAGCGATAGCTGGGCAGGAACACCTCGACCCAGGCGTGGGTGGCGTCGGGATCGGAGCGGTCGCCGGCTTCGCGGTCGGTGAACAGATAGCCGGAGACGTAGCGGGCCGGGATGCCCCAGGCGCGGCAGACGGCCAGCATCACATGGGCGAAGTCCTGGCAGACGCCGCGGCCGGCGCTCAGCGCCAGGTCGATCGGGCTGTCGGCGTCGGTGACCCCGGGCTGATATTCGAAGGCCTTGTAGATCGTGTCGCACAGGGCCTGGACCGCCGAGAACGGATCGCGGCGGCGCAGGGCGTCCAGATCGTGCTCGGCGATGAAGGTCTCCAGGGCCGGCGTCACCTGGACGAAGCCGTGCGGCTGCAGGTAGTCGAAGCACTCGCCCTTCACGAAGGCGCTCTTCAGCCGCTCCCACTCGCCCATGTCCAGCGGCATTGGCCATTCGTGCACCGGCTCGGTCTCGACGGCCGAGCGGGCGATGATCGTCAGGCCGTCATGCGGCTGGGGCACGTCGAAGTGGTAGACGGCGTTGCCGAAGCTGTCGGCGTAGGAGAAGATCTGGGCGGCCGGCTCGATGTCCAGCTCGAAGCTGACCAGCCGCTGGCGCGCGCCTTTCTGGGGCTGCATCCACAGCTCCATCAGGCTTTCGCGGACGGGCCGCTCGTAATGGTACTGGGTGACGTGGCGGATCTCGAGCAACACGGGCGGTATTCCTAAGCGACCCGCCTCAGGCGGGGAGGCGCATTTCCAAGGGGTAGGCGACGAAGGTCTCGTAGATCGCCTGGTGGATGCGGGCGCATTCGTTGGCGACGGTGGTCAGCAGCTCGCCGGCGCCCTGGCTTTCCAGTTCGCCGACGTCGGCGAACTCCAGCCGGGCCTTCAGCCGGCCGGCCAGCCGTTCGGGGGCGGCCCGTCCGGTGGCTTCGACGTGGCGGGCCAGTTCGCTGAGGTGCTTTTCGATCTGGCTGGTGGCGAAGCGGATCGAGCGCGGGAAGTCCTCGTCGAAGACCATGAACTCCAGAATGTGCCGCGGCTCGATCTCGGCGGTATAAACCCGCAGATACGGCTCCAGCGCGCAGCCCATCCGCAGCAGGCTGACCAGCGCCAGGTGGTCGTTGACCCTGGGGCTGTCCTCAGCGAAGCAGGCCTCCAGCAGGCCGGCGATCAACTGGGCCCGCTCCAGGTACATGCCCACCATCATGAACCGCCAGCTTTCGCCATGGCTCATGGTGGTGTCGGCCGCGCCCTTGAACAGGTGCACGTCGGCGATGATGTCGTGCAGGAAGGTCACCGAATTGTCGGCGAACTCGCGGCCGGCGTTGCGGTCCATGACCTTCAGATAGAGCAGGTTCAGCCGCTCCCAGGTCTCGGTCGTGATCTGGTCGCGAACCTGGCGGGCGTTTTCCCGGGCCCGCGACAGGGACGAGACCACAGAGTTGGGATCCGAGCGGTCCAGGACCAGGCCCTTGGCCGCCTCGAAGGCGCCGGCGGTCAGGTCGGTCTCGCCGACCGCCGACAGCGCGATGCGCACGGCCTCGGCCCCGGTGTCGGTCTGGTCGAGCGTGGCGTTGAGCATCACCGTCGACAGGCGCGACAGGTGCTCGGCCCGCTCGATGTAGCGGCCCAGCCAGTAGAGGCTGTCGGCGACGCGAGCGAGCATCATGCGAGCCACTCCTTAGTCAGGAAGGGGGCGAGCATCATTGGCCGGTTCCTTTTTCGGCAGAGTGGCCGGCGCCATTGCCGTTGTGGCCGTTCTCCTCGGCCAGGACCCAGGTGTCCTTCGATCCGCCGCCCTGGCTGGAATTGACCACCAGCGAACCGCGCTTCAGCGCCACGCGGGTCAGGGCGCCGGGCGTGACCACGGTCTTCTCGCCCGACAGGATGAAGGGCCGCAGGTCGACGTGGCGCGGCTCGATGCGGCCGTCCACGAGGCATGGGGCGGTCGACAGCTGGATGGTCGGCTGGGCGATGTAGTTGGCCGGATCGGCCTTCAGGGCGTCGGCGAATTCCGAGCGCTCCCGGGCCGAGGCGTGGGGGCCCACCAGCATGCCGTAGCCGCCCGAGGCGCCCACCGCCTTGACCACCAGCTTGTCGAGATTGTCCAGCACGTGGCTCAGCTGGGCGGGCTCGCGGCACAGGAAAGTCTCGATGTTCGGCAGGATGGCGTCCTCGCCGAGGTAATAGCGGATGATGTCGGGCACGAAGGCGTAGACGGCCTTGTCGTCGGCCACGCCGGTGCCCGGCGCGTTGCACATCACCACATTGCCGGCCCGGTAGGCGTTGAACAGGCCCGCCGCGCCCAGCGACGAGTCGCGGCGGAAGGTGAGGGGGTCGATGAAGTCGTCGTCCACCCGGCGGTAGATCACGTCCACCCGGCGCAAGCCGGTGGTGGTGCGCATGTAGACCATGTTGTCATGGACCACGAGGTCGCGCCCCTCGACCAGCGGCACGCCCATCAGCCGCGCCAGATAGGCGTGCTCGTAATAGGCCGAGTTATAGACGCCGGGGGTCAGCACCACGACCTGCGGGTTCGGCCGCCAGTCGGCGCTCATGCTCTTGAGCGTAGCCAGCAGCAGGTCGGGATAGCGTTCGACCGGCCGCACGCCGGCTTCGCGATAGGCGCCGGGGAAGGTCCGCTTGGAGGCGTCGCGGTTGGCCAGCATGTAGGACACGCCGGACGGCACCCGCAGATTGTCCTCCAGCACGGCGAACTCGCCGTCCTGGCCGCGAATCAGGTCGCTGCCGCAGACGTTGGCGTAGGCCTTGTGCGGCACGTAGAGGTTCTGCATCTCGCGACGGTACGAGGGCGCGCCCAGCACTAGTTCGCGCGGCACCACCCCGTCCATCAGGATCTGCTGTTCGCCATAGATGTCGGCCAGGAACATGTTCAGCGCCTGCAGGCGCTGGGTCAGGCCAGCCTCGATCTTGGCCCATTCCTGGGCCGGCAGGATGCGTGGGAAAAGGTCGGTGGGGATGATCCGCTCGGTGGCGCTGTCGGCCCCGTAGACCGTGAAGGTGATGCCCTGCAGCAGGAACGAGCGCTCGAGCATCCGCTGCCGGTCGGCCAGCTCGCCGGCCCCGAGCGTGGAGATCCGGCTCTGCAGCGCCGCATAGTGGGCCCGCACGTCGCCGCCGTGGGCGATCATCTCGTCATAGGCCACGCCGGGCAGATAGGCCGCCCCGGTCATCGGCAAGGTGGGAGTATCGTCGATGTCCTGGATTTTCGCCGCCACGCCCGTGTCCACTTTGTCCGCCCTTCGCGCCGCAGTGAGGCGGCGCGTCCCGATCCAGCCTAGAACGCGCGAAGGGCGCAAGCGGTGCTTTTCTTGCCGCGATGACGAAATGTGCGGTCCTGCCCAACATTTGGGCGCCGCTCTGGCGCATGCAGGCCCGTGGCCGGAAGCGTTTGATTACATTTCACCGCGTGACAGCCGGCGGGGGGGCGATTACAGGGGTTCGGGGGCGCTCCACGCGGGAATCGGAAGGCTTGGTGCGTAAGAGATTTGCCCTTAGCGTGACCGCGGCGACCCTGATGGTCGCAGGCCATGCCAATGCGGCCGAGCCTGCGGCGACCGTCACCGGGGTCGAAGACCGTGCGCTGCGCGAGGCGATCCAGCGCGCCATGACCGAGGCCAAGCAGCCGGCGCGCAGCCGCTCCGAAGCCCGCCGCCGAGCCCGCGACGCCGGCGACGAGGCCGTCGCCGTGCTGCGCTCGGAAGGCTATTACGGCTATGTCGTCGAACCGGACGTCTCCGAGGCCGATCCGCCGCGCGCCATTCTCAAGATCACGCCGGGGCCGGTCTTCGTGATCGCCGACCCCCAGCTGGCCTGGAGCGGAACGCCGCCCGACGAAGGCGTCGCCCAGCGGGCCCAGAGCGTCATCCGGCTGACGCCGGGCGCGCCGGGCCGGGCCGCCGACGTGTTGGCGGCCGAGGGGCGCGCGGTCTCCCAGGTGCAGCAGCTGGGCTATGCGGACGCCGCGGCCGAGCCGCGCGAGGTCGTGGTCGATCACGCCGACCACACGGTGCGTCCGACCTTCCACATCGCGGCCGGCGATCTGACCCATGTTGACGGCATACAGGTCGTCACCCAGGGACGCTCCAAGTCCGCCTGGGTGCAGCACCTGGCGCCCTGGAAGTCGGGCGACATCTATGAGCCCGACGACATCGCCGAGCTTGAGCGGCGGCTGCGCGACACGGGGGTCTATGACACGGTTTCGGTGTCGCTGGCCCCCAAGGACAAGGCGACTCCGGACGGCCTGCGGCCGGTGATCGTCACCCTGGCGGATCGCAAAGCCAAGACGATCGAGCTGGGCGCCAGCTATTCGAGCACCGACGGGCCGGGCGTGGACGCCAAGTGGATCCGGTACAACCGCCTCCACAGGGCCGACACCACCACCTTGACGGCGCGCCTGGCCAAGCTGGACAGCCGCCTGGAGGCCGAGCTGGCCCTGCCGCACTGGCGGCGCAGTCAGCAGACCTTGAAGCTGAACACCGCCATCTTCCGCGACAACACCGACGCCTATACCGAAACCGGCGCCCACATCGGCGCCGACCTGACGCGGCGTCTGCAGCCGACCATCTATCGTACCTACGGCGTGTCGCTGGACGTCTCGCAGATCGATTCGCCGACCACCGCCAACGGCGTGACCACCGACATCCGGCAGAACTTCGCCACCTTCACCTTACTGGGCGCGCAGGCCTGGGATCGGTCCGACAGCGTGCTGGATCCGACAAAGGGATGGCGGCTGGACGTGCGGGCCGAGCCGACCGCGATCACCGGCGACCTGACCATGGCCTTCATGAAGGTCCAGGCCCAAAGCACGGCCTATCTGCCGTTCGGCGAGGGCGCGCGCACCGTGTTGGCGGGCCGGATCAAGGCCGGGCAGATCCTGGGCGGCACCATGCCGGAGGTGCCGGCCTCCAAACGCTTCTACGCCGGCGGCGGCGGGTCGGTGCGCGGCTTTTCCTACCAGGCCATCGGGCCGCGGATCGACAACACCACCACGCCGCAGGGCGGCCTGTCGTTGCTGGAAAGCTCGCTCGAGCTGCGCCACAAGTTCACCGACACGTGGGGGGCGGTGGCCTTTATCGACGCCGGCGCTGTCGGGGTCGACAAATGGCCCAACGGCGATGATTTCGGAGTCGGCGTAGGCGTGGGCGTCCGCTACGACCTGGGCTTCGGGCCGATCCGGGCCGACATCGCCATGCCGGTCAGCCGGCGATCGGGCGACCCGGCGTTCCAGGTCTATATCAGCATCGGGCAGGCCTTTTGACCGACGCAGCCCCACCGCCTGAAGAGGGTGCGGACGCCGTCGCCGAGACGGCGACCAAGGTCGCGCGCAAGATCGGCTGGCCGGGCCTGGTCATCATCATTTCGGTCAGCCTGGTGGTGCTGGTCGCCGTGCTGCTGGGCGGCGTGCGCTTCGGCGCGATTACGCCTCAGGGCCGCGCCTTCCTGGAAGCTCGCACCAGCGGGCTGAAGCTGGGCCGCATCGGCCGGCTGAAGATCGAGGGCCTGACGGGCGACATCTGGAACGCGTTCGGGGTGCGCCGTCTGACGATCAGCGACGAAAAAGGCGTCTGGCTCGAGGCTGCCGACCTCTATGTCGACTGGCGCCCGGCCGAACTGTTCTACCGCCGGTTCCACGCCGACGAGATCACGGCCCGCCAGGTGGTGGTGCTGCGCCGCCCGACCTTGACCCCCGCGGGCAAGTCCAGCGTCGCGCCGGTTTCGGTGGACCTGGACCGGGTCGCCCTGCGCCTGATCACCCGGCCGGAATTCAGCCGTCAGGCCGGCGACTTCGACCTGAGCGGCGACTACGAGTCCGAGCGGCTGGGCGGCCAGAAAGGCGCCTTGAAGGCGATCAGTCGCCTGCATGTCGGCGATCACCTGAAGCTGGTTTTTGATCTCGGGCGCGACAAGACCCTGCTGCTCGACGCCGAGGCCCAGGAAGCCAATGGCGGAGCCCTGGCCGGGGCGATGGGGCTGTCGCCCGACCGGCCTTTCGACCTGAACGCCAAGGCCCACGGCACGATGAGCCAGGGCGCGTTCACCCTGCTGGCGCGGTCCGGCGACGCCACGCCGCTGAAGGCCGGCGGCGCCTGGACGCCGCAGGGCGGTTCGGCGACGGGCCATATCGACCTGGCGGCCTCGAGCCTGACCGACCGTGAGGAGAAGATGTTCGGAGCCGACGCCCGCTTCTCGATCGTCGGGCGCAAGAGCGGGGCGTTCAGTGACCTGGACGTGAAAGTCGACAGCCAGAACCTGAGCTTGGTCGCCCACGGCCCGGCCGACCTGGGCAAGCGGATCACCGCGCCCGCCGGACTGAACTTCTCCGCCAAGGTCGGGAACCTGTCGCGCGTGACGCCGCTGCCGACCATGGGCGCGGGCGTCGCGGAAGGCGTCCTTCACCTGGCCGGTGACGGCCTATCGATCGACGGCCGGGTCGATGTCCGGGACTTGTCCCTGCTTGGTTATCGCCTGGCGCGTGTCCGGGGACCGGCTTCCGTCGGCTGGAAGCGGGGCGAGCTGAGCCTCAAGGGCGCGGCCACCAGCGAGGGCGGCGGCGGGCAGGGGCTGTTGGCCGTGCTGGGCCGCGCGCCATCGGCCCAGTTCGAAGGGGCGCGGCTGAAGGACGGTCGCTTCCTTATCCGTTCGGCCAAGGTCCAGGCCCCCAACCTGACCGTCATCGCCGAAGGCGAACGCGGCATCCTCGGCGGCCTGTCGTTCAAGGGCGAGGCCAGGGTCGGTTCCCTGTCCCCGGTTCACCCCGGCATGAAGGGGCAGGCGACGGCGCGATGGTCGGCCAGCCAAGGCGTCGGCAAGCCCTGGCTGCTGAGCGTCGATGCGCGGGGCGGTAACTTCGCGACCGGTCTGGCCGAACTCGACCGCCTGCTGGGCAAGACCCCGCGGCTGAACGCCCGGGCCTCCTGGGCCAACGAACGGTTGTCGGTGGCCGACGCCAAGCTGGACGGGGCAGCCGCCTCGGTCCGCGGCTCGGGCGTGCTCGGCCCGGGACCGGCGCTGGGCTTCAAGCTGGATTGGACCGCTACGGGACCGTTCGTCGCCGGGCCGATCGAGGTCGCCGGCAAGGCCAGGGGCGCGGGCGCGGTGACCGGGACGCTGACGGCGCCCAGGGTCGACCTGATCGCCGACTTCGACTCCATCGACGTGCCGCGCCTGCCGCTGAAGGACGCTCACCTTGTCCTGTCGTTCGCCAAGCGAGCGGACGGCGGGGACGGGACGGCCTCCATCGCGGCGGGCAGCCAGTACGGGCCGGCCAAGGGACGAGCGGCGTTCAGCTTCGCGCTGGGCGGGCTGGAGCTGTCCGACCTGGACGTCGACGCCGGCGGCGCCAAGGCCAAGGGCGCGGTGTCGCTCCGCAGCGGCCGCCCGGCTACGGCCGACCTCGTGGTGGCGGTCGGGCCGGGCGCCTTCCTGACCCAGGGCCGGGTCGCCGGCACGGCCAAGATCACCGACGGCCCGGCGGGGCCCGTGGCCCAGCTCGACCTGGCCGCCGACGACATCGTCGGCGGGGCGTGGAAGGTCCGGCATGCCGGCATCAAGGCGGCCGGTCCGATGGCGCGCCTGCCGCTGACCGTCGACGCGCGGGGCGAGGCTCCGTCCGGCCGGTGGAAGCTGAACGGCTCGGGCGTGCTGACCCAGTCGGGTCCGGAATACCTCCTGGCCCTCGACGCGGCCGGCGCCATGGCGCGGACCGAGATCAAGACCCGCGAAGCCGCCCAGATCCGGTTCGGCGGCCCGCGGACCAACGCCCGTCTGCGGCTGTCGGTCGGTGACGGCGCGGCCGATCTCGATGCCGACGTCGGCGGCGACCTGGCCACGCTGCGCGCCCAGCTGACCGGCGTCAGCCTCACCGCGATCAATCCCGACATGGCCGGCAAGGTCGACGCCCACCTGACGCTCAGCGGGTCGGGCCCGACCCTGGCCGGCGAGTTCGACGCCAACCTGATCGGAGCCCGCGAGCGCGGTCCTCGCACCGACCGCGCCCTGAACGCCGAGATCCGTGGCGTGTTGCGCGACAACACCATGACGATCAACGCCACCAGCACCACCAGCCAGGGTCTGCAGGCCAGGGCCGAGGTGGTCCTGCCCACGGAGGCCTCGGCCAAGCCGTTCCACCTGGCGATCAATCGCCAGCGTGCGGTGCGCGGCCAGTTCACGGCCCAGGGCGAGATCAAGCCGTTGTGGGATCTCCTGGGCAGCTCCGAGCGCAGCGTGTCAGGCAAGATCGACGCCGAGGGCGAACTGGCCGGCACCCTGGCCGATCCGCGCCTGACGGGCCGCGCCAGCCTGGAGGGCGGCCGGGTCGACGACGGCCAGACGGGCCTCAGCCTGCGCGACGTCATCGTGCGCGTGGGCCTGGCCGACAACGCCATCGACGTCAGCCAGGTCTCGGCGGGCGACGGCCAGGGCGGCACGATGTCGGGCTCGGGCCGGATCAGCCTGGCCCGCGGCGGCCTGGGCAGTTTCAAGCTGGACCTGAAGGGCTTCCGGGTCATCGACAACGAACTGGCCTCGGCCACGGCCAGCGGCCAGACCACGGTCAATCGCGGCGCCGACGGCAAGGTCAAGATGGCCGGCGCCCTGGTCATCGACCGCGCCGATGTCTCGGCCCAGACCAAGACCCCGGCCGGCGTGGTCTCGATGGATGTCGTCGAGCGCAACCGGCCGGACGAGATGGACCAGGGCGTCGAGGCCCGAAAGGTCGAACCCGGCAGCGGCATGCTGCTGGACGTCACCCTGACCGCGCCGCGCCGCATCTTCGTGCGTGGTCGCGGGTTGGACGTCGAACTCTCGCTGAACGCCCATGTCGGCGGCTCGACCAACAGCCCGGTCCTGGACGGCGAGGCGCGGATGGTGCGCGGCGAGTACGATTTCGCCGGCAAGCGCTTTGAGTTCGACCAGAACGGCACGGTCCGCCTGGCCACGCAGCTGGACCGCATCCGGCTGGACCTGACCGCCACCCGCGAGGATCCGGCCCTGACCGCCGTGGTCAAGGTGCAGGGCACCGCGGCCAAGCCCGAGATCACCCTGACCTCCAAGCCCGAGCTGCCGCAGGACGAGGTGCTGTCGCAGGTGCTGTTTGGCTCGTCAGCCGCCAACCTGACCCCGATCGAGGCGGCGCAGCTGGCCTCGGCCCTGGCCGCCCTGGCCGGCGGCGGCGGCTTCGACGTGATCGGCAACCTGCGCAGCCTGGCCGGGCTAGACCGCCTGTCGTTCGCCGAGAGCGCCACGGGCATGACGGTCTCCGGTGGCAAGTACGTGACCGACGACGTCTATGTCGAGATCATCGGCGGCGGACGTGAAGGCACCTCGGCCCAGGTCGAGTGGCGCGTGCGCCGGGCCCTGTCGCTGGTCTCCAAGATCGGCAGCCAGGGCGACGCCCAGCTTTCGGTCCGCTGGAGAAAGGACTACAACTAGCGCGCCTCCGCCTCGTCCGCGCCGTCGGCTCGACAAGCTGGTGGAGGCATGCAGTGACCGATCCGAACGCCGACCCTGGCCTTGACCGGGCCGGGGCTTGTTCGGAGCAAGGCTGTTGCGCGGGCGACCGGTTTCCGGGTTCGAGGAAGCACGAATTGTCCGCGGCCCTTGGTTTAGTTTGAACTGAGGGAGACAGTGGATTCATGCGACTCAACGACGAGGATCGCGCCGTTCTGCGACATCTGGCCGATCAGGGCCCGCTGATCATCGATCGCGCGGTCGCCTGGTGCGCCATCAACTCGGGAAGCCGGCACATGGCTGGCCTCGAGCGCCAACGGCAAGTTTTGCTCGACGCCTTCGGAAACCTGCCGGCCGCGCCGACCGATATCCCGCTGGGCGCCTCGCCCGAGGTCGGGGCCGACGGTCGCGTCGGAGAGCAGGCCCATCCGGCGGCGATCGCCGTGGTCGTGCGGCCCGAAGCGTCGGTGCAGGTCGTGCTGACCGGCCACTACGATACGGTCTATCCCGAGACCTCCGGCTTCCAGGCGGTCACGACGCGCCCCGACGGCGCGCTGCACGGTCCGGGGATCGCCGACATGAAGGGCGGGATTTCGGTGATGTTGGCGGCGCTGGAGGCCTTCGAGCGCCATCCGCTTGCCCACAACGTCGGCTATCGCGTGCTGCTGTCGCCGGACGAGGAGATCGGTTCGGTGGCTTCGGCCCCGATCCTCGCGGAATTCGCGCGCCTGGGGCATGTGGGCCTGACCTACGAGCCGGCCCTGGCCGACGGGGCGCTGGCCAGCGCCCGCAAGGGTTCAGGCAATTTCCATATCGTGGTCCACGGCAAGGCGGCCCATGCCGGGCGCGACTTCGCCGCCGGCCGCAACGCGGTGATGGAGGCCGCCCGCATCGCCCAGGCCCTGCACGCTCTGAACGGCCTGCGCGACGGCGTGACCTGCAACATCGCCAAGATCGACGGCGGTTCGCCGCTGAACATGGTGCCCGACGTGGCCGTGGTGCGGTTCAATCTGCGCTTCCCCGCCGCCGATGACGCCGCCTGGTTCGAAAGAGAGGTCGACAAGATCGTCGCGTCGACGGGCGAGGGGCTGCACGCTCACCTTCACGGCCGGATCACCCGCGGCGCCAAGCCGTTCAACGCCGCCCAGCAGCGACTGTTCGGGGCGATCAAGGACGTGGGCGCGCTGCTGGGCCAGGACATCGCCTGGAAGCCGTCCGGCGGGGTCTGCGAGGGCAACAACCTGTTCGCCTCGGGCCTGCCCAACGTCGACACCCTGGGGGTGCGGGGCGGCGACATCCACAGCGAGGCCGAGCATGCCTGGCCCGACAGCTTCGTCGAGCGCGCCCAGCTGTCGGCCCTGATCCTGATGAAACTGGCCAGCGGCGAGATCGACGGTCCGGCCCTGCGCGCCATGACCGACCTCGCGGAGACCGTCTGAAACATGCTCGTCGTCCGCCCCGCCATGCCCGCCGATTTCGACAGCCTGATGGAGCTGGCCGTCCTGTCGGGTCGCGGCTTCACCAGCCTGCCCGAGGACGAACAGACCCTGCGCGCCCGCCTGGACCTGTCCCAGGCCAGCTTCCACTCCGAAGTCGCCGCGCCGGAGGCCTGGTACACCCTGATGCTGGAGGACCTGGCCGAAGGCGACGTCGTCGGCGTGGCCGGGGTCAAGGCGGGGGTGGGCTTGAAGCGCCCGCACTTCTCGTTCCGGGTGGTGACCCTGGCCCAGTCCTCGCCCACCCTGGACAAGCGCTTCGACCACCGGGCCCTGGTGCTGGTCAACGAATGCGCGGGCTGGTCCGAGGTCGGGTCCCTGTTCCTCAAGCCCGAGCGCCGCAAGGGCGGGGCTGGGCGACTGCTGGCCCAGTCGCGCTACATGCTGATCGGCCTGGAGCCGCAGCGCTTCGCCGAGATGGTGCTGGCCGAGCTGCGCGGCTGGTTCGACGTCGACGGCAGCTGTCCGTTCTGGGACCACGTCGCCAGCAAGTTCTTCCGGCTGGAGTTCGACGAGGCCGACATGATGAGCGCCTCGACCGACGGCCAGTTCATCCTCGACCTGGCGCCGCGCCATCCCATCTATGCCGAGCTGCTTCCGCAGGCGGCGTCCGAGACCATCGGCCGCGTGCACCGCGAGGGCGAGGCCGCCCGGGCCATGTTGGAGAGCGAAGGTTTCCGCTTTTCGGGCCTGATCGACATCTTCGACGCTGGTCCGACCGTGGCGGCGCGGCGCGACGACATCAAGACGGTGCGCGAGGGCCGGCGGCTGCGCGTGCGGTTGGGCGAGGACGCCTATGGCGAGGAGGCCCTGATCTGCTCGGGCGCGGTGGCCCGCTTCCGGGCGGTGCGCGCCCCGGTGCTGCTCGACGGCGAGAGCGCGATCATCGGACGGGACGCCGCGGCGGCCCTGGGCGTCAAGGACGGCGAAATGGTGCGGGTGAAGGCATGAGCGGCGGCGTGTTCATCGAGGGCGTCTGGCGGGCGGGCGCGGGGGCCGAGGCGACCTCTGTCGATCCGACCACCGGCGAGGTCATATGGCGCCAGGCGACGGCCAGTCCGGCCGACGTGGCGGCGGCGGTCACGGCGGCCCGCAAGGCCTTTCCGGCCTGGGCTGACTTGCCGCGCGAAGAACGCATCGCCGTCCTGCGCCGCTACAAGGACGTGCTGGTCGCCCGCACGGCGACCTTTGCCGAGGCCTTGAGCCGCGAGACGGGCAAGGCGTTGTGGGAGACCAAGGCCGAGCTGGGCTCGATGGCCGGCAAGGTCGACGCCTCGATCAGGGCCTATGACGAGCGGACCGGCGAGCACGCCAGCGACATGGCGTTCGGCCGCGCGGTGCTACGCCATCGCCCGCACGGGGTGATGGCGGTGCTCGGGCCGTTCAACTTCCCGGGCCACCTGCCCAACGGCCACATCGTGCCGGCCCTGCTGGCCGGCGACACGGTGGTGTTCAAGCCGTCGGAAGAGACGCCCCTGGCCGGCCAACTGCTGGTCGAGGCCCTGGAGGCGGCCGGCGTTCCCCCCGGCGTCATCAACCTGGTGCAGGGCGGCCGCGAGGTCGGCCAGGCCCTGATCGACCAGGAGATCGACGGCCTGCTGTTCACCGGTTCGGCGGCCGCCGGCGCCTTCTTCCGCCGCCACTTCGCTGACCGGCCCGACGTCATCCTGGCCCTGGAGCTGGGCGGCAACAACCCGCTGGTGGTCTGGGACGCCGGCGATCCCGAGGCCGTGGCGGCCCTGGTCGTGCAGTCGGCCTTCATCACCACCGGCCAGCGCTGTTCGTGCGCCCGGCGCCTGATCGTGTCGGACGACGCGGCGGGGCGGGCGGTGATCGACGCCGTGGCGGCCCTGTCCGAGCGCCTGGTGATCGGTCCCTGGAACGGTCGCGAGGAGCCCTTCATGGGGCCGCTGATCTCGGACCGCGCCGCCGCCCAGGCCTTGGCCGGCGCCAAGGCCATGCCCGGGAAGGCCGTGCGCGCAATGACGGGCGTTGACGGCCTGAGCGGGGCGTTCGTCTCGCCGGGCCTGGTCGACGTGACGGGCGAGACGGTGCCGGACGAGGAGCTGTTCGCGCCGCTGCTGCAGGTGCGTCGGGTCGCCTCCTTCGAGGACGCGATCGCCGCCGCCAACGCCACGCGCTACGGTCTGTCCGCGGGACTGATCTCCAGTGAAACAACGCGTTGGGATCACTTCCTGAAGCGGATCCGGGCGGGCGTCGTCAACTGGAACCGGCCAACGACCGGCGCGGCCGGGACCATGCCGTTCGGCGGCCTGGGCAGTTCCGGCAATCATCGGCCCAGCGCCTATTACGCCGCCGACTACTGCGCCTATCCGGTGGCCAGTTTCGAGGCGCAAGGCGTGGTCAATACTCTGGCCGATATCAAGGGCCTGCGCGAATGACCTCGCGCGCGGTCGAGGCCAATTGCGACGGCCTGGTGGGGCCGACCCACTCCTATGTCGGTCTGTCGCCGGGCAACATCGCCAGCCAGGCCAACGCCGGCGAAGTCTCCGATCCGCGGGCCGCGGTGCTGGAGGGCCTGACCAAGATGCGCAAGCTGGCCGACTGGGGCGTGCCGCAGTTCGTGTTGCCGCCGCACGAGCGTCCGGACCTGGCCCTGCTGCGGTCGATCGGCTTTTCGGGCTCGGACGCCAGCGTGCTGGAAAAGGCCTGGAAGGACGCGCCGGCCCTGGCGGCGGCGGCCTGCTCGGCCTCGCCGATGTGGGCAGCCAACGCCGCCACGGTGACGCCCAGCGCCGACACGGCCGACGGTCGCGTGCACTTCACCCCCGCCAACCTGCTGACCAACCTGCATCGCAGCCTGGAGGGGCCGCAGACCGCCCGGTCGCTCCGCCGCCTGTTCCCGGATGAGGCCCGGTTCGCCGTGCACGATCCGCTGCCGGCCCAACCGCACTTCGCCGACGAGGGCGCGGCCAACCATGTACGGCTGTGCGCCGAGCATGGGGAGGCGGGCGTGAACCTGTTCGTCTGGGGCCGTGAGGCCTGGGAACGCTGGGAAGGCCGCTATCCGGCCCGCCAGACCCGCGAGGCGTTCGAGGCGGTCGAGCGCCGTCACGGCGCGGCGCGCGGCGTGTTCGCCCGCCAGGGCCGGGCGGCGATCGACGGCGGGGCGTTCCACAACGACGTGGTCTGCGTCGGCACGCGTGAGTGCCTGCTGTTCCACGAGCGCGCCTTCGAGGATCGCGCGGCGATGGAGGCGGAGGTCCGCCGCGCCGCCGACGGCCTGTTCGAACCGGCCTTCGTCGAGATCAGCGAGGCCGACCTGCCGATGGAAGACCTGGTCAAGAGCTATCTGTTCAATTCCCAGCTCCTGGTCCTTCCCGGCGAGGATCGCCTGGTGCTGCTGGCCCCGGGCGAGACGCGCGACAATCCGCGAGCCCACGCAGCGGCGCAGGCGCTGGCCAGCTCGAACGGGCCCATCGGCCGGGTGGAATATGTCGATGTCCGCCAGAGCATGCGCAATGGCGGCGGCCCGGCCTGTTTGCGGCTGCGGGTCGTGCTGACCGACGCTGAACTGGCCGCCGCGAACTCCGGCCAGCGGTTCGACGCGATCCTGCACGGGCGGCTGAACGCCTGGGCGGAGCGCCGCTATCGCGACCGCCTGGCGCCAGCCGACCTGGCCGACCCGTCGCTGATCGTCGAGAGCCGCGAGGCGCTGGACGAACTGACCGCGATCCTCGACCTTGGCGGCGACTTCTATCCGTTCCAGCGAGCCGCCTGATCATGCGCGACTTCACCGTTCGTCCCGCCACGCCTGATGACGCGGCCGCCGTCCTGGCGCTGCATCGCAAGGTCGCCGCCCAGCCTGGCGGCCTGGCCCGTCAGCCCGAGGAGGTGACGGCCGACTATGTGGCCCACGCTCTGGCGGCCTCTGCCGATGGCGGCGTGAACTTGGTCGCAGAGGGCGTGGACGGGGCGCTGTGCGGCGAATTGCACGTCGAGCGGATGAAGGTCGCGATCTTCGCCCATGTGCTGACCGACCTGACCGTGGCGGTCGATCCCGACTGGCAGGGCAGGGGCGTCGGCTCGGCCCTGTTCCGCGTCCTGATCGACACGGCCCGGAGCATGACGCCGCCGGTCGGCCGGATCGAGCTGTGGACCGGCGCGGCCAACACCGGCGCCCAGCGGCTCTACGAACGGCTGGGCTTCAGGATAGAGGGGCGGATGATCGGGCGCGGCCGGCTGCCGGACGGCACGGTCGACGACGACATCGTCATGGGCCTGCTGCTGGATTAGCGCTGACCGAGATTCGGGCGAGTGCGTGGTCCTCGTCCTTCGACAGGCTCAGGATGAGGACCATTTGCAAGCTCAGCGCTTAGAAAACCTCATCCTGAGCTTGTCGAAGGACGAGGTTTTAGGCCGCCTCAGTTGAATACGTTCTAGCCGCGCAGCGCCGCCAGGGCCTGGGGAAAACGCCGCGACAGGGGCGCCTCGACCGCGCCGAGCTCGACCGCGTAGTCGCCCGAGCCTTCGGGGCGCAGGCCGGTCACGCGAACCGGATTGACCAGCCAGGAGCGATGGGTGCGAACGAAACCATGTGCGGCCATGCCCGTCTCCAGCGCCCCCAGCGACGTCCGCATCAGCGGCCGCCGGCCGTCGGCCAGCAGGAACTCGGCATAGTTGCCGGCCGATCGCACGGCCACGATCTCGGAGACCGGCACGCGGACCAGGCGGGCCCCGTCGCGAATGTCGAAGTTTGCGGCCGCGGTCGCCGTCTGGACCTGGGCGGCGGCCTCGCGGGCGCTGCGCCTCAGCGACAGGTAGAAGATGATCGAGGCCAGGCCGTAGGCCAGCAGGTCCTTGCGGAACTCGTAGGGGAATTCCGTCGACAACGGTCCGAACCGGTACGGGCCGTCCATCACGGCCAGATAGGCCAACTTGCGCAGGGCCACGAAGCCGGAGACGTGCAGCACCGAATAGAGCACGACCGCCGCCAGGTGGACGGGCAGGGCGCGCCACCAGCGCGGCCCCGTTCGCGTCGTCCACACCGCCACGGCGGCGGGGAGCGTGAAGATCACCATCGTCACCAGGGCGCTGCTGGCTTCCCAGATCGCGGGGGCCAGCGTGCCGAGGCGCGGCGCGTCATGGCGGACGGTCAGGACATTGACGACGGCGATGCAGGAAACCAGCCCCGCGCCCAGCAGCCAGGCGCGCCAGACGCCCTGGCGCTCTTCGCCGCTCATCCCGAAAAGCGCGCCGCTCGTCCCTGGGTGTTTTCCGCTCGTCCCTGCCGGCGGCCGCCCATCCCCCGGCGCTTGGCTGGCCTCGGCGGCATGGGCCACGACATTCGCATCGTTTTTCACGCCGGACGCCCCGTCATGCCCTTGACCGCTTCAATCCCTGACCGCCGCTACGACCTCGACTGGATTCGGGTCGGCGCGTTCTTCCTGTTGATTCTGTACCACGTCGGCATGTTCTACGTGCCCTGGGACTGGCACGTGAAGTCGCCACATCCGGTCGACGAGCTGGAACTGGCGATGTTCCTGACCAATCCCTGGCGCCTGACGTTGCTCTTTCTCGTTTCGGGAGCAGCGACCCGGTTCATGGCCGACAAGGTCACGGTCGGAAAGCTGACCGGCGCGCGGATCGCCCGCCTGCTGCCGCCGCTGCTGTTCGCGATGTTCGTGATCGTGCCGCCGCAGTCTTACTATCAGATCGTCGAATACGTGGCCGCCCATCCGGGCTCATCGCTGCACTTTGCCTCCTACGCGGAGTTCTGGACCAAGTACGTCACCGCTTCCGGCCGCTGGTGCACCCCGGAGGGTTGCCTGGTCACCCCGACCTGGAACCACATGTGGTTCGTGGCCTACCTGCTGTTCTACACCCTGGTGCTGGCCGGTCTGCTGCTGGTCTGGCGGCGACTGGGCGCCCATCTGCAGGCGGCCGCCGAGCTGGTGCTGCGCGGCCCGGGCCTGATCCTGTGGCCGATCCTGTTCCTGGGCCTGCTGCGCGCCACCCTCTACCCGCGCTTCGGCGAGACCCACGCCCTGGTCGGCGACCACTATGTCCACGCGGTGTCCTTCTCGGCCTTCCTGCTGGGGTTCGGGCTGGCCAAGTCCGAAGCGCTGCGCCAGCGGCTGATCGCGGTGCGTTGGCTAGCCCTGGTCCTGGCGGTCGCAGGCTATCTGGGCTGGGCGACCTACGCCTATGTCTATCGCAACGACACGCCGATCCCGCCCGAGTGGCTGCGCCCGATCATGCGCTTCGTGCAGGCCACCGACGCCTGGTGCTCGATCGCGGCCATTCTGGGCTTCGGGGCCAGGCACCTGAACCGGGGCGGACCCGTCCTGCGCTACCTGACGCTCGGCGTGTTCCCGTTCTACCTGGTCCACCAGACCCTGATCGTGGTGATGGCGCACCACCTGGCCAAGCTGGGCCTGCCGCAGCCGGTTGAGGCGTTGATCCTGGTCGTCCTCACTTTCGCCGGCTGCTTCGCGACCTACGAGGCCGTCCGGCGCATCCCCGGCCTGCGGATCCTGTTCGGCCTGAAGGGTCAGCCGCCCGCCGAGGCCAGCCGCCCGCCGGTCTTCGCATAGGCCTGGGTGCCGGCGGTGATCACCCGGTCTGCGATGGTGATCTCGGCGATGCCGAGATCGCTGGCGCCAGCCAGCCGGTCGTACAGCGGCCCGAAGTCGCGCAGGGTCACCGCCTGCAGCGTCTGGATCGAGGGAATGACGAAATAGACCTGCTGGAAGTCGTCGATCCGATAGGGGGTGCGCATCACCCGCTCCAGCTCGAAGCCGATGCGATTGGGGGAGGGATCGTCGAGGGCGAAGATCGACTCGGTGCGCGAGGAGACGATCCCGGCTCCATAGATCCGCAGGCCTTGCGGGGTCTCCATGAGGCCGAACTCGACCGTGTACCAATAGAGCCGGGCCAGGTTGGCCAGCCGCCCCAGGCCCAGGGCCCGCTGACCGCCCCGTCCGTAGGCCTGCATGTAGTTGGCGAACACCGGATCGGTCAGCATCGGGACGTGGCCGAAGACATCGTGGAAGATGTCGGGCTCCTGCAGGTAGTCCAACTGGTCGGGTCTGCGGATGAACTGGCCCGCGGGGAAGCGGCGATTGGCCAGGTGATCGAAGAATACGTCGTCGGGCACGAGGCCCGGCACCGCCACTACGCTCCAGCCGGTCAGGCGCTGGAGCTCGTCGTTGATCCGCCTGAAGTCGGGAATGCCGGAACGGTGCAGGTCCAACGCGTCGAGGCCGCGCAGGAATTCGTCGCAGGCCCGCCCCGGCAGCAAGGCCGCCTGGCGTTCGTAAAGGGTGATCCAGACGTCGTGCTCGGCCTGGGAATAGTTTTCCCAACCTTGGTCGATCGTCCAATCGGCGGCCGCGCCGGGGGGCGGGCCGCTGCTAAAGCCGTCTGCGCTCATGAAACGACGTTACGCCCGGTTCGCGGCAAATTCCGTTCGGATTTTGCGCGAGAACCGAGATCGACCGGAGAGAGCTTGCGTCTAGTGCGAGATCCGGGGGCGAAGCTTGTAGGCGCCGTGGTCGAAGCTTTCGAAGATCACCGCCGTCTGCGGGTGACCCACGGGCTCGCCGGTCTCGTCGGCCAGCAGGTTCTGCTCGGAAACATAGGCGACATAGGTGTTGTCGTCGTTCTCGGCCAGCAGGTGGTAGAACGGCTGGTCCTTGGTCGGCCGGATGTCCTCGGGGATGGAGTTCCACCATTCCTCGGTATTGGCGAACACGGGATCGACGTCGAACACCACGCCCCGGAAGGGGAAGATCCGGTGCTTGACCACTTGGCCGATCGCGAATTTGGCAAGTCTCGAATTCATGTCGAGCAGCCTACACGAGTCTCCTGACTAGAACCTGAACGTAGACTTCCGTTATCGGATGACAAGGCGAGGCCTTCCGGCGCGGGAATCTCGCCGCTATGCTCGCTTCCGAAGTGAGGCGGTTCGGCATGAATCGCCTGCGAGACAAGGTGGAACGACCATGTCGGAGGCGCCGAGAGCGCCCGGCGCGCCTCAGCCTTCGGGCTCGGGCCGGCGCCGGCCGTCGGCCGAGCAGTCGTGCTATGCGGCGCTCGACCTGGGTACGAACAACTGCCGCCTGCTGGTGGCGACGCCTTCGCCGCGCGGGTTTCGCGTCGTCGAGGCCTATTCCCGGATCGTGCGGCTGGGCGAGGGGCTTTCCCAGACGGGCCAGCTCTCGGACGAGGCCATGGACCGCTCCATGGCCGCCCTGAAGGTCTGCGCCGAGAAGATCCGCCGCCGCAAGGTGGTGCGCGTGAAGGCCGTGGCCACTCAGGCTTGCCGGGGTGCGACCAATGGTCCCGACTTCGTTCGTCGGGTGGCCGAGGAGACGGGCCTTCGGCTGCAGATCATCACGCCCAAGGAAGAGGCCCAGCTGTCGGTGGCCGGCTGCATGAGCCTGTTCGACCGTGACGCCGAGGCCGCCCTGGTGGTCGATGTCGGCGGCGGTTCGACCGAACTGTCGTGGGTGGATCTCAAGGGCGGCGGGCTGGACAGCAAGCCGCGCCAGTTCGCGGCCTGGAAGCTGCCGATCAAGGCCTGGCTGTCGATCCCGATCGGCGTGGTCACCCTGGCCGAGCGCTTTCCCGAGGGCGAGCGAGTGGAGGAGGGGTGGTTTCGAGCCATGGTCGACGCGGTCAAGGCCCGGATCGAAGCCTTCCCGCACGCCGAGCCGATGCGGCGGCTGTTCGAGAGCGGCCGCGCCCACATGGTCGGCACCTCCGGCGCGATCACCAGCCTGGCCGGCCTGCACCTGGGCCTGCCGCGCTACGATCGCAACATCGTCGATGGCCTGTGGATGCAGCGCCATGAATGCGAGGCCGCCGCCGACCGCTTGCTGACCCTGACCGCCAGGGAGCGGGCCCTTGAGCCCTGCATCGGCGCCGATCGGGCCGATCTGGTGCTGGCCGGGGCGGCGATCCTGCAGGCCGTTCAGGAGCTTTGGCCGTGTTCACGCGTGCGTGTCGCCGATCGGGGGCTTAGAGAGGGTCTCCTGATGTCCCTGATGTCCGATCAGCAGCAGAAGCCGCGCCGACGCCGGCGCGGCGGCTCCGGTCGGTCATCCCGCCCCTCGACGGTGAACGCATGAACGACGAACCTCCCCGCAAGCGCATGGTCAAGCCGCCGGCCGGCGGCAATGAGAGCGGCCGCGCCAAGCCGGCCCGTCTGAAGACCGCCTTCGGCCGCACACCCTCGCAGCAGGCCTGGCTGGAGCGCCAGATCAACGATCCGTTCTCGGCCAAGGCGCGAGCCCTGGGCTATCGCAGCCGGGCGGCCTTCAAGATCAGCGAGATCGACGACAAGTTCCATTTCTTCCGCAAGGGCTCCCGGGTCATCGACCTGGGGTGCGCCCCCGGCGGCTGGCTGCAGATCGCGGTCGAGCGTGGCGTGACCCAGCTGGTCGGCGTCGACCTGCTGCCCGTGGACCCGGTCGCCCCGGCCCACATCCTGGAGATGGACTTTACCGACCCGTCCTGTCCGCCCAAGCTGATCGAGCTGCTGGGCGGCGCGCCGGACCTGGTGATGTCGGACATGGCGCCCAACACCGTCGGCCACCGCGAGACCGACCACCTGCGCATCGTCGGCCTGATCGAGATCGGCGCCGAATTCGCGATTGAGGTGCTCAAGCCCGGCGGCGCCTTCGTCGCCAAGGCCTTCCAAGGCGGCGAGACGGCCGAGGTGATCGCTAGGCTGAAGAAGCACTTCGAGAAGGTCGTCCACTTCAAGCCCAAGGCCAGCCGCAGCGACAGCTCCGAGGTCTTCCTGGTGGCGACGGGGTTCAGGGGGCGGTAACGCCCTTCAGGATGCAATTAAAGCTTGCAGACTCTTTTTAGTTGCATTATGCCTGGTGATCAATTTTAACGTGATCTCAGGGCTGCGCCTGTTCGGCGCGCTCGCCATCGTTCCTCGCAAAGGAGGAGGTGTGCATGCCGCGTAAATCGGACAAAAAGAACTGTGCTTGCGAGGTCACCGGCGATGGGTTGGGCGTGGAGCCTGGCCGCCGGCTCTATGACCAGGACGCGACCGCCTGGCTTGTGGGGGAGGGCGTGCGGCACATGAACGCCGCCGACGCCGAGGGCGAGCTGGCCTATGTCCGCGTCCTCGAGTTGCTGCGAAAAACGGAGGAGGCCGCCTCCACGATCGCCCGGGTGGCGAGCATCGCGCCCGCCGAAGACATCAGTCTTCGTTGGTCTTTGCTCTACCTTCTAGCGGATCTCGAAGAAGCCCGAGGCCTGGATGTCTTCCTGGCGACCGCCCTTGAGGCGGTCCCCGCGCGGTCACGAGAAAACCGAGGCTGCGAATCGGCCCGCGACGGCGAGATCTTGGTGCGGACGATGGCCATAGAAGGCCTCGGACGCCTGGCCAGCTCGGACAAGCACGCGCTCCACGCGTTGTTCGAGGTCATCGAGCGCCAGGCCGAGCCGGCGCTGCGCATCGAGGCCGTGAAAGCCGTCCTCTCGGTCGCCCCGGACCAGGTGGACCGGTTGAGAGAGATCCTGCCCGAGGACCTGCGGTTCGCCGTCGATATCAAGAAGGTCCGGGCCGAAGTCCTCGACGTCGATTTCGACTCCAAGGCCGTCGACAAGGTCAGGCGGACGCCGTCGCTGGACAAAACCGCGATCACGACGCCGCAATCGGGTTGCGGTCCCTGCTGCTAGAGGAGCCAGACGATGGCGACCTGCACGTTTAACGTTCCGGACCTCAATGCGTCCGGCGACAATCTCTACGGCCCCAAGATCTGCTCGCAGCCATTCATTGACTGGGCCTGGAACGCCTTCGACTTCGACAAGGGCGACTGGGACGACGGCTTCGGCTGGGACGCGGTGTGCGACAACCGGCAGCCGCTGTCGCGCACCATGAGCGGCATCTGGTGCCTGACCTATTCGGCCGAAAACTATCAAAACGAGTCCTACGACAGCAACATCCTGCAGTGGGGCTGCCGCTTCGCATGCAACGCCATCGATGAACTGGACGGCCGTTGCGGATCGGCGGGCAAGATCGCCTGGACCCAGTGGGGGCCGTTCATCGACAACAAGACCGAGCTCTATCTGTCCTACTTCGCCCAGGCGGTGAGCCTGCGGGCGGGCACCTTGGTGCATGAGGCGCGTCATGCCGATGGACGGGGCCATGACGCCGGCGACCGGGATTCGAGCTGGGGCTACAACGGAGCCTGGCGCTGGCAGGTCTGCTGGCTGTCGTGGTTCGCGTCGGCCGGCACGCGGACCTCGACCGCGATGAAGACCCTGGCCCGGCAGCGCGCCAACAATATTCTCAACAGCGATTTCGTCGTCCACCCGGGTTTCAACGTCTGACAGCGGCCTGGCCGTCGGTCGGCGGCGTCCGGAGACCGGCGTGACTTCGCTCCCAACCAGTGTCTGACTCTTTCGAAGCGAAAATTCATCTCCATTTCCAAGGCCAGGCGGGTCGACACGGACGAGCTCCGTAGGTATACGCGGCTCGCAAAATGGAGACTCCAATGGAGATTCGCGAAGGGCTCACCTTCGACGACGTTTTGCTCGAACCCGGTCCGTCAGACGTCATGCCCACCCAGGTGACGACCGAGACCAAGTTCACGCGTGAAATCAGTCTGAACATCCCGCTCGTGTCCGCGGCCATGGACACGGTGACCGAAAGCCGCCTCGCCATCGCCATGGCTCAGGCCGGCGGCATGGGCATCCTGCACCGCAACCTGACGGTGGACGAGCAGGCCGACCACGTGCGCGAAGTGAAGCGCTACGAAAGCGGCATGGTCATCAATCCGCTGACCATCAATCCCGAAACTACCCTGGCGGAGATCCGCGAGATCAAGGCCCGGCGCAAGATCTCGGGCTTCCCTGTGGTCGAGGCCAAGAGCGGCAAGCTGGTCGGCATCCTGACCAATCGCGACATGCGCTTCGAGGGCGACGACAAGGTGCCGGCCTCGGCGCTGATGACCCGCGACAACCTGATCACGGTGTCGGAAGGCATCGATCACCGCGAGGCGCGCGAGCTGCTGCGCAAGCACAAGATCGAGCGCCTGATCGTGGTCGACGACGCCTATCGCGCCGTCGGCCTGATCACCGTCAAGGACATCGAAAAGGCCCAGGCCCACCCCCTGGCCGCCAAGGACGACAAGGGCCGGCTGCTGGTCGGCGCGGCTTCGACGGTCGGCGACGCCGGCTTCGAGCGCTCGATGGGCCTGGTCGACGCCGGCGTCGACGTCGTCGTCATCGACACCGCCCACGGCCACTCCAGCCAGGTCGCCCAGGCGGTGGCTCGCCTGAAACGCGAAGCCAACCGCGTGCAGATCGTGGCCGGCAACATCGCCACCTACGACGCCGCCCGCGCCCTGATCGACGCCGGCGCCGACGCGGTGAAGGTCGGCATCGGCCCGGGCAGCATCTGCACCACCCGCATCGTCGCGGGCGTGGGCGTGCCCCAGCTGACCGCCATCGCCGAAGCCGTCCGCGCGGCCCGCGAGAGCGGTACCCCGGTCATCGCCGACGGCGGCATCAAATATTCCGGCGACCTGGCCAAGGCCATCGCCGCCGGGGCCTCGACCGCCATGATGGGCTCGATGTTCGCCGGCACCGAAGAGGCGCCTGGCGAGGTGTTCCTGTACCAGGGTCGCTCGTACAAGAGCTATCGCGGCATGGGCTCCGTGGGCGCCATGGCCCGCGGCTCGGCCGACCGCTATTTCCAGAAGGACATCACCGACAGCTTCAAGCTGGTGCCTGAAGGCATTGAAGGGCAAACGCCTTTCAAGGGGCCGATCGCGCCGGTGCTGCACCAACTGGTCGGCGGGCTTCGGGCGGCCATGGGCTATGTCGGCGCGCCGGACATCGCCGAGTTCCAGAAGCGCGCTCGCTTCGTGCGGATCACCGGCGCCGGCCTGCGGGAGAGCCACGTCCACGACGTGATGATCACCCGGGAAGCGCCGAACTATCCGAGCGCGGTCTAACCGGTGCGGATGGCCCTCGAACTTCAGATGCTGGGCTGGGCCGTCGTCATCGGCCTGGTCCATCTGATCTGGGCGGCCGCGGCCGCCCAGCCGCAGCGCGGTCTGAAGTGGAACGTGGGTCCGCGCGACACGCCGGTGGTGCTGACGGGCATGGCGGGGCGTCTCGAACGCGCCTTCGCCAATTTCCGCGAGACCTTTCCGCTCTTCGCCGCCGCCGTGCTGGTCGCCTATCTGGGCGGCCGGCTGGGCATGCTCTCGGCCCATGGCGCGGTGCTCTATGTCGGGGCGCGGGCGATCTATATCTTTCTCTATGCCTTCGGCGTGCCGGTCGCCCGGTCGCTGGCTTGGCTGGCTTCCCTGATCGGCATTGGCCTGATCCTGGCGGCCCTGGTGATCTGAAAGCAAAAATGCGCGACGGCGGCAGACTAGCAGCGGCGATCGAGGTCCTCACCGAGATCGAGACGCGTCATTTTCCCGTACGGATGGCGCTGAAGCGCTGGGGCGAGGGCGCGCGCTATGCGGGCTCCAAGGACCGCGCCTTCGTGTCGGGCCTGGCACTGGACGCTCTGCGTCGCAAGCGGTCGCTGGGCTGGATGATGGGCGACGACAGCCCGCGCGGCGTGGTCCTGGGCGTGCTGGCCCACGACTGGAAATGGTCTGCGGATCGGATCGCGGAGGCGGCGGGCGAAGACCACGGCCCCGGCGCCCTGACCGATGCGGAGCGCGAACGTCTGGCCGCGCCCCGCTCGCTGGCCGACGCCCCGGCCCCGGTGGCCGGCGACTACGCCGACTGGCTGCAGCCGCACCTGGCGCGCGCCCTGGGCGCCGACCACGGGGCCGAGATGGCCGCGTTGGCCGAGCGCGCGCCCGTCGACCTGCGCATCAACCTCCTGAAGACTGACGTCGAGCGGGGCGGCAAGGCGGTGGCCCTGATCGGCGCCGAACCGGCCGGCGTCCTGGACACGGCCTTCCGCATCCCCGCGCCCGGCGCCGCCGACCGCACGCCGTCGGTCGAGGCCGTGCCGGCCTTCTCCAAGGGCTGGTTCGAGGTGCAGGACCTGGGCTCGCAGATCGCCGCCGCTACCGCCGGACCGATCAAGGGCAAGCAGGTGCTGGACTTCTGCGCCGGGGGCGGGGGTAAGACCCTGGCCCTGGCGGCCGCCATGGGCAACAGCGGCCAGATCTACGCCCACGACAGCGACGCCCGCCGCCTGGCTGACACCATCCGCCGCGGCCAGAGGGCAGGGGTCCGCAACCTGCAGATCCGCTCGCCCATCGAGGGCGAGCCGTTGAAGGGGCTGGAAGGCAAGCTGGACCTGGTGTTCGTCGACGCCCCCTGTACTGGCTCGGGGACCTGGCGCCGACATCCGGACGCCAAGTGGCGCCTGTCGCCTGACCAGCTGGCCAAGCGCCAGATCGAACAGGACGCGGTGCTGGCCGATGCTTCCGACTTCGTGAAGCCGGGCGGTCGCCTGATCTATGTCACCTGTTCGCTGCTGACCGAGGAGAATGAAGACCGCGTGGCGGCCTTCGTCGAGCGCCATCCGGGGTTCTCGGTGAAGCCGATCGCCGTGGCCGGGCTCGAACAGCATCTGACGCCGGAAGGCTACCTGCGCCTGACCCCGCATCGCGCCGGCACCGACGGCTTCTTCGCCGCCGTGATCGAGCGCGGGTCTTACGTGCCCTAGAGCCGGCCCGACCCTTACGGTCGGGATGAAGGGCTCGCCGAAGAATGAGATTTCTCCCGACAGGGAGACCGAACCGAAACGACACGCTGGAGAACGCCTGACCATGACCGCCGAACCCCACCACCAGCGCGTCCTGATCGTCGATTTCGGCAGCCAGGTCACTCAGCTGATCGCGCGCCGGGTGCGCGAGGCCGGCGTCTATTGCGAGATCCACCCGTTCGACAAGGCCGAGGCTCTGGTCGACGACTACAAGCCCGCCGCCATCATCCTGTCGGGCGGTCCGGCCAGCGTGCTGGAAGAGGACAGCCCTCGCATCGGCCGCAAGCTGTTTGACCTGGGCCTGCCAATGCTGGCCATCTGCTACGGCCAGCAACTGCTGTGCGACGTGCTGGGCGGCAAGGTCGAGGGCGGTCACGCCGGCGAATTCGGCCGCGCCGAGTTGACGGTCGGCAAGGTCAGCCCGCTATTCCAAGGCTTGGCCGGTGTCGGCGAGCTGGAAACCGTCTGGATGAGCCATGGCGACCGCGTCACCGCCATCCCGGAAGGTTTCGAGGTCGTCGCCACCTCGACCGGCGCGCCGTTCGCCGCCATCGCCAACGACGCCAAGAGGATCTACGCCGTCCAGTTCCACCCCGAGGTGGTGCACACGGTCAACGGCGCGCGGATCTACAAGAACTTCCTGGCCCTGGCCGGCCTGAAGGGCGACTGGACCATGGCGGCCTTCCGCCAGGAGATGGTCCAGAAGATCCGCGACCAGGTCGGAGACGGCAAGGTGATCTGCGGCCTGTCGGGCGGCGTCGACAGCTCGGTGGCCGCCGTCCTGATCCACGAAGCGATCGGCGACCAGTTGACCTGCGTGTTCGTCGACACCGGCCTGCTGCGCAAGAACGAGGCCGACCAGGTCGTCACCCTGTTCCGCGACCACTACAACATTCCGCTTATCCACGTGGACGCGGGCGACCTGTTCCTGGGCGAGCTGGCCGGGGTCAGCGACCCGGAGACCAAGCGCAAGACGATCGGCAAGTTGTTCATCGACGTGTTCGACAAGGAGGCCGCCAAGATCGACGGCGCGGCGTTCCTGGCCCAGGGCACGCTTTATCCCGATGTGGTCGAGAGCGTCTCGGCCCGCGGCGGCCCCTCGGCGGTGATCAAGAGCCACCACAATGTCGGCGGCTTGCCCGACTATATGAAGCTGAAGCTCGTCGAGCCGCTGCGCGAGCTGTTCAAGGACGAGGTCCGCGCCCTGGGCGTCGAGCTGGGCCTGGCCCCGGCCTTCGTCGGCCGCCACCCGTTCCCCGGCCCGGGCCTGGCCATCCGCATTCCAGGCGAGATCACGCCCGAGAAGGTCAAGGTCCTGCAGGACGCCGACGCCATCTACCTGGAGGAGATCCGCAAGGCCGGGCTCTACGACAAGATCTGGCAGGCCTTCGCCGTGCTGCTGCCGGTCAAGACGGTCGGTGTGATGGGCGACGCCCGGACCTACGAGAACGTGCTGGCCCTACGCGCGGTCACCTCGACCGACGGCATGACGGCCGACTTCTTCGAGTTTCCCTGGGATGTGCTGGGCAAGACGGCCACCCGGATCATCAACGAGGTCCGCGGCGTCAACCGGGTCGTCTACGACGTGACGTCAAAGCCGCCAGGCACGATTGAGTGGGAGTAGGGTTAGTATAATACCGCAGTCGCCGAATCTGCATCCGTCGTCAACGGCTCACTTTGCCGAGCCCTGAAATGCTGTTCGCCCGCACAGAGCCTCGTGATCCGTAGGGAAGCCCGCTTGCAGTTCGGTGTAAAGCGGCTTCCCAGCGGGGAGATCCGATGGCCAACGCGGCCGCATATTCGGTGACGCTTTCAAAGCGCAGCTCAATGCATTCGTACATTTTTCAATTTAGCTTCACGGAATAGCGCGGCCGGGCTCGTGCCATGCCGACTGCGGGAACATCAGCCGCCTCACGCAATTTCAGCGTGTCGCTGACCACTTCGAGACAACCACCCGCAGACTATCTGGCCGTCCTGTGCTCGTCGTGTGGCCCAGCTCCTGGCGCCCGGCTAATAGATACCATCTAATTGATATAAAAGATGTTTTCGCCCACAGGGGGGCGGGAGTGGCCCTTTTCTTTGACCCAGACCCCCGATCCGCGTCGCGCCGCTTGAAACCCCCCTTTCGATGGCGTCATGCTGCATTTTGATCGTCGCAGACGCGCGGCCAGAAGGGACGCGGACATGGACATCCGCGATCAGGATCGGACCATCGACCAGATTCCGCACGGTGACATGGTCGCGCGGATCCGGGCTTTTGGCTGGGCCGCCACGCCGCTGGGTCCCCGCGACGCCTGGTCGCCGAGTCTGAAGCTGGCGGTCGAGATGATCACCGCCACCAATTTCCCCATGGCCCTGCGGTGGGGTCCGGAGTTGGTGCTGATCTACAACGACGCCTACGCTCCGCTGCTGCGGGAACATCACCCCGGCGGGTTGGGCAAGAGCTTCGCGCAATTTTCCTGGGGCACCCAGGTCGATCTGGAAGGCTCGCAACGGTTGGTGTTGAACGGGGAGGCTCTGGGCCTCTACAGCGAAGACCTGCCGATGCTGGTGCGCCGGGCCGGCGACACCGTCGAGCAGGGCTATTTCAACCTCACGCTCAGTCCCATTCCCGACGACACCACGGCCAGCGGGGTCGGCGGCGTGCTGCTCATCCTGATCGAGACCACCCAGCGAGTGCGCACCGAACACGCCCTGCGCGCCAGCGAGGAGCGCTATCATCTGGCCCTTGAGGCGGCCAGCGGCGTGGGCACCTGGGATTGGGATGTCATCGCCGACAAGCTCTATGGCGATGACCGCTACGCCGCGTTCCACAACCTATCGCCGGAACGCGCCGCCCAGGGCGTGCCGATCGCCGAGACCATGGCGGCGGTGCATCCCGACGACCTAGCCCGCACGTTGAGCGCGGGCCGCAGGTCCCTGAAAATCACCAACAGCTTCCTTGAGGACTACCGGCTGGTCCAGGCCGACGGTTCAGTGAAGTGGGTGCAGGTCCGCGGCCGGGTCTATCGCGACGATAACGGCCAGCCGGTTCGCCATCGCGGCGTGATGGTCGACATCACCGAACGCAAACGGATCGAGGCGGCCCTGGAGGCCACCGAGGCCAACCTGCGCATCGCCGTCGACGCCGCCGGGCTGGGTCGCTGGGACCACTCCCCCCTCACCGGTCAACGTTTTTGGGACAAGCGCTGCCGCCAGATCTTCGGCGTCCCCGACGAGATGGAGAACACCGTCGAGGTGTTCGAGCGCCAAGTGCACCCCGACGATCTGCCATCGGTTCGGGAGGCGGTGCGGGCCGCGATGGACCCGGCCGGCGACGGCGGCATCAACTGCGAATATCGCATCCAGCGCAACGGCGGCAACACGCCGCGCTGGGTCGAGGCCTTCGGCCGCGCCTTCTTCGAGGACGGGCAGTGCGTGCGCTTCGTCGGCGTCGTCAGGGACGTCACCGAGCGCAAGGAAGCCGCCGCCCGCATGGTCCTGCAGGAGGCGACCCTGGCCCTGGCGGTCGACGCGGGCAATGTCGGCACCTGGGACTACAATCCCAACAACGGCGCGCTGGTCTGTAGCGAGCGCCTATATGCGATGTTCGGCATACAGCCCGGCGACCCCGTCATCCTCAAGGACTTCTTCGCCGTCATGCACGACGAGGATCGCGAGGCCACGTGGACGTCCCTCATGCGGGCCATGGACCCGGTGAACGGCGGCGACTACGACGTCGAGTATCGGACGATCGGCCGCGACGACGGGATAGAGCGCTGGATCGCCGCCAAGGGGCGGGCCTTCTTCGACGAGTCGGGCCAGCCTCTGCGAGTGGTTGGCGCCACGGTCGACATCACCGAGCGCAAGCGGGCCGAGCTGCACCTGCGGCTGATGGTCAATGAGCTGAACCATCGGGTGAAGAACACCCTGGCCACGATCCAAGCGATCGCCGCCCAGACCTTCCACGCCACCCGCCCTCTGCCCCAGGCCCAGGCGCGGGAGGCCTTCACGGCCCGGATCATGGCCTTGGCCGAGGCGCACGACATCCTGACCCGCGAGAACTGGGAGGGCGCTGAGATGGAGGATGTGCTCGACCGGCTGCGGAACCTGCACGGCGGGCCCGGCTGCTTCGTGTTCTCGGGCCCGCCGGTGTGGCTGTCGCCGCGCATGGCCCTGTCGCTGTCCATGGCCCTGCATGAGCTGGCCACCAATGCGACCAAGTACGGGGCCCTGTCGGTGCCGGACGGCCAGGTGCGGATCGAATGGACGGTGACGCCCGGCCTCGCCGCCGCGCGCCTGACCCTGACCTGGACCGAGTCCGGTGGTCCGCCGGTCACCGTCCCGACCCGCCGAGGCTTCGGCTCGCGCCTGATCGAACGGGGGCTGACGGCTGAACTGTCGGGCGAGGCGCGGATCGACTTCGCGCCGGAGGGAGTGATCTGCCGCATTGAGGCGGGCCTTCAAGGTTCACCGTGTATTAAAACAAAAGCCTAGAGCATTTGGTCGGACACCATCCAGTCGAATACTCTAAATCATGATTCAAGGGTTCTTTTTAGGGGGCGGTCTGGCGCGTCGAACAGGCTCTCCGCCTTCCACAACGCGCGGCGGTCCAGCTGTTTTCTTCCAAACCTTGGGGATAGCTAGCGTGTGGAGTTCGTGAGGTGGTGAGCGCCACGGCCGGACCTTGATCTGCATCCGGCAACTGGACGTTCAACCACGCCCCTGAGAGGCAAGCTTTGCCTTGCCCCGACCCAACTATTGCGCGCCTGGGCCGCCCCGCTATGGTCTGACCTTTAAGCTTTATTGGTCAGATAATATTTCGACCGATTCAAGCGGGCCTGGAGGAAGCGTGAGCACCCACAAGTTTTTGCCACGCTTGGCGTGCGGCCTGGTCTTGGCCCTGTTGACCACGACCAGCGCCCTGGCCTGCAACACGCCGGTCAGCGTCTGCGCAACGGGCGAGGCGACGAGCCTGGCGCTGATCCGCAAGGGGACGCCTGCCTCGGTCTATGTCGACGCGACGGCCGATCCGGCGGTGCGCCATGCCGCCGAGGGCCTGCGCGGCGATCTGGGACGGGTCAGCGGCGGTGAGGCGGCCAAGCTTTCGGATCTCGCAAAGGCCGACGGCCCCACCGTGATCATCGGCGTACTGGGCGCCAGCCCGGTCATCGACGGCCTTGTCCGCGCCGACAAGCTGAAGGTCGGGGACGTGGCGGGCCAGTGGGAAGGCTTCCGGCAGGTCGTGGTCGAACGGCCGCTCGCCAACGTGCCCCGCGCTCTGGTGATCGTCGGGGCGGATCGGCGCGGGGCGGTCTACGGAGCCTACGACCTTTCCGAGCGTATCGGGGTGTCGCCCTGGGCCTGGTGGGCCGACGTGCCGGTGGCGCGCAAGGCCGACCTGTTCCTGACCGCCGGCGCGCGGGCCGACCATCCGCGCGTGAAGTATCGCGGCTTTTTCATCAACGACGAGGACCCCGCCTTCAGTGGCTGGGCCAAGAAGACGTTCGGCGGCATCAACGCCGATCTCTACGCCCACGTCTTCGAGCTGACCCTGCGCCTGAAGGGCAACTACCTGTGGCCGGCCATGTGGGCGCCCAAGGCCTTCAACGACGATGATCCGCGCAACAAGGTCCTGGCCGACGAGATGGGCGTGGTCATGGGCAGCTCGCACCACGAGCCGATGACCCGGGCCCAGAGCGAGTGGCATCGCAATACAGACCAGGGTGTGACTGGCGGGCGGTGGGACTATGCGACCAACGGCGACAACCTGCGCGCCTTCTGGCGCGGCGGCATCGAGCGGATGATGTCCAAGGGCGACGGGACGCCCTACGAAAGCCTGGTGACGGTGGGCATGCGCGGCGACGGCGACGAGCCGATGGCCGAGGGCGCGGCGACCCAGCTCCTGGAAAAGGTGGTCGCCGACCAGCGTCGGATCATCGCCGAGGTCACCGGCAAGCCGCCCGAGAAGACCCCGCAGGTCTGGGCTCTCTACAAGGAGGTGCTGGACTATTACGACCACGGCATGCGCGTGCCCGACGACGTGACCCTGCTGTTCGCCGACGACAACTGGGGTGAGATCCGGCGCCTGCCGGTGGCGGGAAAGGACCCGTTGGATCGAGCCGGCGGCTACGGCGTCTACTACCATTTCGACTATGTGGGGGCGCCCCGGAACTACAAGTGGATCAACACCAACCAGGTGGCCAAGACCTGGCAGCAGATGAACCTGGCCTATGAGCGCGGCGCGCGCAGCCTATGGATCGTCAATGTCGGCGACATCAAGCCGCTGGAATATCCGCTCGACTTTTTCATGCGCATGGCCTGGAACCCCGAGGCCATGACGCCCAAGGCGCTGGAAGCCTTTCCCGGGCGATGGGCCAGCCAGACCTTCGGGGCCGAACTGGGCCCGGAGATCGGCGAGGTCATGGCGACCTATGGAACCCAGGCCTCGCGGCGCAAGCCCGAGCTGATCGACCAGGACAGCTTCCCCATCGGATCGGAGACCGGTCCGGTGCTGGATGGCGGCCAGTTCGGTGACATCGTCGAGGACTGGCGGCGGCTGGTCGCCAAGGTCGAGGCGATCAAGATCCGCCTGCGCCCGGACCAGCGGGACGCCTATTTCCAGCTGGTCGAATATCCGGTGCTGGCCGTCTCCAACCTTTACGAGATGTACTACGCCACGGCCTGGAACCGGCGCCTCGCCTCGCGCAACGACGCCCGGGCCAACGCCTTCGCCGACCAGGTGGAGACGGCCTTCAGACGCGACGCCGACCTGACCGCGCAATACCACGCCCTGAACGGCGGCAAGTGGGACGGCATGATGAACCAGGTCCACATGAGCTATGTGATCTGGAACGACCCCACCCAGCAGTCGATGCCCAGCATCACCCGGGTGGCGGCCGACACGCCGCCCGACAAGCTGTCGGCCAAGGTCAGGTTCGCGCCATCAGCGCCTTCCGATCCGCGCCTGGTCACGATCGAGGCCTTCAGGTTCGCCCGCGCGATCGGCGGCAAGGGCCTGGCCTGGACGGTGCTGTCCGATCTTGGCCAAGGCGACGCCGTGGTGGCGCTGCCGCAGGGCCGGCCCGCGACGGACGTCCGCGACGGCGTCCGGCTGGACTACGCCGTGTCGGTTCCGCGCGCGGGCCCGGCCAAGGTTCGACTGCGCCTGGCGCCGACCTTGGACACAACGGGCGGCAAGGGCGTCCGGATCGGCGTCTCGCTGGACCATGGCCCCGTCCACGTGGTGACCGCCAATCTGGTCCCGACCGCCGGCGCGGCCTCGACACCCGAACAGGTCGCCTGGGTGGCCGCGGTCAAGGACCACGGGCACACGGTCGAGACGCTCTTCCCAGACGTTGCGGCGGGCGCGCACGTGGTCAAGGTCTGGCGGCTGGACGACAACGCGGTGTTGGAGGAACTGATCGTCGATACGCGGTGACCTTCGCCAGAGTCCACGGGGTCGCCCATTTCGGCAGGAGCCCGTCCCATTTGAGATCACCGGGCCCACAACAGACGCCTGGGCGGTTTGGCTGAAGGTGCGAGGACGGCGAAACGACGACTGGCTGTTTCCCAGCCGCAGTCGACCCGGCGACCACGTAAGCACGCGGCAGTACGCACGACTGGTCGACAAGTGGGTGTCGATGATTGAACTCGAACCTCGGGCCCATGGCGCGCATAGCCTCCGCCGAACGAAGGTGGCGCTGATCTACAAGAAGACCGGCAATTTGCGCGCTTGCCAACTTCTGCTCGGACACAGAAGCTTGAAAGCACGGTCCGATACCTTGGCATTGAGGTCGACGACGCGCTGGAGATGTCCGAGCAGCTCGACCTTTGAGGTATCAGTTTACCAGCTTTAGCGGGTGACGCGCCTCCACTGAACGTCGAGTCCTGGATGGGCGCCAACGGTAGCAATGGGCGCGACTTGGCCCTCGACTTTCGCCGGGTCTCTGATTTCAACTCTTCACGATCCGTAGCTCAGACGCCGCTGGATTCATGCGCTGTCAGCGCAGTCCCGCCGACGTCGCCCGAATGGCGTCGATCGTCATTTTCGCGAGGGGGCTCAGGGTTCGATTGCGCAGCGTGTAGATCGCCACGGGTCTCAGGGTGATCCCAAGATCGACCGGCAATGGCGCGCGTCGGACTGATCGCCTTGAGCCTTTTGTTCCTTCCGCACCCCCCAAACGGGGATTGTGGCGCCTGTCCCGTCCTCGCTAGGTCGAAGCTCGCCGTTCGAGAGACGGTGGTCTTTCAAGTGATCGAGTGGGGGTGTTGCATGTCGAAGAACCAGATCGGACGAGGTGAGACGCAGCGTAGTCCACGAGCCCTGTGGCTGGCGGGGACGGCCTTGGGGTGCTCGCTATTGGTCCAGCCCGCCGCCGCCGTCGCCGCCGACGAGTGCGGTGCGCCCGTGAGCGGCGTGGTGACCTGTCCGGCCACGACCACCGGCGTCAGCTACGCGACCATCGACGACTTGGTTGTGAATCTCCCGGCCTCGGCCTCCAACACCGGCGCGATCGCCGTGAAGGTTTCCGGCGGGGCCGGGAAGGTCGGAGTCGTTGCGGCCGACATCGCCACCAGCGGCGACAATGCGCCGGGTCTCGTGGTGACCACCACCAGCGGCGCGATCGACATCGACGTCGCCAAGGCGGCCACGTCCGGAACGGGCTTCGGCGGTGTCGATACAAATGACGCGATCATCGCGCTGTCGGACAGCGGCGCGGTCAAGGTCAAGGCCGGCGAGTTGTCGACGGCCGGGGTCTATACGTCCGGCGTCGCGGCGGAGTCGAAGACCGGCGATGTCACGGTCGAGGTTGGCAGGGTCGTTTCCACCGGTCTGAACGGCGGCATCATTTCGGCCCGCGCGCTGAGCGGCCCTCCCGGTGCTCCGACCGCCGGCGGCAAGGTGACCGTGGTCATCGGCGAAGCCTCGACCACCCAGCCCAACGGCGTCATTGGCGCCTATGCGTTCGGCGACGTTTCGGTGACCGCGGGCAAGATCACCGCGACGGGCGCGCCGACCGTCACGCCGGCGGGCAACACGGCCTATGGCCAGGCGATCGGCGCGCGCAGCTATAACGGCGACGTCAGAATCAAGGTCGACGAGCTGTCGACCAGCGGCGTAGGTTTCCTGGGCGTCAGCGCCAACGCCGTCGGCGACGCGACCATCGAGAGCGGAACGGTCACCACGGCCAGCGACGGCGCATACGGGATCTACGTGAAGGCGGGCGACGTGGCCAAGGTCGCAGCCGACACCACGACCACCGACGGCGCGGTCACCTACGACAACGCGACCCACTACACCGACGCCATTCGCGTCGAGGCGGCCGGCCTGATGGACGTGACCTCGCAACGCGCCAGTGCAACGGGCGACGGCGGCTCGGCGATTGTGGCTAAGGGCGACGGGGCGATCAAGATCGTCAGCGGCGAGGCCTCGGCGACGGGCGGCGCAGTCACCGCCGGCGGCGTCCAGGTCTTCGCCAACGCCATCAGCGCCCAGAGCTTCCTGGGCGGCATCGACATCACCAGCGACAAGGCCAGCGCCGGCGGCGCCCAGTCCTGGGCGATCTACGCCTCGGCGGCCAATGGCGCGATCAACATCGACAGCGGGACCGCCACCGCGGCTGGAGCGGGCGGCCGGGCGATCTACGCCAACGGCGGCGGCGGGGTGACGATCAAGAGCGACTTGGCCTCGACCGTGGGCGGTTCCAGCGCGAGCAATTCGGCCGACGCCATCATGGCGCTGACGTTCAACAAGACGGCCGACATCGACATCAGCAGCGGCTCGGCCAGCACCGCCGGCAACGGCGCACGCGGCATCTATGCCTGGACCAACACGGGCGACGTCGCCATCGACAGCGGCCAGGTGACCACCACCGGCGCGGACGCCCACGGGATCATGGTCGACGCCGACGGGGTCCTGACCTATGGCGCGCCGCATGTTCCGGGCGGCGGCACGGGCGCGCTGAGCATCGTCAGCGACATCATCAGCGCCACGGGCGCGGGTTCGACCGGCGTCTGGGTGGACCACGCCGGTCCGATCAGCATCGACAGCGGCGAGATCACAGTCGGCAATGGCGCGGGCCTCTACGTCTATGGTCAGGGCGCGGTGAACGTTTCGGCCGACAAGGTGACGGCTGGCGGCACGGGCGTGGTGGTCTACGGCCGCGCGGGCGCGGTCCATGTGACCACCGGCTCGGTCTCCGCCGGGTCCTCCGGAGACGTGGGCGTCTTCATCCAGAGTACGACGGGCGACATCGTGGTCGACGCCGGCGTCACACGCACCGCCAACACCGGCTTGAGCGGCGGCGGCTTCACGGCCGACGGCGTGGGCGCGCTGTCGACCAACGGCGGCCGCGTGATCGTCAACAGCGCCGACTCCGCCGTGGTCGGCCAGTACGCCACCGCCGTGTGGGGGCAGTCCACCGGCGGCGTGGTCGAGATCAACAGCGGCAAGGCCCGGGCCGACAGCGCCAGCACCCTGGCTCTGTTTGGGCGTGGCGACCAGGTGAAGGTCGTCAGCGAAGACGCCGAGATCGTCGGAACCGGTTCGCGCGCCATCCAGGCCCTGGCCGACAATGGCGACGTGACGGTGACCTCGGGTCGTGCGGTCGCCAAGGACGCCAACAGCGTCGCCATCGATCTGTACGCCAGCCACGACGCCAACCTCAACGTCACGGGTGAAACCCTGGGCGGCCTGAGCGGGGTCCGGGTTTCGGCCCTCAACCGAGCCGAGGTCACGGTCGGGGCGGACGCCTCGGTCACCGCGCTCGGCGGCGTCGGAATCGAGTTCCGGGCCGTTCCCGTGCCGGGCGGCTCGGGCTCGCCGACGGCCGGTTATGGCGCCAGCCTGACCACGGCCGGCCATGTCGGCGGCAGCGGCGCGACCGCCGTGAAGTTCGCTGGCGGCGCCGACACCCTGACCCTGCTGACGGGCGCCAGCTTCGCCGGCGCCGTAGACGGTGGGGGCGGGCTGGACAGCCTGGTGCTGAAGGGGACCTCCAGCCAGCAGACCGCCGACCAGACGTTCGGCGACATCGTCGGCTTCGAGACCGCCAAGATCGAGACCGGCGACTGGACCCTGGCGGGCCTGCTGCAGGCCGACAGCATCGCCATCGCCTCGGGCGCGACTCTGCGCATCGACGACAAGCAGAACCGCAACGCCGGACTCGAGACCACGACGCCAGGCGCGGCTGTTTCGATCCGCAACGACGGCACGCTGATCTCGCAGAGCTACGACGACAACCTCTATGCCGACAGCGGGACGCTTTCGATCAGCGGGACGGGCGACGTCGTGCTGAACTCGGGCGCGATCCTGGCCTCCGGCGCCTGGACCTATACGGGCGTGACGCGGGTGAACGGCGGCGAGCTGCATGTGGCGACCGACATCGGCGGCGGCCTGGAGCAGACCGGCGGCGTCGTCGTGGTCGGCGCTCGCTACGTGACCGACGACGCGGGTCTGGCCACGGTGAAGGTCGCCGGACCGGGCGTGACCGGCGGTTTCGCCGGCGGGCTCAAGGTCGACGGCGGCCAGTTGTTCATCGGTCGGGCGGGCGGCTACGAACTGACCAACGCCCTGTCGGGCGCCGGCGGCGAGGTGATCTGGGCTGGCGACGGCGACCTGACCCTGTCGGGCGTCTATTCGCGCACGGGCCTGCTGACCAACGACGGCGGGCTGGTGACGATCGCCAACCTTTCGGCGGACTCGCGGCTGGACTTGAAGGGCGACGCCTTCGTCCTGGCCTCGGGCGTCAAGACGACCGGCGGGCTGTCGGGCGACGCCGACCTGGACATCGGGGCCGGAACCCTGACGATCGCCCAGGCCAACGCCTCCGCCTATTCCGGCGACCTGACGGGCGCCGGCGGCCTGACCAAGTCCGGCGCCGCGACCCTAACCTTGAGCGGCGCGGCGGCCTATGCCGGACCGACCACGGTTTCGGGCGGCAAGCTGCTGTTGACGGGGTCGATGAGCAGTGACGTCGCGGTGGCCTCGGGCGCGACCCTGCAGATCGGCGACGGTGGTACGGAGGGTGCGCTGACCGGTGACCTGGCGATCGCCGGCACGGCGATTTTCAATCGTTCGGACGATTACGACTTCGGCGGCGACATCACCGGGTCGGGCGAGCTGGTCAAGCTGGGCGCGTCCCGCCTGACTCTGTCGGGCCAGTACGGCTTCACCGGCGCGACGACGGTCCAGGGCGGCTCGGTGCGCATCCTACACCTGCCGCAGACCGCCGAGGTCCAGGTCGACAACGGCGTGCTGGACCTCAGCGGCCTGACCCAGACCATCACCAATCTCAGTGGCGGCGCGACGGGCGAGGTCGACATCGACGGCGGGGCCCTGACCGTCAACCAGTCGGGCAGCACCACCTTCGCCGGCGCGATCACCGGCTCGGGCTCGTTCACGATCACCGGCGGCGGCGTGTTCGAGCTGACCGGCGCCAATACCTATACCGGCCCGACCACGGTCGGGGCCGGCAAGCTCAAGGTCAACGGCTCGGTGACGTCCGACGTCACGGTCGGCGCTTCGGGCGCGCTTGGCGGCTCCGGAACCATCGGCGGCGACGTGGTCGTGCAGACCGGCGGCCAGGTCACGCCCGGCAATTCGCCTGGGATACTGACCGTGGCCGGCGACTTCACCTTCGCCGCCGGCTCGACCTACCAGGTCGAGGTGCTGCCGACCGGTGAGCACGACCTGATCGTGGTGGGCGGCTCCGCCACCATCCAGACTGGCGCCAAGGTCGCCGTGCTGGCCGGCGGTCCGGCCTCGCAATACGCCCGGTTGAGCCAGTACGGCATCCTGACCTCGGCGGGCGGCATCACGGGCCGGTTCTCCAGCGTCACCAGCGACATGGCGTTCCTGACGCCGAGCCTGACCTACACGGCCAACGCCGTACGCCTGAACCTGGTGCGCAACGACATCCGCTTCGCCAGCTTCGCCACGACCCCGAACCAGGCCCGCGTGGCCACGGCCGCCGAAGCCCCCGGCTTGGGCGCGCCGATCTATGACGCCCTCGTCACCCAGAACGCGGGGGGCTCGGTCCAGGCCTACGACGCCCTGGACGGCCAGATCTACGCTGACGCCTCCACCGTCCTGGCGGGCGAGGCGGGACGCTTGCGCGAGGCGATCCAGACGCGCAGCGCGGTTTCGGCGGAAGTCGTCGGCGGCTGGGGCGACGTCCTGGCGGGCTGGAGCACGCTCGACTCCGGAGCGGGCGCGGCGGGTCTCAAGGTCAGCGGCGCGGGCCTGGTGGTCGGCGGCGACAAGATGCTTGGCGAGACCCGCCTGGGCCTGGCCGCGGCCTATGGCGAGAGCCAAGCCACGGTGTCGGCGCGTAGCAGCCGCGCGGAGGCCGCCGGCGGCCAGGTCGCGGCCTACGCCGCCACGGCCTTCGGACCGCTGCGCGCCAATCTGGGCGGCGCCTATGCCTGGTCGTCGGTCGACGCCGAGCGGGTGGTGCTGTTCCCGGGCGCTCAGGACCGCCTCAAGGGCAAGTACGACGCCACCGTCGGTCAGGTCTTCGGTCAGGTCTCGGCCCCACTAACGCTCGGCGCGACCTCGGTCGAACCGTTCGTGTCGGCCAGCTATCTGCGCGTGAAGAGCGACGACTTCAGCGAAACCGGCGGCTTCGCGGCCCTTAAAGTGGATGGAGGCGCCCGCGATCTTGGCGTCGTTGACGTCGGAGTGAAGGTGAGAGGCCAGTTCGGCGTCGGCTCGACCGCGGTTCTGCGGCCGCGCGCCGCGATCGCCTGGCGGATGACCACGGGCGACCTGGCGGGCGAAACCTCCAACGCCTTCACGGGCGGGACGACCCGTTTCGTGGTCAGCGGCGCCAAGTACGACGCCGGCGCCCTGGCGGTTCAGTTCGGCCTCGACCTGACCTCGGGCGATCGCGTTCGATTCGGGGTGACCTACGAAGGGACCTATGGCGATCGCTACGAAGCCCAAGCCATCCGCGCCGGCGGCGCTTGGCGCTTCTAGGCGCGCGCTCCCCTGGAACGCGTCCAAGGCGAGGTGGTCGAGGGCGCCTGGTGCGTTCTCGACCGGTCGTCGCTTGAACCCGCGCGGCTTGAGCGGATGGTCCCGGTCGGGGCTTGCTGACCAGGCGGTCGCCGCAGGGAGCTTAACCCGACCTAGTGTTGAGGAGGCCCTCGACCACATCGTGCGGCCGGCTCAGCGCCAGCAGGCGCCCTCCGTCCTGCACGAGCTGAAATTGGGCGTCGACCAGGACGGCGCGCCAGTAGGCGATGACCTCCTGCGGCTCGTGCAGGGTATCGTGAGCGGCGACCATGACCAGCCAGTTGGACGTGCCGTCGATCGGCGGCTGTCCGCGCCCGCGGCGAGCAAAGTCGATCTGTTCGTTCACGTAGCCGGTGTGACGGCCGGTCGCGAAGGTGCGCACGGCCCGGAAATAGTCCTGCACGATCTCGGGGTCGCGCGCGGCGGCCTCGTCGGGAGGGCTGCCCTGCATCGAGCGCTCCAACATGCGCGACACCCTGGCCTGGGTGAGCTGCGTCCCGATCAGACCGGCCCAGACGCGGATCAGAGCGGGGTTTCGACGAAAGGCATCCTTCAGGACGCCGAAGGGACCGATCCTGCGGCCACTGGCCGCGGAAGGTGGATCCGGATTGACCAGGACCACTCGTCCCAGACGGTCGGCCGCGATCTTGTGCAGCGCGGCGACGAATTGGGCTCCGCCGCGCGCGACGACGTCGACGGTCTGCAGCTTGAGGGCGTCGAGCACCAGTATCGCGTCATCCGCCGCAGCGGGGTACGGATCGTGCAGCCCAGGACGAAGGCTCTCGATTTCGTCGGTGAGACCAAACCCAGGCCGATCGATGGAGATCGGCCTGAAGCCAGCGCTCTGGAGCGCGCGCCGCAGCCCTCTCGCGACGATCCTGGAGGTCATGCTGCTATGGACGACAAGCACGGGACGACCGGACGCCGGTCCATAGTCGCTCACCGCAATACGGCCGCCGCCAGGCCTGTGGACAATCCGCAGCGGTTCGGCGCCCGCTTCGATCACGCCGATGTCGCCGCCGGTGGATCGTGTCATCCAGTTCAGGGCGTTCGCCTCGGCGATCTTACGGGCGAGTGCGGCCGCGCTGCCCACCTGCAGCAGGCCATACACCTCGTTGAGCTCTCGTTTCACGACCGCCTCGCCGAGACCCAACGCCGCTGCGGTTTCGCCGCGCGTCATGCCGTCGGCGATCAGGACCGCGATCGCCGCCTGCCTGGTCGACAGCCCCCATGCGTCCCCCAGAAGATCGACTTCCTCGGTCTCGGGAAGCACCCCGAAGGCCAGCGACACCAGGCGACGCACCAGGGCGGGCAAGCGCGGTGCCCGCACCCGCACCATAGCCTCCGCCATGGCCTCACGAGCGGTGTGATAAGAGATGCCCAGGCGCTGAGCGGCCGTCCTGACGCCACCAGTACGGATCGCTTCCAAAGCGACCCGTGTCTGAAGGCCCGTCAGGCCGAACGCCTCACAGGCCGCTTGCAAGGGCCGTTGCAACCGGTGCGAAGGGCTGGCGAGGACGACGATCTGGTTGGGCGACGCAGCGGCCGCGGCGCGGACGGCGCCGGGCAGGATCCAACCCTCGGCGCGCGAGGCCAAGGCGTAGGCGCAGAGCGTCATTTCGAGAGGCCCGTCGTTGACCCGCTCGACGATCGCAGCGCCAGCGCCGTCGGCGACCCGCGTCAGCATGGTCTCGTCCAATACCAGTTCGGGCCGCAAGGCCGCGAAGGCGGCGCTCGCCGCTAGGATACGCCCTTGTCGATCCACGAGCGCCGCGGCCAGGCTCTCCTCGTGGAACAAGGCCTTTGGGGCCCCCGTCGCGAGACTTGCGCCCACCGCCAGGAGGGTTTCGCTGATGTCCGGCTCAACGCTCGGCGACGCCATACGTTCGGCGTCAGGCCCAAAGTCCATTCCAAATCATCTCCAAATCACCGCTCAGACATGCCTCGGCTGACGCGCTTGGGCAATTGCGACGAAAAGCCCGCCGACGTCTGGAGGCGGATGCGGGCGGATGTTCACAACAGTCGTTCGGACGACTTCGTCTAACGCCGTGTTTCTGGAGCGGGGCCCAATGTCCGCTCTGGCGCAGGCGCGACATCGCGACCAGCAGGAGCTGGTCGCGATGGTTGAGGGACAGCCGAAACAAGGTGGCTATCGGACGGGATAGTATCGCTCAGGCCGAGTTTCGCACCACGCCAGCGACGCCCTTGCAGATCGCAGATTGGATCGAAGGGATGGCTAGCCCGCGTTTTGAGCCTCGCTTGCCGGCAGTCCCGCAGGATCCATCCACATGGGCTCAAACACATGGCCATCCAGATCCTGGAAGGTGCGGACATACATGAAGCCCATGTCCTGTGGCTCGCGGAGATTGGTTTGGCCCCCCGCCGACACCGCGGCGTCGCAAACCTGATCCACCGCATCGCGTTCGCCGAACGACAGGGCGATCAGCATCTCGTTGGTGGCTGGAGATGCGATCGGCTTATTCGAGAAGCTCAGGAAGTAGTCGTGCGTCAGGAGCTGGAAGACGATGGTGTCGGACCAGATCATCGCCGCAGAGTCGTCCGAGGAGAAGTCCGGGTTCTTGCGGCATCCGATCGCTTCGTAGAAGCGCACGGCCGCGTTCAGATCGCGGACGGGAAGGTTCAGATAGATCGACTGGCTCATCGTGCCTCCAAGGGTCAAAAGTGCGCCGCCGGGCGGCGACGTGAGGACCATGGCGGCGCGGGCGCCGTGACGCCTTGACCTTTAGTAAGATCGTCGAGGGCCTATCGGCGGCCGTAGGCGATGGCGCGCCTCAGGCGGCTCAGGCTTTCCGGCGTGATCCCGAGCCAGGCGGCGACGTGGTGCTGCTTCAAGCGGCGGTGAAGGTCGGGCTGCGCCTCGATGAAGGCCCGATAGCGGTCCAAGGCGTCGTCGTGCCGGAACGCGATTTCCTCCGGTTCCTTCTCGATGATCCAATGGCGCTCAAGGTACCGGATGTAGAACGTGGCCATGTCCGGGAAGGCGTCCACGAGCCGCTTGAACGCCACGAAGTCATATTCCAGCAGGACGCAGTCCTCGATGGCGGTGATGCCGAACCGGCTCGGCGCGCCGAGCATGGTGGCGGTCACTGACGCGGCGATGCGGTTCTCAGGGAAGAAGTACTTGATCACCATGTCGCCTGCCGGGCCGGTGTAGTGCTGGAAGAGCAGCCCACTGACCACGAAGGCGTAGGCGCTAGGGACATCTCCCGCCCGGATGAGCGGCGCGTCCTTCGGCAAATCCCTGCGCCGAAGGATCGCCGTCCAAGCCGCCTCCGCCTGCGGCGACAGATCCGCGTAGGTCCGGGCCTTTGCGAAGAATTGGGCCAGATCCGATTGGGCTTCCAAGACGGTCACAACACTTTCACTCGCCACCTCATCGCAGCCCGATCGGGTCAAGTCGCCGCCGGTCAGCTCAAGCTTCTTGACGCGTACAATGCCCGATCCTCAGACCTCCACAAAGGTCGGTTCCCGTCGTCGGCCGGCGGATCGATGTCCGGAATCTGGCAATCAATATTCGCCCGCTAGTGGGACGCAGGTGGTTCCCCAGTGTTTCGCACCGATCCTGCGGATCGGCCGCCTGCTCCTCCGCAACGTCCTGGTGTCGCCGCGGCCGGTCTCGCTGCAGCGCGGTGAAATCCAAGCCGGGGCGATCTTGAGCCTGGACGTCTTCGCCAACCCAGGACCTTTATCTCGACGGGCCGGGAAAAAGGGCCGTGATCCTGCCCGCCCTTGGACCGAGCGCGGTTGTTTATAATCGCCTGGGCGCCAGTTGGTTGGCGCTAGCTGGCTGGCCGAGCCGGTAGATCGATCGTCGCCGCGAGCCCGCCCTCGGGACGGTTGGCTAGGGTGAGGCGTCCGCTTTGGCCTTGGGCCAGGGCCTTGACGATCGACAATCCCAGACCTGCTCCGCCGGTAAGACGATTGCGCGAGGTCTCGCCGCGTTCGAACGGGGCGGTGATGGTTTCCAGCACCGCGTCCGGCAGGCCTGGTCCGTTGTCCAGCACCGTGATTTCGACCCGGCAACCCAGCGGGCGGGCGTCGACCGTCACCGCGCCGCCGTAGCGCACGGCGTTGTCGACCAGATTGTCGATCATGCGACGCAGGGCCAAGGGCGAGGCCCAGGCCGCGCCCGCCGCCTCGGGCGCCAGCAGCACCACCTGGCCCATCTCAAAGCGCAGGGCGACCAGGGTCTCCAGCTCGCGGCGAATGTCGATCGCCCGGGCGCCGTCGCCGCGTCCCGCGTCCTGGCGGGCGAACAGCAGGGTGTCGTCGAGCAATTGAGACATCTCCGCCAGGTCGGTCCCGGCCTTGGCGCGCTGGGCGTCGTCGCTGATAAACTCCGCGCGGAGAGTCAGGCGGGTGAGGTAGGTGCGCAGGTCGTGGGCGATAGCGGCCAGCATCCGCGTGCGCTCGTCCATCAATCCTCGGATCCGTCCCTGCATCGTGTTGAAGGCCGCGGACAACTCGCGCAACTCGCGCGGTCCCTGCAGGGGCAGGGCCTTGGCGTTCAGATTGTCGCCGAATCGCACCACGTCCTTCGCCAGCAGGCTGACGGGCAGGGTGGTCTGGCGCACGGCCAGGGCCAGCATCAGCAGGGTGACGACCAGCACGGTCGCGGCCGCCAGGGAAACGCGACCGAAGAACTGGCGAGCGGTGTCTGGCGCACGGCGGCGCAGGACCAGCACCTCGCCGTCGGCCAAGCGCACCGACAGCCGCAGGGCGTGCCGGCCGGGCAGGGCGCCTTCCTTCAGGCGGCCGCCGCGCCGAATGTCGATCCGCAAATCCCGCGCGCCCAGGGCCTGGCGATAGGCCCGATAGCCCGGATCACTGGCGTCGGCGGCCCGGGCGCGAAGCTGGAGAGGCGGGAAGCCCTCGTCCAGGGTCGTGCGGATCACGCCGGTGTCCAACGCCTTCACCACCTTGGCCCGTACAGCTGGCGGGCTGGCCTCGACCGCTTCGATGATTGCCCGCGCCTCGGACGGCCGCGGCAACTGATAGAAGCGCACGCCCCCTTCGCCTCGGCCTTGCGGCCAGACCAGCAGGGCCGCGCCGATCACCAGCATGACAGCCAGGCCCGCCAGCAGGATCGCCGTCATCCGGGTGGAGAGGTTGTCGGACAGCATCATGGTCAGAGCCGTTCCGCTGGGGCGCTGAACAGATAGCCGCCGCCGCGCACGGTCTTGATCAGGGTCTCCCCTCCCGAACCGGCGCCCAGCTTGCGACGCAGGCGGCTGAGCAGCACATCGACAGCGCGGTCGAACGGCTCGGCGCTGCGGCCTCGGGTCCAGTCCAGCAACTGGTCGCGGCTCAGCACCCGCTGTGGGTGGCGCAGGAAGGCCATCAGCAGGTCGTGCTCGCCGCCGGTCAGGACAACGGCCCTGCCGCCGGGATCGGTCAGGTCGCGGCTGGCGGTGTCGAGCCGCCAGCCGGCGAAGCCCAGCACCTCGCCCGGTGGCGCGCTGGCGACGCGATGGACCTCGCGGGTGCGGCGCAGGATCGCCTTCACCCGGGCCAGCAGTTCGCGCGGGTTGTAGGGCTTGGGCAAGTAGTCGTCGGCGCCGATCTCCAGGCCAATGACCCGGTCGATGTCATCGCCCTTGGCGGTGACCATCAGGATGGCCACCTCGCCGGCCGCGCGCAGGCGACGGCAGACCGACAGGCCGTCCTCGCCCGGCATCATGATGTCCAGCAACGCGAGATCCACCCGCCGGCGGGCGGTCAGGCGGTCGAAGGCCTCGGCGTCGGCGCAGCCCATGACCTCATAGCCCTCGCGGCGCAGCAGCCCCAGGGTCAGGTCTCGGATTTCGGCGTCGTCTTCCACGACCGCGATCATCGTGTTGTCGGCCATGCCAGGGAGATGCCTCAAGCTCGGCGCCGGGGAAAGCCGTCCCAGGGGCCGTTTACACTTCGACACAGTTCGTCAGGCCCGCGCAAACCAGGGATTGCACGGCGGAGGTCATATGGCGGCGTCGAGGGACACCGACGCCATCCCATGGAGCCATCATGCGCAAGACTTCCATCCTGGCCGCGAGCCTCTCGACCCTCGCGGTTCTGACCGCGATGGTCGCCGTCCCAGCCCAGGCTGGCCAGCACGGCCGGCTTGTCAGCGTCCAGGGCGCAGGCGGCCACGGCTATGTCCACAGCCGCGACGTCAGCCGTCAGCCCGGCGCGATCTCGGTGTCGCGCGGAACCCAGACCAACGCCGGTCGCGGCGTGGCCAGCAACCGCAACGCCAGCTGGGCCGACGGCGCCTATCACGGCGGGGCGTCACGCACGTTCAACAACGGCGCCTCGGCCAGTCGCTCCACAGATGTCGTGAACAACGGCGACGGTACGGTTAGCTACGACTACTCACGCACCGGATATGACGGCTCGACGCGGTCTGTCAGCGGGACGACGACCCGCCCCTGATCGAACCCGTCCAGGCCCGCCGCGCCTTTCTTCCTCCCCCGATGCGAAGGGCGCGGCGGGTATTTTCCGGAGCCTGAAGATGAAGATCCTGATCCTGTCCGCCTGCCTGATCATGATGGCCGCCTCTACCGCCCAGGCCGCCGCGCGTACGCCCGGCGCCGGGCTCGACAAGGCCGACGCCAACCACGACGGCTATGTCACTCGTGACGAGTTCAAGGCTTTGCGCGCGGCGCAGTTTGCACGCCTCGACCGCAACGACGACGGCGTGGTGTCGTTGTCCGAATTCCCGCGCCTGGCCAAGTCCACCCGTTCCAAGGCCCAGGCGTTGAAGGCGGTGATCACCCGCGCCGACCGTGATGGCGACGGACGGGTGGCCCGCGCCGAATTCGTCGATGGACCCGCGCCGCTGTTCGACCGCGCCGACCGTGACCATGATGGCCGCCTGTCACGCGAAGAGGTCGCCGCCCTTCGTGATCAGCTTGAGAGTCTGAAATGAACACCCGCCGACGCAAGACCGTGATGATCGCCTTGGCGGCGGCGCTACTGACCAGCGCTGGCGCGGTCGAGGCCGCCCAGCTCGACCTAGGGCTACGCGGTAAACTGCGGCAGCGCCTGCAGCAGAAGAGGGCCGAGGAGGAGCGCCCGATCGACCTGCAGGCGATCGCCCCCGGCGCCCGTAAGCTGACCGACGCCTACGGAACCGACGCCGCCCAGCGGCTGGACGTCTATATCCCGCCGGGCGCCCGCAACGCGCCGATCCTGATCATGGTGCACGGCGGGGCGTGGATGGTCGGCGACAAGGCCAACACGGGCTCAGTCGAGAACAAGCTCAAGCACTGGCTGACCCGGGGCTGGATCGTGGTCAGCGTCAACTACCGCATGCTGCCCTACGCCATGGCCTACGAGCAAGCCGAAGACGTCGCTGAGGCGGTGCAGTGGGCGCAGGGCTATGCCGAGGATTGGGGCGGGGACCCCGGGAAGATCATCCTGATGGGTCATTCAGCCGGCGCGCACCTCGTGGCGCTGGTGTCGTCCAAACCCGAGCTGGTTGGTCAGCCGTGGGCGGGAACGGTGGTGCTGGACTCGGCGGCCATGCAGCTGTCGCGGACCATGGCCGGCCGCCACCCCCGCTTTTACGACCGGGCGTTCGGCGACGACCCGGCCTATTGGACCAAGGCCTCGCCGATGGACCAATGGACGCCCAAGGCCGTGCCGATGATGCTGGTGTGCTCGACCCAGCGTCCCGATGATCCCTGCGACGACGCCAGGCGGTTCCAGGCCAAGGCGAAGGCGGGCGGTCGCGACATGCCGGTCCTGCCCCAGGACCTCTCCCACGCCGAGATCAACCGAACTCTGGGCCTACTGGGCGCCTATACCAGCGCCGTGGACGCTTTCATCTCCAGCCGATCGTCGATGCGGCATTAGCGGTCCGGCGGCTGGCTAGCGCTAAAGTGCGCCTGGCGGGGCATGGGCCGCGAAAGACAAGCCTTGAGGTTACCATTCCCCGCTAAGGATCTTTCAGACGACATGCGTCCAGTTCGCCAGATCGCCTTTTATATTGTCCTGCTCTTGGGGCATTCCCGTCCTCCCTTGGCCAAGGCCGAAACGATCGCTCATCCCGACAACGACGCGGCGCGGGTGGAATATTTCGTAAGCAGGCCGAGCGGTGAGGGGCCCCGGCCCACCATCATCTTTCTCCACGGCTACCAGTCGCCGGACGCCCGACGGGGCGCAGTTCGGACATGAAATCCCCGTCAAGGTCCTAGCGCGGCGAAGGTCCGGGATCGGGCCGATCTCAAGGTCGGCTTCTGGCGCACGGCGGACGTCTAGGCAGTGCCCCCCGGCCGGTGCGGTCGGTGGCTGCGCCGGCCGCGCCTGTCCTAGCGCTACTTGGTCGCCTTGTGCACGGCGTCGATCACCTTGCCAGCGGCTTCCTTCGCCGAGCCAACGATCTTGTCGGCGACGCCTTCGGCCTGCAGTCGCTCGTTGCCGATCGCCTTGCCGACCGTTTCCTTGACGGCTCCGACGCTCTTCTGGGTCACGCCTTCGATACGTTCTTTGCTCATGGCCATTCTCCACCTGAGACTGCGGCCACGGGAAATGCCATGGCCGCTGCGCGGCCAATCGGGGCAAGCACATTAGACGTAGGCCCCGGCTGAGCCTTTGGTTGCATCCGCAGGGTGTTGGCCGCGGGCATCGGCGTGGCGGCGTCGGAGGATCTCCATTGGACCGGGAGCCGGCCAAACCCCAGCAGCACCGGGGGTCATGCGCAAACATTCAGGACCTTGATGCTATGGGATCCAGCCCAGGCTGGACCCTCATCGTTGATCTGCGAGCGTCCGGCTTTCCGCCCGGAGCCAAGGACCGCTTGTGGCGCTCTCGTCGCGCTCGGCCTGATCGGCTGAAGTTCGGATCGTCGGAGAAGGTCGGCTAGCGACTGCGAGGTCGGGCCGAAGCGTGACCCTCGCGCGCCAGACTGAAAAATCGCTGTCATCCATCCAGTCCTGGCCCTACCGTAGGTGAGAGGCGGAGGCTTTGCATCCTCCGGTGTCCGGCCAGGCCGGGCGATGTCTGGGCCCGGCGGCGGCGAGACCGCGGCGATACACCCCAACTGGCGCGCCACCCGACACGGTTTTCGGGCGAGGGACGGCCATGTCCGACTACGCCTCTGAATTCTCCATTCGCCGACTGTGGATCATCTTCGGTGCGAGCATGGCGATCATGTTCGGCGCCCTGCTGTGGTTCGGCGGCGAAATCTATCACACCAAGCCGCCCATGCCGTCCGTTGTGCGGTCAGCTTCGGGCCAAGTCGTCTACACGGGCGCGGAGGTCCGGCGCGGCCAGGCGGTCTGGCAATCGACCGGCGGCATGCAGCAGGGTTCGATCTGGGGCCATGGCGGTTATGTGGCGCCCGACTGGAGCGCGGACTGGCTGCACCGCGAGGCGCTCGCCCTGCGCGACCGATTGACGAACTCGAGCTACGCGGCGCTGACCGAGCCTGATCAAGCGCGGATCGGCGCCCTGCTCAAGCGCGAGATGCGCACCGGCGGCTACGACCCGCGCACCGCGGCCATCACCGTCAGTGACCAGCGGGCGAGCGCCATCGCGGCGACCGCGGTCCATTTCGAGGGGCTGTTCACCAATCGCACGCCCGCCGACCAGCATCTGCGCGAACTCTACGCCATGCCGCAGAACGCGACCCTGACCGGGACCGAAGCCCACGAACTCGGCGCCTTCTTCTTCTGGACCGCCTGGGCGGCGGCGGCCGAGCGGCCGGGGAAGACGATTACCTACACCAGCAATTGGCCGCATGAGCCGCTGGTCGGCAACACCCCCACGGGAGCGATCTTCCTGTGGACCTTCATCTCTATCTTCGTGCTGCTGGCCGGCATCGGCGCCCTCGTCTGGTACTACGCGCGCGAGTTCGACGTCTGGCGCCGCGACACCGAGCCGGTCGAAGGCTTCGCGACCAGCGACCTGTTCGGCAGCGCCACCATCACGCCGTCGATGCGCGCCACCGCCAAGTACTTCGTCGTCGTCGCCGCGATGTTCTTCGCTCAGGTGCTGCTCGGCATCGTCACCGCCCACTATGCTGTCGAGGGGCAAGGTCTCTACGGCCTGCCGATGGCCGAGTATTTCCCCTACGCGGTGACCCGCACCTGGCACACCCAGCTCTCGGTCCTGTGGATCGCGACCGCCTGGCTGGCGACAGGCCTCTATGTCGCGCCGCTGCTCGGGGGGCGTGAGCCGAAATTCCAGCGCCTTGGCGTGAACTTCCTGTTCGTCAGCCTGTTGGTCATCGTCGTCGGATCCTTCGCCGGCGAATGGGCCGCGATCAATCGCCACCTGGGCGCGGGGACCGCCAATTTCTGGTTCGGCCATCAGGGCTACGAATATCTCGACCTTGGTCGCTTCTGGCAAATCTACCTGTTTGTCGGCCTGCTGCTGTGGGTCGTACTGGTGCTGCGCGGGATCTGGCCGGCGTTGCGGGAGAAGTCTGGCCGTTCGCTGGTCTTCCTCGTCGCCATCGCAACGGTTTCGATCGGCCTGCTGTTCGGGACCGGGCTCTTCTACGGCCAGCACACCCATATCTCGGTCATGGAATATTGGCGCTGGTGGGTCGTCCACCTCTGGGTCGAGGGCATCTTCGAGGTGTTCGCGACAGCCATCGTTTCAGCCTTGTTCGTGAAGATGGGGCTTGTGCGCATGTCGGTGGCCGCGACGTCGGTATTGCTGGCGACGATCATCTTCTTGGGCGGCGGCGTGCTGGGCATGTTCCACCACATCTATTTCAGCGGCACCCCGACCGCGGTGATCGCCCTGGGCTCGGTATTCTCGGCGCTCGAGGTCGTGCCGCTGATGGTCGTCGGGTTCGAGGCCTACAACCGGCTGAAGTTCGAGCATCGGCACGGCTGGCAGGAAGCCTATCGCTGGCCGTTCGCCTTCTTCACCAGCGTGCTCGTGTGGAATCTGGTCGGCGCCGGCCTGTTCGGGTTCTTCATTAATCCGCCCCTCGCGCTCTACTACATGCAGGGGCTCAACACGACGGCGACCCATGCCCATGCCGCCCTGTTCGGCGTCTACGGCATGCTTGGCATCGGCCTGACCCTGTTTTGCATGCGCGGGCTCTCGGACCCGGCCCGCTGGAACAATGGGTTGCTGGCGACATCGTTCTGGTGCCTCAATATTGGCCTGGCGATGATGGTGCTCCTTTCGCTCTTCCCGCAGGGCCTGTTGCAGGCCTACCAGAGCTTCACCCGCGACTACGCCTACGCGCGCAGCGCCGAGGTCATCCACAGCCCGCTGATGCAAGCGCTGGTATGGATGCGGGTGCCGGGCGATCTGGTGTTCACGGTGGGCGTGGCCGCCTTCATCATCTTCATGGTGGGCGCCCTGTTTGGCCGCCATCGGCAAGACGACACCGCCGACACGCCCCTTCCGGATCTTGAGCCCGTCGTTGTCAGGGGCGGATGACGGTCCGGCGCCTCAGGTTCGAGGCGTCCGGCGTCTGGGACGGTCCTGAGTTCCGCTTCTGGCGCAGGTCGCCGAAACCAGCTGGGCGGGGCGGAGGTCGAACCGACCGATCCTGCGGCTTCGACTGCCCTACTCAATCGGCAGTAAGGTTCCGGTGACGGCGGGCCGTGTAGATCGATGACGTGGTTTTGCTCCTGGCTTGGTCCCCTCCGGAGTCGTCGTGTTGGTAGGCGCTGGCGAAGGCCCTCGTTCGAGAGAGGCGGGCCGATTTGCTTCAGACGCAACGGGTCATGAAGACGCTGTTCGGGTCGGACTTGTAGGGTCCAAAGGGCGCGCAATCCGAAAAGCCATTGCGGGCATAGAGGGCCCGGGCGGCGACGAAGAAGTCGCTGGCCCCGGTCTCCAGGCTCAGGCGTGAGAGGCCCAGCGCGGCCGCGTGGCTCAGAAGATGGTCCAGGATGGCTTGGCCGACCCGACGACGCCGGAAGGCGGCAGCGGTGTGCATCGACTTGATTTCGCCGTGGCCCTCATCCAATCGCTTGACTGCACCCACGCCGGCTAGGTCCTCGCCGTCCCAGGCGGCGAAGAAGTCGAGATCGGCCTCCCGCATGGCGTCCAGCGGCATGACGTGGCAACTCTCCTCCGGAGCGGTTGAGCGCATCGCGGCGAAGTGGCCGGCTAATAGGGCGACTACTCTGGTGTCGTCGAAGTCGCCGGGGACGATTCGGAGCGCGGTCATGGTCAGGTCGTCTTGCTGTTGATGATTAGGTAGCGGCTAGGAATATCGCAGGGATTCCCGATCCGGTTGAAGGTCGTGTTTCTGGAGCAGATCGAAGGTCAGTTCTTGGCGCGACGTCGCCGCGCCAGGATCGGGGCAGGGGTAGCCGAATGCAGAGATAACGCGGCTCGGCCGGACAAGACTGCGCTTTCGGTCGGCTCGAATCTCGAAATACTATGACGGGCGAGCCGGGAGGGTGGAGACCGACGGCCAGCCCGATATGGTGTTCCACTCGCTTCATGTGCCGGCGCCCAAGATGGCCGCCGATCGTCACCCACGAGATTGTAGAGAGCATACGTTTCCATGGCGCGCGGCAGCAATTCCAATGGCGTACGCCGCTACAACGAACGTCTGGTGCTCTCCACGATCCGCCGGTTGAATGGAGCCTCGAAGGCCGAGCTCGCCAGGATAACCGGCCTGTCTCCGCAAGCGGCGCTTCGCATCGTGGAGGATTTGGAAGCCGATGGCCTGCTCGTGGTCGCCGGCCGCCGCACGGGCGGCATGGGGCAGCCCTCGACGATCTACAAGATTAATGGCGAAAACGGCTATACGATCGGCGTGGAGATCGGCCGCAACCGGCTCACTTGCGTCCTGCTCAATTTCGATGGCGTGGTTTTGGCTACGCAATCGCGGGCCATGACCTTTCCCGACCGATCGGTGGTCATCGACGAAGTCGTCGAGTTCGCGCGAACCCAGTTAGCGGCCTTGAAGCCGGAACAGCGGGACGCGTTCCTGGGGGTGGGCATCGCCATGCCTTGGTTTATCGGGGCCTGGCGGGAGGAAATCGGCGTTTCGGTGGCTCAGGCTCGCGAATGGAGCGGCGATGACGTCGAGCACGCCTTCCGCTCGGCCCTGAGCTGCCCTGTGTTTTTCGAGAACGACGGCAACGCCGCAGCTCTGGCCGAACTGCTTTGCGGGGTCGGATTGGGGGTCGAAAACTACCTCTACTTCCACATCGGCGCCTTCGTCGGCGGCGGGCTGGTGATCGGTGGCCAGATCCACCAGGGACGCCACGGCAACGCCGCGGCCCTGGCGTCAATGCCGGTCCCGGGCGAAAACGGGCAGGACTTTCTGCTGCATCGAGCCTCGCTCTACAGCCTGGAAGCCGCCCTCGGTTCGGGAAACGACGAGGCCGCCCGCGAGACGTGGCTGGCGACTTGCGCGCAGGCGCTGGCCTTCGTCGTTCTGAGCACCAACAGCCTTTTGGACCTCGACGCGATCATTCTCAGCGGCGCGCTTGACGCCGGCATGCTTGAGGCGCTCGCCGACCGGGTTAAGGCCAACATCGCCGCGACCGCGCCGATTGACTTCTTCAAGCCCCAACTTCTGATTGGAGCTCTCCGCGAAGCCGCGCCGGCGGTGGGGGCAGGGCTCCTGCCGCTTTATGCCAGCTACAGTCCCAACCTCGGATCGCTGCTGAAAGGCGACGGAAACTAAGCTCGGCGATTTCCTCGTTGACAGACTAAATCACATAACTAGATTTAGTCCCATAACGTCGCCATGCGACGCAGTGCGCCGCCAAGGCGCCTGGGAGGAAATAATGGTTCTCGACCAGTCGTATCGCGCCGCGCTCAGCCGTCAGCGGCGATCTGCCCTTCATCGCCTTCCAGCGCCATGTCGCCCCAAGACCTGACCCTGCTCGGCGTCGAGCGCTGACCAGGCCTTCGCCTGCGCAGGGGCGTCTCCTGCAGGGCGCGGGCGCTGCGTCGACCATCCGATCCTTTTCCAAGAGTAGTAGTCCATGGCGGAACCCAATCTGTTCGGCGGCATCGAAGCGGGCGGCACCAAGTTCTTGTGCGGCGTAGCCGACGAGAATGGCGTCGTGCTCGATCAGATCCGCATACCGACGACGACCCCGGATGAGACGTTGAGCGCGGCGAGCGCCTTCTTCGCTCGGGCCCAAGGGCGACATGGCCCGTTGGCGGCGCTGTCGATCGGCAGCTTCGGGCCGCTTTCCCTGCGCGCCACGGCCCCCGACTATGGCTCCATCACCTCCACCCCTAAGGTCGGCTGGAGCCAGATTGATCTGCTTGGTCACTTTCGCCAGACCTTGGATGTGCCCATGGCGCTGGACACCGACGTCAACTGCGCCGCGGTCGGGGAGCTGTTGTTCGGCAGCGGGCGTGGCCTCGACACCTTCTGCTACGTGACGATCGGCACCGGTATCGGGGTGGGCCTGCTGATCGGCGGGGCGCCGCATGGCGGGGCCAACCATCCGGAAGCGGGTCACATTCGTCTCCCGCGGGCTGTGGGAGACCAGGCCTTCGACGGCATCTGTCCGTTTCACGGCGACTGCCTGGAAGGCCTGGCCAGCGGGCCGGCCATTCGAGCCCGATGGGGCGTGCCGGCCGAGCAGCTTGCGCCTGGCCACCCGGCCTGGGGGATCATCGCCGACTACGTCGCCGGCCTCTGCGCCAGCCTGACCTACATCGTTCGCCCAGACCGGATCATCATCGGCGGCGGCGTCATGCAGCCGGTCAACATGCATGAGCAGGTTCGCGCGTCGCTGGAGCGCCAACTGGCCGGCTACGACTCCAGCGTCGCGGGCCTGGACATGAACACCTATGTCGCCGCGCCGAGCGCCGGCGACTCGGCGGGCCTGACCGGTGCCCTGGCCATGGCCTATCGCATGATCACCCGCCAATGGCCCATGCACTGGGCCATTGGCGCGCAACAGAACGCCGCTTCAACCCTCGCGAAGGTCTCCTGACCATGACGACCACCGACACAGCGCTCGCGCCGCCTCTTCGATCCAGGGTTTCCCTGGTGATGGTTTTCTCCGCTCTGGGGGCGGCTTTGGGCGGCCTGCTTTTCGGGTTCGACACCGCCGTCATCTCCGGCGCGACCGGGGCCTTGCAAAGCCGTTTCGCCTTGAGCGATGGCGCGCTGGGCTTCACCGTCGCCTCGGCCTTGATCGGCACGGTGATCGGCTCACTGATCGCCGGCGCCCCGGCCGACCGCTTTGGCCGCAAGCCCATGCTGCTGGCTGTGGCGATCTGCTACGTGATCTCGTCGCTGGGCACGGGCCTGGCTTTCGATTGGTACAGCCTGATCGGCTTTCGCTTCCTGGGCGGCCTAGCCATCGGCGCAGCCTCGGTCGTCACGCCGATCTACATCGCCGAGGTCTCGCCCGCCCATGTGCGTGGCCGCCTGGTGGCGCTCAACCAGCTCAACATCGTCCTGGGCATCCTGCTGGCGTTCCTGTCCAACTATGCGATCGCCAGCCTCGCGCCGGCCGATGTCGCCTGGCGCTGGATGTTCGGCGTCGTGGCCGTTCCCTCCGCGCTCTTCCTGGTAGTCACCTTCATCCTGCCTGACAGCCCGCGCTGGCTGGTGGTGCAAGACCGCGATGAGGAAGCCCGCCGCGTCATGGCGCGTCTGGGCTTCCACGATCCGGCCGGCGAAGTGGTGCAAATGCGCGTGGCGGCCGATCGCGATGCGAGCAGGGCCAAGCCGAGCCTCTTCCAGGCGGCCTATTCGGCGCCGGTGGGCTGCGCCATCGCCATCGCCATGTTCAATCAGCTCTCGGGCATCAATGCGCTGCTCTACTACGCGCCGCGCATCTTCGAACTGGGCGGGGCAGGGGCCGACAGCGCCCTGCTGCAGTCGGTGGCCGTGGGCGGGACCAACCTGGTCTTCACCATCCTGGCGCTGTTCCTGATCGATCGCTTCGGCCGCAAGCCGCTGCTCTATTTCGGCTCTGTGGCGACTGCGGTGGCCCTGATTCTTGTGGGGCTGCAGTTGGAGAGCGCTCATCCCAACGGCGCGCTGGTGCTTCTGGGCCTGCTGGGCTTCATCGCCGCCTTCGCCATCTCGCAAGGCGCGGTGATCTGGGTGTTCATCTCGGAAGTCTTTCCCAGCGCCGTGCGCGGCAAGGGCCAGGCGCTGGGCAGCACCACCCATTGGGTGATGGCCGCCGCGATCACCTGGGCGTTCCCGGTCTTCGCCGCCCATGTCGGCGGCTGGGTCTTCGCCTTCTTCGGCGCGATGATGCTGCTGCAGTTTTTCTGGGTCTGGAAGGTGATGCCTGAGACTAACGGCGTCGCGCTCGAGGACATGGACGTTCGGAGGGTCCATTGATGCGCCGTCAACTTCTCGCCGTCGCGCTCGCCGCCCTCTGCACCGCGCCTTTGGCCCCGTCCGCCCGGGCGGAGGAAGCCCGTCCAGGCTACCACTTTGCGCCGGCGCGCAACTGGAACAACGATCCCAATGGCCTGGTCTATTACGAGGGCGAGTACCACCTGTTCTACCAGTACAATCCCTATGGCGACCGCTGGGGCCATATGAGCTGGGGCCACGCGGTCAGCCGCGACCTAGTTACCTGGCAGGAACTGCCGGTGGCGATCCCCGAAACCGACGTCCAAGCCTTCTCGGGCGGGGTGGTGGTCGACTGGAACAACACCAGCGGCTTTGGCAAGGATGGCCGGCCGCCCTTGGTGGCCCTCTTCACGGGCCACAACACCAAGACCCGCATCCAGTCGCAGTATCTGGCCTACAGCAACGACAAGGGCCGCACCTGGACTACCCACGGCAAGGTGCTCGACATCGGCTCGACGGAGTTTCGCGACCCGAAGATCTTCTGGCACGAGGCCACCAAGCGCTGGGTGATGCTGACCGTCATCGCCGCGGAGAACCGGGTGCTGGTCTGGACGTCCGGCGACCTGAAGAGCTGGACGATGGCCAGCAGCTTTGGGCCCACCGGCGCGCGCGGCAAGAATTGGGAATGTCCAGACATCTTCGAACTGCCGATCGAGGGCGGCAAGCCCGGCGAGAAGCGCTGGGTGCTGGCCATCAGCCTGGGCGATAGTTCGGTCAACGGCGGATCGGGGATGCAGTATTTCGTCGGCGACTTCGACGGCCAGCGTTTCACCCTGGACCCCAGCTGGACCGGTGATCCGCAATGGCTCGACTGGGGCGCCGACTACTATGCGGCGGTCACCTACAACGACCTGCCCAAGTCGGACCCGCGGAAGATCGCGATCGGCTGGGCCAACAACTGGCGCTACGCCAATCTGATCCCGACCTATCCCAATCGCGGCCTGATGAGCCTGCCGCGCTCGCTGTCCCTGCACAAGACATCGGAGGGATACCGCCTCTACCAAGCCCCGGTGGCGGAGGCGGAAGCGCTGCGGCGCGATCACAGCAGCGCCGAGGGCCTCAAGCTCGGCGAGGCGTCCCAGCCGCTACCCGTCAAGGGCGGTCGGGCTGAACTGGTTATCGATCTGGACACCGGCTCCAGCCAGCAGGTCGAGATCGCGATCAAGGACGCTCAAGGCTACCAGACCCTGGTCGGCGTCACCGCGCCAACGGGCGAGGTCTATGTCGACCGGACCCGTTCAGGCCCCAGTTTCCATGAGGGCTTCCCCGACCGCCACATCGCGCCGGTGGACCTCAAGGGGCGCAAGGTCAAGCTTCACCTGTTCGTCGATGAATCGATCATCGAGCTCTACGTGAACGACGGCGCGCGCACGATCACCGACCGGTTCTTCCGCGGCGGCGGCGAGCTTTCCTGGTCGGTCTCCGCGCGAGGCGGCGAGGCGACGATCGAGACGCTCAATGCGTGGACACTTTCGGATCCGCGCAAGAAATGACGCGATCCTCCCGGTGGGCCTAGCCTCCGTCGGGAGACGCGACCCCATCGAGCTTGGCGGATCTCGTCAGGCTCCATCCTCGGCGAGCGCCGAACCGGCCGCCCGACAGCGGCTTCCTCCCCGACTACGGGTCGGGCGTCCTGCGCGCCCGACCCGCCTTGTCGTGAGGTTCCATCAAGTCATTGTTTTCACCCGGAAAGTTCCGTCGCCGAACCGGCCGAAAACGACGATTCCGTCTTGACCTAACTAAATCACCTTTCTAGATTTAGTGCCAAGCAAGGCTGCCGCAAGCGTGAACGCACGCTGTGGTCCAGGGGAGGAAACCGGTGAAGTCGTCCACCCGACGAAGGATTTGCGCTGTTCGCCAGCGGCCGCGCCGAACGCTCGCGGCGGTCTTGGCCGTGCCGAATAGGCAACCGCCATTTTCGCAGCCTTCAGGCGCCGGTTCGCGCTCCAGTGCTCGCGATATCGAACCAAAACAATCAAACAATGAGGGGAAACACTATGCCTAGGACCATTCGCGCCCTGTTCTGTTCCGCGTCGCTGGTGTCGCTATTGGCCGTCTCGCCGGCCTTCGCCCAGCAGACCGACGACAAGCCCGCCAAGCCGGTCGACGACTCCACGGTCGAAGAGGTCGTGGTCACCGGCTTCCGCGCCGCCCTCGGCTCGGCCCAGGAGGTCAAACGCAATTCCGACGCCATGGTCGATGCGATCGTCTCCGAGGACATCGGCAAGCTGCCGGACAATAACGCTTCCGAAGCCTTGTCGCGCGTCGTCGGCGTCCAGGTCACCCGCTACAACGACGAGGCCGGCACTGTGCTGGTGCGCGGCCTTCCGGACGTGGCCACCACCTTCAATGGCCGTGAGTTCTTTACGACCAACGACCGCTCGCTGCACATGCAGGACTTTCCGGCCGGCGTGATCGCCGGCATCGAGGTCTACAAGTCCGGCACCTCGGACCTGATCGAGCCCGGCCTTGGCGGGCTGATCAACCTGCGCTCGCGTCGGCCCTTCGATGTCAAGGACACCGAGATCGCCGGCGAAGTGCGCGGGTCGTACAACACCCAATCCAAGGCCTATGACCCCTCGGCCAACCTCGTGGTGACCAAGCGCTGGGACACGGCCATCGGCGAGATCGGCGCCTTGGCCAATGTCAGCTTCGTGCGCATGACCTATCGCAACGCCGACCGCTACGCCGACTCCGCCATCATCACGCCGATGGCCTGGAACCCCAGCAATCCCGTCAAGGTGACGACACCGGGCGTGGGGATGTTCAACTTCCCAGCCAATGCCGGCAACTTCTACGAAAAGGGCGTGCGCGATCGCCCCGCCTTCAATGGCACCCTGCAATGGCGCCCCAACGACAAGCTGGAGTTCTATGCCGAAGGGCTTTGGCAAGCCTATCGCGGCGACGTCACGACCGATGCGTTCAATGTCAACTTCGAACGGCCGGACCTGACCGGCGTGTCACCGACCCTGAGCAACGTGGTCCTAGTCGAGGGCGAGCCGCTGAAAGCGGCCAGCTTCACCAAGACCGGCGGCTACGTGCCGGAATTCTGGCGGAAGGCTCAGGAAGACAAGACCAACACCTACCAGGGCGCGCTCGGCTTCAAATGGAAGGGCGATCGCGCCGTGGTGTCAGGCGACTTCGCCTACACCTCCAGCAAATACCAGTCCAACCAGGTCAATATCGACGCCCAGTTGGCCAGCGCGCCGACCATCAACGTCCAGTTCGATGTCGACGGGACGGCCATCTTCAATCTGGGGGACTATGACATCGCCAATCCCGCCACCTATGTGTGGCGCGGCCTCTACCAGCGCGACTATGTCGAAAAGGGCGACGGCGTCCAGGGCCGGCTGGACCTGGACTGGGACACCCACAGTTCCTGGCTGCCGACCATCAAGGTCGGGGTGCGCGCCAGCGACCGCGACGCAAGCTCCCAGAACAACGACCGCTACGCCTACACCGCGCCGCTGAACATTCCCTTGGCGAGCCTGCCGACCGGGGCGCTGGAGATGATCTCCAACGGCTTTGGCGACGACGGCCAACAGTTCAGGCAGTGGCTGATGCCGACGTGGGACGCCATGCGCGACAATGACGAGGCGCTGCGTCAGCGCGCCTTCGACCTGACGGGCCAGGCCAACTACGCCACCGCGGAGATCCCCAACAACCCGCTGGGTGGCTTCACGGCCAAGGAAGCCACCTACGCGGCCTACGCCCAGGGCAAGTATCAGTTCGACCTGGGCGCCTATCCGGTGGACGGCGCGATCGGCGTACGCGTCGTCAACACCGACGGCCAGTATTCCGGCTTCTCCAATGTCACCGGGGCCAATGGCGCCGCGCAGATCGTCCCGCAGTCGGTGTCGCAAAACTATGTCGACGTCTTGCCGTCCATCCAGTCGCGCATCCGGTTTACGCCCGAGTTCCAGCTGCGCCTGGCGGTCAACAAGACGCGGACGCGGCCAAGCTTTGGGCAGCTGAACCCCTCGCTCAACATCACCATCAACAGCACCGGTCTGGACGGCGCTGCGCCGCACTACACCGCTACCGGCAGCGGCGGCAATCCTGACCTGAAGCCGCTCACGTCGATCAATTACGACGCCTCGTTCGAGTATTACTTCGCCAAGAGCGGCTCGGCGACGCTGGCGCTCTTCTACCACGATCTGGACGGCTTCATCAGCTACTACACCCGCGATGTCACCGATCCGACCTATGGCCTGATCCAGCTGAGCCGGCCGGAGAACGCTGGCAAGGGCCGGGTGCTGGGGGCGGAAGCCAACTTCCAGACCTTCTTCACCTTCCTGCCGGGCTGGTGGTCGGGCTTTGGCGTCCAGACCAACCTGACCTACCTCGACGGGACCTATGCCTTGCCCCAGACGCTGGGCGAGTCCGCACGCCAGGTGAAGATCCCCGGCGTGTCCAAGTGGGCCTACAATCTCACCGGCTTCTACGAAAAGGGGCCGTTCGCCGCGCGGCTCTCCTACAACCATCGTTCCGAGTACGTGGACAACTACAACCGCAACACCAACGAAGAGCTCTATGCCGGCCAGCTGACGCGGGCGGTGAACCGTCTGGACCTGTCAACGTCGTATGAGCTTTCGAAGGGCTTCACGCTGGTCGGCAACGTCAGCAACATTCTCGGCACGCCCTTCAAGACCTACCGCAACTACAGCGAAACGCAGGCCTTCGGCCGGGATCTGCGGGTCGAGGGCCGCTACATCAGCCTGGGCCTGCGCTTCAAGATGTAGCGCGCGACGGCCATCTGGACGGTCTGAACGGGGAGCGCCAAGGCGCTCCCCGTCTCCGAGCGACCGCCATGACCGCTTAGCCTTGCAGGCGGCGGATGCGCATTTCTGATCAGCCAAGGAGCGTAGCGATGCTCGCATCAATGCTCGGCGCGGCCCTGTTGGCCGTAGCGCCAGCGGCCGTTCAAGCCCAAACGCCCGCAGCACAGACCGCCCAGGACGGCGCGGTCTACTTCGCCGGCGAGCCTGAGGGGATCGGTGATCCCAATCCCTACTACGAGAACGGCGTCTATTCGATTTTCTACCTCAAGAACGAGGGGCGTCATCCCTGGTGGATGTCGCAGACGTCCGACCTGAGCACCTGGTCCAAGCCGATCGAGGCGGTCAAGGTCGGCGAGCAGGGCTCGCCCGACGTCTGGACGGGTAGCGGCAGCGTCATCGCCGACCCGGCCGGCGGCTATCGCCTCTTCTACACCGGGCACGACCCGAACGGCGCGCCCATGGAGGTGACCATGGTGGCCAGGGCGGCCAGCTTGGCCGGACCTTGGGTCAAGGATCCGAAGGCGACGTTCGCCGGCAAGCCGACCTATGACCAGCGGGACTTTCGCGACCCGTTCGTGTTCTGGAACCCTCAGGCCAAGGCCTATTGGATGGTCCTGGCGTCGCGCCAGAAGTTCGATGCGGTGATCGCCCTCTATACCTCGCCCGACCTCGTCAAATGGACCGCCGCCGCGCCGCTCTATTCGGAACGCTCGCCGCTGAATCTGGAAGTGCCCGACCTCTTCTCCGAGGGCGATGACTGGTTCATCGTCTTCTCCGATCAGCGCGAAGAATATCGACTGGTCCGGTACCTCACCGCGCCCAAAAGCGACGGCAAATATGAATATGGGCGCTTCAACGGCCTGGATGGGCGCGCCTTCTACGCGGGCAGGACGGCCGGCTCGGGACGTGAACGGCTGCTGTTCGGCTGGGTGGCGCACAAGGAGCTGCACAAGGACAGCCGGGACCTGGTCTGGGGCGGCGATCTGGTCGCGCATGCGATCCGTCGGGCAGGACCTGGCGTCCTGGCCGTCAGCTTGCCTGACGCCGTGGCAGGCCAGTTCTCCACCGAACGCGCCAAGATCTCCTTGACCCAAACCCTGATCGGTCCCGCCGACCAGGCGCTGCTGGCCAAGGCCGACATCACGGTCAAGCCGGGGGACCGCTTCGGCGTCAGCTTTGACGCGGGGAAGGGCGGCAAGAGCGTCTTGGAACTGGATACCGCCAAGGGCGAGGCCGCGTTCCTCTATCGTGGGCAAGGCGCGAACGCGCCGCGGGTGGCGTTTCCGCGAACGGCAGACGGCCGCTACGTGGTTGACCTGGTGATCGACCCGAAACGGGGCTTGGGGGTTCTTTACATCAACCGCTTTCGCGCCCTGAGCTTCCGGTACTACGGCGTCGACAAGTCGGACCTGGCGCTCTTCGCCGACGGCGGGTTCTCGCAGCTGGCCGGGTCGGTCATGGTCCGCGCCGCGCGCAAGCAAGGCTCCGGGGGAAGCCCTCCGTGATCCATCCTGGGTCGATCCCCAAGCGTGTCGAAGCGCTCGGAGCCGACGACGGGAGCCCTTTGGCGGAGACGGTCCTTCTAGAGCCCACGCCCGCTGATACGCCCGTCGTCATCGACTTGGCCTTCGCCCGCGCCCGCCTGATGCGATCTGATCCCCGGCGTCCGCTCTATCGACAGCTGGCGGACATGATCCGCAAGATCGAAGCGCCCCATCGCGGCGTTCGGCTGCCGACCGAGCGACGCTTGGCGCAAGAGCTCAGGATAGCGCGCGTGACGGTCCGCAAAGCTTTGGCGGATTTGGAGCGTGAGGGGATCATCCAGCGCAGGCAGGGAGCGGGAACCTATTTCGCCTCCGACTAGGAATGGCGACGACCGGGACCAAGGTGAAGCACCTCCTGAGGGCGACCTAGCGGCGGATCGAGCGCGATCAGGGTATGCGACTCCTTGGGCGGGAGAACGTTGCGCCTTGAGCGGTTCGTGCATCCCAGGCCCCTGCGGTGAGGGAGTTTTGACGCCATTTTGGAAACAATAGGTTTCGATACTTTCCATTTATGTGGTGATGCGCCGAGTCCAAAGTGTCCCTGTCAGAACAACGGGGCGGCCGGAACAGGTCCTCCAAGCATCAAGGGACCTAGCCATGATCCAAGCCACCGCCACCCCAGGCGCCCGCCTCCTGAGCGCCGCCGATCACACCCTGATCATGATCGACTACCAATCGCAGATGGCCTTCGCGACCAAGTCGATCTCGACTATCGAGCTGCGCAACAACGCCGGCCTGGTCGCCAGCGCCGCCGCCGGATTCGGCGTCTCGACCATCCTGACCACCGTCGCCGAGAAGAGCTTTTCCGGGCCGATGTTCTCGGAGGTCACCGCGCCGTTTCCCGGCAAGGCCCTGCTGGACCGCACGTCGATGAACACCTGGGAAGACGAGGCCGTGATCGCCGAGGTCAACGCCATCGGCAAGACGCGCATCGTCCTGGCCGGCCTGTGGACCTCGGTCTGCATCGTCGGTCCCGCGCTCTCGGCTCTGGACCAGGGTTTTGAGGTTTATGTGATCACCGACGCCAGCGGCGATGTCTCTGACGAAGCCCACGAGCGCGCGGTGTCGCGCATGATCCAGGCCGGGGCCCAGCCGATCACGTCCCTGCAATATCTGCTGGAGCTGCAGCGTGACTGGGCGCGCGGCGAGACCTACGACCTGACCACCGGGATCGCTCGCGAGCTGGGCGGCGCCTACGGCCTTGGCATCACCTACGCCAAGTCGATGTTCGGCGCGTCGGAAAGCCACGTGGCCGCCGCCTGAGGCCGGTTTCGAGGCGGGGTTTGTACAAGACCCCGCCTCCACTTCAGTTCAGGGAGCGTTGGCATGAAACCTTACCTGCTATCCCTCGGTGTCGGCCTGCTCGTCGGCGTGATCTATTCGCTGGTCGGCGTGCGCTCGCCCGCCCCGCCGGCCATCGCCCTGCTCGGGTTGATGGGTATGCTGCTTGGTGAACAGGCGGTCCCGATCGCCAAACGTCTGCTCACCAAGGCCCCCGTCGTGGCCTATCTTAAGACCCCAGAATGCGCCGGTCAGGTGCTGGGTCCACAGGCCATCGCCGGCGACGGCCCTGATCCTAAAGGTGGCCAGGCATGACCCTCGACCGCGCCCCCCCAAATCGCAGACAGGCCGTCGCCCTCGGGGCGGCCTTCCTGTCCAGTTCCGCTTTAGCCCAGCCTCGGAGGCCCGGCCCCATGACCGACCTGCTGCTCGTCAACGGCAAGTTCACGACCCTCGATCGCAGCAACCCGCGCGCCGACGCCGCTCTGGTCCGCGAGGGCAGGTTCGCCGCCGTCGGCGAGGAGGGCGAGGTCCGCGCCGTCGCCGGCCCGAACCCGACGATCATCGACTTGAAGGGCCGCCGCGTGATCCCCGGCCTGATCGACAGCCACATGCATATCATCCGCGGCGGGCTGAACTACAACATGGAGTTGCGCTGGGACGGCGTGCCGACCCTGGCCGACGCCATGGCCATGCTGAAGAAGCAGGCCGCCAACACCCCGCCGCCGCAGTGGGTGCGCGTGGTCGGCGGCTTCACCGAGCAGCAGTTTGTCGAAAAACGGCTGCCGACCCTGGACGAGATCAACGCCGCCGCGCCCGAGACGCCGGTGTTCATTCTCCACCTCTATGACCGCGCCCTGCTCAATCGCGCCGCCCTGCGCGCCGTCGGCTACACCAAGGACACGCCCAACCCGCCCGGCGGCGAGATCCAGCGCGACGCCTCGGGCGAGCCCACGGGCCTGCTGCTGGCCCAGCCCAATGCGACGATCCTCTACGCCACCCTGGCCAAGGGTCCCAAACTGCCGCCGGAATACCAGCTGAACTCCACGCGCCACTTCATGCGCGAGATGAACCGCCTGGGCGTGACCGGGGTGATCGACGCCGGGGGCGGCTTCCAGAACTATCCCGACGACTACGAGATCGTCGAGAAACTGCACGCCGACGACCAGCTGACCCTGCGCATCAGCTACAACCTGTTCACCCAGAAGCCCAAGGCCGAGCTGTCGGATTTCCAAAGCTGGTCCAAGCAGGTCAAGCCGGGGCAGGGCGACGACAAGTACCGCCACAATGGCGCGGGCGAGATGCTGGTCTACAGCGCCGCCGACTTCGAGGACTTCCGCGTCGAGCGGCCGGAAATGCCGCCAAGCATGGAGAGCGATCTTGAGCCGGTGATCCGCCACCTAGTCGAGAACCGCTGGCCCTGGCGACTGCACGCCACCTATGACGAGACCATCACGCGGGCGCTGGACGTCTACGAGAAGGTCAACAAGGACATGCCGTTCGACGGGCTGCACTGGTTCTTCGACCACGCCGAGACGATCAGCGACCACAACATCGACCGTATCGCGGCCCTGGGCGGCGGCATCGCCGTGCAGCACCGGATGGCGTTCCAGGGCGAGTACTTCATCGACCGCTATGGCGCGAAGGCGGCTGAGGCGACGCCGCCAATCAACAAGATGCTGAAGGCCGGCGTCCCGGTCGGAGCCGGCACGGACGCCACCCGCGTGGCCAGCTACAACCCCTGGGTCTCGTTGAACTGGCTGGTGACCGGCAAGACGGTCGGCGGTATGCGGCTCTATCCGCCCGCCAACCGCCTCGACCGCGAGGAGGCGCTGCGCCTGTGGACCACCGCCAACACCTGGTTCTCGAACGAGGAAGGCAAGAAGGGCCAGATCGCCGTCGGCCAACTGGCGGACCTGGCGGTGCTCGCTGACGACTACATGACCGTGCCCGAGGACGAGATCCCGCACCTGTCGTCCGTGCTGACCCTGCTGGGCGGCAAGGTGGTCCACGGCCAGGGCGAGTACGACAAGCTGGCGCCAGTCCTGCCGCCGCCGATGCCCGACTGGTCGCCGGTGCGGACCTTCGGCGGCTACCAGGATCGTTCGCGCGGCCATGCCCGCGCCCTGGCCTTGGCCTGCGGCTGCGCCAGCGGCTGCAACGTCCACGGCCACGACCACGCGTCCGCCTACACGCGGGACGCTCCGACCAGCGATGCGCGCTCCTTCTGGGGCGCCATGGGCTGCGGCTGCTGGGCGGTGTGATCATGACCACGCCCCGACCCATCGCCGCCCTGCTGCGGGCCCCCGTGTTCGGGCCTGTCGCGCGCGCGGTCCTCACCACGCCCTACTGGTTCGCCGGCCTTTACAAGCTGACCCATTGGCGGGACGCGCTCGGCGAGGCGGCGCACTTCGGCCTTCGGCCCGCGGTCCTGGTGGTCGCCGCCACGATCGCCGTCCAGCTGGGCGGCTCGGTCCTGTTGATCTTCGGCCGGCTGAGCTGGCTGGCGGCCGGCGCGCTGGGCGTCTTCACAGCCTTGGCCACCCTGATTGCCCATCCCTACTGGACGGTCGCTGACCCCGCCGAGCGCTTCCACGCCCTGAACACCTTCCTGGAACACATCGGCCTGATCGGCGGCTTCATGGTCGCGGCGGCCCTGGTCGAAAAGGAGCGCGCCGCATGAACCCGCAGCCGATCCTGACGAAGGAGACCCGTCTGGCCGGCGTGACCGGCGTGGGCATGGCCTTCGTCGGCGGCTATGTCGACGTGATTGGCTTTGTGCTGCTATTCGGCCTGTTCGTCGCCCACGCCACCGGCAACATCGTCATGCTGGGCGTAGGGCTGGCGGGCGACGCGGGCGGCCTGGCCACCAAGCTCCTGGCCCTGCCGGTGTTCATCGGCGCGGTGGCGGCTGCCTACGCGTTGATCCGCTGGCGCAACGCCCGGGGCCAGCCTTGCGAGGTCTTGGTCCTGGCCTTGCAGGCGGTCCTGCTAGCGGGCTTCATGCTCCTGACCGTGTGGGCCTTGCCCGCCGCCAGCGCCAACGCGCCGTCCGTCATGCTGGCCGGATTGACGGGGGTGGCGGCCATGGCGGTGCAAAACGTCGGCGCGCGCGTCGTCTTCACCCATCTGGCGCCGACGACCATGATGACCGGCAACGTAACCCAGGTGGCGATCGACATCGTCGATCTGGCCATCGCCCGTGGCCGTCCCGACGAGGCGCTGAAGGCGCGGATCCGCAAGACCTGGCCCCCCGTGACGGCCTTCGCGCTCGGCGCCATGGGCGGCGCGATCGGGGTGCTGGTCGCCGGCGCCTGGAGCCTTGCGCTGGGCGTTATCGTGGTGGCGGTGCTGGCGGTTCTCCACGCCGTTCGGGGAGAGCGGTCATGAACCTCGCTGCGACCGCGCTCGTCGCCATCCTGGCCAGCGCCAGCGCCGCCCAAGCCGCCGAGGCCTTTAAGCCGATCCGCTCCGACGAGACCTATGCCTATTTGGCCGCGGCGGATCGCACGGGCCTGGACGTCCTGCGCTACATACCGGTCGGCGGCGACGCCTATCTGACCCTTGGCGGCGAGGCCCGTTTGAGGATCGATGCGATCGACGCTCCGCGCTTCGGCGTCGCCGGCGAACCGGCCGACACCTACGGCCTGGTGCGGGGCCTGTTCAGCGCCGACCTGCACCTGAACGACCGCGTCCGGGTCTATGGCGAGCTGGGCTGGCATCGCGACGTCGGCAAGTCCGACGCTCCGGCGCTCACCGATCGCGACGGGCTGGACGCACAGGTCGGTTTCATCGACGTCACGCCGGACGCCGACCGGCTCTGGCGCCTGCGCCTGGGGCGGCAGGAGCTGATGCTCAGCCCCACCCAGCGGTTCGTCTCGGTGCGCGAGGGCCCCAACATCCGCCAGAGCTTCGACGGCCTGCGGGTGACTCGCCAGACCAAGGGGCTGCGGCTGGACGCGTTCTACGTCACGCCGGTCACGATCGCTCGGGGCGCGTTCAACGATCCCAGCAATCGCGCGCAGCACTTTTATGGCGTCTACGCCGCGGGGCGCTTGGCGTCCCATCTCAACCTCGATGTCTATGCGCTGGAGCTTGAGCGCGACGGTGCCAGGTTCGGCGCGGTGACCGGCGACGAGCGCCGCAGGAGCCTAGGCGCGCGCCTGGCGGGGCAGGTCGGTGCGATCGACTTCGAGGCCGAGGGCATGATCCAGCGCGGCGGCTTCGCCGGGCAAAGGATCCGTGCCTGGGGCGGATCGGTCGGTGGCGGCTATACCCTGGCCGCGCCCTGGAAACCTCGGATCGGCTTGCGCCTCGACACCGGCTCGGGCGACAAGAATCCCAACGACGCCCGGCTGCAGACCTTCAACCCGTTGTTCCCGAAAGGCGCCTATTTCAACGAGAGCAGCCTGACCAGCTGGTCCAACCTGATGGCGATCCGGCCGAGCCTGGGGTTGTCGCCCACCAAGGCGATTTCCCTGGAGGTCAGCTACCTGGATCGCGCCCGTCAGACCGGCGGCGACGCCGTCTACCTGCAGCCGTCCGTGGTGCTGCCAGGCTCGCTGGCCTCGCGAGCCAAGGCGGTGGGGCATGCGCTGCAAGCCGACGCCAGCTGGCAAGTGACGCGGAACGTCAAGCTGCAGGTCGAGGCGCTGCATCAAGAGGTCGATGCGGCGGTCAAGGCGGCTGGCGGTCGCGACGGCGACTTCGTGATGGCGATCGTTCAGTACCGTTTTTGACGAGGCCCGCGGCCCCAGCACCAATGGCGATGGCTTGGCCGTCGGCTTTTTCGGACCAGGAGTTCATCCACGAAGGCGGTGCGTTTCCATGACGATGGCGGCCCCGACGTCCTGCTCGTCTAAGACCTCGATCTGCCGCAGCCTGGGGAGGATCGTCGTCACGGTTGGCTGATCGACGCCTTCTCCGACCACTATTGCGTTGTGCGCGGCTGGGCGGATGAAAGAGCTAGCTGCAATCGGTCCGCCGACATGGGTGCTCGTCTCGAGCCCGCCATTCCTTGACGAGTCGGCGGCGATTGCGCGCATACCGCTCTTCCAGGAAATCGACCTTCAGGATCCGATCGGTGCGAAAGAGACGAAAGTCCGAGGTGAGCTCGCACCACCCCGCGATGAACCGCTGGTTCTCGATGAAACCCAACATGATCGGCCACAGGGTTCGGTCCATCGGCGTATCGTCCTCGTCGGCATAGGTGATACGCATCTTCCACTGCTCTCGCAGGGCGCGCCTGACCCGCGCCAGATCGACACCCGATGCCGCGGCCTGGCTCCGGCTGACGAAAAGCGCGCTATCGTCCAAGGCGCGCCGCATGTCGGGCGATAGCACGCCGTGGATCTTCGCCAGCGCGTTCTGGACGGCGCGCGCCAGGGCCTCGTCGGTCTGGCGGCTGACCCATTGGGCGCCGACCACCAGGGCCTGGATCTCCTCTTCGGTGAAGGACAGCGGCGGCAGGACGAAGCCGGGGCGCAGGATGTAGCCGACGCCCGGCTCGCCGTCGATGTCGGCGCCCATGGCCTGCAGGGTGGCGATGTCGCGGCGGATGGTGCGCAGCGACACATCGAGCTCGCGGGCTAGCGCGCCGCCGGACACCGTCCCGCGGCGCCGGCGAAGCTCTTGCAACAGATCGAAAAGACGATGGCTTCGGGACATGCTCAATCCATCGCCACCAAGCCCTTGCCGCGAAGTTTGCGGCCCGCTTCCAGGGCGGTGATCAAGGCGATCGCCTCGCTCAGGGGCACGGTCTGGGCTATCGGAAGACGAAGATTTCCTGCTTGGGCGGTCAGCGCAAGAGCGTCGAGGATCTCGGCCCTCGGCGTGCAGACGATCGGCTTGAACCGCCTGTTGAAGAGCGCGCCGATGAACTTGCCGGGCGAAGGGTTGAGGTCCAGGTACACCCCGTCCTTGCGCAGGAGGCCAAGGCCCTGGGACGTTGTCATCGTCGCGGCCGTGTCGTAGACGACGTCGAAACGCTGACCGGTCCGAGAAAGGTCGGTCGTGCGGTAGTCGAAGGCCTGCTCCACGCCCAGCCGCCTGGCCCGGTCGAGGTCGTCGGCGCTGCAGCTTCCCCAGATCCGGGCCCCGCGGGCGCGCGCGATCTGGACGGCGGCCTCTCCGACCGCGCCTGCGCATCCGTTGATGAACACAGACTGGCCGGCCGTCAGCCGAGCCCTGTCGACCAGGCCGTTCCAGGCCGTGGCGCCCGGCGTTCCCAGGCAGGCGGCGTCCTCGAAGGACACCGCGTCGGGCTTCCGGGCGAGGGCAGACTCCTTGGCCAGCACGGCCTGGCCCAGCGCGCCGGTTTCCTTGAAGCGCGCGAGCCCGAAAACGGCGTCGCCGACCGTGAAGCGGGTCACGCCGGCGCCGATGGCGGTCACGGTTCCGGCGAGGTCCATGCCCATGCCGCGCGGGAAGGTCTTGCCGGTGACGATCTTCATCTGGCCGGCGCGCAGCTTCCAGTCGATCGGATTGACGGCGGCGAACCGGACCTTCACGGCCACCTCGCCCACGGCGGGCGCGGCCAGGTCGAAGTCCTCCAGGCGCATGACCTCCGGGCCGCCGTAGCGGTGATATTGAATACGTTTCATTGTGGGCGCTCGCACCATGGCTTCGGGAAGGACGACCGAGTTGCGGTCCGTCAGGAAGGCGCAGCTATGGAGCCCGATGGGGACAGTTTCTGGCGCCATGGTCGAGCGGCTGGCTCATCGATCCGAGCGAGCGCGAAAGGTCACAGGCAGGTCACCGGCCCGCCGGCGCGTCCCCTGGACTTGGCGCACAGCAGGATCGGCGTGGTCTCGACCAGCTTCAGCGACCTGACCATGGTTTCGGTGGCGGTCTTGTACTTGACGAAGTGCGGCGCCTTGAGGTGCGCCTCATAGGCGGCGCGGCTGGCGTACACCTCCAGCAGACGGATGTGGGACGGGTTGTCGGCGATGGCGACCGAGTGCAGCATCAGCACGCCGGGCTCAAGCCGCACCGAAGCTTCCTGTTCCTCGGCCAGGATGGCCTTGTAAGCCTCCAGGTAGGCGGGATCGATCTCCAGCTCGGCGATGCGCACCATTGGCGGCTCGCCCGCCGCGTGGGCTTGGGCTCTTGTTCCGAAGCCGGATGCAGCTGCGGTGGCGAGCGCCAGGATTCCCGCGCCGATCACCATCCTCGATCTCTTCATGGTCTTTCCGTCCATCCGAATTGGGTCACGAGGGTCAGTCCTTGGCTGCGGCCCCGGCCCGCTTGGCGAACACGTCCTTGGCGACCGGCAGGGCCGACATGGCGTTGGGCCAGCCGGCGTAGAAGGCCAGGTGGGTGATCACCTCGGCCGCCTGGTCCTGGGTGAGGCCGTTGTCCATCGCCCGGTTCAGATGGAACGGAACCTGCCCGACCTGGCCCGAGGCGATCAGCGCTGCGACCGTGACCAGGCTGCGGTCGCGCGGCGCGAGGTCGGGGCGTAGCCACAGGTCGCGGAAAAGGTAGTCGGTGGTGTAGCCGACCAGGCCCGGCGCGACGGCCCCGAACTGGTCGTCCACGCTCCGGGCGCGCTGGGCCTCGGCCGGTTCGTCCAGCGGCAGCGGCCTGGGCGGCTCGGCCGGCAACTGGTCGGGCCCTAAGCCGCGCCGGGCGAAGACCTCGCCCACTGGCCCGACCGCCGCCATCGCCTTGCCCCAGCCGGAATAGTAAGCCAGGTGCAAGATCGTCTCGGAGATCTCCCGCGGCGCGACGCCGTTCTCCAGCGCCTGGTCGGCGTAGTAGCCGAGCGCGGGCGCCTCGCCACGGGCGATCAGGGCGGCGATGGTGACCAGGCTGCGATCGCGGCGGTCTAGGCCCGGCCGGGTCCAGACCTCGCCGTAGAGCCGCTCTTGCGTGTGTTGCTCCAGCGCTGGCGCGACGGAGCGGACTTGGTCGGGCGAGACACGGCGGCCAGCGACATTGGGTTGCTGGGCTTCGGCGGTGGTGGCGGCCATGGCGAAAACTCCTGCGATCAAGGCGGTGACGAGCTTCACGTCGTTCGCTCCTTCGAAGAACGGCCCGGTGGTGGCGAGGCTAGGGGCGTCTGGAGAGGCGGTCCCAGTTTCCGTGGGCGAACTTGGCCTTGTCGGCGTCGTCGAGCGCCAGGCCCTCGACGAAACGCCGGGCGTCGCCGCCCGTTCGGTACTGGTAGGGAAAGTCCGTCGAAAACAGGATCCGGTCGGGCCCGACCGCCTCGATCGCTCGCTGCAGATAGACCGGGCTGAACATGCCGCTGGCGGTCAGGTAGAGATTATCGCGCACATAGTCGACGAAGGGCCGTTTCAGTCCGCAGACGCGGTCGAGCATGGCCAGCCGCTCCAGATAGAAGATCACCAGCTCGCCCCAGTGGCCGAGGATCACCTGCAGCCCGGGATGGCGGTCGAAGACGCCGCCCAGGACGACGCGCACGAACTGCACGCCCGCCTCGTAGTGCCAGCCCAGGCCGAAGGTCGACAGGGCCAGGTCGATCGGCGCGCCGAAGCCGGAATAATAGGCGTCGCGAACGCTCGCCTGCGGGATCTGCGGATGGATCAGCAGCGGGACGCCGAGTTCGGCCGCGCAGGCGAAGGTGGGCTCGAAGATCGCGTCGTCGAGGTTCTTGTCGCCGACCCGGCCGTACAGGATCGCGCCCTTGCAGCCGAGATCCTCGACCGCCCGCTGGAGTTCGCGCGCCGCGGCGTCGCCATTTCCCGACGCCAGCACCGCCAGCGCCTGGAAGCGGGACGGGTTGGCGGCCACGGTCTCCGCCAGAAGGTCGTTGATCTGGCGGGCAAGGTCGACGCCGTGGGTCCCGAGATTGTTCAAGCCCGGGGTCGTCAGCGACAGGACCTGCACGTCGATGCCGGTCTCGTCCATCAGCGCCAGCCGTTGGTTGCCGAGGTCGGCGAGCCGCTCGCCGATGACGCCCGGATTGAGCGAGAGCGTGCCGTCGTCGCCGCCGGGCTGAGTGCTCCAGGCGGCCTTCACCGCGTGGGGGAGGACGTGCTCCTCGACGCCAACGATCTTCATGGTCAGGCCCTGGCCTTGAGCTGGTCGACGACCGCCTGGCCGACTCCGTGCGCCGACGCCGGGTTCTGGCCGGTGACTAGACGGCCGTCGGTCACAACCTGCTCGGACCAGTTGGGTCCGGCCTGATGCAGCGCGCCCCGCGCCTTGAGAGTGGTCGCCAGCAGGTAGGGCACAACCTTCGTGTAACCGACCTCGGCCTCCTCCTCGTCGGTGAAAGCGGCAAGCCTCTTGCCGGCCACCAGGTAACCGCCATCCGACAGGGTGGCGTTCACCAGCGCGGCGGGGCCGTGGCAGACCGCCGAGACGACGCCGCCGGCCTCCCAGATCTCGCGGATGACCCGCTGCACGGCCGGATCGTCGGCGAAGTCCCACATCGTGCCGTGGCCGCCGGCGAAGAACACCGCCGAGTAGCGGGACGGATTGAGCTCGCCGAGGATCAGCGAGTGGGCGAGCACCTCGCGGAATTCCCGGTCCTTCCAGAAGCGGTCATTGATCGGGTCGCCGAGGTCGAAGAAGTCGATCGGCGGATGGCCGCCGCGGATCGAGGCGATTTCGACCGGTATGTCGGCGGCCTTGAAGACCTCGAGCGGGTGGGTCAGCTCGACCATCGCGAAGCCGGTGGGCTCGCCGGTGTCGCCCCGGATCGGGTGGCTGGTGACCACGCAAAGGATCGGCTTGATGGTGTCGGCCATGCTCGACCTCCTCGGGATTTGAGTTCGGCTGTTAGGTGTTGCCGGGAGCGAACAGCGACTCCCAGTTCAGGAAGGGACCCAGCGGGATCACCTCCCAATCGAGAAGGCCCGCCTTCGCCAGGGGAAACTCGGCCAGCGCCTTCCTGGCGGCCTCGACGGACTCTGCCTCGGCGATGATGGCGACGCCGGGACGGTCCTGCCGGAAGTAGATGTCCCGGACGACGCCGCCCTTGTACATTTGCCAGGCGTGGCGCGCTTCGTCGGCCATGTGCGGCTGGTACTTCTCGAGAGTCGCGCCCGGCTGGGGAATGTCGAGGCACAGCAGTTTCATGGTCAGACTCCTTGGTTGCTTGCGCGGCCGGGCAGGTTGAAACCGCAGCGTGGGCGGCGCCGCGCGCCGGCCGTGCGGGCTGCTCCGCGGAGCGGAGGCCCTGTCGCGCGAGGGTGGGTTCAGGGGACGCTGAAGAACGGCGCCATCGGCGGTCGTCTCGACAAATCTCTTGCTGGCCGGCGTTGTATCGTAGAATAAGCTTCATCATTGGGGACTAATTCTCCCGTCTTTGGGTCCTGTTGTTCCGCAATGGGCCGGGCCATCTTTGGAGCGTCGCCAGATGCGTGACCGGTTCGAGGGCGTTCAGATCTTCGCCGAGGCGGTCGAGGCGGGCAGCTTCGCAAAGGCGGCCGAGCGGCTATCCCTGACGCGATCCGCTGTCGGCAAGTCGATCGCGCGCCTGGAAGAGCGGCTCGGCGTCCGGCTGTTTCACAGGACCACCCGCACACAGAGCCTCACCGAGGACGGGCAGCAATATTACGAACGATGCGCGCGGGCGATCGAGGAGCTGCGGGCCAGCGAGTCGCTCCTGGAGTCGGGCCGCCGCGAGGTGGTCGGCCGGCTCCGGGTGTCGATGCCCGTGCTGTTCGGCCGTCGCTGCGCCGCGCCCATCCTGCGCGCCTATGCCCGCCAGCATCCCAAGCTGGAACTCGAGCTCAGCTTCAGCGATCGCCAGGTCGACGTCATCGCCGACGGCTATGACCTGGCGGTCCGCAACGGGGCTCTCGGCCATGGCTCGGCGCTGCAGGGGCGGCGCCTGGTCAGCCAGCGCAAGGTGCTATGCGCCGCCCCGGCCTATCTGGAGGCGAGGGGCGGCGCGCCGGGCGCGCTGAGCGACCTTTCGGGGCACGAGCTGCTCACCTATTGGCGCAACGACTATGGCTTGCCGTGGCGCCTGCCCGACGAGGCCGGCGTCCTGGTGGACGTGCCCGTCAGATCGCGCCTGCGTTTCGATGATCTGGAAGTCGTCGCCGACGCCGCCGTGGAAGCCATGGGCCTGGCCTGGCTGCCCGACTGGCTGGTCGGTGCGCACGTGGCTGCGGGCCGTCTGGTCGAGCTGTGGGCGGACCGCCCGAGCGCGATGATGGAATGCTACGCCGTATGGCCCGCCACGCGGTATCTGCCCCTGCGGTCGCGCCTGGCGATCGATGCGCTGGTCGCCGAGTTACCCAAGCGCCTCGAGGCCGAGACGGCGCCTTGACGCCCGGGGCCTCGACGGGGTCGCCTCCGGTCAGCACTCTTTCGACCCCAGGCGTTTCCTAGAGTTTGTGACGGGTCGCAATCACCCGGCGGCCTTCGACGCTGCGATCGGACCGCAACGCCGGCGCCGGAACTCAGAAGCCGAAATGGCTGAGGCCGGGGTGATCGTCCGGCCGTCGGCCCAAGGGCCAATGAAACTTCCGATCGGCCTCGGCGATCGGTTGTTCGTTGATACAGCAGTGACGGACCTGCATCAGGCCGTCCTCGCCGAACTCCCAGTTCTCGTTGCCATAGGCCCGGAACCAATGGCCGCTGTCGTCGTGGTGCTCGTAGGCGTAGCGCACGGCGATGCGATTGCTGGTAAAGGCCCAGAGTTCCTTGATCAGCCGGTAGTCGAGTTCGCGGTTCCATTTTCGGGTCAGGAACGCCTCGACCTCAGCCCGGCCGTTCAGGAACTCGGCGCGATTGCGCCAGCGGGTGTCCTCCGTATAGGCCAGGGCGACCTTGGTCGGGTTGCGGCTGTTCCAGCCGTCTTCGGCGAGCCGGATCTTCTCGATGGCGGTGGCTTCGGTAAACGGCGGCAGCGGGGGGCGTGACATGGTGGATCTCTCCTGAAGGGCCTGGATCGGCCCTATTGGGTTTGCGAGCGGCTCTCGCCTCAGAGGGCGAGTTCGATGCGGGGGGCGGCCCCGTCGCTGGAGGCCGCCGGCGCCGCGCAGCAGATCAGGACCTCGCCTTCGCCGATCGGGGCGGTGGGCGGGGTCAGGTACGAAACTGCGCCTTTGACGAGCCTGGTGCGGCAGGTCCCGCAGCTGCCGATGCGGCAGCTGTATTCCGGATTGAGGCCCCGCGCCTCGGCCAGCTCCAGCAAGGTCTGGGGACCCGGTGTCCAGCGGGCCTCTTTCAGGGACTTGGTGAAGATAACGGACACCGGCGTGGTCGCCGGTGGCGGTCCGCCCATCCGAGTGGCGCGTTTCAGCGATGACGGCCCGAAGGCCTCGGTGTGGACCCGCTCGTCGGGAACCTCGTCCCCGCGCAGCCCGTCGTAGAGAGTCTGGATGAAGGGCGACGGTCCGCACAGGTAGTAGTCATAGTCGCCCGGTCGCAGGTGACGAGACAGCCTCGCCAGGTCGAGACGGCCTTCGGCCTCGAAGTCGATCCCGGCTTGCGCGCCGTCGGTGTCGCTGAGCACGCGGATAATGGTCACCGAGCCCTCTGCGGCGGCCGCGAGTTGGGCGAGCTCGGCGTCGAAGGCGCGATCGGCCTTCGAATGGGCGCTGTAGAAGAAGACGGTCGGGCGAACATGCCGGGTACGCAGGCCCTCGTAGACCAGGTGGCGCAGCATGGCGATCAGCGGCGTGACGCCGACGCCGGCGCCGAGCATCACCGCCAGGCGCTCGGCGTCCGGATCGATGGTGAAGGCCCCGTCCGGCGCGCGGACCTCGAGGACATCGCCGACCCGCACGTGGTCGTGCAGATGCTGGGAAACCGCCCCGTCGCGTTTGACGCTGATGCGGTAGATCCCGTCCGACGGCGCGACCGAAAGCGTGTAGGTCCGGATCACCGGCTTGTCGGCGCCCGGCAGGGTGAGGCGGAGCGGCAGGTGCTGCCCGGCCCGGTGCGCCAGCAACCCGGCCCCATCGTCGGGCTCAAGGTAGAACGAACGGATCGTGCGGCTTTCGTCGACGATCCTGGAGACCTTGAACGGCCGCCAGCGCGCCTTCAGCTCGACGGCCTTGAGACGGTCGGCGGTCTGGGTCCAGTCGCCGGTCATGAGCGCGTTGGGCGACCAGCCGTTCGCCTCGAACGCCCAGCGCAAGGGCAGGGCGTTGCGCCGACGGATCACGCGGCGGGGCCGGAAGGTCCATAGGCGTTCCGCCCCCTGGAAGGCGGCGATCTCGGGTGAGTCGAGCACGACCTCGGCCTCGCCGGTCATCTGCAGCAGGTCGCCGCTCTCGAAGTCGACGAACACCAGCCCCGCCTTGCCGTTGAGCAGGATGTTGCCGAGGGTGGCGAAGAACAGATTGCCGGCGAAGTCGGGGATGGTCAGCACCCCGTCGTCGCCGACCCGGACGAAACCGGCCCTGCCGCCCCGGTGAGAGACGTCCACCTGCCGCCGGTCGTCCCGCTCGGCGTAGGAGGCGACGTAGAAGGTGTCGGCCCCCGCGATCATGGCCCGCGCCTCGGCGTCGAGGGTGTCGCGTTCCTCGACCAGGACCGGCGCCGGCGACTTCGGGTCGCGCACGAAGCTGTAGTCCCGCAGCTGGATGTATTGCGGACAGTTGCCGAAGCTCTGCTCGACCTCCACCCGCAGCTCGGCCGGGCTCGCGATGGCGATGACGCCGTTCATGCGATTGCGCCGACGGGTGTGCAGCTCGATGCCCAGCAGGCCGATCGCGTCGCCTTCGGCCAGGCCTTCCGCGGCTGGGTCGCTGGCCTCGCGCCGGGCGCCGATGTCCAGCGACTTGTCGGTGGGAGAGCGCATGAAGCCGGGCTCGCCGGCCAACAGCGTGGCCCACGGCGCGCCGGCGTGATCGACCGCGCCGACGACGACGAAAGGTATGCGGCTATAGAACTCGCGGTGCTGTTCCGGCATGAAGTCGCGGATCACCCGCCTACCCAAGTCCTCCATCCGATCGGAGACGCCCGCCATCTCCTGAAGGGCCTTCTCGCCGGCGTGCCAGGGGGCCAGTTTCGTCTGCGGGACATGGGTGCTCATGACGGACCTGTCGGGTTGGCAGGCCGGCGCGCTTCGCGGCGCGTTCGGCCCTGGGCGTCAGGCGGCGGCGGAGAGGCCGACCGGCGTCTCGACGAACGGGACGATGCGAGTGGCCGACGGGGGGTGATGGTAGAGCTTCATGATCTGGGCCCTGAATGTCTGGAGCGCCCGATCCCGAGGCGCGAAGCCAAGGTGGCGCTGTTGTCGGATGATGAGAATGGCCCGCCGAGACACTTCATTATTGTCAAAACTGGAACAATCTCGGCGACTCTCCGGCGCGACGGCGTCGGCTCAGCGCGCGCCGCCGTCGCCGACCTCGCGATCCAGGAAGTCGTGGATCATCGGGGCGATGACGCTGAACTTGTCCTCGGGGTCGAAGTGGCCGGTGTCGAGGATGCGCATCTCCACCTTAGGCAGGGCGCGCATGCAAGTATGGGCGCCGGCTTCGGGGAAGATCTCGTCGTTCTTGCCCCAGACGATCAACGTCGGCGGCTGCCGGCGGTTTCGGGACGTTGCTAGCCCACCGCCAGCCTTAGCGCGCGGCTGAGGTCGGCGATGGAGATCGGCTTGCGCAGGACGGCGGCGGCTTCGATCTGGTCCAGGGCCAGGGAGTCCGCATAGCCGCTCAGGAAAACGATCGGGAGATGGGGATGAGACGCCTGGGCGCGGCGTGCGACTTCCGCGCCGGTCATGCCCGGCATCGCATAGTCCAGCACTACGGCGTCGGGCGTCTCCATCTCCAGTTGGGCCAGTCCGGAAGGACCGTCCGACGCCCAACGCACGAGGAAGCCTTCGCTGGCCAAGGCTTCGCAAAGACTGTCGCGGACATGACGATCGTCGTCGACGACCAGCACGCGAAGGCCGTCTCGCGGCGTCGCGACCGGTTCCGGCGGCGCTTCGACGCGCAGGGCGGGAGGTTCGGTTCGCGGGAGCCAAACGCGCACCCGGGTTCCCTCGCCTGGAGCGCTGTCGATCTCGCAGTCGCCGCCGCACTGGCGCGCGAAGCCATGGACCTGCGCCAGGCCCAGGCCGGTTCCGGAACCTGTCCTCGTTGTGAAGAAGGGTTCCGTGGCGCGCGCCAGCACCTCCGACGTCATACCGACGCCGGTGTCGGCGACTTCAAGGATGATCCGGTCGGGCTCAAGGTGCGTGCTCAGGCGCACCACCCCGCCATCGGGCAAGGCCTCGCGCGCATTGACGATCAGGTTCAGCGCGGCCAGCTCCAGTTGCGTGGCGTCGGTGCTGGCCCAGGCGCCCTCGGCCTTGAGGTTCACCTCGAGATCGACGCCCGGACCCAGCGCCTGGCGCAGGAGCGGGTCGCTGCGCTGCAAGGTCGCGTCGACTTCCTGCGGCTCCAGGCGCAGCCGCTGGGTCCGGGAAAACGCGAGGAGCTGGCCGGTGACCTTGGCGCCGCGACTGGCCGCTTCGAGGGCGTTGTCGACGAACCGCCGGCACGGTTCGGCCTCCGACGGCAGCTTGCGCTGCAGCAGCTCCAGATTGCCGATCACCGCGGCGAGCAGATTGTTGAAATCGTGGGCGACGCCGCCGGTAAGACGACCGATGGCCTCGATCTTCTGGGCCTGCATCAGCGCCTGTTCGGCCTTGAGGCGTTCCGCGGCCTGGCGATCGACCTCCTCAAGCGCGTGCTCCAGTTCCGCCGTGCGAGCCCGCACGCTCTGTTCCAGCTGGTCGTTCTCGCGCCGCAGCCGGCCAAGGGTGCGCGCGCTGGCCAGGATGGGCAGCAGGTTACTGAGCTTGAGCGGCTTGAGGACATAGTCGACAGCGCCGCTGCGCATCGACTCCACCGCCGAGGCGATCGAGCCTTCCCCGGTCATGATGACGCCGGAAAGGTGGGGGTCGCGCTCGTGGGCCCTTTGCAGCAGCTCGACGCCAGTGGTCGAAGGCATCATCAGGTCGGTCAGCAGCACGTCGAACGCGCCAGGCGTGATCGCCTCCAGCGCGTCGTCTGGATGGGTGAAGCCGGTGACGTCGAAGCCCTGGCCTCCCAGCGTCACGCGAAGGGCCTGAAGGTTGGCGGCTTCGTCGTCGACGATCAGGATACGCGTCCGTCGATCGTCTTCGTCCAGTGGTTTGCGGGGTTCGACCATGGGGCGGCTCATGTCGTGAAGCGGGCGAGGGCCGCGCGGAGCTCGCGCAGCTTGGGCGGCTTACTCAGCACCAGATCAATATGGGGCGGGACGTCGTCGTCGGCGAGCAGTCCCTGGCCCCAGCCCGTGAGCAGGATCACCGGCGTCGTAGCCGACAGCCCCTTGATCGCGGCCGCCACGCGACGGCCGTCTACATAGGGCATGCCCAGGTCCGTGAAGACGGCGTCGAAGCGGTCGCCGCCCTGGCTGGCCTCGAAGGCTTCGATTCCCGCGCCGCCGCCATTGGCGATGGTCACGACATGGCCGTCGTTTTCCAGGGCGTCGCTCAGGGCCTTGAGCAGAACGGGGTCGTCGTCCACCAGCAGCAGGCGCAACCGCCGCCGTGGAACAGCCGCCGGAGTTGTCGGAGCGGCGCGATCATCCGCCGCCCGGGCGAAGGTCAGCGAGATCGTCGCGCCGGCGCCGGGCGAGGACAGGACGTCCAGTTCAGCGCCATGGCGCTGAGCAACCCCATAGACCATGGCCAGACCCAATCCGGTGCCGCGTTCGCCCTTGGTCGTGAAGAAGGGTTCGAGACATCGCCGACGGGCCTCGGCGTCCATGCCGATTCCGTTGTCCGCGACGCTGACCCGCACGGCGTCGCCGACGTCCGTGGCCAGCCGGGCGGTGTTCACCGTCAGGACGCCGCCGTCGGGCATGGCGTCGATGGCGTTGAACACCAGATTGACCAGGGCTTCGCGGATCTCGCTGGCCACGCCCATCACCGCCGGTAGGTCGTCGGCCAGAGCGGTCTCCACCGCGATGACGACGCCGCGCTGCATGGCCATGTCGTTCCACCGCGCCCGGGTGAGTTCCAGCACCTGGCCGACGAGCTGGTTCAGCTGGACGGGCTCGGTTTCCAACTGGGTTTCACGCAGCCTGTAGAACTCGCGCATCTTGCCGATCGTCTGGCCCACGTCCTCGACGGCGCGACGGATGATCTCCAACTGGCCGCGTCCCGCGGCGCTGAGCCCCGGTTCGGTCTCGATCATCGCTTCGGTATAGAGCGAGACGGGCGACAGCGCGTTGTTGATGTCGTGGGCGATGCCGCTGGCCATCTGGCCCAGCGCCTTCAGCCGCTCCTGCTGCAGGATCGCCTGCTGGGATTGGCGCAGGTCGTCATAGGCCGCCTGTAGCGCGCTGTGCAGCTGGGCCTGGTGGGCGGCCAAGGCGACGTGCTCGCTCAGCTGGCGCAGGAACTCGCACTCGGCGCTGACGAAGGCGTTCGGCTGGAAGCGGGCCACGACCAGCACGCCGAACACCTTGCTCTCGACCTGCAGGGGCGCGCAGACCATCGATCCCAGGCCGCCGCCCGCGAGCCGTCGTGGGAACGGGAAGGGGACCTGGGCGATGTCCGGCTCGTAGACCAGGCGGCCTCGAACGCACTGCGAGAGGCCGTTCTCGTCGATGTCGACCTGCGCGCGTTCCGGCATGGCCAGTTCGAGCGCCAGGGCCTGGCTGTTGACCCCGACAGCAGCGACCGTCAGCGCACGCTCCAGGTCATCATAGAGGCAAAGGCACGCGAAATCGGCCGGCAGCTGGTCCTCGATGCTCCGCACGACGACCTGGAAGATGCTCTGGTTGTCCTGCCGCTCGCCGATGGCGCGGGTGATCTCGTCCAGCAGGCCCATTCGCTGCAACTGTGTGTGCAGCTTGGCCTCGGCGTCCTTGCGCTCGGTGATGTCGGTCGAGATGCCGAATACCGCGTAGACTTGGCCGGTTGCGTCGCGCAGGGGGGACTTCACCGAGATGTAGGCGTGGGGGCCGTCGTCGTGCGGGGCGCTTTCTTCCTCGGTCAGCGGCTGGTCGGCCGCGGCGACGCGGACGTCCATGGTGCGGAACGCGTCGGCGATCTCCAGCGGAAAGATGTCGTGATCCGTGCGCCCGACCATCGCGTCCCGGTCGATGTGGAAGATGTCGCCGTAGCGACGGTTGACCATCAGATACCGGCCGTCGAGATCCTTGACGTAGATGACGGCGGGCGAGTTTTCGACCACCGCCTCCAGCAGGCGCTGTCCCTTCTGGCGCGCCTGCGTCTCGGCCTCCAATTGGGCGGTCCGCTCGGCCACGCGCTGGTCCAGCTCGGCGTTCAACTGCGACAGGGCGGTCTCGACGCGGACACGATCGCCCATGTCGCGCGACGCCGTCTGGAACAGGAAGAACAGCAGGGTAAGCTCGCCGGCCATCTTGCCCAGGTGCGAGGCCATCGCCGGCGCGTCGGCGGGAGAGCGGGAATAGAGGATCAGGGCGTTGGCGGCGGCCAGGATGACGGCGGTCATCGGCAGCGCCCGGACGACCCGGTCGCGGTCCGCCAGGCGCCACGCCAACAAGCCCGCCGCGATCCAGAGCATAGGCGCCAGGATCAGCGTGGGCCGTGTGATCCCCAGTGGACCCGGCGGCAGATAGGTCGGCAGCCGCTGGTAGACGGCGAACAGCACGATGGCGGTCGCCAGGACCGCCGAGGCGAACGTCGCCAGGCCAGAGCGCCTCGTCGTGGGCCAGAGCAGGGCTCCGATCACCCCGAGGGGCAGCAGGTGGGACGGCGGCGGCCAGGTCGACGGCCGCAGCACCCCGCTGGAGGCCTTGATCGGAGCCAGGGGCCCCGACCACTCGACGGTCACCAGGACATGGACCATCTCCATGGCGAAGGTCGCCAGGAAAACGAGGGCGAGCCGCCTGGCGATATGGCCGCCTTCGCGCTGGCCGGCGCCCCACAGCTTCAGCGCCAGAATCCCCGACAGCAGCCCCACGCCCGTATCGAGGATGGTGTGGAGGTTCGGATAGGTCTTGGGTTGGCTGGCCAGCAGCAGGCCGCCGATGAGGCCAAGGACGACCAGTATGCCGACCGCAGGGCGGGAAGGTCGCGCCAAACCCGCAGCGTCCGGTCCCAGGGTTCCTGCTGGCGTGGGGTCGGCCAAGGCGCTCCCCGAGCTGAACTACGAGGCCGATAGTCGTATCTCAACTGTGGTCGCGCGCAACCCACGATAGCGCCGCCGGGCCTCGGCGAAATTCGCCCGTAACGCCGGTCGGCCTCTCCTTCAGGCCGCGCGTCGGGCGTACAGGAACTCGATCACCGCCGCCCGGGCGTGGATATAGGTCGGATTCTCGGCCACGGCGAGACGATCGCGGGGGCGCTGGAGGCCTACGTCGAGCACCTGGCCGATCGCGGCGCGGGGGCCGTTGGTCATCATCACGATGCGATCCGACAGCAGGGCCGCCTCGTCGACGTCGTGGGTGACCATCAGCACGGTGTTCTTCAGCGTCGCGTGGATCTCCATGACGCTGTCCTGCAGGTGGGCGCGGGTCAGGGCGTCCAGCGCGCCGAACGGCTCGTCCAGCAGCAGCACCTTGGGCTCCATGGCCAGCGCGCGCGCGATGCCGACCCGCTGCTTCATGCCGCCGGAGATTTCCGAGGGGCGCTTGTCCAGGGCGTGGGTCATCTTGACCAGCTCCAGGTTGTGCAGCGTCCAATCGCGGCGCTCGGCCGCCGTCTTGGTCCTGCCGAACACCTTGTCGACCGCCAGCGAGACATTCTCACGCACCGACAGCCAGGGCAGTAGCGAGTGGTTCTGGAACACCACCGCCCGGTCCGGCCCCGGGGCGTTGACCTCCTGCTTGTCGAGGATCACGGCGCCGGTCGTCACCGGCACGAGGCCGGCGACCACGTTCAGCAAGGTGGACTTGCCGCATCCCGAGTGGCCGATGATCGAGACGAACTCGCCCTTGTCGACCTTCAGATCGACGCCGGTGAGCACCTCGGAGCGGGCGGCGCCCTTGGCGAAGGTGACGCCGACGCCTTCGATGGAGAGATAGGCCTTGGCCATGGTTGTGTCTCCTAGCTCGCCGCGTTGCCGCGCGAGATGACGTGGCCCAGCAGGGCCACCAGGCGATCGAGGAAGAAGCCGGTCAGTCCGACCCAGGCCAAGGCCACGATGATGTCGGAGATGCGCGAGGCGTTGTACTGGTCCCAGATGAAGAAGCCGACGCCGACGCCGCCCAACAGCATCTCGGAGGCGACGATGGCCAGCCAGCTCATGCCGATGCCGATGCGAAGGCCGGTGAAGATGTAGGGCGTGGTGGCCGGCAGCAGGATCTTGAAGAAATACTCGATCGGCGACAGCCGCAGCACCTTGGCGACATTGACATAGTCGGTCGGGATGTTGCGCACGCCGACGGCGGTGTTGATGATGATCGGCCAGATCGAGGTGATGAAGATCACGAACAGGGCCGAGGGCTGCGCCTCGCGGAAGGCGGCCAGGGAGATCGGCAGCCAGGCCAGGGGCGGCACGGTGCGCAGCACCTGGAAGATCGGGTCCAGACCCCGGTGCGCCCAGCGGTTGGAGCCGATCAGCACGCCCAGCATCACCCCGCAGATCGCGGAGATCGAGAAGCCGACCCCGACCCGCTTGAGGCTGGTCAGCACGTGCCAGAACAGGCCCTTGTCGACGCCGCCGTGATCGAAGAACGGGTTGAGGATCAGGTCTTTGGAGTCGGTCCACACCTGGACCGGCGACGGCAGCCCGCCATAGGAGTCGCCGATCGCCGCCTGCCACAGGCCCAGGATCGCCAGAAGGGTCAGCAGTGGCGGCACCACAGCCGCCGCCGTCGCGCCCGCCCGACGAACGATCTCCGACCCGCGCGAGGCGCGCGGCTCGGCGACCGGCGGGGCGATCACCGGCGCGGCGACCGGCTCGGCCGGTGTGAAGGAGGGCTTGGGAAAGGTCATGCGCACGCCCTCCCTAGACCAGCTTCTTGATCGGCTGGCTGGCCAGATAGGCGCCCGGATTGGCCGGGTCGAACACCTTGCCGTCGAAGAACCGCTCGACGCCCCGGCTGTCGCCGGCCGGCCCGGCCTGGCCGATGCTCTTGGCCGCCGCGCGCCAGATATCCGAGCGGTTGACCTTGTTGACCAGCGCCTGGGTGTTGGTCTTCTGCGGCAGCACGCCCCAGCGGATGTCCTCGGTCAGGAACCACAGGTCGTGCGACTTGAACGGGAAGCTGGCGTTGTCGGCCCAGAACTTCATGCGGTGCGGCGAATTCTTCAGCGTGCGGCCGTCGCCATAATCCACCGTGCCCTGCAGGCGGGGCAGGATGTCGCCCATCGGCACGTTGACGTATTGGCGGCCCGAGACGATCGAGCACATGGCCGGCAGGTTCGCGGCCTTGTCGCACCACAGCTGCGCTTCCTGCACGGCGGCCGTGATCGCCTGCGCGGCGCGGGGGTACTTGTCCACCCAGGCGGCGCGCATGCCCAGAGCCTTCTCGGGGTGGTTCATCCACAGTTCCGAGGTCAGGCAGGCGGTGTAACCGACCCGCTGGTTGACCAGTTGGCCGTTCCACGGCTCGCCCACGCAGAAGGCGTCCTGGGTGCCGGCCTTCATGTTGGCCACCATCTGGGGCGGCGGGATGACGATGGTGGCGACGTCGGTCTCGGGATTGATGCCGCCGGCCGCCAGCCAATAGCGCACCCACAGGTCGTGGGTGCCGCCCCGGAAGGTCATCGCCACCTTGGCGATGTTGCCGGCGGCCTTCATCTGCAGGAACTTGGCCTTGGCGCCGCCGCTGTTGAGCCCAACCTTGACCGCCTTCAGATCGTTGCCGACCGAGATGCCTTGGCCGTTGGTGTTGAGGCGGGCCAGGATGTACATCGGCGTCGGCGCGCCGCCGGTGATCGCGCCCGTGGTCATCAAGTAAGGCATGGGCGAGAGGATATGGGCGCCGTCGATGCCGCCGCGCTCGGAGCCCAGCACCAGGTTGTCGCGGGTGGCGGCCCAGGACGCCTGCTTGACCACCTCGATGTCGGGCAGGCCGTACTTGGCGAACAGCCCGCGCTCCTTGGCGATGATCACCGGCGCGGAGTCGGTCAGGGCGATGAAGCCCAGGCGGGCCTTGGCCACTTCGGGTCCGGCCCCGGCCGCATGGGCGCCGGCCGGTAACAGCGCCTTGGCGGCGGCGACGGTAGCGGCCGCGCCCACCAGGGCGTGGCGGCGGGTCAGGCCTGTGTCTGGCTTGGCGGCGGTCTTGTCGGTCTTGGTCATGATCTCAAATCCCGCTGGAGGTCAGAGTTTGTATTCGAGGGTGAACCAGGCCTTGGTCCGCGACGCCGGCGGCGTCGCCGTGCCCGCGGGCACGGTCGTTTCGCGCTGGAAGTCGGCGTACTTCAGCTGGATCGAGAGCTTGGGCGTGATGGCGGCGGCGAAGGCGACGTCCCACTCGTGACCGAGGTCGGCGCCGGTCCGCTGGTCGTTGAAGTCGTGGTAGCGGACCTGGATGTCGGTGTTGAAGAAGTAGGTCCGCTTGAACCGAGGCTTGGCGTTGAAGCTGAGGTTGGCGTCCTCGATGCCGTCGACGAAGCTCTTGTTGCCACCCGGCGAAACGAAGGCGTCGGACCAGCCCTGGAAGGCGTGGACGGTGGCCAGGGGCGTGGTGAACCCGCGCGTCCCGTCGCCTTCCAGCGACTCGTAGCTGGCCTTGACGGTGTAGATGTCGAACGTGCCAGAGACATCGCCGCCGAAATAAGCGAGGTCGAAGTTCGGCGTATTGTGGTGGTAGTCCGACTGCTTGGCGTAGGTGGCGTTGTAGGCCAGCTGGTAGAGGCCGACCCAGGTCTTGCCCGACGCCTTGACGCCCTTGGTCAGAGACGAGTTGACCGCCGAATTGCCGAAGTCCAGGGCATAGACGAAGCCTTGCAGACGCAGGGCCTCGGCCGGCGACCAGGTGGCGTTGAGCAGGTGGCTGTCGCTGTCCCAGTCGCGCAGTTCGCCCAGGATGCGGTTGACGTGCGAGATGTAGGCATAGGTCGCCTTGAATCGACCGTAGGCGACGTCGGTGCGGATGGCGTCGAAGGTCTGCTCGTCCTGGCGCCAGCCCACATTGCCGACGAAGCGCTGGTCGTCGAGCAGGATGCGCTGGCGGCCGGCGACCACCTGCAGGGCGGCGCTGGGGGTCCAGGTCAGCTGGGCGCGGTTGAGTTCGGTCACGTCCGGGTCGTTGACGACGGGATAGCGCGCCTTGTCGGCGCCGTTCAGGGGGGCGGTGGCCGCGCCGGGGACGTTGACGGCGTAGTGCTCGGGACCGGCCTGGCGGACGTCCTCGAACTCGATCAGGCCCTTCACGCCGTGGAACTCGGCGGTCTCCCAGCCCAGGCGGGTGCGGATGGTGAAGGCCGAGGCGTCGTCCTTGAGGGTGGCGGTCTTGGTCTGGTCGACGCTTTCGTAGCGGGCCCGGACTTCCAGGATCAGTTTCCCGGCGGCGACCTGGTCGCTGAAGGTCGGCGGCGGCGGCGCGGGGGGCGGCGGTTCGGTGGCTTCGGCCGGCTGTTCGACGGTGGTCGCCACCGGTTCCGGCGCCGATTGAGCATGGGCTGCGCCACCCAGAATCAAGGCGCAGAAAGTCGTGCTGCAAAGCAGCATTTTTCGTAGGCTTGGCATGGTCTATCCCCCAGAAGGCCAAAAAAAACGCCCGGCGCGACCGCTTCAGCGATCACTCCGGACGTCGTTGTCCAAACGGTACCAAGCGGCTGCATCGCCGCCGGGCGGCCCTCTCAGGCCTTAGCGGAACGTCGTTGTCCCGCGTGTTGAGACCAGGAGGGAGCCGACCGGCCGGCGCGGCAATCCGAAAACTGCACCGTGTCGCATCGCAGCATGAAAACGGGGTGATTTGCACAGCAGCGGTGCACGGACGACAGAGGAGCTGCCCGGATTTCGCGCGTTTGGAAAGGGCGGCGGGCCGGGTCGGACGACTGGCTACCTAGTCCTTGGGCTGAAACGGCGCCCAGGCTTCGACCAACACGCCGGGAAAGGCGCTGGTCAGGGAGATGTGGCCGTTCACGAATTCCAGCCGCAAGCGCATGCCCGCCAGGCCGACGCCCGACGTCGCCGAAGCGCCGTCCGGCAGACCCACCCCGTAGTCGCGGATCGACAACAGCACCATTTCGCCGGCCAGCCGCAGACCGATCGCGGCGCGCGGGCTGCCGGAGTGGCGATGCACATTGGCCAGGGCCTCCTGAGCGACGCGATACAGCGCCACCTCGGTCCGCCGGGCCATCTTCGGAAAGTCGTCGGCGATATAGATCTGCAGCGACAGTCCCGTGCGCCGCGCGAAGCCTTCCGCCATCTGCCGAATGGCGGGGCCCAGGCCCGTCTCCTCCAGAGCCGGAGGGTGCATGACGTAGGAAAGGCTGCGGATCTCTTCCAAGGCGTTGACCAGCAGGGCCTCGATCTCGACGCGAACCTTTTCCGCGCGGCCTTCGACCTTCATGGCGCCCAGCATCAGCTTGGCGCCGGTGAGGTACTGGGCGGTTCCGTCGTGAAGCTCGCGCGCGATGCGCCGGCGCTCGTCGTCCTCGGCATGGAGCAGCGCGGCGGTGGCGCGTCCAAGGGCCGCCTGGGCATGGCGCTGAACGGTGATGTCCTCCTGGGCCACGATCACCAGGGTTCGGCCGTTGCTGGAGATGCGCGTGGCGATCATCCTGGCCCACAGCGGACCGCTGGCCAGGTCCATCTGGTATTCATGGCGAAAAGGCCCGGCCTCGCCCGCCAGCAGGCCTCGGAGGCCGGCGGCCGCTTCGGACGTCTCGGACCCGCCCAGGCTGTCGCAGAAGGCGATGTAGTTCAGGCCCAGCCCATGGTTTTCCAGCGGCGGCGCGTTGAACGCGGCGAACTGCGCCCAGGCGTCGTTCACCGCGACGATCTCACCCTCGGCGTTCAGGATCGCCACGTTCGCCGTGACGGTGTCGAGAATGACTTCGTACAAACCGGAGGCGGACCCTTCGCTCATCTCGTGAGCCGTGTGCATTTCCGTAGTGAGCCTTATGTTCTGTAGGTCATGACGCGCGGTCAGCGGCGTGACGAGGCCGCGCATTGTTCACCCTCGCGGGCCAGGCTCCAAAACTTATATTTCAACGCTCCACGGCCGAATGGCGCCTGCGTTCGCCGCAAGGGTGGGACCTCCGCTTCCGGCTGATAGGGAAGTGCGGCGCGGAGGCGAAGCTAGGGCTCCAGGCCGTTATAGACCGCCGATCCCGGTCCGCCGGGTTGGCGCATCACCTGGCGGCGCAGCCTGGGATCGAAGCTGATGTGCACGCAGCGGCTCTTTTCGTAGATCAGCTGATCGAACTTCAATCCGCTGTCGCGGACGCCTTTGGCGACGTCCAGGTCGTTCAGGCCGTCGACGTGGAAATCGGCGGCGTGACCCAAGGCGTGGGCCGAGGTCGGCACGCCGCCGACCGCGGTGTTGACCTGCGGATTTCGGTAGGCGCTGGTGATCTCGACCGGCCGGTTGAACAGCGCGCGAACGGCTTCCATGCGTTCGGCCAGGTGTTTGAGGTTTTCCAGATGCGCCGGGGTCGGGTCGTTCCTGACGCCCATCGATAGCGCCTTGCTGGAAATGGTGAATTCCTCCAGCGAGAAATGCGCGCTGAGCTTCATGGCCGCCCCTCCGGGTGTCGCGAAAGATTAGCGCTTAGATATCACAATCCAAACGGGAATTCCGAGACTTGGAAAACGGCGGGGCGGATCCGTGGCGCAGGCTCTGGAATCTGGACAGAATATGCCGGTGACCGACCAGTTCTCCCTCTTCGACGCGCCGCCCGTCACCGATCGGCTGTTTTTCGCGATCTTTCCCGATGTGGAAACCGCGGCCGGTATCGCCCGCCATGCCGACGCCTTGCGCGCCTCGCACCAGCTAGGCGGCCGGCCGCTGGCGCCCGAACGGTTTCACATCACCCTGCATCACCTGGGCGACCACGCCGGCGTGCGGCGCGATATCGTGGCGATGGCCCGTCAGGCGGCCGAGGCGATGACGGCCCCGCCGTTCGAGGTCCTCTTCGATCGCGCCGCCAGCTTCCACAACGGCGGCAACAATCCGTTCGTCCTGCAGGGCGGCGAGGGGCTGGAAGCCCTCAAGGCCTTCCAGCGCGACCTGGGTCTGGAAATGGCGCGGGCCGGCCTTGGCAAGTGGGTGGACAGGACGTTCACGCCGCACGTGACGATGCTCTACGACAGACGACTGGTCGCCGAACAGCCGCTTCCGCCGATCCGATGGACTGTCGGCGGCTTCACCCTCGTCCATAGCCTGCTGGGGCGGACCGAGCATATCCCGCTGGCGCGATGGACGTTGCGCTGAAAGCGAGGGCCCTCGTCGCGTCAGATGATCAGCGGCGGCTTCAGCAGGGCCGAGACATGGTCCAACGCCTGGCGCAGCAGCGACGCCTTGGCGGGACCTCCCAGCGAGATGCGCAGTCCGACGGGCGCGTCAGGCGTCGTGGCGAAGGCGTCCGACGCGACGAGGGCCAGGCCGCGCGCGGCCGCCAGCGTGCGAAAGCCGTTGGTGTCCAGGCCGGGCGGCAGGTCCAGCCAGACGTGAAGCCCCTCGGCGTCACCTTGGGCGGCGGGCAAGACCTCGGCGGCGAGGGCTCGCCGCATCCGGGCCTCGCGCCGCACGCCGGCCAGGATCCGTTCGGCGGTTCCGTCGCGGAGCCAGCGGATGGCGATGGCCGTGGTCAGGGGCGATCCCATCAGGGCGGTGGCGTGCAGCGCGTCGGCCACCTGTCGGGCCATCGCGGCGGTCGGGGTCGATACGAAGGCGGTGCGCAGGCCCGGCGACAGGGTCTTGGACAGCGTGGCGATGTGGAAGGACCGCTCCGGCGCCAATGAGGCGATGGCGGGCAGGGGGCTGTCGAACAGCCGGCTGTAGGGATCGTCCTCGATCAGCCAGGCGTCGCTGGCGAGGACGGTAGCGGCGATCTCGCGACGCCGCGCCAAGCCCATGGTCGTGGCGACCGGATTGCGGGTGGTCGGGACCAGATAGACGGCGGCGGGCTTCTGTTCGGCGCAGAGTCGGGCCAGGACCTCGGGCAGGAAGCCTTCGGCGTCCACCGGGCAGGGAATCAAGCGCAGGCCCAGCCGCGCGGTCAGGGCGATGATTCCGGGATAGGTCAGGGGCTCGACCACAAGACCGGCGCCGGGCGAGGCGATCATGGTGAGAACCGCCGTCAGGGCCGACTGCGCTCCAGGGCTGACCACGATCCGCTCGGATCCGATCGGGCCCAGGGCAGGCGCCAGCCACGCCGCGCCGGCCGCGCGCTGTCCTGGCGCGCCGGGACCGGCGTGATAGGCCATCAGGGTCGCCACGTCGGTGCGGTCGAGGATCGCGGCGGTCGTTTCCTTGAGCAGCGTCGCCAAGGACACGCCCTGCGGCGGCGGCGGCAGGTTCATGCTCAGATCGACCAGTCCAGCCTCGTCCTCCATGGCGCGGCGACGTACGAAGGTGCCGCGTCCCACCGCGCCCTCGACAAGGCCCCGGCCTCGGGCGGCCCCATAGCCGCGGGTGATGGTGGTGAAGTCGACGCCCAGCTGGTCGGCCACGACGCGCTGGGGCGGCAATTGATCGCCCGGCTGCAACTCGCCCTCGCGCATCGCCGTTTCAAGGGCGTCGACCAGCGCCAGATAGATTGGGCGGCCATCGCCCGCGCGGACGTGCCGCAGCCAGGCGGTCGTCGGTCGATCCCGAGTCATGGTTGCTTTTCCATGGCGTGATACATACATTTCGTAGCGAATGTATGCAACAAGGCTCACATTGCATGGAACGGCCCCTCATCACCCATTTCGACAGTCCGACGAGCTTGCAGGCCGGGCTGCTCTGCCGTTGCCCGCGCTGCGGCGAGGGCAAGCTGTTCGGCGGCTTCCTGCGCCTGGCCAAACGCTGTGACCGTTGCGGGCTGGACTATGGCTTCGCCGATCCGGCGGACGGCCCGGCCTTCTTCGTCATGACGGGCGTGGGTATTTTGGTGATCGCGGTCTGGGCCTGGGCGGTGATCGCCTGGAGCCCGCCGCTTTGGGCGCAGTTCGCGACCGTCTTTCCGGCCTTGCTGATCGGCTGTCTGGGCACCCTGCGGCCCGTCAAAGCCTGGCTGGTCGCCGAACAGTACATCCACAACGCCAGCGAGGGCGGCGCTTCCAGCGTCCAGAAACGGTAAGACGGCGCCGACTGGACAACTTGATCGTGGCTGCGAATGATCGGGTGCGACCGGGTCGGGTTGAAAGAGGTCCTTGGGGCGACGATGAAGAGGGCGCTGGGCGTCATCCTGGGCGCCGTGGCGCTCGATGCGGTCGGCCTGGGTCTCGTATTGCCCATCATTCCGCGCCTGCTGCGCGAGGTGGGTCACACGAGCGACCTGAGCTGGCGGTTCGGCGCTTTTCTGGCGCTCTATGCCCTGATGCAGTTCGTCTGCGCGCCGATCTTGGGCGCGCTCAGCGACCGTTTCGGCCGTCGGCCGGTGCTGCTGGTCTCTCTGGCCGGCGCGGCGGTCGACTACCTGTTCCTGGCCTTGGCCCCGTCGTTGTGGTGGCTGTTCGTGGGCCGCGCCATCGCGGGGATGACCGGGGCGAGCAACGCAGTGGCCTCGGCCTACATCGCGGACATCACGCCGGCCGAGCACCTGACCCGGCGCTTCGGATACATGAGCGCGTGTTTTGGCCTGGGCTTCATCGCCGGCCCGGTGATCGGCGGCCTGCTCGGCGACGTCTGGCTGCGGGCGCCCTTCCTGGCCGCTGCGGCCCTGAACGGCCTGAACTTCCTGGTGGCGCTGCTGATCCTGCCCGAGTCGCACAAGGGGCGAGGCGGCAGGATCGAACTCTCCAGCTTCAACCCGCTGGGGCCGTTGCGTTGGGCGTTCAGTTTTCGCGCCCTGCTGCCGCTGCTGGCCGCCTTCCTGGTCCTGGCCGTCGTCGGTGACGTCGGCGGGACGGTCTGGGTATTGTACGGCGAAGACAAGTTCGCCTGGACCGGTCTGACGATTGGCGTTTCCCTGGCCGGGTTCGGCCTGTTCCACGCTCTGGCCCAGGCCTTCGTGGCGGGCCCGATCAGCGAGCGCTGGGGCGAGAAGCGGGCCTTGGCCGTCGGCATCGTCGCCGACGCCGCGGCCTATGTGGCCATCGCCCTGGTCACGCGCGGTTGGATGGCGTTCCTGTTGTTGCCGGTGTTCTGCCTGGGCGGCGTCGGCGGGCCGGCGCTGCAGTCGCTGCTGTCGTCGCGCGTCGGCGAGGCGCATCAGGGGCGATTGCAGGGCGTGCTGGCCAGCCTGGGCGGGGTGTCCTCAGTGATCGCGCCGCTGCTGATCAGCCAGGTCTACTTCGCCTCGCGCGGCCTGTTCCCGGGCTTGGTCTGGCTGGCCGGCGCGGCGCTCTATCTGCTGTGCCTACCGGTGTTCTTCAGCCGGGCGCTAAAGACCGGCTAGGCCGGCCCGAGCACAGCGGCGCGGCGACGATCTCGGCCAGCACCGTGCGGTCATGGGCCCGGGCGCGCTGGCGGTAGTGCTCCAGGTGGTGCGGAACCAGGACCGCTAGGACCGTGACCGCGCCGCCGGCGAGGATCGCCACCGGCCAGGCCCCCAGCAGGGCCCGCAGGCCGCGCGCCGAGGCGCCGGTCACCAAGGCCAGCAGTCCCAGCGCGCAGCACAGCATGGCTAGGCCGGAACCGCTTCGCCGTGGCAGGCCTTGGCCGGCGCGGCGTCCTCGTATTCGTCGTGGCGGCGCATCCAGTCGCCCATGTTGCCGGACTCGTTGCGGCCCAAGGGCGCGCGGTCGAGAACCATGTAGGTCCCGATCAGTTCCTCGCCGCCGCGACCGTAGCTGGAATAGGTGTGGAACACCTGGCCGGCCTCGTCCTTGTAGAACGTGCTCATGCCGGGCGACTCGCCGGCGTCCTCGCCGACGGGCTCGAAATTGTAGGTCGCTCCGGCGGCGATGGTCTGCGGCGTGAACGACACGCCGAAATCGTAATTGAAGTCGCTTTCGAACGACGAAGCCCAGGGGAATTTCCAGCCCATCCGGGCCTTGTAGGCGGCGATCTTGTCCAGCGGCGCGCGCGCCACGGCGATCAGGGTCACGTCGTGGTGGTTCAGGTGGGGCAGGGTTCCGTCCAGATGATCGGCCAGGAACGAGCAGCCCGGGCAGCCGGCCTTCCATTCGGGCGGCAGCATGAAGTGGTAGACCACCAGTTGGCTGCGGCCGTCGAACAACTCGGCCAGGGTCTTGCGGCCGCTCGGGGTGTCGAAGGCGTAGGCCTTGTCAACCTTGACCCAGGGCAGGGCCAGGCGCTCGGCCGCGTTACGGTCGCGCAGCCGGGTCTCTTCCTTTTCATGGGCCAGTAGCGCCTTGCGGGCCTCAAGCCATTCCTCGCGCGACGCGACCTTGTGGTTGGGCATCGTTATTCTCCCTGGTGCGTGAGCCCGGCGGCCGTTCGGCCTTGACAGAAAGAGTTGATATCAACATAAATACGAAGTGTCAAAGCCGCTGGAAGTCCCGTTCGCCGCCACGCTTCATGTCAGGGACACCTGTCTGTGCCTCCACGCCCAGCGAGCGGCGCGGGCCCTGGCGCGGCGGTTCGACCAGGCCCTGGCGCCGTTTGAGATCACCAGCGGCCAGTTCTCGCTGCTGATGTCGCTGAACCGGCCCGAGCCGCCGACCATCGGCTCGGTGGCCGGCCTGCTGGCCATGGATCGCACGACCCTGACCGCCAATCTCAAGCCCTTGGAGCGGCGCGGCCTGCTGACGGTCGGCGTTGATCCACGGGACCGGCGCAGCCGTCGTCTGGCCCTGACGCAGGCCGGCATGGCCCTGCTGGCGCGGGCCCTGCCGGTCTGGACGCAGACCCATGCCGAGGTCGAGGCGGGTCTGCCCCTCGGTGGCGGCGACGCCCTGCGCGCCGGGCTGCTCGCCCTGGCCTGACCGACCATCGGCGGGTGAGGCGTCCGCCTGGCCTTTTTCCGTTTTGCCCGATGGCGCGCGAACTCTAGGTTGGTCAGACTCGGGAATCTGACGCGCACGGAGCAATCAGGCGTGACCACCATGATCTACGGCATCAAGGCCTGCGACACGATGAAGAAGGCGCGGGACTGGCTGGAAGGTCACGGCGTCGCCTACGACTTTCACGACTACAAGACGGCGGGCATCGACCGTCCGCGCCTGGAGGCCTGGAGCCGGGCCGTGGGCTGGGAAACCTTGCTCAACAAGGCCGGGACGACCTTTCGCAAGCTGCCGGACGCCGACAAGCAGGGCGTAGACGAGGCCAAGGCCATCGCGCTGATGCTGGCCAATCCGTCGATGATCAAGCGGCCGGTTCTTGAGACGCGCGATCAACTGCTGGTCGGATTCAAGCCTGACGTGTATGGTCGCGCCTTGGGTTCAGGGGGCTGAATGGACGCCCAGATCGATCTGGTCATCTTCGACTTCGACGGGACGCTGGCCGACAGCACGGCCTGGGCCATCCGCGCCGTCAGGCCGCTGGCGGAACGCTTCAAGTTCAAGGCGGTCACCGAGGACGAGATCGCCATGCTGCGCGGCCGCACCAGCCGCCAGATCATCGACTATCTCGGCTTGCCGCTGTGGAAGGTGCCGCTGGTCGCCGCCCACGGCAAGAAGATGATGGCGGCCGAGGCCCACGCCATCCCGCTGTTTTCAGGCACCGGCGACCTCCTGCGGGCGCTCTCGGCGGCCGGTCTGCGCCTGGCCATCGTCAGCTCCAATTCCGAGGCCACCATCCGCTCGATCCTGGGGCCCGACCTGGCCGCCCTGGTCGACCACTATGGCTGCGGGGCGGCGATCTTCGGCAAGGCCGCCAAGTTCAGGGCCGTGGTCAAGGCCGCACGCATCCCCAAGGACCGGGTGCTGTGCATCGGCGATGAGACCCGCGACATCGAGGCGGCGCGCGAGGCGGGCCTGGCCTGCGGGGCCGTCGAATGGGGTTACGCCACCCGCCGCGCCCTGGCCGACCACAGCCCGACCATGATGTTCGCGGCCATGGACGAAATTATTTCACGGGTCGCCGCATCCAATCCGCGGGTCGGCGCCGACTAGTCTTCAGAAAACGGCGCGAAGGGTCGCGTCGACCTGGAGATTGAGACCGATGGAAGAGCTGTTCCGCTCCTATTGGTGGTTGGTGTTCCCCCTGAGCTGGGGTGTGTTCGGCGTGTTTCAAAGCTGGCTGGCCTATCGCGCCCGCCACGACGCCCTGCACGTGCTGCGGTCCTACGCCGAGGCCGGTCGTGAGCCGCCGCCGGCGCTCGTGGCGCGGCTCAACGCCCGCTGATCCCAAGGTTCGAGCCAACATTTCGAGGCGCGCGACGCGCCTCCGGAGACCAAGACCATGGAAGACATGTTTCGACAGTTCTGGTGGCTGATCTTTCCGCTGAGCTGGTTCGTGTTCGGCGCCTATCAAAGCTGGCTGTCCTACAGGGCCAACCGCGACACCCTGGACCTGATCAAGACCTACGCGCAGTCGGGACGCGAACCGCCGCCGGAGCTGATGGCCAAGCTCAGCAAGCGCTGGAACGATGGCGACGATCTGGGCGAGGTGGACGACGACGACGACCGCTACCGCCGTCGTCACCGTCGCCGCCATTGGCGCCAGCACACCTGGTCCCGCGTGGCGCTGTTCGGCTGCCTCTGCGCCGGCTTCACCTACGCGGCGGTCACCGATCTCTACCAAGCCGGGCCGGCCTTCGTGATCGTGTCCTTCGTCATGGCCGCCCTGGCCGTGGCGGCGGCGGTGTCGATCCTGGTGGATCGAGGACCGCGGATCTGATGGACGGACCGCTCGTTCGGGCCGCGCGGGGCGGATCGCAGTCCGCCTTCGCGCGGCTCGTCACGGCGCACGAGCGGAGTCTGCGCGGGTTCCTGCGCAAGAGCGGCTTCAGCGACGCCGACGACATCGCCCAGGAGGCCTTCCTGGCGGCCTGGTCGAGCCTGGGCCGGTTGCGCGACGACGACGGCTTTCGCGCGTGGCTGTTCGGTATCGCCTGGCGCAAGGCGCTGGATCAGGGGCGCGCCGCCCGCCGCGCGGCTCGCCGCGACGAGGCCTGGCGCGAAGACCAGGCGGCCGACGCGCCGCGCGAGGTCGATCCGGCCGACCGCTTGGCGCTGGAGGCGGCCCTGGCCGGCCTGCCGCCGGACCAGCGGGCCTGCGTCACCCTCTGCCTGGGCCAGGGTTGGTCGCACGGCGAGGCGGCGGAAACCCTGAACTTGCCGCTGGGCACGGTGAAGTCGCATGTGAACCGCGGACGTGAGAGACTGTTGGCCGTATTGGGAGTCCCGTCATGAGCCCCGAAGATCGTCTGGCCGCCTTCCTGTCCGCCGACGCCGTCCCGGTGCGGCCCGCGGTGGACGCCGCGTTCGTCGCCGAGGTGATGCAGCGGGTGGCGCGGCGGGAACTGCAGGTCAAGCTGGCCTCGGCCGCCGTCACCGCGCTGGCCGCCGGTGCGGTGCTGTGGGCCTGCGCGCCGGTGCTGAACCTGGCGGTCCAAACCCTGGCGCCCGTCCTGCTGCCGGCGGCCGGCATCCTGACCCTGGCGGCGGCCGCCGGCCTGCTGGGCGCGCAGGTCCTGACGCGGCGCTAGTCGGTGGATTTCGCCTGGCGTTCGGTCGAAGTTTTCGAAAGGCTCCACCTTACGAAAGTTTCATCCGACCCGGCGCCTCCGATCGCCATGGCCCAGGTCTCTTATCTACAGAAGGCGAGGGCGAAGCGCTCCCGCCGAGCATTCGAGGGGATTTAAGTCATGGGCCCTGACGTTCTGGTTCCATTCGGCTTCTTTTTTGCGCCGGTCATTCTGGTTTTGGCGCTGGTCTTGGTTCCGAAGTGGTTGCGGAGCCGCGAACGGCTTCAAGCACAACAGCTTATCCGTATGGCCATCGAGCGCGGTCAGGAGCCGTCGCCGCAACTTTTTGAGGCTTTGACCAAGGATGTCGCGCCGGTGAAAGTGCCGTCTGCGCATCGCGATATGCGGATCGGCGTCATTCTCCTAGCCGTGGCGGCGGGCATTGCACTCACGGGCGTCGCGCTGGGCAGCATTGACGATCATGCCATGTTCGGCACCGTCAGCGGGGCGGCCATCCCGGGCATGATCGGCCTGGCCTTCGTCATCCTCAGCTTCTTCAACCCCAACAAGCGTCCGCCTGAGGCTTGAGCGCGGACAAGGGGGAGAGGGGACCAAGCTCATGGGCACTGAACGCCCACCCACCGGCCACGACGTCGAGCTGGCCGCCCTGGCGGCGGCCGGCGACCGGCGGGCCTTCGGCGAGCTGGTGCGCCGCCACGGCTCGGCCGTGCGGGGCCTGCTGCGCCGGCTGGGGGCTGATCCGGCCACCGCCGACGACATCGCCCAGGACGCCTTCCTGGTCGGCTACGAGCAGATCGCGGACTATCGCGGGGAGGGGGCCTTCGCGGGGTGGATCAAGAAGACCGCCGCGCGGCTCTACCTGCGCAAGGTCAAGCGGGAGTCGCGGTTCGTGCTGACCGAGGCGCCGGAGGACGAGGCTCCCGTGGGATCGGACGGTGCGGCCGCGAGCGCCGATCGTCTCGATCTGGACGAGGCGCTCAAGTCTCTGTCCAAGGCCGAGCGCCTATGCGTGTCGCTTTGCTACGGGGCCGACTGGTCGCACACCGAAGCAGCCGAGGCCTTGAACATCCCCCTTGGGACGGTCAAATCCCATGTCAAACGTGGTCTGGATAAACTCAGAGTCCGGATGGCCGCGCCATCCGAAAATGGATCGAACGACTCCGCAAGGAGGGAAAGCCATGGCTGACCAGGATTTCGAAACCCAGCTCGCGCGTCTCTACGGCCAGGCGCCGGTGTTTCGCGACGCCGAGCTGTTCGCCCAGCAGGTGACCCAGAAACTGGATCGCGGCTGGGCGCTGCGCCGCGTGCTGATCGGCGCGACCGGCGTCGTGGCGGGGGTGGCCGCCGCCGTCCAGCTGGTCGGGGCGCGGTTCGCCGACGAGTTCGCGCAGATGTCGAAGGAGGGTGCGGACCAACTGAACCTGGGCGTGGACAAGCTGACCCACCGTTACGATCAGCTGTTCAGCCTGGGCGGTTCCGAGACCCTCTGGGTGGGCGCGGCGCTGGCCATCCTGGCGCTGGCCTTCGCCGTGACCCGGCTGGTGGATGAGGTCTAGAACCTGTGGACAGCTGACGGCCTTATTGAATTCCTCGTCCTTCGACAAGCTCAGGATGAGGAATTCTACTCACCCGCCCTACCGCTCGCCCTCATCCTGAGCCTGTCGAAGGACGAGGGCGGCGCCTCGACGCCAAACGCCTGACGGTCCACAGACCTTGGTCGCGGTCCGCCGGACTTTTCACTGATAATGTTGCGGCGCCGAACGATCTGGCGGAAAACGGCAGGCGTTTTTCGCTGGAGTGCTGATCCTGTCCGCTCATCGTGAAGAGAAAGTCCGTCGCCTGGCGGCTCCCGACATCGCCGCGCGCAAGAGCGGCGAGCCCATTGTCTGCCTGACGGCCTACACCGCGCCGGTCGCCGCGGCCCTGGACGAGGCCTGCGACCTGCTGCTGGTCGGCGACTCGCTGGGGATGGTCGTCCACGGCCTGCCCAACACCGTCGGCGTGACGCTGGAGATGATGATCCTGCATGGCCAGGCTGTGATGCGCGGCTCGCGCAAGGCCATGGTGGTGGTCGACATGCCGTTCGGCTCTTACGAGGGCGCGCCGGAGGAAGCCTACGCCAATGCGGTGCGGATCATGAAGGAAACGGGCTGCCAGGCGGTCAAGGTCGAGAGCGGCCCCACCGTGCCCGCCACCATCGCCTACCTCGTACAGCGCGGCATTCCAGTCATGGGCCATGTCGGCCTGCGGCCCCAGGCGGTTCTGGTCGACGGCGGTTTCAAGGCCAAGGGCAAGGACGAAGCCGGACGGCTGAAGGTGCTGGAGGAGGCCCGCGCCACCGCGGAGGCCGGCGCCTTCGCCGTGGTCGTCGAAGGCGTGGCCGAGGGCCTGGCGCGCGACGTGACCGCCGCGATCTCGGTCCCGACCATCGGCATCGGCGCCTCGGCCGGCTGCGACGGCCAGATCCTGGTGGTCGACGACATGCTGGGGCTGTTCGACTGGGCGCCGAAGTTCGTGCGCCGCTACGCCGACCTGAAGGGCGAGATCGAGCGCGCCGCCGCCGACTACGCCCGCGACGTCAAGGCCCGCACCTTCCCCGGCGAGGCCGAGACCTACTACGCCAAGAAGGGCTAGGACCAAGAAGAAGGGCGAAGGCGCCGGTTCCGCCCCGTTGCGGCTGGCCCGGACACGCTATAGGTTCGCCGCCTCGGTGGGTCCGCTCACCATGGTTTTCATTTCGCGTGTCGATTCCGGAGCGATCCGGCGTCGACGCCTCAGGGCGCTGTTTCGCCCTCTATCGGAGCCTCGTTCGTGGTCGATGTGTTTGACGAGGTCGAAGAGCAGCTGCGCTCCGACCGCTACAAGTCCCTCGCGCTGAAGTCGCTGCCCTGGCTGGGCGCGCTGGCCGCGGCGGCGGTTCTTGGCGTTGGCGGCTGGATGGGCTGGACCAGCTATCAGGAGAACCTGACCAACAAGGCCACGGAAGCCTACCAGGCGGCCCTGACCACCGGCCAGAAGTCAGGCCCGGTCGCGGCGTTCCCGGCGTTCGAGGCGATCTCCAAGACAGGCACGCCCGTCTACAAGGCCCTGGCCCTGCTGCAGATGGGCGGCGTGCGCCTGGAGCAGAACAAGACCGCCGAAGCGGTGGCCTATTTCGACCAAGCAGCCAAGCTTTCGCCCGATCCGGTGCTGGCCGACCTCGCCGGCCTCAATTCCGCCTTGGCGCTCATCGACACGGCTCCTTACAAAGACGTCGAGGCGAGGCTGACCCCGTTGATGGGCGAGAAGAGTCCCTATCGCGTGCAGGCGAAGGAAGCGCTGGCCTTCGCCAAGCTGCGGGCCGGCGACCTGGCCGGCGCGCGCGGCGACTTCCTGGTGCTGTCCAGCTCGCTCGACAACTCGTCCGACGAAATCCGCGAGCGGGCCCGCGGCGCCATGGCCATGATGGATTCCGGTTCCGCCAAGGACCTGCCGGCCGTCGTCAAGGCCGCCATGGCCCTGCCGCCGTCCGCCGCGCTCTCGCTCCCGACCGGCCCGCAGGCCGACGTCGCCCCCAATACCGCCCAATGAGCCGACGCCCCATGACGACCAAGCGCTATCTGCTTCTCACCGCGATGATGACCGCCGCGGTGTCGGTGGCGGGCTGTTCGACGATTTCCAAGCTCAACCCCTTCGACAAGAAGGAAGCGAACAAGACCCTGGCCAGCCAGGGGCAGCGGATCTCGGTCATCGCCTTCGACCAGAAGGTCGAGCCGGCCGAAGCCCTGAAGGGCGCCGACTTCTTCCTGCCCGAGCCGACCGTCCAGGCCGACTGGCCGCTGCCGGGCGGCAACGCCGAGCAGTCGGTCGAGCACGTGGCGGCCGCCGCCAATTTCGACATCGCCTGGCGCAAGGGCTTTGGCCAGAAGGCCAACCGCAAGTATCACGTGACCGCGCCGCCGGTGGCCGCCGACGGCAAGATCTTCGTGATGGACGGCGAGGCCACCGTCAGCGCCATCGACGCCAAGAGCGGCTCGACGATCTGGCGCAAGGACCTGCGTCCCGCGAAGGCGCCTGGCAAGAAGCGGGGCTTCTTCGGCATCGGCGGCAGCGCGGCCGACCGTACGGGCTTTGGCGGCGGCGTCGCCTACGCCAACGGCAAGCTCTATGTCTCGTCCGGCTTCCGCTTCGTGGCCCAGCTTGACGCCGCCACCGGCGCGGAAGCCTGGCGCCAGCAGACCAGCACGCCGGTCCACGCCGCGCCCACCGTGGCCGACGGCCGGGTGTTCGTGATCTCGACCGACAACGAGCTGCTGAGCTTCAACGCCGCCGATGGCGCGCCGGGCTGGACCTATCAGGCCCTGATCGAGCCGGCCCGCATCCTGGGCGCGACCAGCCCCGCCGTGAGCGGCGACACCGTCGTGGCCGGCTTCGCCTCGGGCGAACTGGTCGCCCTGCGCGCCAGCAACGGCAACGACTTGTGGAGCGAGGCGCTCAGCCGCGCCAGCCGCACCAACGCCCTGTCGGAAATCCGCGACATCGCCGGCCGCCCGGTGATCTTCAAGGGTGACGTCTTCGCCGTCAGCCACTCGGGCGTGTTCGCCGCGACCGACCTGCGCACGGGTCAGGCCCGCTGGAGCCTGCCGGTCACCGCCATCACCAGCCCCTGGGCTGCGGGCGACGTGGTCTTCGTGGTCGACAAGGCCGGCCAGGTGATCTGCGTCTCGCGCGAGGCCGGTCAGGTCTACTGGATCCGCGACCTCAACAACACCGACAAGCTGAGCAAGAAGCAGAAGAAGAAGCGCGCCAAGCACCCCGTCATCTGGTCGACCCCGATCCTGGCCTCGAACCGCCTGATCACCGTGTCGAGCGAAGGCCAGGCCGTGGCGCTGAACCCCAAGACCGGCGAAACGCTGAAGACGCTGAAGATCGGCCAGTCGGTCCTTCTGGGTCCGATCGCCATGGGCGATACGGTCTATCTGGCCACTGACGAGGCGGACCTGATCGCCATCCGCTAGACGTTTCCGGGTTTGCCCGGATCCACAATTCGAGCGCCGCGAACCCGGGCTGGTCCTCACCAGTCCGGGTTTGTCGCTTTTGTCCCCGAAATCGACTAATCACAGCCCATGCCTTTGAAACTCGCCATCGTCGGCCGCCCCAATGTGGGCAAGTCGACCCTGTTCAACCGTCTGGCCGGCCGCAAGCTGGCTCTGGTCGATGACCAGCCCGGCGTCACCCGCGACCGCCGGTTCGCCCACGGCCGCCTGGGCGACCTGGACCTCGAACTGATCGACACCGCCGGCTTCGAGGACGTCACCGACGAAAGCCTGGAGGCGCGGATGCGCGCCCAGACCGAGCTGGCGATCGACGAGGCCGACGTCAGCCTGCTGGTGTTCGACGCCCGCGAGGGCTTGACGCCGCTGGACCGGATCTTCGCCGAGATCCTGCGCAAGCGGAACAAGCCGGTGCTGGTGGCGGCCAACAAGTCCGAAGGCAAGGCCGGCGACCACGGCGCGGCCGAGGCCAATGTCCTGGGCCTGGGCGAGCCGATCCAGATCAGCGGCGAGCACGGCGAGGGCATGGCCGAGCTTTATGCGGCCTTGCTGTCCGTCGCGCCGGAAGAGCTGCAGACCGACCACGACGAACTGGACGACGACAAGCCGATCAAGATCGCCATCGTCGGCCGTCCCAACGCCGGCAAGTCGACCCTGATCAACCGCCTGATCGGCGAGCAGCGCCTGCTGACCGGCCCGGAAGCCGGTATCACCCGCGATTCCATCTCGGTCGACTGGGACTGGGGCGGGCGCAAGGTGCGGCTGGTCGACACCGCCGGCCTGCGCAAGAAGGCCAAGGTCAACGAGAAGCTCGAAAAGCTCTCGACCGGCGACACCATCCGCTCGATCACCTTCGCCGAGGTCGTCCTGCTGGTGATGGACGCCACCCATCCGTTCGAGACCCAGGACCTGCAGATCGCCGACCTGGCCGAGCGGGAAGGGCGCTGCGTGGTCTTCGTGCTGGCCAAGTGGGACCTGGTCGAGGATCCCGGCGCGACCCTCAAGGGTTTCATTGAGCACGCCGAGCGCATGCTGCCCCAGCTGCGGGGCACGCCCGTGATCGCGCTGTCGGGCGAGACCGGCAAGGGCGTGGAACGGCTGATGCCGGCCGTGCTCAAGAGCCACAAGGACTGGTCGACCAAGGTCAAGACCCGCGACCTGAACGACTGGCTGCAGATGGCCATGCAGCGCCACCCGCCGCCCAGCGTCGGCGGCAAGCGCATCAAGCCCAAGTACATGGCCCAGACCAAGGCCCGCCCGCCGACCTTCGTGCTGTTCTCCAGCCGCGCCGACCAGATGCCCGAGCAGTATCGGCGCTACCTGATCAACAGCCTGCGCGAGAGCTTCGACCTGCCCGGCGTGCCGCTGCGCATCACCCTGAAGTCCGGCGCCAACCCTTATGCCGAGGGCGAGGCCAAGGGCCACTCCGGCAAGGGCAAGCGGGAGTTCGAGCGCAAGGAACGCGAGAAGGAGCGGATCCGCGCCTCGCGCAACACCGTCAAGAAGTCGGTGCGCGTCGCCGAAGCCGCGGCCGCCGCCGCCGCACAGGCCGCGGGCCTGCCCGTCCCGGCCCCGAGCGCCGGCAAGCCCGCCTCGAAGGCGTCCAAGGCGCCCAAGCCCGCCGAGATCGCCGCGGCGCCAGCCGTCGAGCCGGGCAAGGCGGCGGTCAAGTCGGTCAAGAAGCAGGGGCCCCGGGCCCAGAAGAAGTCGACCACGCCCAGCTACAAGGTCGGTTTTAAGGCCGCGGGCGGCAAGGCGGCCGGCTCCAAGACCGCGGCGCGTCGCCCCGTGGCCGGCGCGCGCACCGTGCGCGGCAACAAGGCGCCGCCGAAGGGACGCTGAGTCGCTCTGGAACGGCGGCGTGGGCGGGGCCATTTCCGATGGCATGGACCCGCGACAAGCCAGCCTGTTCGACGACCCCGCGCCGGGACCGCCCGGCTTCGCCTACCGGCCCGAGGTGATCGACCGGGACGATGAAGCCGCGCTGGCCGAGGCCCTTGCCAAGCTCGACCTGCGGGCCTTCGAGATGCGGGGCTATGTGGCTCAACGCCGCGTGGCTTCGTTCGGCCGGCGCTATGAAGGCGCGGGGCCAGGGCTGGAGGACGGTCCGCCGATCCCGGACTTCCTGCTGGCCTTGCGCCGCAAGGCGGCCACGTTCGCCGGACTGACGCCGGACGAACTGGTTCACGCCCTGATCAATGAATATCCGCCCGGCGCGCCGATCGGCTGGCATCGCGACAGGCCAGCATTCGGACGGGTCGTCGGATTCTCGTTGCTCTCGCCGTGCGTTATGCGCTTTCGACGACCGCGCGAGGCGAGGTGGGAGCGGCGCTCCCTGACCTTGGAGCCACGCTCGGCCTATGGGCTGGCGGGGGAAGCCCGGTCGGTCTGGGAGCACAGCATCCCGCCGGTCGCGGCCCTGCGCTACTCGATCACCTTTCGCACCCTGGCCTAGAACTCTTCCCATTCCGGCGCGACCGCGGCGCTGGACCCCGGACGCATCTGGGGAACGGCGCGGGTCGTGGGGCGGGGGGCTTCAACCGCGCGGGCCGTGGCGGTCGGACGCCCGGAGCGACGAGCGGCGTCGCCGGTCTGGAAGCGCGACACCAGCTCGGCCAGCGCGCCGGACTCGGAGCGCATGTTGGAGGCCGCGGCCGTGGCCTGCTCCACCATGGCGGCGTTCTGCTGCGTCACCTGGTCCATCTGGTTGACGGCGGAATTGACCTGGTTGAGGCCGGTGGCCTGTTCCTGCGAGGACTGGGCGATCCCGGAGATCAGGGTGTCGATCTCGGCCACCTTGCCGACGATGCCGCTCAACGCCTGGCCGGTGTCGCCGACCAGCTGGACGCCGCGCGCCACCTGAGACGTGCTGTTGGCGATCAGGGTCTTGATCTCTTTGGCCGCCTCGGCCGAGCGTTGGGCCAGGGCCCGGACTTCCTGGGCCACGACGGCGAAGCCGCGGCCGGCGTCGCCGGCGCGGGCGGCCTCGACCCCCGCGTTCAGGGCCAGGAGGTTGGTCTGGAAGGCGATCTCGTCGATGACGCCGATGATCTGGGTGATCTGCCCCGAGCTTTGCTCGATCTCGCCCATGGCGGCGACCGCGTCCCGCACGACCTCGCCGGAGCGGGCGGCCTGCTGGCGGGCGCTGGACGCGGCGGTCGAGGCCTCTTTGGCTCCGGCGGCGCTGCGGCGGACGGTGGCGGTGATCTCGTCCAGGGCGGCGGCGGTTTCCTCCAGCGAGGCGGCTTGCTGCTCCGTGCGGCGCGACAGGTCGTCCGAGGCCGAGGCGATCTCGTCGGAACTGGCGCGCAGCCCCTCGGTGGAGTCGACGATCTGGCTCATCGCCGAGCGCAAGCTGTCGACGGCGGCGTTGAAGTCTTCCTTGATCGGCAGGAAGCGGCCTTCGAAGGTCTCGGTGATCCGGGCGGTCAGGTCGCCGGCCGCCAGGCGCTTGAGATAGGCGGCCAGCGAGCAGACGACGGCGCTCTGCTCGGCCTCGGCCTGCCGGCGTTTCTCGTTGTCGATGCGCTCCAGCTCGGCCTGGGTGATGTCGACAGCGAACTTGATGACCTTGCAGGGCTTGCCGGCGGCATCGAAGATCGGGTTGTAGTTGCCCTGGATCCAGACGTCCTTGCCGCCCTTGCCCACGCGCTGGAACTTGTCGGAAAAGAACTCGCCGCGCGCCAGGCTGGCCCAGAAGGCCTTGTACTCGGCGCTGCGCCCATAGGCCGGATTCACGAACATCTCGTGGTGGCGGCCGTCGATTTCGTCCAACGCATAGCCGACGGTGTCGAGGAAGTTCTTGTTGGCCGTGATGATCGTGCCGTCCAGCTGGAACTCGATCATCGCCTGGGAGCGATCGATCGCCGCGACGGTGGCCTCAAGATCCGCGAGCCTCTGAGCCGCCTTAGGGTCAGGACGTTTGGTCGAAAACAGCGACATGGATGCATTCCCCCGAGGGAGCGCCCAATCGAAGGTTTTCCCCGCACGTGAAACGTGCGTCGGCGGCGTTGAGGAGAGGTTAACCCTGGCGCTTGCGACTACACGTGATGCTGCGGCAGTTTGGCGCAAGTCAATCTATGGGCGCGGTTCTCCGGGGGGAGGCGCAGACCTGCTCGAACGCCATAAGGCGCTGACATCGTGTCGTTAATCGTCCAAAAGTCGACACGCGGCTTGCTGGCCACCTGGAATGTGAAGGCCTCCGGGGAGAGCGTTCGCCAAGTTAAACATCAACGACAGAACGAGAGTGGCGCCGTCAGCCGACGCTGGCGGACTCCTGGCCACGTTCCTTGAACCGCACCACGCCCTTGGGCGGCTCACGATCAGGACGCGACAGGTCGACGATCAACGGGACGATGGTCTCGGGCGCGGGCACGGTCTGGGGATCCTCGCCGGGGAAGGCGCCGGCCCGCATGCGGGTGCGCATGGCGCCGGGATCGACGCAGACGGCGCGCACCGTGGTGTTCTCCATCTCGTCGTCATAGCAGCCGACAACGGCCTCCAGCCCGGCCTTCGAAGCGGCATAGCCGCCCCAGAAGGCGCGGTGGGTCTTGGCCAGGCTGCTGGTCAGGAAGATGGCCCGGCCAGCCTCGGCGCGACGCAGCAGCGGATCCATGGACCGGATCAGACGCCAGTTGGCCGTCAGGTTGGTGGCCATAATCATGTCCCAACCCTTGGGGTCGAGGTGACCCACGGGCGTCAGGGCGCCCAGCACGCCGGCGGCCCCCACCAGGACGTCAAGCTTGCCGTAGCGCTCGTAGAGGGCCGCGCCCAGCTGGTCCAGGCCGTCGGGCTCGCGCAGGTCCAGGGGGACCAGGGTGGCGTGCTCCGCGGTGGCGGCGAAGATCGTGTCGTCGAGCGCCTCCAGGGCGCCTTGGGTGCGCCCCACCGCCACCACGTGGGCGCCGGCCTGGGCCAGGCCCAGGGCGATAGCCTCGCCGATCCCGCGGGTGGCGCCGGTCACGAGGGCGATGCGGCCGGCCAGCGGCTTTTCGGAGTCGGAAGTCATGGGCGGGTTCTAGGGGTTAAGCAGAGCGATGGAAACCGCCGATCAGGCCTCGTCCGCCGGCCGCGCGCCATAGCGCTGGGCGATCACCGAGCAGGCCATCAGCTGGATCTGGTGGAACAGCATCAGCGGCAGGACCAGGATGCCGGCCGTGGCTCCGGGGAACAGGATGCCGGCCATGGGCACGCCGGTGGCCAGGCTCTTCTTGGAGCCGCAGAACACGATGGCCACCTCGTCGGGCTTGGAGAAGCCTAGGGCCCGCGAGCCGAACACCGTGGCGGCCATGACAACGGCCAGCAGCGCGGCGCAAACCGCCAGCAGCAGGAACAGTTCGGGAATCGAGACGATCTTCCAGATGCCGCCGACCACGGCGGCGCTGAACGCCGAATAGACCACCAGCAGGATCGAACCGCGGTCCACCTGGCCTACCAGGGCCTTGTGCTTCTCGATCCAGGGGCCGACCCAGGGCCGCAACAGCTGGCCGGCTACGAACGGAACCAGAAGCTGGACGACGATCGACTGGACCGAGTCCCAGCCGCCCACGTCGCCATGAGCCTGCATCAGCACGCCCACCAGCACCGGCGTCAGGAAGATGCCCAGCAGGTTCGAGGCCGAGGCCGCGCAGACGGCGGCGGCCACATTGCCCCGGCCGATCGAGGTGAAGGCGATCGACGACTGCACGGTCGAGGGCAGGCAGCACAGGAACAGCATGCCGCTCGACAGGGTGGGCGACAGCACGCCGGATCTGCTGATCAGCAGGCCCAGAGCCGGGAACAGTACGAAGGTGAAGGCCAGAATCGTCAGGTGCAGGCGCCAGTGGGTCAGGCCCGCGACCACGGCTTCGCGCGACAGCTTGGCGCCGTGCAGGAAGAACAACAGGGCGATGGCGATCTTGACCACCCAGCCGACGATCATCGCCGCCTCGCCGCGCACCGGCAGCACCGAGGCCAGCACGACCATGCCGAACAAGGCCAGGATGTAGCCGTCGATCTTCAGCTTGGCGAGGAGGTCTTTGAGCAAACGCGGCATCCTTGCGGCGACGCCTGCGTCCTTCGAGGCCGCTGCGCGGCGCCTCAGGACGAGGGCTTCAGAATTTGGCTAAACGCTCCTCATCCGGAGGCGCGAACCATCGCGAGCCTCGTGGGACGCGGGAACTAGGCGCTGACCAGCAGCGACAGCTGCTTTTCGGCCTGGTCGTTGCGACCCTCGGCGATCTCGCGATCGGTCAGGCGGGTGGGATAGTCGCCGGTGAAGTAGTGGTCGGTGAACTGCGGACGCGCCGGGTCGCGCGGACCGGCTTCCAGCGCCTGATACAGGCCGTCGACCGACAGGAAGCCGAGCGAGTCCACTTCCAGGAATTTGGCCATCTCCTCCAGCGACTTGGTGGCCGCCAGCAGCTGTTCCCGCTCGGGCATGTCGATGCCGTAGAAGTCAGGCCACTTGATCGGCGGACTGGCCGAGCGGAGGTGTACCTCCCGGGCGCCGGCCTCGCGGACCATGCGGACGATCTTCAGCGAGGTGGTGCCGCGCACGATCGAGTCGTCGATCAGGATCACGCGCTTGCCTTCCAGCACGGCGCGGTTGGGGCTGTGCTTCATGCGCACGCCCAGTTCGCGCACGCCCTGGGTGGGCTGAATGAAGGTGCGGCCCACATAGTGGTTGCGGATGATGCCCAGGTCGAACGGCAGGCCGCTGGCCTGCGCGTAGCCGATGGCGGCGGGGACGCCGCTGTCTGGCACCGGCACCACGACGTCGGCCTCGACGCCGGTCTCCTCGGCCAGGCGCTGGCCCATGCGCTTGCGGACGTCATAGACCGAGCGGCCGTTCACGACGCTGTCGGGGCGGGCGAAGTAGACGTATTCGAACACGCAGGGGCGTGCGGCGACGTTCTGGAAGGGCCGAAGCGACTTCACGCCGGTCTCGGAGATCACCACCATCTCGCCGTGCTCGACGTCGCGTACGAAGCGGGCGCCGATCATGTCCAGGGCGCAGGTTTCGGACGCCAGGACGGGCTTGCCGTCCAGGTCGCCCAATACCAGCGGGCGGATGCCCAGCGGGTCGCGCAGGCCGATCATCTTCTTGTTGGTGATGGCCACGATCGCGTAGCCGCCCTCGATCTGGCCGACGGCGTCGATGAAGCGGTCGACGATCCGGGCTTTCCGCGACCGGGCGATCAGATGAAGGATCACTTCGCTGTCGCTGGTCGACTGGAAGATCGCGCCCTCCTGCACCAGGCGCTCGCGCAGGGTCAGGAAGTTGGTCAGGTTGCCGTTATGGGCGATGGCCACGCCGCCGGTCTCGAGATCGGCGAACATCGGCTGGACGTTTCGGATGCCGCTACCGCCGGCCGTGGAATAGCGGGTGTGGCCGATGGCCATGCCGCCGGGCAGGCGCTGGACCAGGTCGTTGCCGGTGAAGGCGTCGCCCACGTGGCCCATGTGGCGCTCGGTGTGGAAACGCTGGCCGTCGAAGGCGGCGATGCCGCAGGCCTCCTGGCCGCGATGCTGCAGGGCGTGCAGGCCCAGCGCCGTCACCGCGGCGGCGTCTCGCACGTCATAGACGCCGAAGACCCCGCATTCGAGCCGCAGGGTGTCGTCCTCCGGATCACGCCACGGCTTGGACGAGAAGCGGTCGGTCGACTGGCCGAAGGACGTCATCGCGATTTCTCCACCAGGTCGTCGAGCGAGCGACGCTGGTCCTTATCATAACCCGGATCGCCCGACTTGCGGTCGGACGGTTTGTCGCTGGCGCCGTCGTGAACGGCGTCCTCAATGGCGGGCGCCAACTTTCCGGCCAGGCCCGCGCCCTTCGGTGCGAACACCTTCAGCACGCGGCCGGCGGCGTTGGACAGCGGATACAGCGCCGACTTCGACATCCAGCTGGGCACGCGGTCGGGCGGGGTGGCCATGTGGAACACCAGGCTGAACACCCCCAGCACCACCAGGCCGCGCAGCAGGCCGAACGCCAGGCCCATCAACCGGTCCAGCGTGCCCAGCGCGCCGTCGGCGTGCAGGGTCTTGGTGATCTGGGCGCCGATCAGGCGCAACAGCACGAAGGCGATCACGAAGGTGACCAGGATCGCGGCCGCCGTGGCCGCCCAGTCGGGGTCCATCAGGCCGCGGAACAGCGGTCCGGTGACCCGCAGCGCCAGGAGCGAGAGCAGGGCGGCGACGATGAACGACAGGGCCGAGGTCAGCTCGCGCGAGGCGCCCCGGGCGAAGCCGACCAGGGCCGAGACCAGCAGGATCAGGCCGAAGATGATGTCGAACGGCGTCACGTCAGCTGGCCCCAGATCTCGTCGCCGATGCGGCGCACGGCGTCGGCCAGGCGCGCGACGCCCGCCACGGGCAGGGCTCCGCCGCCTTCGGGCAGGCCCGACAACGGTCCCAGAGCTCGACCAAAGCCGAGTTTCGCGGCCTCTTTCAAACGTGTCTCCATACGGCTCACCGGCCGCACTTCACCGGACAGGCTGACTTCGCCGAACACGACGCAGTCCTGCGGCAGGGCGATGTCGAGGGCCGAGGAGGCCAGGGCCGCCGCCGCCGCCAAGTCCGCCGCCGGCTCGGTGATCCGCAGGCCGCCAGCGACGTTCAGATAGACGTCCTTGTTGCCAAAACCAAGGCCGCAACGCGATTCCAGCACAGCCAAAACCATGGCCAGCCGGCCAGAATCCCATCCGACCACCGCGCGCCGGGGCGTTCCGTACGCGGAGGGCGCGACCAGCGCCTGAAATTCGACCAGGACGGGTCGCGAGCCCTCGATGCCCGCGAACACCGCCGCGCCGGCCGCCCGCTCACCGCCCTCGTTCAGGAACAGGGCCGAGGGGTTCTTCACCTCGCGCAGCCCCGAGTCGCCCATCTCGAACACGCCGATCTCGTCGGTGGCCCCGAACCGGTTCTTGGCCCCGCGCAGCACCCGGAACGGATAGCCGCGCTCGCCCTCGAAGCTGAGCACCGCATCGACCAGGTGCTCGACCACGCGCGGGCCGGCGATCTGGCCGTCCTTTGTGACGTGGCCGACCATCAGGATCGCCACGCCCTGCTTCTTGGCCAGGCGCACCAGCTCGCTGGCGCAGGCGCGGACCTGCGTGACCGTGCCCGGCCCGGCCTCGTGGGCGTCGCTCCACAGGGTCTGGATCGAGTCGATGACCACCAGGTCGAACTTCTCGCGCTTCAGGCCGTCGAGGATGTCGCGCAGGCTGCTCTCGGCGGCCAGCTTCACCGGGGCCTGGGCGAAACCCATGCGGTCGGCCCGGCCGCGGATCTGGGCCACGGCCTCCTCGCCGGAGATGTAGGCGCAGTGGACGCCGCTCAGCGACGCCTTGGCCATCACCTCCAGCAGCAGGGTGGACTTGCCCACGCCGGGGTCGCCGCCGATCAGGATGGCCGAACCGGGCACGACGCCGCCGCCGCAGACCCGGTCGAACTCGTCGACGCCGGTGATGATCCGGGGCGGGGCGGGGGTGTCGCTCTCCAGGCCGGTGAACTGCAGGCCGCGTACACGGGTGGCCTTGGTGCTCGACAGGGCTCCTGGCGCACGGGCCCCGACCTCCTCGACCAGGCTGTTCCAGCTCTGGCAAGCCGAGCACTGACCCGACCATTTGGTCGAGACCGCGCCGCAGGACTGGCAGGCGTAGACGGCGCCGTCGCGGGCCATGGATGCTCCTGATTCGAAGATGACGAGAGACTACAGCCTGGCGCTCCCCTGCGCCAAAGACGGACGCATCGTCCGAGCGGACGAACCCTTGTCACGGAACGATGTTCTCAACCTCCCATGGTGATGGTTATACAGGGACGACGTCGGGGGACGTTCAGGATTCGCGGAGGAGCGATCGTATGACTGTCATTGAACCCCAGGCGGGCTCGTCCGATCTCGTCGGCCGCGTGAAACGCCTGCTGCTGTCGCCTTCGGCCGAGTGGGAGCGCATCGACGCCGAGCCGGCGACGATCAAGGGGCTGTATGTCGGCTATGTCTGCATCCTGGCCGCGATCCCGCCGGTCGCCGGCCTGATCGGCGGACAGGTGTTCGGCATCGGCGGCTTCGGCTTCCACATTAGGCCGCCGCTGGTCTCGTCCGTCGTCAGCGCCGTGATCGCCTATGGCCTGAGCCTGCTGTCGGTGTTCCTGGTGGCGCTGATCATCGACGCCCTGGCCCCCAGCTTCGATGGCCAGAAGGACCGGGTCCAGGCGTTCAAGGTCGCGGCCTACAGCTACACCGCCGCCTGGGTGTTCGGAATTTTGGGGATCTTCCCGCCGCTCGTCATGATCGGCGCCCTGGCCAGCCTCTATGGCTTCTACCTGCTCTATCTCGGCCTGCCCAAGCTGATGAAGGCGCCCAGCGAAAAGGCGCTGGGCTATACGGCCGTCACCATCCTCTGCGCGATCGTGCTGTCGATCGTCATCGCGGCGATCACCGGCGCCGTGGCCGGCGCGGCGATGTTCGGCTCCGGCCTGGCGAGCCACGCCGCCAACACCGGCACCATGTCCGGCACGATGGAGGTCAACGGCGCCAAGGTCGACCTGGGCAAGCTGGACGCGGCCAGCAAGAAGATGGAGGCCGCCGCCGCCCGGATGGAAGCGGGCAAGAACGCCCCGTCCGTGCCGGCCGAGACCTTGAAGGGCCTGCTCCCCGGCGCCGTCGCGGGGTTCCAGCGCACGGGCCTTGAGACCAATTCGGGCGGGGCCGGCGGCATGTCGATGGCCGTCGCCACCGGCGACTACCAGAAGGACGGCGCCAGCTTCCGCCTGGCGGTCACCGACCTGGGCGCGATGGCCGGCATGGCCGCCTTGGCCAGCGCGGTTGACGCTCAGTCCACCAAGGAAACCCAGACCGGCTACGAGAAGTCGGGCACGGTGGATGGCCGCCTGACCACCGAGGAGTGGGACCGGGAGGCCAAGTCCGGCCGCTACAGCATCCTGGTCGGCGAGCGCTTCTCGGTCGAGGCCAACGGCAACGCCGACAGCATCGACGTGCTGAAGCAGGCCGTGGCGTCCGTGGACGCCGGGCGACTGGAAGGGCTGGCGCGCTAGCTCTAGCCGCCCTTGATCACGCGTCGCGCCCGGGGCGCGATGCGGGTCAGCAGTTCGTAGGACGTGGTGCCGGCGGCGGCGGCGGCCTCGTCGACCGGCAGGTCGGGGCCGATGATTTGCATCAGGGCGCCGGGACGGGCGGCGTCGCAGTCAGTGATGTCGACGGCGATCAGGTCCATCGACACCCGGCCCAGCATCGGCCGCCGGGCGCCGTCGAACCACACCGATCCCCGCGGATGGGCGGCGCGCGGCACGCCGTCGGCGTAGCCGGCCGCCAGAATGGCCACGCGCGTGGTGTCCTGGGCGGTGAAGGCCGCGCCGTAGCCGATGCTCTCGCCGCGCGGCACGACCCGGGCCTGGAGGATCGGCGCTTCCAGCGTCGCCACCGCCTTGATCCTCGTGTCGGGAACATCGCGCGGGCCGCCGCCGTAGAGGCTGATCCCCGGACGGCATTGGTCGAAGCGGAAGGCCTCGCCCAGGAAGATCCCGCCCGAATTGGCCAGGCTGCGACGGGCGTCCGGGAACAGGGCGGCGGCTTCGACGAAGCGCGCCCGCTGGCGCGCGTTCAGCGGATGGTCGGGCTCGCCGGCGCAGGCCAGGTGGCTGATCACCAGGGTGATGTTCAGGAACTTCAGCCGGTCCATCGCTCCCACCAGAACCGCGGCCTCCTCGGGGCGCAGGCCCAGGCGGTTCATGCCGGTGTCGATGTGCAGGGCGGCGTCCAGCACGCGGCCGCGGGCATGGCTGTTCCAGGCTTCGATCTGCGGCAGGCTGTTGAGCACCGGCGTCAGGCCGGCCGCCTCGATGGCCGGGGCCGCGCCGGGCGTGACGCCGTCCAGCAGATAGATCGTCGCCGCGCGGTCGCCCAGCGACCGGCGTAGGGCGACGCCTTCCGACAGGCGGGCGACATAGAAGCTCCGCGCGCCCTCGTCCCACAGCCGCCCGGCCACCAGGGCCGCGCCGAGGCCGTAGCCGTCGGCCTTGACGGCCGGCGCGATCTCGGCCCCGCCGGCGGCGGCCCGGAGCAGGGCGTGGTTGGACGCCAGGGCGTCCAGATCGAGGGTGAGGCGGCTGGCTTCGGTCACGGGGCAGGGCGTAGCCGAGCGCGCCGCGCAAGGCCAGTCCAGATCCTGAGGATCTTCAGCGGCGGGCCAGGAAGTCGGTCGCCAGGCTCTCGACGCCGCTGGCCAGGATCTGAACGCCGATGCACAGCAGCAGAAAGGCGACCAGCCGCGACATGACCCGGGCGCCGGAGACGCCGAGCAGGGCCATGACCCGGTCCGAAGCCCGGTAGAGGCCCCAGATCGACAGGGCCACCGCCAGCGCCGCCAGGCTGGCGCCGAGGAAGAACGGGATCACGGTGTGTCCGCCCGCCGGTCGCTGGGACGACAGGGCGATGGCCACCGCGATCGAGCCCGGCCCGGTCGTGAACGGCATGGTCAGCGGGAAGAAGGCGATGTCGTCGGTCTTACGCTCGGCGGGCGAGGCCGCGTCGCTCTTGCGGTCCTCGTGGGCCTCGGGCCCCATCAGCAGGCCCCAGGCGCGGATCGCCACCACCAGGCCGCCGGCCACCCGCAGCGCACCCAGGCTGACCCCGAAGAAGTTCAGGATGTAGCCGCCCAGCAGCAGCGACCCCAGCAGGATCAGCAGGGCGTTGACGGCGATTCGCAGGGCCAGCCGCCGCCGCTCGCGCGGGGTGCGGTCGGCCAGCACCTGGTGGAAGATCAGCGAGGCGCCGACCGGATTGACGATCGAGAACAGCGCCGGAAAGGCCAGCAGGAACGCGCCGACCACCGTGGAGGTCGGCAGGGGGGTGAAATCCATTCGCGGCCTCGTTCAGCGGGTCCTGGCACCGTGGCCGAGTCCCGCCGCCCCCGTCAAATCCCGGAGCGCTATTCGTCCGAGCCGCTGCGCATCTGGTGGAAGTAGTGGTCGCGGGCCAGGTTGCCGAAGCGGGTGGTGTCGCTGTTGAACGACAGGCGCACGGTGCCGATCGGGCCGTGACGCTGCTTGGCGATGATCACCTCGGCCAGGCCCTGCAGGCGGTCCATGTCCTCCTGCCACTGCAGGTGCTCGGGCGTGCCCTCGCGCGGCTCGGAACGGCCGACATAGTAGCTTTCGCGATAGACGAACCAGACCATGTCGGCGTCCTGCTCGATCGAGCCGGATTCGCGAAGGTCGGACAACTGCGGACGCTTGTCCTCGCGCTGCTCGACCTGGCGCGACAGCTGCGAAAGGGCGATGACCGGGCAGGCCAGCTCCTTGGCCAGGGCCTTCAAGCCCATGGTGATCTGCGAGACCTCCTGCACGCGGTTGGCGTTCGAGCCCAGGTCCGAGCCGGTGACCAGCTGCAGGTAGTCGACGACGATCAGGTCCAGGCCGACCTGGCGCTTCAGGCGACGGGCCCGGGCGGTCAGCTTGGCGATCGAAATGCCGCCGGTGGCGTCGATATAGAGCGGGGCTTCCTGCAGCTCGATGGCCGCGTCGCGCACCCGGCCGAACTCCGACGCGTCGATCTCGCCCTTGCGGAGCTTGTCGCCCGAGACGCCCGAGGCGTCGGCCAGCATACGCAGGGCCAGCTGTTCCGCGCTCATTTCCAGCGAGTAGAAGGCCACGACGCCGCCGCTGACGGTCTTCTTGGTGCCGTCCGGCTGGGGCTCCCAGGCGTACTTCTTGGCGACGTTGAAGGCGATGTTGGTCGCCAGCGCCGTCTTGCCCATCGACGGTCGGCCGGCCAGGACGATCAGGTCGGAGGGGTGCAGGCCGCCGATCTTGGTGTCCAGGTCGATCAGGTCGGTGGCCAGGCCCGACATGCCGCCGTCGCGGCTGTAGGCCTCGGCGGTCATCTCGACGGCGCCGCGCAGGGCGTCCCCGAAGCTGACGAAGCCCGAACTGGCCGTGCCGCTTTCGGCCAGGGTGTAGAGCTGCTGTTCGGCCGCCTCGATCTGGTCACGGGCCGGCAGCTTGACGTCGTCCTTGCCGACGCCGCCGTGGGCGGTGGAGGCGATCTCGCCGCCAATGCGGATCAGGTCGCGGCGCAGGGCCAGGTCGAACACCGCACGCGCATAGTCGCCGACATTGGCGGCCGGCGGGGCGCGGTCGACCAGGTCGGCCAGGTAGCGCAGGCCGCCCAGCTCCTCGAACGCCGGGTCGTGCTTGAACTCATCGGCCAGCAGGATCGGCTCGGCCAGCTGGCCCTTGCGGATGTGGGTCTCGATCGAGCCGAACAGCCGTTGGTGGAAGGGCTCGTAGAAGTGGCGGCCCTGCAGGCTGTCGGTCAGGCGTTCGTAGGCGGCGTTATCGTACAGCAGCACGCCCAGCAGCGCTTGCTCGGCTTCCAGGTTGTGCGGTGCGACGGCGACGACGATGTCGCCCATCGGCGAGGGTGGGCGAAGGTCTAGAGCAGGGACGAGGGACATTGCCACAGGTTAACGCGGAGCCGGATTTTTCGCGCGGACGCAGCGGGGCGTCGGCGAAGATGAACGGGGATATTCTGTGTATGTTCTGACAGCCCCCTCCGACAGATCCGGACGCATGAAAACGGCGCGGGAATCGCTTCCCGCGCCGCTTCGATTCAGTTTCGAAGACGCTCTACCAGTTGTAGCTGACCCGGGCGTACAGGAACCGGCCGTTGAAGCCGAACGGCGAGTAGCTGGGGAAGCCGATCGAGCCGCTGGGGCTGTTGATCAGGGCCGGGGTTTCGCGCGGGTACTGGTCGAACAGGTTGTTGACGCCCAGGGCCAGGCCCGCCGGGCCCAGCTTGTAGCGGCCTTCCAGGTCGACGATCGTGCGATGGCCCGTCTCGTAGTCCAGCGTCGGGTTGTTGTTGGGGACCAGGACGCTGTCATAATAGGTCGCCTTGGCCGTGACGCCGAAATCGCCCAGGCTCCAGTCGGTGTTGAACACGAACTTCTGGTTCGGAGTGCCTTCCTCGTAGGTCAGGACGTTGCCGCGGTCGAACAGGAAGGGCGGCTGGCTGACATTGGTGATGGTCGGCAGGCTGGGCGTCTTTCGCACGTCGGTGCCGTTGAAGTTGGCGGCCACGGTGAAATCGTAGCGGCCGGCCGTCTCGGTCTCCAGCTTGTAGCGACCGACGATGTCGACGCCCCGGGTCCGGGTCTCCACCCCGTTGAGGAAGAACCGTGCGGCGCTGACGCCATAGCTGGATAGCAAGTCGGTGATCACCGTCGCGGTCGCCGCCGGGGTCGACGGGTTGGGCAGGTTCTCCGACAGCACGATCCGATCGTCGATGTCGATCTGGTAGGCGTCGATGGTCAGTTCGAACGGACCGGTATGGAAGACGATGCCGGCCGAATAGTTCATCGACTCCTCGGCCTTCAGCGGCTTGGCGCCCAGGGCCACGGCGATCGGGCTGTCGACCGTGAAGGTGCCCGACTCCACCAGGATTGAGCCCGTCGGGGTCGCGACGTTGTTGGTGGCGGTATAGCTGAAGTACTGCTGCTGCAGGGCAGGGGCCTTGACGCCGCTGGAGATCGCCGCTCGCACGGCCAGCGCGTCGTCGACGTCGAAGCGGGCCGCCAGCTTGCCGGTGACCTTCGAGCCGAAGTCCGAATAGTCCTCGTAGCGCGCGGCGGCGTCGAACGACAGGCGCTGCGTCAGCTTGCCTTCCAGATCGACATAGGCGCTGACGTTGTGCCGGGTCTTGTCGACCTCGTTGGAGGGGCGGAAGCCGCCGAAGCCCTGTGAGACGGGCGCGCCGGGCAGCGGCCCCTTGCTGTAGGAGGCCGGCTCGCCCTGGTGGACCGAGAAACCTTCCTCGCGATATTCCAGGCCGAAGCCCAGGTTGGTCGGCTCGATCAGGCCCAGGTCGAAGCCCTTGCTCATGTTCAGATTGACCAGGAACTGGTCGTAGTCGAGCCCGCCCGCCTTGAAGGTGCGAGGCGAGGTCGCGCCATAGGTCGAGTTGATGGTGTTCTTGATCGTGTATTCCAGCTTGTTCTTGCCGTAGCTGACGCCCAGGTCGGTGGCGAAGCCGCCCAGCTCGCCCTTGATCCCGCCAGCGATGTTGTAGTCGTCGATCTCGGTGGCGATGATCGGCAGGAAGCCGCCCGGATAGACCGCCGGAACGTTGTTGGAATTGTTGTAGGTCCGCGCCGTGGCGGCGGATTCGGTGTCGCGATGCTGGTAGCCGCCGTAGCCGTACAGCGACCAGGTCTCGTTCACCGGCAGGCCGGCGTTAAGGTAGACGGCGCTGCTCTCCAGCTTGGGATCGCCGTAGCGGCCCAGCACGACCGGGCGGGCGTAGTCGGGGGCCGAGGCCAGGTTGACATAGTCCGATCGGTTGGTGGGGTGGCGGGTCACATATTCGCCCATCACCGTCAGGAAGCCGTCCTTGCCCAGGGGCAGGCCCTGCCACAGGGAGAGCGACTGGGTCAGGCCGTCGTGAGCCTTGCGGCTGCCGCGAGCGGTGTCGACGTCGGTGTCGTAGATCCCGTAGTTGTAGGTCGCGCCGCCGCCGGTGCGAGCCTCGCGCAGGCGCAGGTTGATGACCCCGGCGATGGCGTCGGCGCCGTACTGGGCCGAGGCGCCGTCGCGCAGCACTTCCACCCGTTCCACGGCGACCGTCGGGATCGAGTTGAGGTCGAAGGCGGTCGAGCCCCGGCCGATCGAGCCGTTGATGTTCACCAGGGCGCCGATGTGGCCGCGCATGCCGTTGATCAGCACCAGGGTCTGGTCGGGAGCCAGACCCCGCAGGGTGGCCGGACGCACGTGGTCGGTGCCGTCGGTGATGGCCGGCCGCGGGAAGTCGATGGCCGGGGTCAGGTTGGACAGCGCCTGGGCCAGTTCGGCGCCGCTGCCCTGGCGGGCCAGGGCCTGGCCGCCGATCACGTCGACCGGCGCGATGGTGTCCAGCCGCGTGCGGCCGGGCGTGCGGGTCCCAGTGACGACCAGTTCCTCGACCTCGGTGGCCGCGGCGGGCTCCTGGGTTTGGGCGGCGGCGAAGGTCGGAAGCTGCAGGAGCGCTCCGGCCGAGACGGCGGCCAGCAGAAGGTTACGACTGCGCATGTGGTTTATTCCCCTACGTTTTGCGCGCAGCGTTTTCGCTTTGCGCGCGAGTTACTCCCGCAGGAAAGCCCCCATTCGCGCCCGCCGTAAACGAGTTATTTTCTGGGACGGGCCAAAGAAAAACGGCGCGGATTGCTCCGCGCCGTTGCCGATAGTTCAAGCTACTGAAGCGTTTAGGCCTCGTAGTGGTCGCCTTCGAACGAGCCGGCGCCGCCTTCCGCCATGTCTTGGGCGGCTTCGGCGTCAGCGGCGCGGTCTTCCTCGAACTGAGCGGCGATGACGTTTTCGCCGCGCGCTTGGCGGTCGGCTTCGTCCTGGCTGCGCGCGATGTTGAGCGTGACCGTGACGGTCACTTCCGCGTGCAGCTTCACCTTTACTTCGTGGACGCCCAGCGTCTTGATCGGCTTGTCGAGCACGATCATCGAGCGATCGACCTTGCCGCCTTCGGCCTTGATGGCGTCGGCGACGTCGCGACCCGCGACCGAACCGTACAGCTGGCCGCTTTCGCCGGCTTGACGGATCATCACGTACTGCTTGCCGTCGAGGCCTTCACCGGCCTTGCCGGCGTTCTCGCGGTTCTTGACGTTGCGAGCTTCGATCTCAGCGCGCTGAGCTTCGAAGGTCTTCAGGTTGGCCGAGTTGGCGCGCAGGGCCTTGGAGCGCGGCAGCAGGAAGTTACGGGCGAAGCCGTCCTTCACGGTGACCACGTCGCCGAGGACGCCGGTGCCTTCGACGCGTTCGAGCAGAATGACTTTCATCGTGGTGTCTCCCTTACTTCACGACGTAGGGGAGCAGAGCCAGGAAGCGGGCGCGCTTGATGGCCTTGGCCAGTTCGCGTTGCTTCTTGGCCGACACCGCGGTGATGCGCGACGGCACGATCTTGCCGCGTTCGGAGACGTAGCGCTGCAGCAGCTTCACGTCCTTGTAGTCGATCTTCGGCGCGTTGGCGCCCGAGAACGGGCAGACCTTGCGGCGACGGAAGAACGGGCGGCGGGCGCCGCCAGCGCCGGCGGCGGGAGCGCCGGCTTCGGGAGCAGTGGTATCGGTCATGATCTCTCTTCTCCCTTACGCGGCCGGCGCGAAATCGTCGCGCGGGCGCTCGCTGCGCTCGCCACGTTCGCGGTCGCGACGGGCCAGAACCGGCGACAGTTCCAGGTCCAGCTCTTCGACGCGGATGGTCATGAAGCGCAGCACGTCTTCATTGATCAGCAGCTGACGTTCCATCTCCTTCACGGCCGCGGCCGGAGCGTCGATGGCGAGCAGGGAGTAGTGGCCCTTGCGGTTCTTCTTGATGCGGTAGGTGAGATTGCGCAGGCCCCAGTATTCGATCTTGGCGATATGACCGCCATTTTCTTCCAGGAGAGCCTTGAGTTGCTCGTTCAGAGCTTCGGCCTGTTGCGGCGAGATGTCCTGCCGCGCGATGACCACGTGTTCGTAGAACGCCATGTTTTCCTTCTTCCGGCTTGGAAGGCGGCGCGGGCGACGGCGGAAGTCCGTCGACCACGATGGATCCTGCATGCCGAGCGGGAAATCCCGACCCATAGGGTTGCGTGCAAGACCGCCATCCGTGAGAGGGCGCGCTAATACAGGAAAGGGCCCGCCAGCACAAGTCGCGGCGCGGGCTTGCATCCTCAGGTGGTTCCGGGCGAAGTTGAGGCCTGACTGTCAGGGGCCGCCATCATGAAGCGTCTAACCATTCTCGCCGTCGCCGCGGCCCTTTGCCTGGGGGGCGGCGCGGCCCAGGCCCGGCAGGCCTCGCCGCCGGCGGCGGCGGTCGCTTCCAAGGCCACGCCCGAGACGCGGGCCCTGGCGGCGCGCTATTTCGAGGCGATCCACTACGACAAGCTGCTGAGCCAGATGATGGACCAGATGGTCCCGATGATGATGGAGTCGATGCGCAAGCAGGCGCCGTCGATGACCGACGAGCAGAGCCGCGCGCTCAGCGAGACCGTTCTCGAGACCACGCGCGAGATGACCAGCAAGATGAAGGCGCCGATGGTCGACGCCATGGCCGAGGTCTTCACCGAGCAGGAGCTGCGCGATCTCGTGGCCTTCTACGAAGGACCTTCGGGCCAGGCCCTGATCGCCAAGACGCCCGAGCTCACCCAGAGGATGATGGGCCAGATGCCGGGCATGATGGCCGAGATGCAGGTCAAGATGCGCGAGAGGCTGTGCGCCAAGATCGGCTGCGACAAGGCCGCCGCGCCATCCAAGCCCTGACGCCGCCTGGAAAACGGGCGGACGAACAACTGTCATACAAATTTGACCGTGCAAGGCTTCAGCCTTTCGCCGCCCTGTGCTATCGGGCGGTCATGGGGTGCAGGACGACCTTCCTGATCGCGGCCTTGCTGACGGTCGCCGCCGCGCCGGCGACGGCGGGCGACATCGTGCGCAAGCCGGACCTGGCGGTCTGGGGCGCCGACGGTCATTTCCAGGGCTATTCGGCCGCCCAGACCCTGGACCTGTCGACCGACGCCGAGAAGGCGACCTTCACCGCCAAGGTGGCCGGCGGGCTCAATGACCCGACCTACAACTTCGACCTCAACCTGAACCAGAAGCCGGACGAACACGCCGCTCCCAATCGTACGATGGGGGTCGGCGCATCCTGGAACGCCCGTGAGGCTGCGATTCGCTCGTCCCTGGCCCGCTCGTTCGGCTTCGGCCTGCTGCCCAAGGCCAACTACGTGCGGCTGTCGATGGACATGAACGCCAGCCAGCCGGTCTATCTGCGCGGCCGCACGCCGGTCACCCGCGCCAACGTACGGTCCGAGCTGACCCTGGACGGCCGCCCGGTCGCCTCGATCGCCGTGGGCGGCGGCACCCAGGGCGACGAGGGCGTCGATTTCAGCCTGACCCGGCCGTTCGACATCCCCGCCGAGTTCACCGTCAGCCTGCGGGCCGCCGACGAGCGGGTCCAGGACGGCCGGCTGATGGTCAAGCTGGTTCGCACCACCTGGTAGGCCTTCAGGCGGCGTCGGCCGCCGGCCCCGCGACCGCTCGCCCGGGACGCCGCACGGCCTGGGCGAACCGTTCCAGATAGCGGGGGTTCTCGGTGCCCATCATCCGGTCCCACCAGGTGAAATAGAGCCCGTAGTTCCATCCCGCCTGGGCGTGATGCAAGTCGTGGTGCGTGACGGTCGTCAGCCAGGGCAGCAGCGGGCGGCCGTCGCGCGTGGCCGGAAACAGCTCGTAGCCGCTGTGGCCCAGGGTGTTGCGGACGATCTGGTGCAGCATGAACAGGCCCGCGACCGGCCACTGGGTGGGCACGATCAGCATCCATAGCGGCACGAACAGCGCGTTGATCGCCGCCTCGCCCAGGTCGAAGCTGTAGGCGGTGAACGGCGAAGGGCTGTTGGACCGGTGATGGCGGCGGTGAAAGGTCCGGAACAGCCGCCGGTCGTGGATCAGCCGGTGCGTCCAATAGAACCAGGCGTCGTGGGCGACGATCATCAGGACCAGGCTGGTCCAGAACCACACCGGCCCCAGTTCGCGGGCGATGTGGGGGCCGGGCATCAGGCCGGCGCGGAACAGGCCGAAATTCAACAGGCCGATGGTCGAGAAGATCATGATCGAGCGGATCGAGGTGGCGAACTCGATCAGCAGCTGGCGAGCGGGTGGGCGCCCCTCGCGGATCTTCCGGCCGGCCAGGGGCGCGGCCAGGACGATCCAGAGCGCCAGCCACACGCCGACGGCGAAGATCACGTAGCGACTCACGTCCGTGAAGGCGGCGCTCAGCCAGCTTTCGGCGAAGGGGAGAAGAGAAGACAGCATGGCGTTTCCTCGGAAGGGGGGCGTCCCGAGGAAGGCGCGGCGGCGGCCGTGTCGTCGCGCCGATCGCGAAATCAGACCGACTTGTCGGCTTTCGACGCGGGATCGGCGGTTTCGACCAGTCGCAGGCGGGCCGACACGGAGGTCGGAGCAGGCGTCCTGGTCGCGCGCCATTCCGAGGGGGTGACCCCGGTCGCGGCGCGAAAGGCGCGGTTGAAGGGCCCGAGGGACGCGAAGCCCAGGTCGTAGGCGATGGTCGAGATCGACTTCAGGGCCAGGTCGGGGGCGGCCAGGGCGCTCTTGGCCGCCTCGATCCGGCGGCTGTTGACGTAGTCGGCGAAGTTGCGATGGCCCAGCACGCCGTTGATCAGCCGACGCAGGCGGTGCTCGGGCGCGCCGACCAGAGCCGCCAGGGCGGTGATCGACAGGTCTTCGCCGCGCCAGACTTCCTCTACATCCATCGCGGTCTCCAGCCGGGCCAGCACCAGACGGTCGGCCGGGCCGAGATCCAGGGCCTGGCCGCCGGCGAGCGGCGCGATCCGGCCGCTGGTCGATCCGGCTTCGACCAGAAGGGGCTCGGGCCGCAGCAGGATGACCGCGCCGGCGACGGCCAGCGTCGCCAGCACCAGGGCCTGGGGCAATCCCCAGGCGTGGAACCAAGGCAGGCCGGTGACCCAGGCCACGTCCTGGGCGCTGAGCAGCAGGATATAGCCGGCCGCCGCGATCATCACCGGGCCGCGCAGCCGTCGGCGCTCATTGACCAGGTCGCCGCGCCAGCCCCGCCAGATGACCAGCAGCGCGTGCAGCACCAGACCCACCGAGGCCAGGTTGAACAACAGCCAGAACGGCTTGCAGATCGCTTCGGGCAAGGCGCGGGCGAGGCCCCACAGGGCCACCAGCCCGACAGCCGGCCACAACCGGTGCGGCGAGAAACGCTGCTCGTCGGCGAACAGGGCGTAGGCCAGGGGCCAGAACAGGCCGATGGTCGCCACCGACGCGGCCCAGATCAACGGGTCGGGATGGCCTGTCCGGCCGGGCTGGCAGCTGTCGATGACATGGGCGACGGCGCACAGGAAGAACAAGCCGCCGACCCAGCGCAGGGGCGTGGGCCGTCGGTCCAGCGCAAGCGCCAGGCCAGTGACGCCGAAGCCGCCGACGGCGACGCCACGGACCAAGGTTTGAAGAAAGACGAGGTCGGCCATGGCTCCGATCCTAGTCGAAACACGGGCGAACCGATCCGGTTCGCCCACGCCGTTTTCGAAGGAGGTTGGTCGAAATCTACTTCTTCCGGCCCTTGTAGGCCTTCACCGCCTCCATCGTCTGGGTGACGTGGCCCTGGAAGTTCAGGTCGCTGTAGGCCAGCAGGATCTTGCCGCCCGGCGCGATCACATAGGAGGTGCGGTTGGACAGGTTGTCCTTCATCGGCAGCACCACGTCGTAGGTCTTGATCAGGTCGGCGTTCGCGGCGGCCACCGCGAACTTGTCGCGGCAGTGCTCCTTGGAGAAGTCCTTGATGCGGTCGACATTGCCGCCCGTGACCCCGATCACCGTCGCGCCCAGTTTCTCGAACTGCGGGGTGGCCTCGGCGAACTCGTGGGCTTCGGCCGTACAGCCCGAGGTGTAGGCGGCCGGGAAGAAGTACAGCACCACCGGACCTTTCTTCAGCGCCTTGGACAGGGTGAAGCTGAAGTCCTTGCCGGCCAGGGCGGCGGGGGCGGTGAAGTCGGGCGCCTTGTCACCGACCTTGAGGGCGGCCAGGGCGGGGGAGGAGGCCACGAGGGCGGCGCAGAGGGCGAGACCGGTGAGCAGGCGTTGCATGGGTGGACTCCAGGGGAAGGCGGCGACGCAGCCAGCTGCGTCATGATTTCAATAACGCCATTCTTCCGGCTTCCAAACGTCTACCTGGGCCCTTAAGTCGGAAAGCAGAACGGGAGGCGACCATGGCGCTCGGCGAGACGGAAATCCCAACCCTGGCGGCCTGGGCGGGCGGGCCAGAACGCTTCCGGGCGCTGTTCGACGCGTTCTACGCCGCCGTGCCCGACCATCCGGTTCTGGCGCCGGTGTTCGCCGGCATGAACCCGCGCCACGCCCAGCACGTGGCCGCCTTTGTCACCGAGGTGTTCGGCGGCCCCAAGGCCTATACCGAGGCCGGCGGCGGCCACGCCGCGATGATCGGGCATCACCTGGGGCGTCACCTGACCGAAGAGCAGCGCCGCGCCTGGGGGTCGCTGATGCTGGACACCGCCGACGCGGTCGGCCTGCCGGCGGATCCGGAGTTCCGCGCCGCCTTCGTCGGCTATCTGGAATGGGGCACGCGGCTGGCGGTGATCAACTCGGCGCCCGGGGTTGAAGCGCCCACGGACGACCCGCCGATGCCGGTCTGGGGCTGGGGACCGCCGGGCGGGCCCTGGCTGGGCTGAGAGGCGGTCGACCGTCGCGCGCGGTCTCCCGTCATGGTAGAAGCGGAGGCAGGCAGACGGAGTCGCTCGAATGCGCGGCGCGATCCTTTCCAAGACGGTTCTGGCCCTGACCCTGCTGACGGCGACTGGAGCTCAGGCGGGGACGCCGACGGTCCGCGGCTTTCGGCCGCCGCCGTCCTCACGGGTCGCAATCCCTTTCACGCCGCGTTCGGTAACGCCGCGTCCGGTAACGCCGCGACCGGTTCCCGTCGCCGCCCGGACGCTGCACTGCCCCAAGCCGCCGCCCCAGCCGCCGGTTTCGGTCAGCCTTCCCAAGCCGGACAACAACAAACGGACCATGAGGCTGGTCCAGCAGAACATCGCCATGATGACCGCCATGCGCGCCGCCGAGACGCCGCGTCGCTGCGATCCGTCATGGAGCGCCAGGAAGCTGGCGCGCAAGGGCTGTGTGCCGGCCGCGCGCCCGTCCGAACCCGTGTTGGACCTGGGGCCGCCGGCCCCGCTCGCCCCCGGAACGGTCGTGGCGACGGCTTCGGAGCCCGCCGCCGGCCAAAACTGATCCTTGCCCGTGGCGCGGCGATCCCATAACCCTCCCGCCCTTGGATTTATAACGACGGAGCGGGCCCATGAGCATCGCCTTCATCTTCCCGGGGCAGGGCAGCCAGACGGTCGGCATGGGCGCCGACCTGGCCCAGGCCTTCGCCGCCGCCCGCGAGGTCTTCCAGGAGGTCGACGACGCCCTGGGCCAGAAGCTGTTCAAGCTGATGGTCGAGGGGCCGGAAGGCGACCTGACCCTGACCGAGAACGCCCAGCCGGCGCTGATGGCGGTCAGCCTGGCCGTGACCCGGGTGCTGGAGCGCGAGTTTGGCGTCGGGATCGACAAGGCCGCCTTCGTGGCCGGCCACAGCCTGGGCGAATACAGCGCCCTGGCCGCCGCCGGCGCGATCACCCTGGCCGACACCGCCCGCCTTCTGAAGTTGCGCGGCCAGGCCATGCAGCGCGCCGTGCCCGTGGGTGAGGGGGCCATGGCCTCGCTGATCGGCCCCAAGACCGACCTGGCCCTGGCCGAGGCCGCCGCCGCCGCCGGCTCGGAGGTCGGCGTCTGCGTCGTGGCCAACGACAACAACAACGGCAACGTGGTGATCTCGGGCGCCAAGGCGGCCGTCGACAAGGCCATCGAGAAGGCCAAGGAGCTGGGCGCGCGGGCCATTCCGCTGAACGTCTCGGCCCCCTTCCACTGCCCGCTGATGCAACCGGCCGCCGACGAGATGGAAGAGGCCCTGGCCCGAACCACGATCGTCGCCCCGCGCGCCCCGCTGGTGGCCAACATCACCGCCGCCCCGGTCCATGATCCCGACGTCATCCGCAAGCTGCTGGTCGAGCAGGTCACTGGCCGCGTGCGCTGGCGCGAGAGCATGACCTGGCTGGCCGGCGAGGGCGGCGTCACCCGCTTCGCCGAGGCCGGCGCGGGCAAGGTGCTGTCGGGCATGGCCAAGCGGATCGCCCCGGACGCCGAAGCCGTTCCGCTGAACAGCCCGGCCGACCTCGAAGCGTTCGCCAAGTCGCTCTAGCACCAACGCCCTGCGTCGTCCTCGTCCTTCGACAAGCTCAGGATGAGGACGATGGCGCGGGCGGTTCGTTTGAAACCCTCGTCCCGAGCTTGTCGAAGGACGAAGGTTTCATCCACCATCCTCCGGACGGAAAATTCAAATGTTCGATCTCACCGGCAAGACCGCCCTCGTCACCGGCGCCACGGGCGGCATCGGCGGGGCCATCGCCAAGGCCCTGCACGGCCAGGGCGCCCACGTCGTGCTCTCGGGCACCCGCGAATCAGCGCTCTCGGATCTGGCCGCCCAGTTCGGCGAGCGGGTGTCGTTCGTCGCCGCGAACCTGTCGGACGCCGCCGCCGTCGACGGCCTTGTCGCCAAGGCCGAGGAGGCCGCCGGCGCGCCGCTCGACATCGTGATCGCCAACGCCGGCATCACCCGCGACGGCCTGATCGTCCGCATGAAGGACGAGGACTGGGACACCGTGATCAAGGTGAACCTGGAAGGCTATTTCCGCCTGTCCCGCGCCGCCGCCAAGGGCATGATGAAGCGCCGGTCGGGCCGGATCATCGGCATCACCTCGATCGTCGGCGTCACCGGCAATCCGGGCCAGACCAACTACGCCGCCTCCAAGGCCGGCATGATCGGCTTTTCCAAGGCTCTGGCCCAGGAGCTGGCCAGCCGCAACGTCACCGTCAATTGCGTGGCGCCCGGCTTCATCGCCAGCCCCATGACCGACGCCCTGAATGAGCAGCAGCGGGCCGGAATCCTCTCGACCATTCCCGCCGGCCGGCTGGGCGAGGGGAGCGATATCGCCGCCGCGTGCGTTTACCTGGCCAGTGACCAGGGCGGCTACGTCACGGGTCAGACCTTGCACGTCAACGGCGGCATGGCCATGATCTGACGGGTCGTCTTTTCCTGGGCTGGACGCCTTTCTGCTTGGAAAGACGAAAGCCCACATTTCTGACCGGACGTGCCGCTAGTCACTCGAAAAAGAACGTGATAGGCGGTGGCCCGACAATTCCCGTGGGTGGTGAAGGGTTCGCCCCCGTCTCCTGCGGAACTGCAAAGATTCAAAACGAGGGACTAACAGAATGTCCGACATTCTCGAGCGCGTGCGTAAGATCGTCATCGAGCACCTGGACGCCGATCCGGAAAAGGTCACCGAAAAGGCCAGCTTCATCGACGACCTGGGCGCCGACAGCCTCGACAACGTCGAGCTGGTCATGGCGTTCGAAGAAGAATTCGACATCGAAATTCCGGATGACGCCGCCGAGCACATCCAGACCGTCGGTGACGCCGTGAAGTTCATCACGGAAAAGACCGGCGCCTAAGGCGTCGGGTTCGCGCCATTTTTCGCGAACAGGACTATCAGCCGCCGCGTCGCACGGGCTCTTGCCATCGTGCGCGCGGCGGTTTTCGTATGTGGCCGAGATTCGAGGTCGGGGGGCTGTCCGAGTCGTCAGCATCCCCCATATGACCGCGATGCGAAGGTTGGGAGTGATCCATGCGTAGAGTTGTCATTACCGGACTTGGCCTCCTGACCCCCCTGGGGCAGGGCGTCGACGTCACCTGGAAGAACATCCTGGCCGGCAAGTCCGGCGCGAACCACATCTCGGCCTTCGACCCGACCGAATACGCCTGCCAGGTGGCCTGCGAAGTGCCGCGCGTCGATGGCCGCGGCGGCGGCGGTCCGGACGTCGAGGGATCGTTCAATCCCGACCTGACCATGAGCCCGCGCGACCAGAAGCGCGTCGATGACTTCATTCTGTACGGCATCGCCGCCGCAGATGAGGCCGTGAAGGATTCGGGCTGGGTCCCGGAAACCGAGGAAGACAAGTACCGGACCGGGGTGATCCTGGGCTCCGGCATCGGCGGACTGTCGACGATCGCCGACACCGCCCTGGAGCTGGAAGCCAAGGGCCCGCGGCGGGTCAGCCCGTTCTTCATCTCCTCGGCCCTGATCAACCTGATCTCGGGCCAGGTCTCGATCCGCTACGGCTTCAAGGGGCCCAACCACGCCGTGGTCACCGCCTGCGCCACCGGCGCCCACGCCATCGGCGACGCCACCCGGCTGATCAAGTACGGCGACGCCGACGTGATGATCGCCGGCGGGGCCGAGGCCGCGGTCTGCAAGGTCGGCATGGCCGGCTTCATCGCCTGCCGCGCCGTCTCCACCGACTGGAACGAGACGCCGGAAAAGGCTTCGCGGCCCTATGACAAGGACCGTGACGGCTTCGTGATGGGCGAGGGCGCCGGCGTCGTCGTCCTGGAAGAGTACGAGCACGCCAAGGCCCGCGGCGCCAAGATCTATGCCGAGGTGATCGGCTACGGCCTGTCGGGCGACGCCTATCACATCACCGCCCCCTCGGAGGACGGCGATGGCGGCTTCCGCGCACTCTCGGCGGCGGTCAAGGACGCGGGCATCTCCCCGTCGGAGATCAATTACGTCAACGCCCACGGCACCTCGACCATGGCCGACGGCATCGAGGCCGGGGCCGTCGAGCGCTTCCTGGGCGATCACGCCAAGAATGTGGTGATGTCGTCGACCAAGTCGATGACCGGGCACCTGCTGGGCGCGGCCGGCGCGATCGAGGCGATCTTCTCGGTCCTGGCCATTCGCGACCAGATCGCTCCGCCGACCATCAACCTGGACAATCCGGACGTGAACGTCGCCATGAACCTGGCGCCGAACAAGGCCGTGCCGCACAAGATCGACGTGGCGGTCTCCAACAGCTTCGGCTTCGGCGGCACCAACGCCTCGGTCGTGTTCCGCAAAGTCTCGTGAGCCGCAAGCCCTCGCCAACAGGCCGCGCCCCACGCCCGGCGCCGAAGAAGACGGGGGCTCCCCGCAAGGCCAATCCGCGCCGGCGCGAGACCGCGCCGGTCGGACGCCGCATCGCGGCCATGGGCACTGGGCTGCTGACCATGCTGGGCTTGGCCGCCGTGTTGGTCGTACTGGGCGCGGTCTGGATCTATCAGGGCCCGGGCCCGGCCGCGCGGTCGGGCGACCAGACCACGGTGGTCCTGCGGCGCGGGGCCAGCCTGCCCGAGATCGCCTCCAGCCTGGAGCAGGCAGGGGTGATCCGCTCGTCCTCGCTGTTCCTGACCGCCGCCCAGACCACCGGCGCGGCGCGCAGGCTGAAGGCCGGCGAATACGAGTTCGCCTCGCGCGCCTCGTTGCGCCAGGTGCTAGCCAAGATCCGTGACGGCAAGATCGTCCGCCACCAGGTGACCATCGCCGAGGGCCTGACCTCCGACATGGTGGTCGACATCCTGATGCGGGCCCCCGAGCTGACCGGCACGGTGCCGACCCCGCCAGAGGGCTCGATCCTGCCCGAGACCTACCAGGTCCAGCGCGGCGAGGACCGGGCGGCGGTGCTGCAGCGGATGATGGACGCTCGCGACGAGGTGCTGGACCGCCTGTGGGCCCAGCGCCAGCCGGGCCTGCCGTTCGCGACGAAGGAGGAGGCCGTGACCATGGCCTCGATCGTCGAGAAGGAAACGGCCCTGGCCCGCGAGCGGCCGCACGTGGCGGCGGTGTTCATCAACCGCCTGCGCCAGGGCGTTCGCCTGGGCAGCGACCCGACGATCATCTACGGCCTGACCCGCGGGCGGCCGCTGGGCCGGGGCATCCTGCAGTCGGAACTGCAGCGACAGACGCCCTACAACACCTACCTGATCGAGGGCCTGCCGCCGACCCCGATCGCCAACCCGGGCAAGGCCGCCCTGGCGGCCGTGCTCAATCCGATGAAGAGCAACGACCTCTATTTCGTGGCCGACGGCACCGGCGGCCACGTCTTCGCCTCGACCTACGAGGCGCACGAGCGCAATGTCGCCAAGTGGCGGCAGGTCGAGCGGTCGAAGGCGGCGGCCCAGGCCGGCGTTGTAGGGGCCGCGAAGAGCCCGTCGAATCTCTAGGGAGCGATGATGGCGCTGTCAGGCATGACCGGCTTCGCCCGCGTCGAAGGCTCGCATGGGGCCTGGTCGTGGGCGGTGGAGGCGCGCAGCGTCAACGGCCGCAACCTCGAGACCCGCTTTCGCGGCCCGCCGGGCTTCGACGCCCTGGACCGCGCCGCCCGCGACGGCGCCCAGGCTCGCTTCCAGCGCGGCCAGCTGACCGTCAACCTCCAGGCCAAGCGGGCGGAGGCCCAGGCCGCCGTGCAGGTCAATGTCGAGGTGCTGGAGCGCTATCTGAAGGCCGGCGCGCCCTATGTGGCCACCGGCATGGTCGGCAAGCCCACGCTCGACGGCCTGCTGGCCCTGCGCGGCGTGATCGACGCCCGCGAGGAGGACGAGGCCGCCGAGGACCGGGCCGAGGTGGAGGCCGCCATGGCCGCCACGATCGGCCAGGCCCTGGACGGCTTGAAGGCGGCGCGGCTGGAGGAGGGGGCCGCCGTGGCTCCGATCCTGACCGGCGCCGTCGACCGCATCGAGGCCCTGACCCTGCTGGCCTCGCACGAAGCAGCCGGCCAGCCGGCCGTGCTGCGGGAACGCTACGCCCGCAAGCTGACCGAACTGATCGGCGAGGCGGCGTCGGAAGAGCGCATCGTGCAGGAAGCCGCCGCCATGGCCGTGAAGGCCGACGTTCGCGAGGAACTGGACCGGCTGTCCAGCCACGTGGCCGCCGCCCGCGCCCTGCTGGCCGCCGATGCGGCCGCCGGCCGGCGTCTGGACTTCCTGTCGCAGGAGTTCATGCGCGAGGCCAACACCCTTTGCAGCAAGTCGGCCCTGACGGCCCTGACCACGCACGGCCTGGATCTGAAGGCCACGATCGAGCAATTCCGGGAACAGGTTCAGAATGTCGAATAATCCGCATGGACGCACCCGCGGCCTGCTGCTGATGGTCGTGGCCCCGTCGGGCGTGGGCAAGACCTCGCTGACCCGCCGCCTGGTGGCCGACCACAACGACCTGCACCTGTCGATCAGCGCCACCACCCGCGACCCGCGTCCGGGCGAGCACGACGGCCGCGACTACCACTTCGTCAGCCACGACAAGTTCCAGGCCATGATCCAGGACGACGCCTTCCTGGAATGGGCCGAGGTCTATGGCAACCATTACGGCAGCCCGCGCGCGCCGATCATGGAGGCGCTGGACCGCGGCGAGAGCGTGCTGTTCGACATCGACTTCCAGGGCGCGATGAAGGTCCACAAACAGGCCGGCGAGGACAGCGTTCTGGTCTATATCCTGCCGCCGTCGCTGGCCGAGATGAGCCGCCGCCTGCACGCCCGCAGCCAGGACAGCGAAGAGGTCATCCACCGCCGCCTGGCCCGCGCCAAGGACGAGGTCGCGGCCTGGGAGCAGTTCGATTACGTCATCCTCAACGACGACTTCGACAAGGCCTATTCGGACCTGGCCCACATCTACCACGCCGAACGCCAGAAGCGGGTCCGCAACCCGTGGATCGGCAATCTGGTGGGGGATCTGCTGAGGGAAGAGATCTAGCGGACGAGGGCGGCTTCCGATCCTCTCAGAGGTGCAAAGACCAAGGGGCTCCCCACCAGGCGCCAGGCATCGCGCTCGGCCTCGGTGCATCTTGGTCTACTTTGGCGCGCAAATCTTGAGGTTAAGGCCCTATACCGGCTGGCTCCTTACCGCTTCTGTCGTAAGCTCGCTGCTCAAGGGGATGCCCGGTGAGAAACAAGGCGTCAGCATATGCTCTTGCATGCCTGGTGGGCGCGACGGCGGTCGCACCCATCAGCGCTCACGCTCAGTTCATTCCGCCGGCCGGATATAGTGGCGGCGCATCGGGACCGGGTGTTGCGCCGCCATCGGACTCCAGCGCGCCACTACTCGTGCAGATTCCCGATACAGCCGTGTCTGGTCTGATCCATGTTGATCCGGCCTATAAACGCGGCGTAGCTGCCGGCCACGCCAAGGTCGTGGGCGCGTTCGCCGTCGCTGAATCCACTAAAGCTCACGTCGTTGCTGCCTGGTCGCCTGGTTTTCTGCCCGTGACGCTCTCGTTCAGCGATGGCCGGTGCTATTCGCTCCAAGCCGATTATTATGGAGGCGCGCTCTCCAATGGCCGGTTGAACAGGGTTGGCTGCGAGGGACAACAAAAGTCCGAAGACCCGGCCTCCACCCCACAGCTTTCCGGTCACTCACTGCGATTTATTGGGGCCGCTTGGGGGTACGCGGCCTGGGCCGATGAGGGGCCGAAGATCACCACCATCACGGCGCCCGGAGCGACGACCTTCAAGCCGCTTTTTACGGCTCAAATGGAGACGATCGCCATCATGGCGATGAATGGCCCCGATTGGCCTGGCGGCAACGTGACCCTGGTTGGCAAAATCAACGGTCGCCTCACCGTCGTGACGCTGGAAGTCGGCTACTGACGTCCAAACCCCGGACGTTCAATCGGCCATCATTTGCGGGAACCGGCTAGCCCATCACCGCCCGCGCCAGCGCCTGGAAGCCCGCCACGTCGATGGTCTCGGCCCGCGCGTCCGGGTCGATCCCGGCCTTCTCGCACAACGCCCCGCCGCCCAGGCCCTTGAGGCTGGAGCGCAGCATCTTGCGGCGCTGGCCGAAGGCGGCGGCCGTGACCTTCTCCAGGGCCGCGACCAGGGCCTTGTCGGGCGCGGGCTCCAGCGGGACCAGGCGCACCACGGCCGAGGCCACCTTGGGCGGCGGGGTGAAGGCGCGGGCCGGCAGGTCCATCACCACCTTGGCGCTGCAGACGGTCTGGGAGACCACGGCCAGGCGGCCATAGGCGTCGTCGTCGACGTCGGCGGCGATCCGGTCGGCGACCTCCTTCTGGAACATCAGGGTCATCGACAGCGGCCGGAAAGGGCCGGTCAGCCAGTTGATCAGCAGCGGCGTGCCGACGTTGTAGGGCAGGTTGCTGACCATGTGGGCCGGGCCGCCGGCGAGGGCGGCCATGTCGACCTTCAGGGCGTCGCCTTGGATGATCGTCAGTCGGCCGTCGGCGGCGGCGGAGAGCTCTTCCAGCAGCGGGATGAACCGCTTGTCCATCTCGACCGCCACGACCCGCGCGCCGGTCTCCAGCAGGGCTCGGGTCAGACCGCCGGGACCGGGACCGACCTCGATCACCAGGTCCCCTTCGCCCACGCCGGACAGGCGGGCGATCTTGCGGGTGATGTTCAGGTCCAGCAGGAAGTGCTGGCCGAAGCTCTTATTGGCCAGCAGGTCGTGCTCGGCGAGAACCTCGCGAAGCGGCGGCAGATCGGCAAGTGTGGGCGACGTCATGGTGGGATGCTCTGGTTTGCCGGTCTTGGACCGCGATCCTCGTCCCCCAAAACTATCTTGGCGACAAGCTCAGGATGAGGATTTCTACTGAACGACCTTCGCCATAGCCCTCATCCTGAGCTTGTCGAAGGACGAGGGCGGTTCACTGTCGTCAAAAGTTCGATCGGAATCGTTCAGGCGATCGAGCGCCGGTCGGCGATCTCGGCGGCCAGACGGATGGCGGCGATCAGGCTGTCGGCCCGGGCCAGGCCCCGGCCGGCGATGTCGAACCCCGTACCATGATCGGGCGAGGTGCGCACGATGGGCAGGCCGAGGGTGACGTTCACCCCGGCCCAGAAGTCCAGCATCTTGACCGGGATCAGCGCCTGGTCGTGATACATGCACAGCACCGCATCGTAGGTGGCGCGGGCCTCGGCGTGGAACAGGCTGTCGGCGGGGGCAGGGCCGCGGACCTGGACGCCCAGGTCGCGCAGGACCCGCACCGCCGGCTCGATGATCGCGTTTTCCTCGCCGCCCAGCGCGCCCGCTTCGCCCGCGTGCGGGTTGAGGGCCGCCACCGCCAGGCGCGGAACCGCGATGCCGAAGTCCTTGCGCAGGGCCTCCACCGTCACCAGGCCGGCGTTGACGATCGCCTCGATCGACAGGGCGGCGGGCACGGCCGACAGCGGCGTGTGGATGGTCACCAGGGTCGCGCGCAGGTCGCGGGCCGCCAGCATCATGATCGGGCCATGCGGCGCCTGGCGCTGGCCGACATGGGTCAGCTCGGCCAGGAATTCGGTGTGGCCTGGAAAGGCGAAGCCGGCGTCGTACAGCGGCGCCTTGGCTATGGGGGCTGTGACCAAGCCCGTCACCGCCCCCGACAGGGCCAGGCCCGCCCCGGTCTCGATCCAGCGGATCACCTGGGCGGCGTGGGCGCTGGAGGGCTTGCCGGCCACCACGGGCGCCTGCAGCGGGATGTCCAGGACGGGCAGGGCCTGGCCGAACACCTTGATCGCCTCGACCGGCCCGGTGACGGCGCGCACCTTCACGCCGCCGCCGGCCGAAGCCAGCAGCTGGGCGTCGCCCACCACCATGAAGCTCGGCCCTTCCGCACGCAGGGCCGACCAGGCCTTGGCGATGATCTCCGGCCCGATGCCGGCCGGATCGCCTGCGCTCAGGGCGAGGGCCGTGGTCTTCACCGGGTCTCGATGGTCGCCGAGTTGCGCAGGTCTCGCAGATAACGTTTGGAGATCAGCGCAAGCTGTTGGCCGCGCAGGCGGTTTTCGATCTGGTCGTGCGTCGGAGCTTGAGCGCCGGACTGGCGCTTGCCGCAGACGGCGATCAGGTGCAGGCCGGCGTCGGTGCGGATCGGGTCGGAGACCTGGCCGACCTTGAGGGTGTTGGCGGCTTCCTGGAAGGCCGGCGCCAGGTCGGTGATCTCGGCCTCGCCCAGATCACCGGCCACCACGCCCTCGATCTTGCCGGCGGTGGCCTCGAGGGTCTCGCAGCTGGTGATCTTGGGCTTGAGGTCGACGAGCAGCTTCTGGGCGGCGTCGACCTGGGCCTGGGGGGCGTCCTTGGGCAGGGCCACGGCGATCTGCTTGAGGTCGACCAGGGCCGTCTTCGCGCCCGAGCGCTTCTCGCGCAGATAGACGATGTAGACGCCGTCGCGCACCGGGATCGGGGCCGACAGCTGGCCGGGACGCAGCTGCTCGAGCGCGGCGTCGACCTCGGGCGGCATTTCGCCCGGGCTGACCCAGCCGGCGTCGCCGCCGTTGGCCGCCGTCGGCGAGGCCGAGAACTGGCGCGCCACGGCCGGGAAGGGCGCGCCCTGTTGCATCTGGGTGACCAGCTGTTTGGCGCCGTTGAGGGCCACGTCCATGCCGCCGACGCGCCCAGCGTCGATGAACACTTCGCTGACCTGGTACTGCGGCTTGCTGGCGGCTTCGGCCTGGCGGCGCTCGAAGGCCTTGATCTGGTCGTCGCCGATTCGCAGGCGCGAACCGTAGCGACCGCTGATCCAGGCCTGCCAGCTGCTGTCGGCGCGGATCTGGGCCTTCCAGGTGTCGATCCCGACGCCTTGGGACTGCAGCTGCTGGGTCAGCTGGGCCGCGGTCATGTTGTTGCCCTTGGCGATGTCCTCGATCTGCTCCTCGACTTCCTTGTCGGTCGAGATGATCGTGATCTTCTGGGCCTTCTCGACCCGACGCAGCTCCTGCATCTGGACGTGCTCGTCAATCAGCGAGCGCAGGGCCTCCTGCTCCAGTTGCGGCAGGTTCTCCTGGGTCGGCTGCAGGCCGGACGTCACCATCAGCAGGCGCATGCGCTGCATCAGGTCGTAGCTGGAGATGATGTCGTCGTTGACGACGGCGGCGACGCTTTCCGACAACGGATTGGCGCGCGCGGCGGCGGCCGGAGCCGCCGGCGCGTCCACGACGGGGGGCGCCGCGGGCGCCGCCTCTTGAGCCACGGCGGGCAGGCCGAGGCTCGCCACGGTCAAGGCGAGGATGGAAGCGGTGCAGGCCGCCAGTTTCGTCACGCTACGCGCAGACCGCATCGGTATTGTCGTTCCTCTAGACGCGTCCAAAGGAAGGCGCGCGCTTGATCGCGCGTCCCCCGACGCGGTGACATTCTAATCGCTGTACAGTGTGTCGCCCAATGTGGCGAGCGTTAGGCGCAGGACCACCGACTCATTTGACTTCAACTTCAAGCCGTTGACGGTCTGGGTGTAGCGGTCCTCGTTTTGATAGATCAGGTCGAGGCGGACACAGTCATCCTTGTAGTAGACGCCCAGGTCGCGACGGGTCCAGGACCACTTGCTGTCGTTGGCCGGCAAGCCGAAGGTGCGGGCGTCCTGATAGGACAGGCGACCCAGGGCGGTCACGCCCCAGTTCTCGCGGATCATGTAATCGCCGACGAAGTCCAGGTTTTCCTGGCGGAAGCCGGTCGTGTCCTTGTTGTCCTTCAGGTAGCGCAGCGAGGCGAAGCCGCGGGCGAGGGAGGCGTCGAGGCCCGCTTCCAGGCGGTTGAGCTTGCTGGTGTCGTTGTCGAAGCGGGCGCGCGTGAAGGCGGTGACCCCGCGGATCGGCGTGACCGTGGCCGCCACGATCCAGTCAGAGGCCTTCTGGTCCAGCCCAGCCCGGGTCGGCATCAGCGGATCGACCTTGGTGCGCAGGCTACGGCCGAGCAGGACGCTGCCGCCCCGGCCGTCGGCGAACTTCACCGTCGCGCGGCCGCCGACGTTCATGCGCGTGCCGCCTTCGTAGAGGTCGAAGCCGGGTGACTTGTTGACGTCGAACAGGTTGGTCTCATCCAGTTCGAAGTTGGTGCTGTCTTCGTTGAAATAGATCGGATTGCCGGCGGGGTCGCGGGCCACGACGATCGGCACTCGCGAACTGTCGGACCCCGCCGCCAGTTGGACGAGGGGCTCGAGCACCACGCTGCCGCCGTTCTTCAGCGGCTTGAAGAACGGCATGCTCAGATCGACGCCGGCGACGCCCAGCCCGCGCGAATAGTCGATGTTGGTGGTCCGGTCGCCCGCGACCGTGGCGGCAGGCGGCAGGAAGACGTCGCTGACGCGATAGGTGTCGCCACGCGCCTGGGCGAACGGTTCGACGCGCAGGCCTGAACCCAGGGTCAGGCTGCCGCGCCAGTCGGCCTTGAGCGAACCGCGGACGGAATCCACGCCGTCCTCGCCCTTGTAGGCGGGGTAGGCGTAGGGCGGCTCGCCGAACTGCGATTCCGAGCGGGTCAGGACCACGCCCGAGCCCTGGACGCGAAGGCGGCCGCCCAGGATGGGCGACTCCGGCTCCCAGCGTCCCTCGACCATCGGCCCGATCAGCGGGAAGGCGCCGCTGTTCTCGAACCGGTTCGCCAGGCCCGCGGAGCTGACCTGGACGACCCGCAGGCCCTGCACCGAGATCATCGAGGCCGACAGATAGGACCGATCCGATTGCCGGGTCGTATAGATCTGCGACATCAGGCGATGGTCGTCGGCCGTGAACTGGCCGCGCTGGGCGTAGACGTCGCTGATGTCGTAGTCGTCGAAGATCAACGCCTGCGAAGCCCGCTCGGCGGTGAAGCCCCATTTCCAATGGTTGTCGATGTCGAACAGGCCCTTGGCCAGGATGTAGCTCTTGGCCGTCGCCTCGCCGAAGCGGTCGCCGTGGTTGTCGAAGTCCTTGTCGTAGGTGGCCCCGACGCGCGCCTCGACGTAGCCCGAATAGAACCGCTTGCGGTACTGGGCTTTGAGGAACGGATTAACTTTCGTGTTGAATTGAGGGGTTACGACAACATCCTGAGACGGCGACAGCACGAACAGATAGGGCTGTTCATAGACCAGCCCCCGCTTCTTCGAGACGCCGATCTTGGGCACCAGGAAGCCCGAGCGGCGCTCGGTCTGGGGATCGGGATGCCAGAACACCGGCAGGTACATCAGCGGCGCGCCGAACACCCGGATGGTCGCGCCGTGGTAGTAGACCAGGTGGTTGTTCTTGTCCTGGACCACCTTGTCGGCCTGGATGCTCCAGGTCGGCTTGGGCTTTTCGGCGCAGACCTCGCAAGGGGTGTAGATGGCCTTGTTCAGCTCGGTGATCTGCTCGTTGCGGCGCACGGCGCTGTCGGCCGCGATCTTGATGTTCTTGTCCAGGCGGGCCGAGAAGCCGCGGGCGAAGCCGGCCTTCAGGTCCTTGTCCATGGTCATGTCGTTGGCGAATTCGGCGGTGCCGTCGGCGTTGATCAGCGTCACGTGACCGTGGGCGGTGACCACCTCGGTCTTGGTGTCGTAGACCACCTCGTCGGCGCGCAGGGTGCGGCCCTGGTAACGCGCCTCGACGTCGCCGCGGGCGATCATCTTCTGATTGGCGTCGTCGCGGATCAGGAGATCGGATTCCAGGTAGTAGCCGGTGTCGCCCAGGCCGTCGTCGACGGCCGGCGCGGGCGCGGGGGCGGCCGGAACCGTGGCGAGCGGCTGCTGCGCCTGCGCGGAAGCGGCGAGGGCGAGCCAAGCCGCTCCGGCCAGCAGGACCGCGCGGCCCTTCTCTTTCGCGCCCCAGCGAAGCTCCATCATCAAAGTCCTCGATCCCGGCGACACAGACTCAACCATCCTCGGTATAGCAAAGCAGCGTCAGACCCGCCAAAAGCGCCACGATCGGCGGGGTCCACGCCGCCATGGCCGGCGTCAGCACGTCGGCCTTGCCCAATGCGCCACACAGCTCGTTAAAGAAGAAGAAACCAAAGCCCAAGGTTACGCCCGCGCCAGCCAGGCCGGCCAGTCCGCCCAGCCGCATCAGGCGCAGCGAGAAGGCGGCGGCCAGCACCGACATGGCGGCGAACAGCAGCGGCGTGGCCAGCACCTGCTGCAGCCGCAGGCGGAACGGGATCGACGAAAATCCCGCCGCCTCGGTGCGCTTGATGGTCTCGGGCAGCAGCCAGACGGCGATGGCCTGAGGATTGTTGAATCGCTCCGACGCCGTGCGGTCGTCCAGATTGGACGGCATGGTGTAGGTTTCCGATCGGATCGCCCCGGCGCCCGGCATGGCCACGCGCACCCCCGACAACCGCCAAAAGCCGGGCTCCAGCCGAGCCTCGTCGGCCTCGATCCGCTGCGCGAACTGCAGGGAGCCGTCGGGCTGCACCGCATAGACGAACAGCGAAACCCCCCGCAGCCGGACCGCGCCTTCCACCTGGTCGCGCGCTCGGGCGCGGATGACCACCTGGGTCTTCTCGTCGCCCTGACGCAGCCACAGGCCCTTGGGGGCCGACTTCAGATAGCTTTCCATCAGCGCGTCGCGCGAGGTCTCGAACTGGGCGCTCATCGCCGAGGTCAGCGGATTGAGCAGGGTCAGGGTGAGCAGGCCCATGATGAAGGCGGCGATGGCGGCCGGCATGATGAAGCGCCAGGCCGAGACTCCGGCCGCCCGCATGGCGATCAGCTCGCTGCGCCGATTCAGCCCGACGAACGCGCCCAGGGTCCCGAACAGGAAGATGAAGGGCGTCAGCACCAGGATCGTGGCGGGCGCCTGCAGCACCGTCAGGAACAACAGCTGGGTGAAGCCGACGTCCGCTCGGGTGCCGACGTTCTTGGAGATGTCGACGAAGGCGATCAGCATGACCAGCACGGCGACGACCGCCAGGGCGGCCGCCAGGCCGGCCAAGGTCTTCCTGAGCACATAGCGCTCGATCATGCCGACGCCGATCATGGGGCCCCCAGCGGCTGGAGGGCGTCGTGCGCGCCGATGGCGATGTAGCGGGACACCTTCTGGCGGAAGATCTGTCGCAGGCCCCACCAGATCGCCGCCAGCGGCACGGCGTACTGCAGCGGATTGAGCCAGACGTCGTTGTCGCAGGCGGCCTTGACGCCGAAGCCCACGATCTGGACCAGGGCGGCGGCCGCGCCGACCATAGCGATCCGTCGGCCATAGCCCATGCGGCTGAACGATCCGCCGATCACGGCCGCCACGGCCATCGACATCATGGCCAGATTGTAGAGCGGGCTGGCCAGGCGCCAGTGGCCTTCGGACAGCAGCTTCTCGCGGTTCTGCTGCTCCCATTCCTGGGTCAGGTCAGGGAAGAACAGCTCGTGCGGGTAGCGATCGCCGATCTTGTAGTGCAGCAGCTCGTCGCTCTGGAACAGCGAACTGAGGTCGAAGGTGTATTCGTCCCACGACAGGTACTGCAGCACGCCGGAGCTGGAGAACTCCTGGTTGGAGCCCTTGCGCAGGACCAGCACCGGCAGGCCCTTGCGCTCGGCGATGACGCCTTCGCGGGCGGTGTAGGTGACGGCGCCGCCATTGGCCTTTTCCTGGTGGATGAAAAGGTTGTGGATGATCTGGTCGCGGTCGATCGTCTGGGCGTAGACCGTCAGGCCCGGGCCCGGTTCGGTGAACTCGCCCGGGCGCACCAGGGTCGAGGCCAGGTCGGACTTGATGTCGAAGAAGGTCTCGCGAATCGCCCGCGAGCTCCACGGCGCCGCCCAGAGGCTCATGACCAGCGACAGCAGGGTGGCGAACACGGCCAGGCGCATGGCCGGCGAGATCACGCGCCAGCGACTCATGCCGCCGGCGAAGCAGACCACGATCTCCTGTTCCGTATGCAACCGGTTCAGGGCCACGAGCGTGGCCACGAACAGGGCGATCGGCAGAATCATGCTCAGCAGCTGGGGCAGGGCCAGGGCGATGATCTTCAGGAAGACCATGCCGCTTTGGCGCTGCTCGATCAGGACGTCGAACTCCGACAGGCTGCGCGCCAGCAGGGCGAGCGCCACCAGGGCCAGCGTCGCCAACAGCGTCGGGCCCAGCAACTGGCGGAAAAGATAGCGTTCGATCAGGCGCATCGACGTGGGGACGGGGACCGAGGGGGACGGGAAGCGGCGGAGTCGCGCGGCGCGCCCCCAGGGAAGGGTTCCTTCTACACGGCGTGTTCGCGTGCGCACAACCGCTCAAGTCAGGCGGAAAAGCGGCGCTGGTCCGGGCGGCGCCGAGGGCCCCGACGATTGGTGCTTTTCTTCGGTCCGGGTTTGGGTCAATCCAACAAGCTGAAGGTCCTGCTAGGGCTCCATCGGTCATCAGGAGCGCGTCATGCGTATCGAGTTCGTCACCGCCGACACCCAGGCCGGCGCCAACGCCGCCCTGGCGGTCCTGGCCTATGAAGCCGCCGCCCTTTCGCCCGAGGCCAAGGCCGTCAACGATGCGACCGGCGGGGCCCTGGCCCGCGCCGTCGCGGGCGGCCGCTTCACCGGCGCCAAGGGCCAGACGCTGGACCTGGTCGCTCCCGCGGGCCTTGAGGCGGCGCGCGTGCTGCTGGTCGGGATCGACGGCGACGGCGCCTTCGAGCCGGAGGCGGTCGAACTGGCCGCCGCCCACGCCTTCCAGGCCCTGAAGGCCTCCGGCGTCACCGAACTGGTGCTGAAGCTGGGCGGCGGCGACGCCGAGACGGCCGCTCGCGCGGCCTTCGGCGTCAAGCTGGCGGCCTATCGTTTCGACCGCTACCGCACCACCGAAAAGGCCGAGAAGAAGCCCTCGGTGAACGTGGTCAAGGTGGCCGCCGCCGATCCGGCCAAGGCTGGCAAGGCGTTCGCCTCGCTGGAGGCCGTCGCCGACGCGATCCTGTTCAGCCGCGACCTGGTTTCCGAGCCGGCCAACATTCTGCATCCGGAAGAATTCGCCGCCCGCGTGAAGGGTCTCGAGAGTCTGGGCCTGGAGGTCGAGGTCCTGGGCGAGGCCGAGATGGCCAAGCTGGGCATGGGCAGCCTGCTGGGCGTGGGTCAGGGCAGCCGGCGCGAAAGCCAACTGGTGGTGATCAAGTGGCTGGGGGCGTCCGACAAGTCGGCCCAGCCGGTGGCCTTCGTCGGCAAGGGCGTCACCTTCGACACCGGCGGCATTTCGATCAAGCCGGCCGACGGCATGGAGGACATGAAGTGGGACATGGGCGGCGCGGCCGCCGTGACCGGCGTCATGCACGCCCTGGCCGGCCGTAAGGCCAGGGTCAACGCCATCGGGATCCTGGGCCTGGTCGAGAACATGCCCGACGGCGCCGCCCAGCGCCCCGGAGACGTGGTCACCTCGATGTCGGGCCAGACCATCGAGGTCATCAACACCGACGCCGAAGGCCGCCTCGTGCTGGCCGACGCCCTCTGGTACTGCCAGGACCGCTTCAAGCCCAAGTTCATGGTCGACCTGGCCACCCTGACGGGCGCGATCATCATCTCCCTGGGTCATGACCTGGGTGGTTTGTTCAGCAATAACGACGGCTTGTCGGAGAAACTTCTCGCCGCCGGCAAGGCCGAGCGCGAGCCGCTGTGGCGCATGCCGATGCCCGCGTCCTACGAGAAGCAGATCGAAAGCCCGATCGCCGACATGAAGAACATCGGCGGTCGCCCGGCCGGCTCGATCACCGCGGCCCTGTTCCTGCAGAAGTTCGTCAACGGCGTGCCGTGGGCCCACCTGGACATCGCCTCGGTGGCCTGGAAGAAGCCCTCGACCGATCCCACCGTCCCGGACGGCGCCGTCGGCTTCGGCGTGCGCCTGCTGAACCGCCTGGTGGCGGACGCCTACGAAGGTTGATCTTGACCGCCGCGCCCTGCGACATCTGGTTCTACCATCTCGAGCGCAGCGCCTTGGAAGAGGTGCTGCCCGGGCTGCTGGAAAAGACCCTGGGCCGCGGCTGGCGGGCCCTGGTGCGCGGGGGCGATGCCGCTCGCCTGCGGGCGCTGGACGCACACCTGTGGACCTGGCGCGACGACAGCTTCCTGCCGCACGGCCTGGACGACGAGCCGATGGCCGACCGTCAGCCGGTGCTGCTGACCGACAGGCTGGACAACCCGAACGGCGGCCAGGCGTTGTTCCTGCTCGACGGAGCCGAGCCGGGCGACCTTTCGGCCTTCGAACGGTGCATCCTGCTGTTCGACGGTCGCGACGAGGAAGCCCTGCGCCTGGCGCGGGGCCGGTGGAAGGCCTTCAAGGGCGCGGGCCATCCCGTGTCCTACTGGCGCCAGGGCGCCGAACGCGGATGGGAGAAGCAGGCATGAAGCGGTTTGTGTGGATCGGCGCGGTGCTGTTGCTGGCTTCCTGCTCCAGCGGCGCGCCCGAGCCTGCGCCCATGCCGCCGCCGACCACCCCGACCGCGCCGCCGGCCGTCGCCTTGCCGGCCAAGCCGCCGGCGGCCGCGGAAAAGGACCAGTGCGGCCTGAAGGACGCCCAGGCCTTCGTCGGCAAGAACCGCACCGACCTGCCGGCCCCGGTCGATCCCTCGCGCTGGCGGGTGGCCTGCACCACCTGCCCGGTCACCATGGACTATCGTCCCGACCGCCTGAACATCCTGTTCAATCCCGACACCGGCGTCGTCCAGCAGGTCAAGTGCGGGTAGAGAAGAGAGGCCTTCTGACCTGACGGTGGCGGTGCGACGCGGCGGTCGAGGTGAAAGCCTTGTCGATCAGGCGTCCTGCGGCCCCGGTCGCAAGGCGGAAGGGTTCGTGATGACCAAGCATCGACTCTACGGGACCAGCTTCGCGAGCGTCTATCCGCTCTATGTCGCCAAGGCGGAGAGGAAGGGACGCACCAGGGCCGAGGTCGACGAGATCATCCTCTGGCTGACCGGCTTCAGCCCGGAGGCGTTCGAGGCCGAGCTGGCCAACAAGGCCGATTTCGAGACCTTCTTCGCCACTGCGCCGGCGTTGAACCCGGCGCGGGCCAACATCAAGGGCTTGGTCTGCGGCGTTCGGGTGGAGGAGGTCGCCGATCCGCTGATGCGGGAGATCCGCTACCTGGACAAGCTGATCGACGAGCTCGCCAAGGGAAAGGCGATGGACAAGATCCTGCGGCGCTGACGGCGTCGCGCGAAAGGCCTATCGCGCGCCCACGCCGGGGAACAGCGCCGGCTCGCCGTCGAAGATTCCCAGATAGCCCAACTCGCCGAGCAGCGGCGTCAGCGTATCGGCGTAGTCGTCGGCCTTGAGCGGAAGCGGGGCGGGGCGTCCCCTCTGGTCCTGCAGGCGATAGACAGTCCACATCTTGCCGCGCGGAGCCGGGGCGCCAGGCTGCAGGTAGCGGTGCTCCCAGCCGACCAGGGCGGGCGTGCGGCCGATCTCGACGTCGAACGGCCGGTCGCGGAACGCCAGGTCCATGTCCAGCCGCATGGCCTCGGCCAGCCGCTGGTCCAGCCACTCGCCGAACGCGGCCAGCACCGCGGTCGCGGACAGGCCCTCCGGATTGGCGACGACGTGATTTCGGGATGTGGTTCCTGAACTCATGCGAACAGGAATACGCGGCGCGGGTCACGTAAAGGATAAGAGACGTGGTTTAGGCGTGTTTACCATGCCGCTCTATTGGTGCGGCGGAGCGAATGCTCGGACCACGCCGGCGGAGAAGCCGTGCTCTCGGGTATTCGCTGGTCCATGGCCAAGCTTAAGCTTGGTCGGGAGGGCGGAAAAAACGACATCGACTGTTGCCAAGCTGAAGGCCGACCTTCAGCATCACGCCACCTCAGGGAGAGTGACGATGAGTGATCAGGCGACAGCCTTGGCGTCCGTGGATTTCGACAAGGCGCGGTTCGCCGCCACGCTGAAGACACGGGCTCTGCCGCCCTATGGCAGCGGCCAGTGCGCCAAGTACGTGCGAATCGCCCTTGAGACGGCCGGCATGCCCACGGGGCCCAATCCGCGCCTGGCCAAGGACTATGGACCCTATCTGGAGGGGCGAGGCTTCACCGCCGTGGCGCGCTTCGTCTCCGGCGACGCCGTCAGCAAGGGCGTCGATTCGGCGGGGTTCAAGCTGGAGGTCGGCGACGTCGCGGTGATCCAGAATCCCAGCAGCAGCACCGCCGGGCACATCCAGGGTTATGACGGCGCCAACTGGATCTCCGACTTCGTCCAGGACGCGTTCTGGCCGGGGCCGGCCTATCGCAGCGAGAAGCCGGCCTACGTCATCTACAGGCGCTGAGGTGAGGATCGCGATCCTCGCCCTGCTGGCCGGCCTCGCCGCCGGTCCGGCCGCGGCCCGGCCACCGTCCCCGCCGCCCCGCCAGCCGTCCGTCGACCCGCTGCTGGGCCTGAACCTGCCGGCCGGGGCGCGGTTCACCGCCGCGCCCGCTGACCTGGTCCAGGCCTGTCCGGCCTTGGCCAACGCCCGCTGGGACCGGCGACTGTGGATCTTCGCCCAGACCGGCAACGCCAGCACTTCGGCGGGCGAGGTCCTGGTGGTCGGCGGCGAGCTGGTTGAGCGGACGGGCGACAAGCCCGCCGTCGAGGTCGACAAGGTCGGGGTGCTGCTGTCGCGCGGCCCCGGCGCCTGCCGGCTGATCGGCCCGCCGAGGGAGGTCTTCGACTATGGCGAGGACGGCGTGACGCCGGCCACGCTCGACGCCCTGGCCCAGGACGCCGCGCGCCGCTACGCCCAGGGCCTGGGCGGCCAGGTCGCGCTGCGCAAGACGCTGAAGCGCCAGCGCATCGGGGCAGGACAGGTCAAGTCGACCGCCCTGCGCCAGGCCTTCTTCCCCGCCAAATAGGCCTCAGGCCTCGGCGGCGGCCAGTTCTTCGGCCAGGCCCATCCAGGTGGCCTCGGCCTCGTCCAGCTTGGCCTTGGCGTTGTCGCGGCGCTTGGTCAGCTCGGCGACCTTGGTTGGGTTCTTGTAGAGCTGCGGGTCGGCCAGCTGGGTGTCCAGTTCGGCGATCTGGCGCGTCTGGCGGGTGACGACCTGCTCGGCGGCCTCGATCTTGCGCTTGAGCGGCTCGATGGCGACCGACTTCTTCGGCGCGGCGGCGGGTTCGGCCTTGGCCGGCTCGCGGGCTACCTGGGTGGGCTTGACCGCCTGCTTGGCGCGGTCGAGCACGAACCTGGCGTACTCGTCCATGTCGCCGTCGAACGGCTTGACCGTGCCGTCCGCGGCCAGCCACAGGCGGTCGGCGACCAGCTCCATCAGCGAGCGGTCGTGGGTGATCAGGATCACCGCGCCCTCGTAGTCGTTCAGGGCGTCCAGCAGGGCGCGGCGCGAGTCGATGTCCAGGTGGTTGGTCGGCTCGTCCAGGATCAGCATGTGCGGGGCGTCCATCGCCACCAGGTTCAGCAGGAGACGGGCCCGCTCACCGCCCGACAGGCTCTCGACCTTGGTCTCCTGCTTCTCGAAGCCCAGGCCGAACTGCGCCAGTTTCGAACGGCGCGAGGATTCGGAGGCGTCCGGCATGGCCCGGCGGATGATCTCCAGCGGGGTGTCTTCCGGATCCATCGCCTCGATCTGGTGCTGGTGGAACCAGCCGACCTTCATCTTGCGGTCGCGATGGAACTCGCCCGACTGCACGCCCAGCGCCCCGGCGATCATCTTGGCGAAGGTCGACTTGCCCGCGCCGTTGACGCCCAGCAGGCCGATGCGGTCGTCCAGGTCCATGCGTAGGTTGAGGTTCTTGAGGATCGAGCGGCCTTCCTCGTAGCCCACGTTCGCTCGTTCCAGGCGAATGAGCGGCGGCGGCAGCGGCCGCGGCGGCGAGGGCAGGGTGAAGGGCGCGACGCGCTCCTCGATGGTGGTGGCCACCGGCTGCATCTTGGCCAGGCGCTTCATGCGGGACTGAGCTTGCGCCGCTTTGGAGGCCTTGGCCTTGAAGCGGTCGACGAAGGCCTGCAGGTGGGCGCGCTCGGCGTCTTGCTTGGCCTTGGCCGACAGCTGCAGGCGGGCCTTCTCGGCCCGGCGCTGCTCGAAGTCGTCGTAGCCGCCGGTGTAGAGCTCCAGCTTGCCCCCGGCCAGGTGCAGCATGTGGGTGCAGCTGTTGTTGAGCAGCTCACGGTCGTGGCTGACGATCAGGGCGGTGTGCGGGTACTTCTGGAGGCGGGCTTCCAGCCACAGGGCGCCTTCCAGGTCCAGATAGTTGGTCGGTTCGTCCAGCAGCAGCATGTCCGGCTCGGCGAACAGCGCCGCGGCCAGGGCCACGCGCATCCGCCAGCCGCCCGAGAACTCGGCCATCGGCCGGGCCAGGTCCTCCTGTGTGAAGCCCAGGCCGACCAGGATTTCCGACGCCTTGGCCGGGGCCGCATCGGCGTCGATCTCGATCAGTCGGGCCCAGATCTCCCCCATGTCCTCGGGGTCGGCGGTGTCCAGGCTGGTCAGCAGCCGGTGGCGCTCCTCGTCGGCCTCCAGCACGGTCTCCAGCAGGGTGAAGGGCGTGGCCGGGTGCTCCTGATCCACTGAACCGATGCGCGCGCTCTTGGGCAGGCTGATCTCGTCATCGCCAGCGTGAAGTTGGCCCAGGATCAGCTTGAACAGCGTCGACTTGCCCACGCCGTTGCGGCCGATCAATCCCACCTTGGCCCCAGGCGGCAGGCTCACGCTGGCGTGGTCGAAGAACTTCCGGCCCCAGGCGCTGAAGGTCAGGTCTTTGATCTGGAGCATATGATTTAAAGGTACGCGGCGGGTTGGCGGGGAGGAGGCGCCCGGCTATAAGCCCGCAACCTCCCAATCGACAAACTTTCTCTGTGAGATTTTCGGATCATGACCGAACGCACCTTCTCGATCATCAAGCCTGACGCCACGCGTCGCAACCTGACGGGCAAGATCAACGCCGTCATCGAAGAGGCCGGTCTGCGCATCGTCGCCCAGCGTCGCGTCAAGCTGACTGAAGCCCAGGCCAAGAAGTTCTACGAAGTCCACGCCGAGCGCCCGTTCTACGGCGAGCTGGTCGCCCAGATGACCGCCGAGCCGGTCGTCGTCCAGGTGCTGGAAGGCGACAACGCCGTGGCCAAGTACCGCGAAGTGATGGGCGCCACCAACCCGGACAACGCCGACGAAGGCACGATCCGCAAGCTGTTCGCCCTGTCGATCGGCGAGAACTCGGTCCACGGTTCGGACAGCCTGGAAAACGCGGGCATCGAGATCGCCCAGTTCTTCAAGGACGAAGAGATCGTCGGCTAAACGAGGTCGGGCGGCCGTTAGCGGCCGCCGGTTCGAAAACCCGTCAAGCGGCGCGGCCCAGGGCCGCGCCGCTTTTCTTATGCCCTCCGCCCTGGCCGGGCTATAAGACCGCCTTCGGCGCGTCAGTCCGCCGCCGAGTTCGCGGCGGTGGGAGTACGGCGAGGTGACCGAAAACAACGAGCCGATGGATCATCTGCTCAACACGCCCGACCTGGCGGGCGTGCTGGAAAGCGATCAGTTCCGGCAGTTCCTCGACCAGGTTCCGATCGCCATCGCGGTGTCGGAACTCAATCCGGTCGAACGCATCGTCTACGCCAACATCGAGTTCGAGCGGCTGAGCGGGCAAGCCGCCGCCGACCTGGAAGGCGCGACGTGGTCGGTGCTGACCGGCGAGGCGGTCGCCGAAGGCGGAAAGGCGCTCAGCGGCGCGATCGTCGACGACCAGGACTATATCGGCGCCTTCTCCTTCGCCCATGACGACGGCCAGCAGGCGGTCGACGCCTGGTCGAACGTCATCCAGGACGATGCGGGCCAACCCGTGTTTCGGATGCTGGCCTTGGTCGGGGCGACGCCCCGTGACTCCGACCTCAACGAATTTGAACAACGCATCCACGACAAGGATCTGCTGCTGCGGGAGCTTCAGCACCGCGTAGCCAACAATCTGCAGATGATCACGGCGCTGATCCGCATCGAGGCGCGCAATGTACCGGAAAACGCCACCGACGACCGGTTCAGCCGACTGGCGGGCCGGGTCGAGGCCCTGGGCCTGCTCTACCGATCACTGTCGGACGAGAGCCAGGCCGAAACCGTCGACCTGGGCGTCTATCTGAGCGAAATCGCCTCGGCGGTGATGCGGGCTCATGCCCAGGAGGGGATCCACCTGAATCTCCAGGTCGACACCTGGATGGTGTCGATCAACGTGGCGATGCCTGCTGGCCTGGTGGTCAACGAGTTGCTGACCAACGCCCTCAAGCACGCCTTCAAGGGGCGCGCGGGGGGCACGATCCAGCTTCACAGCCTGGTCGACCAGACTGGCTGCCGGGTGATCGTCGCCGACGACGGCGTCGGCTTGGCGCCCGGCTACAGTTGGCCGAGGCCTGGAAAGCTCAGCAACATGATCGTCCAGTCGCTGCGCCAGAACGCCCATGCGCGTGTCGAGGTCGAATCCCGACCCGGCGAAGGCATGCGCGTGACGGTGTTCTTCACCCGCGCGGACGCGGCGCCGGAAAGCTAGGGCGGATCGACATTCAGGCCAGATCCCTCAATTTGACGAACGAAGGGGTCATGGCGGTCTGGGGGCAAGGGCATGAAGGACTATCGCCGCCGCGACGTCGCCCTGGCGGTCGGACTGTCGGGCGTGGCCGGCTATGTCGACGCCATCGGCTTTCTGAAGCTGGGCGGTTTCTTCGTCTCGTTCATGAGCGGCAACTCCACCCGGCTGGGCGTCGGGATCGCCACAGGCCATTGGACCATGGTCCGCACCGGCTTGACGCTGATCGGCCTGTTCGTCGCCGGGGTGGTGATGGGAGCGCTGGTCGCCCGCAAGGTCGGCGAGGGGCGTCGCTCGATGGTCCTGGCGCTGGAGGCGGCGCTGCTGACGGCGGCGGCCGCCCTGATCTCGGTCGGTCTCGACGCGGCCGGGGTGGCGGCCATGGTCCTGGCCATGGGCGCGGAGAACGCGGTGTTCCAGCGCAATGGCGACGTCGGGGTGGGGCTGACCTACATGACCGGGGCCCTGGTCAAGGCCGGCCAGCGGATCGCCGCGGCCCTGACCGGCGGCGACCGCTGGGCCTGGGGTCCCTACGCCCTGCTGTGGGCCGGCCTGAGCCTTGGAGGCGCCCTGGGCGCGACGGCCTATCTGCGGGTCGGCGTCCTGGCGCTGTGGGCGGCGGCGGGTCTGGTCGCGATCCTGGCCGCCGCCAAGGCGTGGCGGGAACGACGGGCGGTTTAGGGGGGCGTGGACAGTTGAACGGTTCAGGTTGGGAGCCGCCGTGCGTCCTTCGAGGCCCTCCTCTGGAGGGCGCCTCAGGATGAGGAATTCAGCAACAACGCGCCTCATCCTGAGGCGCGTAGCGTAGCGAAGCCTCGAAGGACGCACGGCGCTCGCCGAAAAACAGCCTTCAATGTCTACCGCCACACCGCCTGAGCGGAATGGTGGGGGCTACCCCGCCGGCGCCTTGGCCGCCTCGGCCGCGCGCAGCAGGCGCAGGACGTTGCCGCTCCAGATCTTTTCCAGGTCGGCCTTGGTGTAGCCTTCGGCCAGCAGGCGCTCGCTGATCTTCCAATAGCCGGCCGCATCATTGAGGCCCGTGACCCCGCCGCCGCCGTCGAAGTCCAGGCCGATGCCGACGTGGTCGACGCCGGCCACCTTCAGGGCGTGGTTGAGGTGGTTCATGAAGTCCTCGAAGGTGGCCTTGCGAACCGGCCATTTGGTGTCGATCGCCTTGTATTCCGTCATGAAGGCGGTGCGCTGGTCCTCGCTCATCTTCGACCGTGCGCCGACCTTGGCCATCAGGGCGGCCATGGCCGCCTCGCGGTCCGGGTTCTTGGGCGTGTCGATCAGGTAGCTGGAATAGGCGTCGACCTGGATCACCCCGCCGCTGTCGGCCAGGGCCTTGATCCTTGCGTCGTCGACGTTGCGCGGATGGTCGAACACCGCCTTGCAGCCCGAATGGGTCAGGATCACCGGGGTCTTGGACAGGGCGATCAGCTGGTCCAGCACCTCGTCCGACGAATGCGAACCGTCCAGCACCACGCCCAGGCGGTTGGCCTCGGCCACGAACTGTTTCCCCAGCGGCGACAGGCCATGCCACTCCGGCTTGTCCGTGGACGAGTCCGCCATGTCGTTGTTCTTGAAGTGGGCCAGGCCGCTGATCCGCACGCCCATGGCGTAGAAGGCCGACAGCAGGGTGACGTCGCCGTCGATCGGGTAGCTGTTCTCGATGCTCATGAACACCACGCGCTTGCCCTGGGCGGCGATCGTCGCGGCGTCGTCGGCCTTCAGGGCCAGGCCGAACTTGTCGCCATGCTTGGCCACCATCTCGCGGATCTCGACGCCGCGGATCAGGGCCGCGTCGCGGGCGGCGCGGGTGGCCTCGGGGGTGCGCGGGCCCTGGGGCGTATAGATGGCGAAGAAGCCGCCATCCAGCCCGCCCTCGACCATGCGCGGATAGTCGATCTGCGAGCCGTCCTTGGCCGCGTCGTGGCGGTCCAGGATGTCCCACCCAGGCCGGCCGAAATTGGCCGGGGTGTCCAGGTGGGTGTCGAGGGTTAGCAGGCTCTCGTGGATGGCGCGGGCCGAGGCGGCGGGTTCGGCGGCCTGGACGCTGGTGGCGAGGGCGTTGGTGGCGAGAGCGAGGGCCGAGACGGCGGCCAGCAGGATGGATCGGGTCATGGATGCACTCGAACGCTGTCCGGCCGGTCCCGCCCCCTTTGCTCAAGGGCGAGACCGGCCGGAACGTGGGCCTAGAAGTCGGCGGACAGGGTGAACTGGATCGTCCGGTGCGAGCCGGGCCGGAAGCTGGCCGGGGTGTTCACCGTGGTGTTGATCGTGCCCAGATAGTCCTTGTCGAAGATGTTATCGACATTGACCCGGGCCTTGATCTGCTCGAACGGCCCGGCTCCGAACCCGTCGCCCAGGTCGAGATAGGCGTTGACGATCGTATAGCCCTTGGTCGTCTCGCTATTGGTGAAGTTGGTATAGCGGTCGTCGATGTGGCGGGCCGAGACGTTGAACACCACCCCGTCGGTCGGTTCGACGGTCACCCCGCCCTGGAACAGCCATTCGGGGAAGTCGGGCACCGCGTTGCCGGCGATCTTCAGCGCCGCCGGCGTCGGGGTCAGGGTGAAGTTGGCGATGTCGTCCTGGAACTCCGACTTGTTGTACGAGGCGTTGGCGTTGAAATAGATCTTGCCGCCCAGCAGGCCCGGCTTCCACTGGCCGCTGAACTCGGCGCCCGAGGCCTTCACCGCTCCGACGTTCTGGTAGAAGGTCTCGGTCGTGCCGCCGCCGCCCGGCACCAGGGCCGCGAAGGCCTGCAGGCGGTTCTTGAACTCGGTCTTGTAGACCACCACCGAGGCGTTGAAGGTCGGCCGGTTGGCGCGGTAGCCCAGCTCGAGGTTGGTCGAGGTCTCGGGCCTGGGGCCGGTCACGGCCGGGCTGGCGGCCGAGAACACGTCGTCGGCGCCGCGCGGCAGGGCCATGTTCTCCGAATAGGACGAGAAGATCTGGTCGCGGCTGCTCACGTTATAGACCACGCCGACCTGCGGCAGGAAATCGTCCTTCCAGTTGGCCTTCAGCGTCGGCTGGCGGCTGTTGATGTAGTCGGCCGGATTGCGATAGCCGCTGATCTTGTAGTCGATGTCGGTGGCCTTGAAGCCCAACTCGACCTTCAACTTGTCGTCGACCAGGCTCAGGGTGTCCTTCAGGAAAAACTGCGTGGTCTGCCGGGTCGAGACATAGTTGCGCTGCCGGTGGACGGGCTCGTTGAACAGCGGCGCGCCGTCCGGATTGCCGTCCTGCACGTTGTAGCGCGCCTGGGTGCGATGATAGTCGTCGTCCTCCAGCCAGAGGCCGGCCTCCAGCTTGTTGAAGCCGGCGCGCCAGGCGACCTTGCCGGTGACGCCCTTGCGGGTGCCGTCGATGCCCGACAGGCCGTACTGCAGACCCCGGGGCGCGGTCAGGCCGGTGACGATCAGGCGCTCGGCGTTGTAGCTGGCCAGCGAGGTGGCGTAGGCCTCGGGCGAGACGCCATAGCCTTCCTTGTCCTCGTAATAGCCGGTGGCGGTGACGTCGATCGCGTCGGTGACGGGGGTGTTCAGGGTCAGGCCGTAGAGGTGGTCCTGCCGGCTGTTGACCGCGAACTTGTAGTACTGGGCGTAGTTGCTGTTGGAATAGGGCACGCCGGCCGTGGTCTGCGGCAGGCTGGAATCCGTGGCCGCCGTGCCGAACGGCGTCGAGAGCGGCACGTGGCCGAGATAGGCGAAGTCGCGGCCCTTGCGGCCGAACACGTCGCCGGCCGTTCCGGCGTACTGGGCCTTGGTGATCGACGGGCTGTCATAGTCGAAATAGTCGTTGTGCACGGTCTGGAAGCTGATGTTTCCGCCGTTGGGCAGGGCGTAGTTGATCTTGCCCTCATAGTGCTTGCGGTCGATCGTGCCCGGACCGCGCCACAGGTCGCCCTTGATGATCGAGGCGCTGGCATAGGCCGAGAAGCCCCCGTGCTCGCCGGTCTCCAGGCGCAGGAAGGTGCGGCGTAGGCTGTCGCTGCCCAGGGTCTGGCTGACCGAGCCGCCGGCGGTCTCGGCCGGCTTCTGGGTGAAGTAGTCGACGATCGGGCCCAGCGAGGCGTAGCTGGGCAGGGCGACGTCGCCGGCCCCGGCCGAGGCGGTCACCCGCAGCAGGTTCTCGTTGTCCACATAGCGATAGATCGGGCTGCCGCCGAACTGGTCGCTGCGGCCCATCGGGATATTGTCCAGCAGGAAGCCGATCTGCTGGAAGTTGAAGGCTCGCACCGAGACCGAATTGCCGAACTCGTACATGCCCAGGGCGTCGTTGGCCTGGACGTTGAAGCCGGGCAGGGACTCCAGCATCTTCAGGCCGGTGACGCCGGCCGGGGCCGACAGCAGAGCCTCGCGGGTGATCGACACCGTGGCGGTGGCGTGGTCGGTGCCGATGGCGACGCTGGCCTCCGACACCCGGGCCCCCGTCACCACCAGTTCATCGACCGTCGAGGCCTTGTCGGCCTCCTGAGCCAGGGCGGGCGTCGCGCCGCCCAGCACCGAAGCGGCCAGCAGCAGAGCCCGGAAGCGGCGCAAGGCCGGCGAAGGACGCGTGTTCGTCATGACTATCCCCAATCTTTTTGACGGGAGAAAGCTCGACGGTTCGTCTATCGCGGTAAATTCAGAAAAGCTGTTTGCGGCGACAATATAAAAGCGAGTCCAGGTGATGCGCACTCATGTCTAAATTATGAACATCGGAAATATTACATATTGTATTTGCCAATGAGGATCTCACGAAAACCCTGAGGGTCATCGTGTTGAGGTGGTGCGCGCTTTTTTCGAAATGGAACGTCGGGACGTCTGTTTCAGGTCATGGGCAGCCGAGAGGTGTCGCGACGGACCGTCGTGGCCCGCCTTCCGCACCCCCGCTGTCCTTGGCGCCTGAGAGATTCAGCGATGCAGGATCGCCTTGCTCCTTCGGCGAGGGCGCACGCAGACGCGCCCTGCTTTCCAGCGTTTCGAGGCCGTCGCGGTCCTTTTGCTTGAGCGTTTCCGGGGCGGTTTCGCCTTCAGCGCCGGGCCAGGCCCGGTCTCTCCCGCGAGAGCGCCTACAGAAGGATCCGCAACCGAGTTTGCGTCAATTCGGGACGGCGGCGCATGCGCGCCAGACGGCGGGGCGCCGTTTTGAATCGCAACCCGCGCTGCTTTTCGCGGCGTCCAAGGCGAGCTTTGTTCGCCCTCGTGCAAGTCGGGGTGCGCTGGAGTTCCTGAAAGTGGTCAGGTTCCGAGAGGGTGGCGGATCATATAGTCGGCGCGCTCGCGGATCGATGGACTGCGGTCGGCGGTCATGTGGGCGATCAGTTGATCCAGGTCTCGGACCGAGGCGCGGTGCTCGATCAGCGCGTCGGCCGCAACCCGGCGCACGACGGCGGAGCGATCGACAAGCCCCTGTCGAATTAGCGCCTCGGGATCCTGATCGGTGGCCAGTTCACGGCTTTCGGTCAAAACGACGCGCCGGCGCAGGCCATAGGCCTTGTCGATCCACTTCCACCCGTGTCCGACGGGCCAATGGACCTTGCGCTCGATCAGGCATTTCAGCGCCGTCGCCCGGACTGACGGCTGCACCGCGTCACGGGCGAGTTCAGCCAGGCCTCGATCGAATCCAGGATAACGCAGCAGTTGTCGCAACCGGGTCGCGAGAGGCCCATTTGCGCCTGTCAGGAATAGGGGCGCGACATGGGCAGCCACCGCGGGGTTGGCGAAGACCGCGTCCAGCGCCTGGCGCTCTTGCCCCCACCTTCGCCAACGGAAGGCCTTGTCGACCAGGTCGATCGCGGTTCGAGCCGTCAACTCGGGAGAGGCGAGGGGAAAGAGCCGTTCGGCGCAGCGGACGGCGGCGGCCCGGACCGGCTCGGCCCAGTCGTTGAGCCGAAGCGCGATCGCTGCGAAGGCAAAGGGCGTGGCGGGCGGCTCGACCAGGGCGTCCAGCGCCGCCTCGCGAATCCGCCCGTCGGAATGAAAGAGAAAAAGCCGGGCGTAGCGCGGATCGGCGGTCATCAGCTCGCGTTCCGACGGTGGCCCCACCGGGGCGCCCAGAAACAGATCCAGGACGCCCCGCTTTCTTGGCGCGGGACGAACCCAGCCGAGCCGCACTCCGGCGTTGATCTCATGCGCCGCGCGCGAGACGGCGTCGGCCGGCAAGTCCTCGATGTCTGTCAGGATCCGTTCCAGGATCGCGCCATCGGGCGCCGGACCCGAGACTAAACGCTCTCCGAACGCCGACAGGCTCTGCCGGAGACCCAGCGGCAGTAAATGGTCACGCTTCATGATGCGCAACCTAGCCACGCAACGGCGACCGATGAAGCCCGAATATCAGAGCCCGCGCACGAACGCGGCCAGGGTCGCCGGATACAGCTGGTGCTCCTGCTCCAGCACGCGGTCGCTCAGCATGTGGTCGGTGTCGCCCGGCAGGATCGGCACGCGGGCCTGGCCCAGGATCGGGCCTTCGTCGACGCCGGCGGTGACCAGGTGGACGGTGCAGCCGGCCTCGACCTCGCCGGCGCTCAGCGCGCGGCCGTGGGTGTCCAGGCCCGGATAGGCGGGCAGCAGGGACGGGTGGATGTTCAGCATCCGGCCTTCCCAGGCATTGACCAGGAACGGCGTCAGGATGCGCATGTAGCCGGCCAGGGCCACCACCTGGATCCCGCGTTCGCGCAAGGCGGCGTCGATGGCGCGCTCGTGCGCCTCGCGGTCCTTGCCGTAGGGCTTCTGGTCCACGGCCAGGGCCTCGACGCCAGCCGCGGCGGCGGTGATCAGGCCGCCCGCCTCGGGCTTGTTGGACAGCACCAGGGCGATCTCGAACGGGCAGGCGGGATCCTGGGCGGCCCGGACCAGGGCCTCCATGTTGGAGCCCCGGCCGGAGATCAGGACGGCGACCTTGGTCTTGTGTGTCACGCGGATGGCTCCGTGGGGCCGCCCTCGTCCTTCGACAAGCTCAGGATGAGGGCTACGGGAGATGCCGGCTGCTTGGAGCCTGAATTGAAATCCTCATCCTGAGCCTGTCGAAGGACGAGGATTTCACGCACGACCTAGGCCGCCTGGACCAGCTGCCCGCAGATGAACGCGTCCTCGCCAGCGTTCAGCAGGGCGGCCAGCACCGGCTCGGCGTCGGACGCCGCGACCACCAGGATGAAGCCGACGCCGCAGTTGAACGTGCGGCGCAGCTCGTGGTCGCTGATGCCGCCCTCGCGCTGCAGCCAGTCGAAGACCGGGGGCAGGGGCCAGGCGTTCCAGTCGAACTCGGGCACCAGGCCCTCGGCGATGCAGCGGGGCGGGTTCTCGATCAGGCCGCCGCCGGTGATGTGGGCGCCGCCCTTGACGCGGCCCGACTGCAGCAGGGGCAGGATCGACTTCACGTAGATGCGGGTCGGGGCCATCAGAGCCTGCGCCAGGGTCACGCCTTCCGCGAACGGGGCCGGGGCGTCCCAGGCCAGGCCCGAGCGCTCGACCACCCGGCGCACCAGGCTGTAGCCGTTGGAGTGCGGGCCCGACGAGCCGACGCCGATGATCAGGTCGCCGGCCCGCTGGCGGTCCAGCTTGGGCAGCACGCCGTCGCGCTCGACCGCCCCGACCGAGAAGCCGGCCAGGTCGTATTCGCCGTCGCCGTACATGCCCGGCATCTCGGCCGTCTCGCCGCCGACCAGGGCCGCGCCGGCCAGCTTGCAGCCGTCGGCGATGCCGGCCACCACGCTGGTGGCGGTCGCCACGTCCAGCTTGCCCGTGGCGAAATAGTCGAGGAACAGCAAGGGCTCGGCGCCCTGGGCCAGCAGGTCGTTGACGCACATGGCCACCAGGTCGATCCCGACCGTGGCGTGCATGCCCGTGTCGATGGCGATGCGCAGCTTGGTGCCGACGCCGTCGGTGGTGGAGACCAGCAGCGGGTCGTCGTAGCCGGCCGCCTTCAGGTCGAACAGGGCGCCGAAACCGCCCAGGCCGGCCTCGGCGCCGGGACGCCGGGTGGCCTTGGCCAGGGGCTTGATCGCCTCGACCAGGGCGTTGCCCGCATCGATATCGACGCCGGCCTGGGCGTAGGTGAGGCCGTTCTGGGGGTCGCTCATGCGCTTGCTCTGGCTCGAAGACGGCCCAATGGGCCGTTTTTGAAAGGAAACTTGCCGCTCCCCCTAAGCTTGTGCTTGCAGACTCGGGGGTGCGCGAGGCTATTAGCAGCCGATGACGACGATCACCACTACCGCTGAGCTGGCGGCGTTCTGTAATGAGTTGAAGGGCCAGCCCTTCATCGCCGTGGACACCGAGTTCATGCGCGAAACCACCTACTGGCCCAAGCTGTGCCTGATCCAGGTGGCCTCGCCCGACACCGAAGCCTGTATCGACCCGCTGGCCGAAGGCATCGACCTGGCGCCGTTGCTCGACATCCTGCGCGACCCGTCGGTCCTGAAGGTGTTCCACGCCGCTCGCCAGGACGTCGAGATCTTCAACAATCTCGACGCCATGCCGACGCCCTTGTTCGACACCCAGGTGGCCGGCATGGCCGCCGGGTTCGGCGAGCAGATCGCCTACGACGCCCTGGTCCGCCAGATGCTGAAGATCGAACTGGACAAGTCCAGCCGCTTCACCGACTGGGCCCGCCGGCCGTTGAGCGAGGCCCAGCTGACCTATGCCGTCGCCGACGTCACCCACCTGGCGACCCTGTTCCCCATCCTGCGCGACCGCCTGGACAAGGCCGGCCGCCTGGCCTGGGTGGAAGAGGAGATGAAGGCGCTCAACGACCCGACCGCCTACGACGTCGATCCGGAAAAGGCCTGGCGCCGCCTGCGCCCGCGCAAGACCGGCGCCAAGTATCTGGCGGTGTTCAAGGCCGTGGCCGCCTGGCGCGAGCGCACCGCCCAGAGCCGCGACCAGCCGCGCGGCCGCATCCTCAAGGACGAGGCCATCGACGAGCTGGCCACCCAGGCCCCGACCTCGCTGGAGGGCCTCAACACCCTGCGCAGCGTGCCCAAGGGCTTCGGCGGCTCCAAGTTCGGTCCCGACCTGCTGGCCGCGATCAAGGCCGCCCTGGCCGATCCGGAAGGCTACGCCCCGGTGCTGGAGAAGTCCGGCCCGCCGCCGCCCGCCTCGGCGGGCGCCGTGGTCGAGCTGCTGAAGGTGCTGCTCAAGGCCCGGGCCGAGGAAGCCGGCGTGGCCTCCAAGCTGATCGCCACGGTCTCTGACCTGGAGAAGATCGCCGCCGACGACGAGGCCAACACGCCCGCCCTGCAAGGCTGGCGTCTGGAGGCCTTCGGGTCCGACGCCCTGAAGATCAAGCGCGGCGAGCTGGCCTTGGTGCTGGACGGAGCCCGGGTTCGTGTGGTGGAAGTGCGCCGCGCGCCCAAGCCGGACTGAGGGCGCGGGAGGGGCGACCTCTCCTGATGTCCGGCGGCTGTCGGGGGCGTTGCGTATGCGGGTGGCTTGGGATCAACTGGCGGCCGCCTACAGGCCCGCCGCGATTTCCCATCGCCGCCAGATCCCGCTGCGGGTCTTCGTCATCCTGGTCGTCGTCGCCGCCACGGTCTGGCGGCCGGCCTTTCACTTCCTGGTGCCTTGGGCCGCGGCGTGCATCGTCGCCCAGATCATCGAGCAGCAGGCGCTGCGCTATTTTCTGACCCGCGCGGAACCCGGGCGCGCCGTGATCTTCAACCTGGCCTCGGACGTGCTGCTGGCCGTGGTGTTCGGCTGGGCGTCGCTGCCGATCTGGGCGCTGGGGACGCCGGTGGCGACGGCCTCGGCGATCATCCTGGTGTCCGGCTCAGTGCTGACCGCCCTGATGGGCGCCGAGGGCTGCGTGGCGGCGTTCCTGGCGGCCGTGACGCCGCACATGACCTACATGCTCGTCCTGCCCCTGACGTCGGCAACGCGCCAGGATCCGCTGGGGGCCTACTACCTGATGGGCGTGGCCCTGTTCGCCCTGGTGCTGGGCCTGGTGTTCGCCTGGTCGCGACGGACCTTCGAGGCCGAGCGGTCGGCCCGGCGCCTCGCCGAGGCCCAGACCGCGGCCAAGTCGGCCTTCGTGGCCATGGTCAGCCACGAACTGCGCACGCCGCTGAGCGCCATCCTCGGCGGGGCCGGCGACCTGGCGCGCGAGGCCGGCGACGCGCGGGCCCGCGACAAGGCCGCCCTGATCGCCGACGCCGGGGCGATGATGCGCGCGCTGCTCAACGACCTGCTGGACGTCTCCAAGATCGAGGCTGGCCGGATGAGCGTCGAGGTCCTGGATTTTTCGCCGGGAGCGCTGATCGACGAGACCGTGCGCTTCTGGCGCGACGAGGCCAGGGCCAAGGGGCTGGCGCTGGACCTGACGGGCGAGCGGGACCTGCCCCCATGGCTGCGCGGCGATCCGGTGCGCCTTCGCCAGGTGCTCAACAACCTGCTGTCCAACGCCATCAAGTTCACCCCGACGGGCCGGGTCGCGCTGAGCGTCAGGGCCGAGCGGCGAGGGGACGGCTGGCGGGTGGCCGTCGAGGTCTCCGACACCGGACCCGGCCTGTCGCCCGAGCAGGTGGCGCGGCTGTTCACGGCCTATGACCAGTTGGGTCCCGATACGGCGCGCACCTTCGGCGGGACGGGTCTTGGCCTGTCGATCAGCCGGGACCTGGCGCGGCTGATGGGCGGGGACCTGACCGCGCGCTCACCGTCCCAAGGCGGCGCGGTGTTCGAGCTGACCCTGCCGATGGCGGCCGGCGTGGCGCCGGCCGTCGCCGAACCGACAGCGGCGCCCAAGCCGCCGCCAAGCGTCTTCGACCGGTCGCCCCTGGCCCTGGTGGTCGACGATCACGAGGTCAACCGGCGGCTCTTGAGCCACATCCTCGACGCCATGGGCGTGCGGGTCGAACTGGCCGCCGACGGCGAAACGGGCTTGGCCCTGGCCGGCGAGCGGCGCTTCGACGTGATCCTGATGGACGTCAACATGCCGGGGCTCGACGGGCTGGAGACCACGCGCCGTCTGCGCCTCACAGGCCCGAACACCACCACGCCGGTGATCGCCGTCACCGCCGGCGTCTCGGACGCCGAGCGCGAAGCCTGCCGCGCGGCCGGGATGGACGACTGGATCGAAAAGCCGTTCCAGGCCGCGACCTTGCAGCGGGTGCTGTGGCGGGCGCTGGATCCGGATCTGGTCCGGGCCTAGAGCCGAGCTGATCGAACGAGGCTGGCTCTTTTTCCGCGCCGCGTCCGATCGCCTTCGCCCGGTCCGCTCTAGCTCTAGCTCTAGCTGCCCCAGCGGGCGATGTGCGGGAGGAGGTTGCTGGCCGCCACGGCCAGGGAGCCCAGCACCACGCCATGGAACACGCAGCCGACGATCACGGTGCGTTTCACCGACCAGCCGGAGTCGGCCGCGAAGGCGCGAGCCAGGTCGTTCTGCAGGCGGCGGGCCGGACCGACGACCGACACGTCGTCGGCGTTGGCGAGCCGCAGTCGCGGCCCCGCGCGCGGCGCAGGAAAGGTGGCGACATGGTCTTCGTGTTCGACTTCGACGATCCGCTGCTTCTGCATGGATGCTCTCCCCGTTTATGAGGTCGAGCTTGCGGCGGCTGTGGATAACAAACCGTGCTCGCCGAGCGTCGTTCGGTTGCGGCGGGGTGTCGCGGCGGTGAACGCCAAAAAGAAAGGGCCGGCTCCTTTCGGAACCGGCCCCGTCCGTTTTCAAGGCGAAGTGCTTAGTAGGTGAAGCGCACGCCCAGCTTGAAGGTCCGGCCGATCAGGCCGGGATAGTGGAAGGTGGTCAGGAAGTTCGGGGCGCTGGCATAGGCGCCCGGCGCGACCGGGGCCTTCTCGTCGAACAGGTTGCCGACGTGGCCGTAGACCTGGACCGAGTCGGTGATCTGCGCCGTGCCGTTCAGGTCGACGTTGACGAACTTCTTGATGTAGCAGAACTTTTCGCCCAGGACCTTGTCGCCGGTCGCATACTGGTTGGCGGTGACGCAATCGGTGCTGGTCCGCTGGTCAGCGGCCACCGACTTGATCTTGCCGACATAGTAGGCGGTCGCCGACAGGCTGTAGCGGCCCCACTCGACCGTGTTCTGCCAGTTGCCGCGCCAGTCGGGCGTACCGTTGCCCGAGGACAGCTGGTATGGGCCCAGCGTGCCGGCGTACTTCTGCACGCCGTTGGACGTGTGCAGGTCGTACTTCAGCACGTGGGTGACTTCGACCCGGCTGGTCAGCTTGGCGTCGAAGGGCAGGTTCGCCTTGGCCGTGGCCGAGAAGTCGACGCCCGCGGTTTTCGAGAAGTCGGCGTTCACGAACGGCGCGTTGATGATCAGCACGCGGGGCAGGGCGGTCGGGAACAGCGGGTCGATCCCGTCGACCAGGTTGCACGAATAGCCCGCGCCCACGGCGGCCACGGCGGCGCAGGCGCTCGTGACGTCCGTGCCGGTATAGTAGGCGTTGCGGGCCTTGGCGAGCAGCGGGCCGGCCACGATCAGGTCCGACTTCTTCACGTCGTAATAGTCGACGGTCAGGCTGAGCCACGGAGTCGGCTCGGCGATCACGCCCAGGGTGAAGCTACGCGACTTTTCCGGCTTCAGGTCCGGGTTGCCGACATAGCCGCCGCCCAGCGAATAGGCCTGGGCGTAGGGGTTGGTGTTGCCGGCCGAGGTCAGGCCGCCGTGGGCGTTCTGGAAGGTCGCCGGCGGCGTGAAGGTCGAGAAGCCGGCATACTGGCTGCGCGCGCCCGATTCCGCGAAGGTCGGAGCGCGGAAGCCCTTCGAATAGGTGCCGCGGAACGCCAGCTGGCGCAGCGGCGTGTACTTGGCGCCGATCTTCGGCGAGAAGTGGCTGAAGCCTTCCGAATAGTGGTCGTAGCGGCCCGAGGCGTTGATCTCGAGTTGGTCCAGCACCGGCGCCAGCACTTCGAAATAGCCGGCGGTGACGGTGTGCTTGCCGAACGCCGAGGAGGTGGTCAGCGAATAGGTGTCCAGCTTGGCGTTCTGGTTGTTGTTGACCAGTTCTTCCTTGCGGACCTGGCCGCCGACGGCCAGCTGCATGGTCCCGCCCGGCAGCTCCCAGAGCTCCTTCGTGATCGAGGCGTCCAGCGAGTACATCGTCGAGTGCGACGGGGTGGTCACGGTCGGCGAGATGAAATCGCGGATGGCCTGGGTGTTGTTGCCCGGGTTCACGAAGTCGTAGCTGCCCGTGTTGATCGACTTCAGCAGGTTGGCGATGTTCAGGTAGCCGTACTGCTCGATCTTCAGGTTGTCGCGAGCGGCGACGGCGTCGACGCGCCAGTTCCAGTCGCCGCCGAAGTCGCCCTTCAGGCCGGCGGTCCCACGGTACACTTCGTTGGTGCGGTCGCTGCCGGCGGGGATGTCGCCGAACAGGTAGTAGAGGCGGGCCGCGCCGTTGGCCGGATCGTTGGCGTAGGTGGTTGCGTACGGGTTGTTCGGATTCAGGCGACGGCCGGCCGCGGCCGGATCGGCGCAGTTGACGCCGGAGGTGCAGATCCAGACCGGCAGGACGATGCCGGGGTTGGTCGACGCCAGGTTCGCCGAACCGCCGAACGGCTGGGTGTTGCGCACGGCGCGCGGCTGGTTCTTGATGCTGACGAAGTCGTACGAGTAGCTGCCAGCGACATAGCCTTCGACGTTCTCGCCCAGCTTGAAGCTCAGGCGGCCGTTCAGCGCATAGCGCTCCTGCTTGGGCTGGATCTGGTTGTAGAGGTCGACCAGGTCGTACTTGCAGCCGACGCCGCGCGAGCCGCCGGTGGTGGCGGTGTAGGTCCCGGCCAGGCAGGTTCCCAGGCCCAGCGACGTGTAGTTGCTGTAGGGCTGGGTGTCCCCCTTGGAGTCGATATAGGTTCCGTCGGCGAAAGGCTGCACGCCGCCCGACAGCGGGTTGTTCAGGTCGCCCTGGGTGGTGCGCACGACGACGGCGGTCGGGGTGGCGGTCGTCAGGCTGCTGTCGGCGGTGTTGTTGTCCAGGCCGCCGATCGGGCGCAGGTCCTGGGTGTTGTAGGGGAAGCCGCGGCTGTGGCTGCTGACGCGGCCGTCCTTCTGGTATTCGCCGTTGACGTAGAAGTTCCAGCCCTTCTCGGCGTAGTCGCCGTAGCCCAGGGTCAGGTCGAAGCGCTGGTGGCGCGCGTCGCGCTCCTGGCTCTGGCCGAATTCGGCGCTGCCCGAGACGCCTTCGAACTGCTTCTTCAGGATCAGGTTGACGACGCCGCCGATGGCGTCGGCGCCGTAGCTCGACGAGGCGCCGTCCTTCAGGACTTCGATGCGGTCGATCAGGCTGAACGGGATGCTGTTGAGGTCGACATAGGCGTTATGGCCGTCGTCGTTGATCGGGAAGTTGGCCGAGCGCAGGCCGTCGACCAGCACCAGGGTCGAGGAGACGCCCAGGCCGCGCAGCGAGACCGCCGAGCCGCCGGCGCTGAAGCCGCTCTGGAAGCCGGTGCCGATCGAGCCGGCGCCGTCGGCCGAGACCGAACGGATCGCGTCCGTGGCCGTCGTCATGCCCGCGCGCTGCAGGGTCTGGGCGGTCATCACGGTGACCGGCGAGGGCGTTTCGGTGTCCGTACGGCGGAACAGCGAGCCGGTGACGACGATTTCCTCGACCTCGGTCTGGTCGGCCGGGGCGGCGGTCTGGGCGGAGGCCTGGCCGGCGCCGAGCGCGGCGACAGCGGCGCCGCAGATCATCGTCGTGGCCATCAGCCGCGCGCGCGTGGGTTTAGTTCTCAAAGTCGGTGACCCCCAAAAATGCAGGCGCGGTTCGTCGCGCCGCGGTGACCTACGGCTTAGCTTTCCTAAGCGTGGTTGCAGAAGGGCTATCGATGCTTGGAACGTTCGGTCAATAGTTGTCGCATTAATGAAATGTAACGTGGTTTTTTTGACACAATCCGACACGAGTTGACCCCTTATGTCTCAGGGGTGAAATGTGAGTTTCAATGCGTGAAATTTCGCGGATTCACGGGGTTTCGGCCGGAACCGGATTTCGCGCAATCCTGAGATGCGCCCTTGAAGGTCGTTTTCAGAGCGCGGTGATTTTGAGCTTCAAGCCCAGGATCGTCGCCAAGGCGCCCGCTCTTTTGGCAGTTTGCTCGCCCAGCAGCAGGTCGGCGTAGCCCGGTTCGGCGGCCAGCAGCAGGTCGCCCTTGTCGATGGCGAGTCGCGACCGGGCCAGCAGGGGCGCGCTACGGCCCGACAGGTCGCAGCCCAGGCGGATGGCGGCGCCGACGGCCCGGGCCCGCTTGAGGCGGCCGGGTGACAGCAGGCGCTCCAGCACGTCCAGCTCCGGCGGCGTGAAGGCCGTGGCGTGGCGGGCGAAGGTGGCGGCGGCCAGGAAGGCCCGCTCGGCGTGGGTCTGGCCGGCGATCGGCGCGCGCAGCACCTGCTCGAACACCAGGTCGGCGCGATGGTCGGGATGCAGGCGGGCGCCCAGGTCGGCCAGGCGGCAGGCGGCCGAAGCCAGGACGGGGTCGCGCTGGTCGAAGCAAGGCGGCAGCTGGGCCAGGGCAGGCGCCAGCCAGGCGTCCAGCGCCGCCCCCAGCTCGTCGGCCACCCCCTGCCGAGCCCCCAGCGAGGCGCAGCCCTCGACCAGCGGGTCCAGCCGGCGCACGCCGGGCGGCATGGCCTCGAACAGCAGGCCCTCGCGCACGCCATAGGCCGAGATCTCGATGCGCTTGAGGTCCAGGCTCTCGATCAGCTGCTCCAGCACCACGGCGGCGTAGGGCAGGGTCTCCGAACGCTTCTTGCTCATGCCTTCGATGCGGTCGAGCGAGCTTTTGGACTGGTGGGCGACCAGGCGCGCGGCGTCCAGGGCCTCGGCCCGGCCGATGCTGTACTGGTGGACCACGTGCAGCGGATAGCCGGCCAGGCGCATGTGCAGCAGGGCCAGGTTGCGCCAGGCGCCGCCCACGGCGTGGAAGACGTCGGTCCTGAAGGCCTGGGCCGCCGGGGCCAGGCGCTGGGCGCACAGCCGGCGCACCTTTTCCAGGTCGAAGCCTTCCGAAAGGCCCAGGCTGAACGGGCCCAGCGGCAGGGTGACGCCAAGACCCGCGCCCGTGGTCTCCAGACGCACCAGCTCCAGGCTGGCCCCGCCCAGGTCGCCGACCACGCCGGTGGCGTCGGGCGCGCCGGCCAGCACGCCCAGCGCGGCGTAGCGGGCTTCTTCCTCGCCCGACAGCACGCGGGTGGCAAAGCCGGTCTCGGCCTTGATCTGCTCGACGAAGGCCGCGCCGTCCTTGGCCTCGCGCACGGCGGCGGTGGCGGCGATGAAGGTCTCGGCCGGCTTGACCGCCTCGAGCACGGCGCGGAAGCGCTTCAGGGCCGCCAGGGTCTGGGCCACGCCCTCGGGATTCAGCCGGCCGCCGTCGCCCAGGTCACGGCCCAGCCCCGCCAGGACCTTCTCGTTGAAGACGGTCCAGATGGCGCGGCCTTCCAGCCGGTACACCACGAGGCGGACCGAGTTGGAGCCGATATCGATAACGGCCGCGTCGCGCGGCGCCGCAAAAGGCATGGGCTTGGTTTAGCGCATTGGGCGGGGAGGGGAAGGCGGCGTGAACAAAAAGCTTTCTCCGCTCCACAGCTCAGCGTTTGAGGCCGACCAGCGGCGCGGGATCGTCCAGGGTTCGGCGGCAGGCGCGCACGCGCCAGCCCGCCGGGCCGTTCTCGTAATAGCAGGACCCGAAGCTGACCGGCCGGCCACCGGCCCGGCGGCCGCCCTTGGTCATGGCGTAGGTCCCGTCCGGGCTGATCAGCAGGTGCTCGATCGGCTTGGCGCGAATGGGGCAGCGGCCCCAGGCGCGGCCGTGGCCCATCACCTGCCAGCCGGGCCCGTAGATCGCGCCCGACCTGAACAGCGCCCGCTCCCGCGCCTTGGCCCAGGCCAGGTCCGCGGCGTCGCCGACCTGGGTGTCGCCGGGAACGGCGGGCAGGGCGAAAATCGCGCAGATCCGCGCCTGCTCGGCCGGACGGGGTCCGCAGGACGCGACGCCCAACGCCGCCAGGACGACGAGCCCCCGCGCCCTCACCCTCGCTTACGCGGTCCCACGTGGTCGAAGGCCTGGGGCAGGTCCTTCACCTTGTGGCCCCGGCCCGACAGGCTGGGATTGGTCATGAAGTATTCGTGGGCCGAGAAGGCGCCCTTGCGGTCCCAGGCCGGGTCGCGGGCGTAGTGGCCCTCGGGGTCGAGGTTCCAGCTCTGGGCCTCGTCGTTGAGGTTGGCGACCATGATCTGGTTCAGCACCTGCTGGTGCACGGTGGGGTTCTCGACCGGCACCAGGCTCTCGACCCGGCGGTCCAGGTTGCGCGGCATCCAGTCGGCCGAGCTGATGAACACCCGGGTCTGGGCGCTGGGCATCGGGCCGCCGTTGGCGAAGGCCACCACCCGGGCGTGCTCCAGGAACCGGCCGACGATCGACTTTACGCGGATGTTCTCCGACAGGCCCTTGATGCCCGGGCGCAGGCAGCAGATGCCGCGCACCACCAGGTCGATCTGCACCCCGTCCTGGCTGGCGCTGTAGAGGGCGTCGATGATCTGCGGGTCGACCACGGCGTTCATCTTGGCCCAGATCGAGGCCGGCTTGCCGTCGCGGGCGTTGCGGGCCTCGGCCGCGATCATGGTCAGCAGGTCCGGCTTCAGCGTCTCGGGCGAGAAGGACAGCTTCTCCAGCCCATGCGGCTGGGCGTAGCCGGTGATGAAGTTGAACAGCTTGCCGCCGTCACGGCCCAGCGCGCCGTCGCACGTAAACAGGGACAGGTCGGTATAAACCCGCGCCGTCTGCGGGTGATAGTTGCCGGTGCCGAAGTGGCAGTAGGTGCGCAGGGCCTCGCCCTCGCGCCGCACCACCACCGACAGCTTGGCGTGGGTCTTCCAGTCGACGAAGCCGAACACCACGTGGACGCCGGCCCGCTCCAGGTCGCGCGCCCACTTCAGGTTATTCTCCTCGTCAAAGCGCGCCTTGATCTCGACCAGGGCGGTGACGTTCTTGCCGTTGTCGGCCGCCTCGATCAGGGCCGCGACGATCGGGCTGTCCTTGGACGTCCGGTACAGGGTCTGCTTGATCGCCAGCACGTTGGGGTCGCGCGCCGCCTGGCGGACGAACTGCACCACCACGTCGAAGCTCTCGAACGGGTGGTGGACCAGGATGTCCTTCTCGCGGATCGCCGCGAAGCAGTCGCCGCCGTGGTCGCGGATGCGCTCGGGGAAGCGGGCGTTGAACGGCTTGAACTTCAGGTCGGGGCGGTCGGGCGGGATCAGCTCGGCCATCTGGGCCAGGCCCAGCTTGCCGTCGACCAGGATCACGTCCTCGGGCTGGGCGCGCAGGCCCTCGATGATGAACTCGCGCAGGTCGTCGGGCATGGTGGTCTGGATCTTGACCCGCACGACGCGGCCCAGCCGGCGCTTCTTCAGCCGCGCCTCGAACTCGCGCACCAGGTCCTCGGCCTCTTCCTCGATCTCCAGGTCGCTGTCGCGGATCAGGCGGAACAGGCCGCGGCCCTCGACCTCGTAGCCGGGGAACAGGTGGCCCAGGAACAGGATGATGAACGACTCCAGCGCCACGATCCGCCGCTCGCGCTTGCGCGTGCTCTTGGCCGGCGCCTGGCTAAGCTCCCAGAACCGCTGCACCTGGCTGGGCACCGGCACCAGGGCGTACAGGTGCTTGTCGTCGGCGATGCGGCGCAGCTTCAGCGCCAGGCAGAAGCCCAGGTTCGGGATGAACGGGAACGGGTGGGCCGGGTCGATGGCCAGGGGCGTCAGCACCGGGAACATCCGGGTCAGGAAGATCTCCTCGGCCCGCTCGCGGTCGGGGCCGACGATGTCCTTGGCGTCCAGCAGCTTGAGGCCCTCGCCCCACAGCTCGGCCCGCACCTCGCGCCAGATCCGCTGCTGCTCGGCCATCAGCTCGGCGGCCGAGGCGTTGATCCGCGCCAGCTGCTCGCCCGGCGTCAGCCCGTCCTGGCTGACTACCCGCACGCCCTCGCGCACCTGGCCCTTCAGGCCGGCCACCCGGACCATGTAGAATTCGTCGAGGTTGTTGGCGCTGATCGACAGGAACCGCAGCCGCTCCAGCAGCGGGTGGCGCGGATTGGCGCTCTCCTCCAGCACCCGCTGGTTGAAGGCCAGCCACGAGGTCTCGCGGTTGAAGAACCGCTCGGGCGAGCCCAGCAGCTCGTCGTCCAGCCGCAATCCCGCCAGGTCCGGCGCGGCCGGCGAGGGCGCGGCGGGCAGGTCGAGGGCGGCGGCGTCGGTCATGGGGGTCTCCGGTCTACTGTGCACAGAGTGACGGAGGGTGGTGACAGGAGCAAGACATTGGGGGCTCGTTGCCTTGTCACCGGCCGAAGACCCCCTCAGTCGCTCCGCGACAGCTCCCCCAGAGGGGGAGCATCGAGCGCGGCGTCGACCAAGATCCTCCCCCTCTGGGGGAGGTGGCCCGGAGGGCCGGAGGGGGGTGCGGCCCCTCAGTCTTCGTCGTCTTCGGGATCTCCGAAATCCAGCACCGCCAGCGCCAGGGCCTTGTTGACCTCGCGGCCCTGCTGGATGGACGCCTCGTCCAGCGCGCTCACCGCCGCCAGGGCCGCCGGCGCCGACCTCGGCAAGCGCGCCATCAGGTAGGGATAGAGGTCCGCCGCCGGCCGGATGCCCGCGGCCTCGAAGCCGCGGCGCAGCACCGCCTCCAGCACCACGTCGTCGGGCTCGGCGATCCGGGCCACGGTCAGGGCGTTGAGCCGCGAGCGCAGGTCGGGGACGCCCGCGTTCCAGGCCACGGGGGCCAGGCGGCCGGTCAGCAGCAGGCTGCCGCCGTCGACCCCGGCCATGTTGATCAGGTGGAACAGGGTCTCGTCGTCGACCCGGTCGCCGTCAGCGCGGCGGTCGGCGTCCTCGACCAGCAGCGGCCGGCCGCGCAGGGCGGCCAGGTCCAGCGGCGCGTGACCGGTGGAGGCCGCCTCGACCACCACGGCCGAGGTCCGCCGCGCCCAGTCGCGCGCCAGGTGCGTCTTGCCCGTCCCCGCCGGCCCGACCAGGGCCAGCCGCCCGTCGGGCCAGGCCGGCCAGGCGTCCAGCCCCTCCAGCGCCTCGGCGTTGGTCGGCGACGACGCGAACGACTCCCGGTCCCAGCGGGGCGGGACGGTCAGCGGCAGTCGGAACTGACGGGGCAAGGCGGCGTCCGGACAGGGTTACTCGGTTATCGGAGATATAGGGCCGGCAAGCGGGCAGGGCGAGGTGGGCGGACGGTTTGGCTGGGGATGAGGGGCGGGGAGGTGTGGATGGGGGCCAGGCTTTCCTCAGACTTCCCCTAACCTCCGTCATTCCCGCCCTTGTGGCGGGAACCTCTCTGTCCGCCGCAAGGGCGGAGGTGTGGCGCGCCAGCGCGCCATTTCGTTTCACCGTCAGCTGAACGAGGGGTTCCCGCCACAAGGGCGGGAATGACGGACGGTGGGGGCTGGCGGCGGGACGCGCTATAGGAGTCACATGACCGCCTCCACCTCCCAAGACCTCGCCGCCTGGCGCGCCCGCATCACCAAGCCCGCCGGGCCGTTGGGCAAGGCCTCGCGGGCCGTGCAGCGGAAGATCAACACGATCATTCCCGAGAAGGTCCACGCCGCGATCACCGCCGCCATGGAGGCCATGACCCGGGCGATCCTGACCGGGGCCGACTTCGCCACGGCGTCTCCGCTCCAAAACGCCACGCTGGAACAGCGCGAGGCCAAGGTCGCCGCCGCGATCCAGGGCTGGAAGACCGCCGCCGGGGCCGAGGGCGGGGTGGCCGGGGCGGGCGGGTTCCTGCTGGCGGCGGCCGACTTCCCGCTGCTGATGAGCTTCAAGCTGAAGCTGCTGTTCGAGATCGCCGCCCTCTACGGCCATGACGGGAGCGTGCTGAGCGAGCGGCTCTATATCCTGCACATCTTCGAGCTGGCCTTCTCGGACGTCGAGCACCGCGTCAAGGTGCTGGAGGCTATGGACGACTGGGACGCGCGCGCCCACCCGGCCGACCTGAAGGGCTTCGACTGGCGGTCGTTCCAGCAGCAGTACCGCGACCACATCGACCTGGCCAAGCTGGCCCAGCTGCTGCCCGTGGTCGGCGCCCCGGTCGGGGCCGTGGTCAACTGGCGGCTGACGGCGCATCTGGGGAAGACGGCGATGATGGCCTATCGGATGCGGTGGGTCGATGAAGCCAAGGGCGCCGCCTCGCACCCTCTCCCAGCGGGAGAGGGAGGGGCCCAAGCGTAGCTTGGGAGGGTGAGGGATTACACCCTATCCGGTTTCACACGGAGTTCGTGCCGGCGCGCCGGCCGGCGGTTTACGCCCTCACCCTCCCACCGCTGCGCGGCGGGCCCCTCCCTCTCCCCACGGGAGAGGGTTCGAAAACGACTTATGCTCGGTGGATAGCAAATAGAGTTCAGCAATTTCAAGGTGTTGAACTTTTTCGACCCGATTTGATCCCCACCTTCCAAACCTACCTTATCCTGACCTCACCTCGTCGCAGGGAAAGGGCGCATGGCCAGCGACCGATGCGGCGGCGGGGGGCGATCGAGCGGGAAGCTCCGTCGGCGGTGTTGTCCGCGTGCGTATGGACAGCATCAAACCTCGCGTCTCTGGAGCCGGTCGGGCCTGGAACACAAAAACGACGTGGCGCGAGGGCTGATTGAGCAACAGGCGGGCGGTGACGCGCTCGCGGTTCAGCGCCGCGGGCTTCCGGATAACGACCGCGCGGAGCGATCGGGCTTCGTCGAAAACGGTATTCATTTTCAAACTCCGGACGATGTCCGGCGCTCCGCGTCCCTTTCCATCAGCTCAGCGGTGATCCGCGTGAGGCGGCCAAGCCATGCATCCAAGATCCTCCCCCTGTGGGGGAGGTGTCGGCGAAGCCGACGGAGGGGGGAGTGATCGGCCGGTGGCCGGACCTACGATCGACGATCCGAAAACGCCCCCCACCGGCCTTCGGCCGCCTCCCCCACAGGGGGAGGGACTTTGCCCCAGAATCCTTGACATCCACGCCCCCCCATGCGCCTTTCCGCGCCTTGCAAATCACGCGTTCCAAAGACTTTTCATGACCTCGACGCACGCCTATCGCACCCATACCTGCGGCGCCCTGCGGGCTTCCGACACCGGTAACGCCGTCCGCCTGTCGGGCTGGATCCACCGCAAGCGCGACCACGGCGGCCTGGTCTTCATCGACCTGCGCGACCATTACGGCCTGACCCAGCTGGTGCTGCACCCCGAGACCCCCGGCTTCGAGGTGGTCGAGCGCCTGCGCGCCGAGAGCGTGATCCGGGTCGACGGCGAGGTGGTGGCCCGTGACGCTTCGGTGGTGAACCCGAACCTGCCGACCGGCGAGATCGAGATCCGCGTCTCGGCCGTCGAGGTGCTGAGCGAGGCCGCCGAGCTGCCGCTGCCGGTGTTCGGCGAGCCGGACTATCCCGAGGAGATCCGCCTCAAGCACCGCTATCTCGACCTGCGCCGCGAGACCCTGCACAGGAACATCGTGCTGCGGTCCAAGGTGATCCAGTCGATCCGCTCGCGGATGTTCGCGCAAGGCTTCAACGAGTTCCAGACCCCGATCCTGACGGCCAGCTCGCCGGAAGGGGCCCGCGACTTCCTGGTGCCCTCGCGCCTGCATCCGGGCAAGTTCTACGCGCTGCCCCAGGCCCCCCAGCAGTTCAAGCAGCTGCTGATGGTCTCGGGCTTCGACCGCTATTTCCAGATCGCCCCGTGCTTCCGCGACGAGGACCTGCGGGCCGACCGCAGCCTGGAATTCTACCAGCTCGACGTCGAGATGAGCTTCGTCACCCAGGAAGACGTGTTCGCGGCCATCGAGCCGGTGATGCACGGGGTGTTCGAGGAGTTCTCGGGCGGTAAGCCGGTGTCGCCAATCGACGGCGTCCATACCTTCACCAACGATTTCGGTTTGAGCATGGAGCACAAGGGCTTCGAGCGCCTGACCTACGCCCAGTCGATGGCCTGGTACGGCAGCGACAAGCCGGACCTGCGCAACCCGATCAAGATGGCCGACGTCTCCGAGCACTTCCGTGACGGCGGTTTTGGCCTGTTCGCCAAGATCCTCGGCGCCGACGCCAAGAACGCCATCTGGGCCATTCCGGCCCCGACCGGCGGCAGCCGCGCCTTCTGCGACCGCATGAACAGCTGGGCCCAGGGCGAGGGCCAGCCGGGCCTGGGCTACGTCTTCTGGTCGGAAGACCAGGGCGGCTGGGGCGGCCCGATCGCCAAGAACCTGGGCGAGCCGGTCCAGGCGCTGATGGAGAGCCTGGGCCTGGGCCAGGGCGACGCGGCCTTCTTCGTGGCCGGCGCCCCGGCGGTGTTCGCCAAGTTCGCGGGTCTCGCCCGCACCCGGATCGGGACCGAGCTGAAGCTGGTCGACGAGAACCAGTTCAAGTTCTGCTGGATCGTCGACTTCCCGATGTTCGAATGGAACGAGGAGGAGAAGAAGGTCGACTTCTCGCACAACCCGTTCTCCATGCCGCAGGGCGGACTGGAGGCCCTGGAGACCCAGGACCCGCTGACCATCCGCGCCTACCAGTACGACATCGTCTGCAACGGCTACGAGCTGTGCTCGGGCGCGATCCGCAATCACAAGCCGGAGATCATGCTCAAGGCCTTCGAGACCGCCGGCTACGGCGCCGAGGTGGTCGAAGCCCAGTTCGGCGGCATGCTCAACGCCTTCCGCTTCGGGGCCCCGCCGCACGGGGGCCTAGCGCCCGGCATCGACCGGATCGTCATGCTGCTGGCCGAGCAGGTCGCCATCCGCGAGGTGATCGCCTTCCCGCTGAACCAGCAGGGCCAGGACCTGCTGATGAACGCCCCGGCCGAGGCCCAGGACAGGCAGTACAAGGAACTGCACATCCGCTCGGCCCCGCCGATCAAGGTGTAGGCCTGGCGCGGTCGGCCCCATACGAAAAAGCCCTCCGGTCCAGCAGGATCGGAGGGCTTCTTTGTCTCGCGGCCGAGGAGGCCTAGTTGTCCAGTTCCCGCGGCGGCTTGGGGGCCTTGGGCGGCCGGGGCGGCGCGGGCGCGGCCCGCAGCGCGGCGGCGGCGCGGGCATGGGCGGCGGCCTCGATCCGGGAGCGGTTGGCCTCGACCTGGGCCCGGGCGGCCTCGGCCTGGGCGCGCTCGAAGCTGGAGCTGACCCGGACACGGACATTGCCGCCCGAGCAGTTGCGAATGCTCAGCCCGCGCGGCAACCGGGTGCCGCCGTCGCCGCAGGCCTCGTCCAGCTGGTCCTGGTCCAGGCCCCGGGCGTTCGACAGGTCGGCCCCGCTGAGATTGGCGTTCGACAGGTCGGCGCCGGCGAAATCGGCCCCGTTGAAGATCGCGCCGCGCAGCATCGAGCCGGTGAACTCGGCGTCGCGGAACGAGGCCCGCTCGAAATTGCCGCCGATCAGGTTGCTGGCGTTCAGCTCGGCCGAGCTGAAATTGGCGCCCTTGGCGTTGACGCCCTGCAGGTTGGCCCCCATCAGCTCGCTGCTCGACAGGTTGGCCCGCTCCAGATTGGCCCCGATCATGATGGCGCCGTGCAGCTCCGACGAGGACAGGTCGACCCTCGGCATGTCCGCGCCTTGGAAATTGGCGCCGCTGCTCTCGATGCCCGACAGGCGGGCGTCGGCGAAATGGGCCCCGACGAAATTGGCGCCGCGCATCTCGGCGCCGCGCAGGTCAGCTCGCGACAGGTCGGCGGCCACGAAGTTGGAGCCGAAGAAGCTGGCCCCGCGCAGGTCGGCGCCGATCAGGTTGGCCTTGGCGTAGTTGGCGCCGGTGAAGCGGGCGCCGGTCAGCTTGCGTCCCGACAGTTCGCAGTTCACGCACGTGCCACCCAGCGAGATCATGCGCGGCACGTCCTTGTCCTCGACCCCGGCATAGGCCTGGTGGGCCATGGCTGACAGGGCGAGCGACAGAGCGGCGACCGTGATCCGCAAGCGGGACATCGAAACCTCCAGACCGGTCAAGATAAGCGACCGTGTGAGTTACGATTTGGGACCGTCGAGGCCCAAGCGCCACTTAAATCGCGGTAATGACGGAAGTTTAACGGCAAGCGGGCACGGAAAGCCCGCGCGGCAAGCGGGTGGACATATCGCCGCAGGCCCGGTTCAGCTGGGCCTGGGTCAGGCCCACGGCGCGGTCCATCTCGGCTCCGGAAAGGTTCGCGCCGGCCAGGGTCGCGCCGCGGAAATTCGCCCCTTCGAGGTAGGCGCCGACCAGGCTGGCGTTGGTCAGGTTAGCCCCCGCAAAGCTGGCGCCGCCGAACACCCCGCCATAGAAATTGACGTCGCGCAGGTCGCCGCCGGCGAAGCTGGTGCGGTTCATCTCGGCCAGGCTGAGATCGGCCTGGCGCAGGCGGGCGCCGGCCAGGTTCCGGCCTTTCAGCACCGCGCCGGAGAGATCGGCCTGGAACAGGTTGCAGCGCGGACAGTTGGCGCCGCCCCGGACCTGGGCGATCTGGCTGGCGTTCTGGGTCATCGCGGGACCGGCGAGGGCCAGCAGGCCGGCGGCGGCGAGGATCGGGAGCAGCGGTTTCATTCTGGCACGCGTCTTTCGGCGGGAACGGCGATCAAGCATGGCCACGCAAGCTTAAGGCCAGGCAAACGGCTAGCCGGCGTCGCTCTCGCCGGGAGCGGCGCCGGCCTGGGTTCCGCAACTGTCGCAGACCACCAGGCCGCCCTTGCGGCTCAGGGCCAGGTCGCCGCAGGCCGGGCAGACGTCGCCGCTAGCGCCGACCGGCCGGGGTTCCTGGTCCCGGCGGCCGCCGAACGGCAGGAACACCAGGTTGTCCGGCGCGGCGCCGCGCGAGAAGCCCTTGGAGATGAACTTGCTGGCGGGCAAGGGTTCGGCCTCGACCTCGCCGTCAGGCGCGCCTTCCCCTCGGCCCAGGCCGTCGGCGTTGAACTCGCCCGGATCGGCGTTGGCCAGATCGTCGCGGCCAAGATACGAGACGCCCAGTTCGCGGAAGATATAGTCGAGGATCGAGGTCGCCGACCGAATGGAGTCGTTGCCGGTCACCGGTCCGGCCGGCTCGAACTTGGTGAAGACATAGGCGTCGACGAACTCGTCCAGGGGCACGCCGTATTGCAGGCCGATCGAGATGGCGATGGCGAAATTGTTCATCAGGCTGCGGAAGGCGGCGCCTTCCTTGTGCATGTCGATGAAGATCTCGCCGACCTCGCCATCCTCGTATTCGCCGGTGTGCAGATACACCTTGTGACCGCCGACCGCGGCCTTCTGGATATAGCCCTTGCGACGGTCGGGCAGCTTGCGGCGAGAGCGGCCGCCGCGCTCGACGACCCGCTCGACCACGCGTTCGACGATCCGTTCCTTGACGGGGGCGGGCGGCGGCGACCCGACAACAGTTTCGGGGCGCGTGGGCTTGGGGGCCTCGGTTTCCTCGGGCAGGGCGAGGACGAAACCCGCCGGGGCGGCGATGCGGTTCAACCGCAGGGCCCGGACGCCAGCGCGGGCGGCGGCGGCTTGCAGGCGGGCGGCGTCCGCGGGGCGAGCGTCGAAGGGCAAGTCCAGCACCGCCGGATTGGCCAGGCAGGTGAAGGTCTCCACGGCGGCCTGCATCGCCAGACGGTCCGCCAAGACCGGGAGTTCGACGGCCGAGAACAGCGCCCGCAGTTCGCCTTCCAGGGCCTCGCAGTCGGACAGGCGGCGCGCGCCCAGGGCGTGGCGCTCGGCCGTCTCGATCTCGGTCTCGGAGAAGCCGGCGAAGGCCAGGGTGTCGAAGTCGGGATCGGCCAACAGGTCGGCGGGAACGCCCAGAACGTCGCTGAGGAAGCCGGCGCCGATCACGGCCGGGGCGAAGGCTGCGCGCAGGTCGTCCGCGTGGCGCAGGGCGTCCTCGGCCAGCTCGATCTCGTGAGCGGTGAAGCCGCGAGCCTGCAGCACCGTGTGGTCGATCGCGGGGGAGTCGGCCAGCGAACCATGACCCATGGCGTGCCGACGGGCGGCGTCGAAGTCGGCGCCCGCTTCGGTCAGGCAAATGTGGCCGGCGGCGCTGAAAGTCGGAACCAGCAAGCCATCGGCGGTCTGGGCGGTCGAGATCGGCGCGGCGGCGGCGGCTGCACCCAAGGGCTTGCCGCCCAGGCGAAGAGCCGCCTCCGGATCGGCGAAGGCGGCGACCAGGCGCGACGAACGCAGGCCGTGCTTGCGAGCCAGGCCGTGGGCGACAGCCAAGGCCGCGGCGGCCTCCGAGGCCAGGGGCGAGCGCAAGGCGGCGGCGCGCACGCGGCGCTCGGCCAGGCTGCGCAACACCGTCTGGCGTTCCTGAGCGAAGGCAGGATCGGCGCCGAGCGCGGCGGCGGCCTCGGCGCTGGCGCTCAGCGCGGCGCCGACCGTCAGGGCCCAGAGCGCCGACGCTGCGTCGCGCCCCAGCTCGCCTGCGGGCGAAAGGCCCTGGGTCAGCAGCCAGTCGCCGACCCCGGCCAGACCGATCTCGGCCGGGCGGTCGCCCCGTTCGATCTCCAGGGCTGTCGCCCACAGGCCCACAACCTGATTGAAACTCGCGGTGTCGAAGGCCTCGCCGTGCTGGAAGGCGGTGACGTCGATCGCGGCGCGAACCGGCGCGCCCCGGGCCAGATTTTCGGCGTCGTCGGGCGACAGGGCCAGCACCAGGGCGCTGGTCTCCCAGCCGACCTGAGCGGCGAAACTGGCGGCTTCGTCCACCGCCGCCACGCCCTGGCGGGAAGCCGAGGCGACGAGCGGGGCTGGGGCCTTCGCGTCCGGCTCGATCAGGCCCGTGCGCGGCGCGCCGGCCAGGGCGATGGCGTCAAGGATCATTCGGTCGTCGGCCCCCAGGTCGCGGGCCCTCCGGGCGGCGCGGCCGAGCGCGCTGTTCTTGGACGGATCGGCGCAGGCCTTGGCGTCGCCATGGCAGCGCTGGACCGCGTCGCCGACCTGGGCCAGGGCGGCGTCGAGCCGAGCGGCGGCCTTGGCGGCCAGACGCGCCGATCGCCAGTGCGCCAGGTGACCTTCGGCGGCGCGCCTGAATTCGATCTCACCGATGTCGGGCAGCCGCAGCGGAGCCATGGCGGTGCTCGCCGGCGACGCCAAGCCCGTCAGCATGGTGGCCAAAAGGGCGTCGCGGAAGGCGCTGGCGTCGGCGGCGTCGCCGAACAGGCCGTCGGACAGACCGGTCTTGGCCAGGTGATCGGCGTAGCGGGCGGGGCCGCCGCCCAGCGGAGCCTCGGCGTCGATCACCCCGTCGTTGCAGTCCCGGGCGGCCCAATCCAGCCACGCCTCGCCCCGGGCGTCCGGCCAATCTTCCGGCGCCAGCACCTCAATGACCGCGTCTGGGCGCTCGATCTCACGCAACGCAAGGCGTGGGGTGGAGGCGGGGTGTCTGGACTGAATGCGCATGGGCGATTCCGCGGTCTGGGCGCCAGGGCGCGCCAAGAATTAGCCATCCTAGATCGCCGAACCCGCCCCTTCAATAGATGTGGGGTTCGGACGCCTCCCGATCCACAAGATGTTGAAGCGGCGTTGGCGCGTCGGATGCTGGACGCTGAGGAGCCGCCGACCTATAGTCCGGCCGCTTCGCAACGCCTCGGCGTTGTCCGAAATCCTCCCAGTTTGGGACCTTTGCGAGATTGGTGCTGACGCGGTGCTGAAAGCGATCTTTACGTGGTGGAACGGCGCGACCATCGGTCAGCGTTTCCACATTAGCCGTCGTGGCGTGTTCGTCGGCCAGGACGATTACGGCAACCGCTACTTCGAGGCCCGCGACAACAGCGACAGCTATGACGACCGCAAGCGCCGCTGGGTCATCTATGACGGCTACGCCGAGGCCTCAAAGGTGCCGCCCGAATGGAGCGGCTGGCTGCACTACACCTTCGACGAGCCGCCGACCGTGGCGCCGCTGAAGCGTCGCGCCTGGGAGAAGGACCACCACCCCAACCTGACCGGCACGATCCATGCCTGGCGTCCAAAGGGCTCACTGGCTCGCGGCGGCGAACGCGCGGTCGCCACCAGCGACTACAAGCCCTGGTCGCCCGAATAGGATGACGGTCCGGCGGTCCTTGGCGGGCGTGACGGCGCTGGTCGTCGCGGGTTCGCTCGCCGGCGGCGGAGCTTGGGCGCTGCAGAACACGCCACAGCAACCGCCAACGGCCCCGGCGCCGCCGACGGCTCCCGCGCCGATCGTCGTGCCACAGCAGTCACGCCCTTCACCCGGACCACGCCCCGCGGCGCAGGCCCCTACGCCTACGACCGCCGCCTCATCGGCCGCGAACGAAACGCCCGCCCCGGCCGCGTCGACGGCCAAATCCGCCGCGACGACGCCGGACAAGCCGGCCGAGCCGCTCAAGCGCGCCCGCTCTTCGGTCGCCATTCTGCAGGCGCTCGACAAGGTCACCACCGAGACCATGCGGTTCGAGGCTCCGGTCGGCCAGCCGATCCGCTACAAGACCCTGATCTTCACGGTCCGCGCCTGCGAAACGACCGCGCCCGACGAGGATGCCCCGGACTCGGTGGCCTATGTCACGGTAGACACCCAGCCCAAGGCCCTGCCAGGCCGCGTGGCGCCGGCCGGGCGCCAGATCTACAAGGGTTGGATGTACGCCAATTCGCCGGGCCTGAACCCCTTGGAACATCCGGTCTACGACGCCTGGCTGATCGCTTGCAAAACGTCGGCCCCGGTGGCGCCGGCCGCAAGTCGGTAGAAATCGGCAGGGGCCGTCCAGGCCCGTCCCAGCCGACGGCGATAGTCGGCGCGCGAGATCTCGATCGTTCCGAACTGTTCGAGATGCTCGGTGATGAACTGGGTGTCCAGCAGGCGATAGTCGCCGACGATCAGCCGGCCGGCCAAGTGGACCAGCGCCACCTTGCTGGCGTCGCGACGGGTCGAGAACATGCTTTCGCCGAAGAAGCAGGCGCCGAACGCCACGCCGTAAAGGCCGCCGACCAAGTCCTCGCCGTCCCAGCACTCGACGCTGTGGGCCAGGCCGCGGGCGAACAGCTGGCCGTAGAGGCGCTGGATCGGATTGTTGATCCAGGTCTCCAGACGTCCTGGCCGGGCGGCGGCGCAAGCCTCGACCACGGCGTCGAAGGCCGTGTCGATACGGATCTCGAACGGTTGGGCCCGAACCGTGCGGGCCAGGCGGCGCGGGACGTGCACGCCGTCCAGCGGCAGCACGCCCCGGCGTTCCGGGTCGATCAGGAAGATGCTCTCGTCGTGGCGGGCGTCCGCCATGGGAAAGACGCCGCGCTCGTAGCAGGCGATGAGATCATCGACCGTGAAGGCGTCGTCCATGGCGTTCCGCCCGACCCTTTGAGCAGGCCTAGCCCTGCGCCTTGATCCAGCGCTCCAGCCAATGGATGTCGTAATCGCCGGCCAGGATGTCGGGTTGCACCAGCAGATCCTGGAACAGCGGGATCGTGGTCTCGATGCCGCCGACGACCATCTCGCCCAGGCAACGGCGCAGGCGCGCGATGCACTCCTCGCGGTCACGGCCATGCACGATCAGCTTGCCGATCAGGCTGTCGTAATAGGGCGGGATCGCATAGCCGGTGTAGATCGCCGAATCCAGCCGTACGCCCAGGCCGCCGGGGGCGTGGAAGTCGGTGATGGTGCCCGGCGAAGGCGTGAAGGTCCGCGCGTTCTCGGCGTTGATCCGGCACTCGATGGCGTGGCCCTCGAACACCACGTCATCCTGGGTGAACGACAGCGGCAGGCCGGCGGCGATGCGGATCTGTTCGCGGACCAGGTCAATGCCGGTGATCGCCTCGGTGACTGGGTGCTCGACCTGCAGGCGGGTGTTCATCTCGATGAAGAAGAACTCGCCATTCTCCCACAGGAACTCGATCGTGCCGACGCCCAGATAACCGATCGCCTTGACGGCATCGACCACGATCTTGCCGATCTTGGCGCGGTCTTCGGCGCCCAGGGCGGGCGAGGGGGCTTCTTCCAGCACCTTCTGGTGACGGCGCTGCAGCGAGCAGTCGCGCTCGCCCAGGTGCACGACGTTGCCGTGGCTGTCGGCGATGACCTGCAGCTCGATGTGGCGCGGCTTCTGGAGATAGCGCTCCATATAGACCGTGTCGTCGCCGAACGCCGCCCGGGCTTCCGAGCGGGCCGTCGAGACGGCTTCGGCCAGATCCTCGCGGGTCTGGGCGACCTTCATGCCGCGGCCGCCGCCGCCGGAGGCGGCCTTGATCAGCACCGGGAAGCCGATCTGCTCGGCGGCCGCAAAGGCCTCTTCCTCGGTCGAGACGCCGCCGTCCGAGCCGGGGACCACCGGAATGCCGGCGTCCTTGACCGCCTGCTTGGCGGTGATCTTGTCGCCCATCATCCGGATGTGTTCCGGCTTGGGCCCGATGAAGGTGTAGCCATGGGCCCCGACGATCTCGGCGAAGCGGGCGTTCTCAGACAGGAAGCCGTAGCCCGGATGGATCGCCTGAGCGCCGGTGATCTCGGCCGCGGCGATAATCGAGGGGATATTCAGATACGACTTTGCGGCCGAAGCCGGGCCGATGCAGACGCTTTCGTCGGCCAGCCGCACCCACATGGAATTGGCGTCAGCTTCGGAATGGACCGCCACGGTGGCGATGCCCATTTCCTTGCAGGCGCGGTGAACCCGAAGCGCGATCTCGCCTCGGTTCGCGATGAGGATCTTGTCAAACATGCCGATTACTCGACGATGACGAGCGGCTCGCCGAATTCGACGGGCTGGGCGTCTGCCACGAGAATCTCGACGACCTTACCGGCCTTGGGCGCCGAGATCGGGTTCATGGTCTTCATGGCTTCGACGATCAGCAGGGTCTGGCCGGCGCTCACCGTGTCGCCCACCTTGATGAAGGCGTCGGCGCCGGGCTGGGGCGACAGGTACACGGTGCCGACCATCGGCGACTTGACGGCCTCGCCGGCGTGGGCGGCCGGCGCGGGCGTGGCTTCAGCGGCAGGCGCGGCGGCGGCCGCCGGAGCCGGGGCGGGCGCATAGGCCGGCGCGGCCGTGGCCTGGACATATTGCGTCGGCGCGGCGGCCACGGTCAGTTCGCGAGCGACCCGGATCTTCAGACCCGCATGTTCGACCTCGATCTCCGACAGGCCGGTGTCCTTCAGGATGTCGGCCAGCTTGCGGACCAGGCGGGCGTCGATCGACGGAGTCTCGACCGGATCGGCGGGGGCCTTGGGATTGGACATGGAAGGTTACCTTGCTGTCTTCTGAAGCCGGGATCGCCGGCTAGTTCGCGCCGATCAGGCCGGCAGCGGCCTCGATCGCCAATTCATAGCTCGCCGCGCCGAAGCCGGAGACGATCCCGGTCGCCGCGAGCGAAACGAAGGTGTGGCGGCGGAATTCCTCCCGCGCCGCCGGATTGGACAGGTGACACTCGATGACCGGGATATTCAAGGTCTTCAGGGCGTCAAGGAGAGCGATCGACGTATGTCCATAGCCCGCCGGATTGATCACCAACGCGCAGGCCTCCGTCCGGGCTTCCTGAACCCAGTCGATCAGCGCGCCTTCGTGGTTGCTCTGCCGGAAGATAACGGAAAGACCCCGAGCGGCCGCGCGCGCCTCGCAGCGCGTGCGGACATCGTCGAGCGTGTCCTTGCCGTAGATCTCGGGCTCGCGCGTTCCCAATAGGTTGAGGTTGGGTCCGCTCAGCACATGGATCGGTTTTACCATTCGGCTCCGCCGTCGATTCCGGGAGGTCTTGTATAGCCGGTTCCCTCGCGTCACAAGCAGGGCTCGCTTCGGAGGTGACATGAGGCTTCTACTGAACGGCGAAGAACGGGAGATCGCCGACATCGCCAGCATCGCGGATCTTGTGTTCGCCCTGGGCCTGGACGCCCGCAAGGTGGCGGTGGAGCGCAATCTCGAGATCGCCCCACGCTCGACATACGCCGACACCGCCCTGGCTGATGGCGACAGGATCGAGATCGTCACTTTCATCGGCGGCGGCTAGGCCTGGACGTTTGAAACCCTGGGCGCGGAGGCGTAAACCCAACCCATGAACGCGCACGTGCCCCCCGAATCCGCCATCGCCACCGCCGAAGACGACTCCTGGACCGTCGCTGGCCGCACCTTCCGCTCGCGGCTGATCGTCGGCACCGGCAAGTACAAGGACTACGCCACCAACGCCGCGGCGGCGAAGGCGGCAGGGGCGGAGATCGTCACCGTGGCCGTGCGCCGCGTGAATCTGACGGACCCGACCCAGCCGCTGCTGGTCGACCATGTCAAACCCACCGAATTCACCTTCCTTCCGAACACCGCGGGCTGTTTCACCGGCGAGGATGCGGTGCGCACCCTGCGCCTGGCCCGCGAGGCCGGCGGTTGGGACCTGGTGAAGCTGGAAGTGCTGTCCGATCCCAAGACCCTCTATCCCGACATGGAAGAGACCCTGCGCTCGCTGAAGCTGCTGGTCGCCGAAGGCTTCCAGGTCATGGTCTATTGCTCGGACGATCCCGTCTACGCCCGCAAGCTGGAGGACGCCGGCGCGGTGGCGATCATGCCGCTGGGCGCGCCGATCGGCTCGGGTCTGGGCATCCAGAACCGCGTGAACCTGCGGATCATCGTCGAGAACGCCAAGGTGCCGGTGCTGGTCGACGCGGGCGTAGGCACGGCTTCCGACGCGGCGATCGGCATGGAACTGGGCTGCGACGCCATCCTGATGAACACCGCCATCGCCGAGGCCAAGGATCCGATTCGCATGGCTCGGGCGATGAAGCACGCGGTGATCGCCGGCCGCGAAGCCTATCTCGCCGGTCGGATGCAGAAGCGGCTCTACGCTGATCCCAGCTCGCCGCTGGCGGGCCTGATCTAGGCCAAGCCTAGACCTTCTTGGCCTTTCCGGCTCGAGCCTGGTCGATCGCCAGGTTGAGGGCGTGCATGTCGGCGCCGGGTATCATCTGGTCACCGACCAGGAAAGCCGGCGTTCCCTCAATGGCCAAGGCCTCGGCCAGGGCGTGAGTGTCGGCCAGGTGCTGAGTCGTGGCCTCCGACACGCCCGTTGCGCGGGCCTTGGCCACGTCGATGCCAAGCTGCTGGGCGATGCGGACGACGCCCGCTTCGTCCAGGCTCTTTTCGGCCATCAGGCGCTTGTGCAGCTCGATCGTCTTGCCCTGGTCCTTGGCTCCGAGGACCATCCGGGCCGCGACTTCCGAGTCGTGGCCGAAGATCACGAAGTCCTTGAACACGAAACGAACGTCCGGGTTCTTCTGGATCAGCTCGACGATCTGCGGCGCGGCCAGCTTGCAGTAGCCGCAGCGGTAGTCGAAGAACTCGACCACCGTGATCGAGCCGTTCGGATTGGCCACGAAGTCCCGGGGGTCGTTCTCGAGCGCCTGGCGATATTTGGTGATCGCGCCCTTGGCGTTCTTCGTCTTCTCGGCGACCTGCTTTTCCTGCAGCTTGGCGCTCATCTCGACCAGCACCTCGGGATGCTCGATCAGATAGGCATGCACCTTCTCGCCGAACGCCTTGTCGGCGTTGGCCTGGCCGCAACCGATCAGGGAAAGGGCGACGAGGGACGCGGCGGCGACCGCCAGCGGACGGAAGGTGAGGGGCATGGAGATCTCTGGAAGGGGGCGGCCTAGCGGCGCAGGCCCGAGGTGACGGCGCCTTCCTTGGCCAGGTCCTTGAGGTCCTGGTTGGAAGGATTGGAGGTCAGGACGATGTCGGTGGCGCGGCGCCACTCCACGCTGTCCTTCTTGAGCAGTTCGCGAGCCCGCATGGCGAAGACCCGCGCTTCCTGGGTCGCGCCCATGTTGAAATATTGCTCGGCGGTGGCCAGGCGGGCTTGGCCGTCCTCGCCGCGCTTGTCATAGGCCTGGGCCAGCAGGCGCCAGGCGACGGAGTTGTCGCTTTCGTCGAGCAGAGAGCGTTTCAGCTCGTTGATGCCTTCCTCGACCTTCTTAGGGTCGTCGAGTCCGATCAGGGTCTGGCCCAGATTGACCCGCAGCAAGGCGGCGTCGGGCTTCAGCGCCACCGAGCGGCGCTGCGGCTCCTCGGCTTCCTTGACCCGATTGAACTCGAACAGGATCTGGCCCTTCAGCTCCCAAAGATAGGGATTGTTCGGATTCTCCGTGATCAGCCCGTCGAGGATCTTCAGGGCCCGGTCAGGCTCCTTCATCTGGTAATAGGCGATGGCGCGTGCGTAACGGGCCGGGAAGGCTCGGTCGGTTTCCTTGTACTTCACGATCGCCACGCCGGGGTTGATGAAGCCCTCCAGCTTGGCCTTCATGATCTCGTGCTCGGCCAGGGACTGCGGATCGTCGACGGCATTGTAGTGCGGCAGCTTTTCGACACGGCCGCGCAGGGCGTCGATGCGATCGCCCGACAGCGGGTGGCTGCGGAAATAGGCGAAGCGCCGCGACTGGTCGAAGACCTCCTGGTAGCGGAAATTGTCGAAGAACTCGACCAGGCCGCGGCCCGATTGGCCCGTAGCTTCCAGGAAACCGGCGCCGGCTTGGTCGGCGCGAGATTCCTGGTCGCGGCTGTAGCCCAGAGCGCCGAGTTGGCCGAAGTACGAGGCGTTGCCCATCAGCACCGCGCCGGCGTCCGGCGCGCCGGCCAAGGCGGCCAGGACGCCCAGGCCCATCGTCAGGATCATCGGCTTGAGGCCGGCCCGCATCATCTCGCCCGAACGCAGGGGGTGGGCCCCGGCCAGGTGTCCGGTTTCGTGGGCGATGACGCCCTTCAGCTGGTTGGGCGTCTCGGTCTGCAGGATCAGGCCGGTATTGAGGCCCATCATCAGGCCTTGGGTGGCGAAGGCGTTCAGTTCCTTGTCGCCGACTAGCAGGATGCGAACCGTCTTGGGATCCAGTCCGGCCGCCGCATAGATCGGATCGGCGTCGCGGTGAAGGATTTCCTCGATCTCGGTGTCGCGGATCAGCGAGGGGCCGTCCTGTGCATGGGCCGGCGCGACGGGAACCAGGATGGCCGCCAGCAGGGCCAGCGCGGACAGCGCCGATCCCGTCTTCCTGGCTATTGTTTCGGAAGCCGCCCTTGTCCGGGAGGTCATCGAAGCTCTCCTGATCACGCCCCCGCGCTCAAGCCGGCAGTCTAACGCTGTTCTCGACAACCTGGGAACATTCCGTCGGACCTATGTCCGGATATAGGCGTGAAGCTCGGCGGGACCAGGGCCCCGCCGAGCTTCATTTCGAGACCGTCAGCCGCGCCGCCACCAGCCGCGCTTGGGCTTTTCCGGAGGGGTCAGGATCTCGGCGGGGTCGGGCTCCACGGAAACCGGGGCCGCTTCCGCCGCGACGACCGCGACAGGTTCCGGTTCGGCGACTGGAGCAGCGATCTCGACTTCCGCCGCGACCAAGGGCGTTTCCTCAACCGTTTCGACCGAAGGCGCTGCGGCCGAAGGCGTTTCGACGACGGGCGCCTCGACGGCAGCTTCAGCCGAAGCCTCGGCGTCGGCGGTCTTGCGACCCCGGCTACGGGGACGGCGGGCCTTCTTGGGCGCCTCGTCCTGAGCCGGCAGTTCGACCCAGACATCGGCCGGCGGGCCTTCGATCACGGCCGGAGCCAGCGGCGCGACCTCCAACTCGGCGACATCGACCCGCGGCGCGGGAGTGCGTTCGGCGCGCGGCGCTTCGGACGTCTCGTTCCGCTCGCTGCGTTCGCCACGACCACGCCCACGGCGACCGCCGCGTTCGCCGCGCTCGGCGCGTTCCGGACGCTCCGCCCGTTCGGCGACAGGCGCCTCGGCCCGCTCCGGACGTTCGCCGCGCTCCGGACGATCATTGACCGGACGGCGGCCATCCAAGGCCTCCGGATCGTGCCAGACAAAGGCGTTCTCGCCGAACGGCACCCGCGGACGGGTCCAGGTGAAGGCGTCGGCCGGACGATCCCCGTCCTCGCGACCGCCGCGACGACCGCCGCGACGACCCCGACGGCGACGGCGGCGACGCGATTCCTCGTCCTCGCCCTCGATGTCGCCCTCAACGCGATCGGCGCCCTCGACGTCGTCGTCATCATCTTCGCCAGCGACCTCGGCCGGCGCCTCGTCACGATCGTCGCGACGACCGCCGCGACGGCGACGCTTGCGGCCGCGACGGCCTTCGTCTTCCGAGGTCTCGACGCGGGCCGGACGAGCGACGCGGGACGCATCGTCATCCTCGCTCTCGTCCTCGTCCCCGGCGACGATGTCCTCGTCTTCCTCGTCCTCCTCGTCGTCGAAGGCCTCGTCCTCATAGACGGGCTCCGGTTCGATCGGTGCGAAGATCTGCGGGGCGGGGCGCTCGCCGAGCTCGGTGCGGTCGATGTCGTGCTCGGCCTGGTGCAGGCTGTCATCGACCAAGACTGTGACGAACAGCGCGTGGGTCTGCTGCAGGCGCAGCAGATAGGCGCGCTTTTCGTTGAGGATGTAGATGCCGACCGGGCGGCTGACCTTCAGGGTGACGGCGCCGCCGCCCTTCAGGGCCTCGACCTCGACCGCGCGCAGGGCGGCCAGGGCGCTGGACTCGACGGAGCGGACACGGCCGGTGCCATCGCAGTGTTCGCAGACGTGGGTAGTGCCTTCCAGCACGCCGGTGCGGCGGCGCTGGCGGCTGATCTCCATAAGGCCGAAACCGCTGATCTTGCCCATCTGGATGCGGGCGCGATCGTCCTTGAGGGCGTCCTTGAGGACCTTCTCGACGGCGCGGTTGTTCTTGCCTTCATCCATGTCGATGAAGTCGATGACGATCAGGCCGGCCAGGTCGCGCAGGCGCAGCTGGCGAGCGGCTTCTTCAGCCGCCTCCAGGTTGGTCTTCAGCGCGGTGGCTTCGATGTTGCGCTCACGCGTCGCCTTGCCCGAGTTGACGTCGATGGCGACCAGGGCCTCGGTCTGGTTGATCACCAGATAGCCGCCCGAGCGCAGCGGCACGACCGGCGAATAGATCTGGGCCAGATGGTCCTCGATCTTGTGTTTGACGAACAGCGGGGCCGGCTCGCGGTACGGGAAGACCTTCTTGGCCTGGCTGGGCATCAGCATGCGCATGAAATCGCGCGCTTCCTTGTAGCCGGCCTCGCCCTCGACCCAGATGCCTTCCAGGTCCTTGTCGTACATGTCGCGGATGGCGCGCTTGACGAGGTCTTCCTCCTCGTAGATCAGCGCCGGCGCGATCGAGTGCAGGGTGTTGTCGCGGATGTTTTCCCACAGCCGCAGCAGGTATTCGTAGTCGCGCTTGATTTCCGCCTTCGTGCGTTTGGCGCCGGCGGTGCGCACGATCAGGCCCATGCCCTGCGGCACGTCCAGCCCCTGCACCACGCTCTTGAGGCGCTTGCGGTCGGTGACCGTGGTGATCTTGCGGCTGATGCCGCCGCCGCGGGCGGTGTTGGGCATCAGGACGCCGTAGCGGCCCGCCAGCGAGAGGTAGGTCGTCAGGGCCGCGCCCTTGTTGCCGCGCTCTTCCTTGACGACCTGGACCAGCATGATCTGCCGGCGGCGGATCACTTCCTGGATCTTGTACTTGCGCATCAGGCGGCGCTTGCGGCGCGCCAGTTCTTCCTCGACGGCGTCTTCCTCGTCGTCGACCACGTCACCGTCATCGTCTTCGCGGGCGTGATGGTGATCGTCCTCGTCGTCGTGCGAGTCGTCGCGCATCAGCGCTTCGCGGTCGGCGACCGGGATCTGGTAATAGTCCGGGTGGATCTCGTTGAAGGCCAGGAAGCCATGGCGGTTGCCGCCGTACTCGATGAACGCAGCCTGGAGGCTGGGTTCAACGCGGGTCACCTTGGCGAGATAGATATTTCCTCGGAGCTGCTTTCGGGTCTGGCTTTCGAAATCGAATTCTTCAACCCGCGTACCGTCCACGACCACCACACGCGTCTCTTCGGCGTGGGCGGCGTCGATCAACATCTTCTTCGACATAAAGGGTATCTCCACGGCGCGCGGCGAACGCTAGGTCCGGGCGCCGATATGATTGAAAGGCGCGCACGTCACCGCCCGTCGCCCCGCCGAAGCGGTTGCGGAAGGTCGGTCGCCAAAGGCGGTCGGGTGCGGCGCAGCCCATAAGGTTTCTGTGTTCCTTAAACGCGCCGGAGGGCGCGGATCGGATGGAGCGTCGACGCCGGAGCGGCTTAAGGGTCCGACGCGAACCCTGCGGGTCGATCCAGGCGAAGGCTTCGCGCCTCACGCTGGTAATCGAGCCCAAACTCGTTTCAGTCCGGCGGTCCGGCCACGAACAAGATTGCACCCTCAGGATACAAGCCGGTCCGTGAGATAGGAGCCGCTCACGCTTTCCGCCATGACGATCACGGCGCTCAGCGCGCGGACCATAGTGTAGCAACATCGTATCGTAAAAGAAAAGCGCTCGACTGACGCCATCTGCGCCGCCGTGTCGCGCCTTGGGTTAACGCTTTCTCTACCCGGAAATGCGGATATCAGTTTTGGTTTAGGTTGGGCCCCTGGGGCGACGGACGGCATGAACAGTGTCTTGATCTCGGCGACGAGGACGGGGTGGGCGCGCGCGGCGATGATCGTCGGCGGCCTGGCTCTGGCTGGCGTGGCCGTGGCCATGGCCCATGGTCCGGCGCCCGCCGCCGGCGTCCAGAAGGTCCGTTTCGGCGGAGACCGTAACGAAACCCGCATCGTCATCGACCTCGATCGCGCCGCCACCGGCAAGCTGTTGGCGGACGGCGCCGCTGATCGCCGGGTCGTCATCGCGCTGCCCAACGTCGCGACGGCCGGCGACCTGCAGGGCGCGGGTCAAGGCCTGGTCGAGCGCTGGGCGATCGACGAAGCCGCGGGCGGCGCCCGCCTGCGTCTTGACCTGAAGGCCAACGCCGAGGTTCGCCGGCGCTTCCTGCTGCCGCCGGGCGACGGCGCTTCGGCCTATCGCTACGTCATCGACCTGAAATCCACCGATGCCGCTGGCGCGGCCCAGGCGCCGAGCTCGAAGCCGACCCTGGTTTCGGCGCCGATGAAGGCTCCGGCCCTGCGCTTGAAGAAGGTGATCGTCATCGACGCCGGCCACGGCGGCAAGGATCCGGGTTCCTCGGGCTCCGACACCGCCGAGAAGGACGTCACTCTGGCCGCCGCCAAGGCGCTGAAGGCGAGGCTGGAAAAGTCGGGCCGCTATACCGTGGTCATGACCCGCCAGTCCGACACCTTCGTGCCGCTGGAGGCTCGCGTTCAGATCGCCCGCCGGGCCGATGCGGACCTGTTCATCTCGCTGCACGCTGATTCGGGCCCCGACGCCACGACCCGCGGCGCCAGCGTCTACACCTTGTCCGAAAAGGGCACCGAGCGCGTGGCGCGGGTGCTCGAGAAGGACGACTGGCTGATGAAGGCCAACCTGCCGGGCCGCGACCGAGCGGTCAGTCAGATCCTTCTGGACCTGTCGCAGCGCGCCACCAAGAATCGCTCCGCCGCCTTCGCCGAAACCCTGCTGCAGTCGGTGGGCGAGGAGACGACCCTGCTGCGCCGCAGCCACCGCGACGCCGGTTTCATCGTGCTGTTGGCGCCGGACGTGCCGGCCGTGCTGCTGGAGATGGGCTTCATCACCAATGCCGATGACGAGCGTCTCCTCAAGACCTCCGCGGGTCGCGGTCGGCTGATGGACGCCGTGGCCGGATCGATCGAATCTTATTTCGCGAGCCAGACGCGCCTCGCCGCCCGCTAGGCGCAAGGGTTCGCCCGTCGGGACGGCGAGAGCCGTTGGCGCCTTGACCGATGCGCGCTAGAGGATTCCAACGGAGCGGGCGGAAGTGCGTCGCCCGACGGAGGCGGCGTGGATCTGAAGCCTAGACAACGATGGATCGCCATCGCCGGCGTCACGGTGCTGTCCGCGATCGCCGTCGCCGGATTCGCCATCGCCATCTATGCCGCTTGGCTGTTCCACGACATGCCGGACGCTGGCGAACTGCAGGACTATCGCCCGCCGACCGCCACGCGCGTCTATGCGTGGGACGGCACCCTGATCGGCGAATATTCCAAAGAGCGCCGGATCTTCGTGCCCTACGACCAGATCCCGCCGCAGTTGGCCCAGGCCTTCCTGGCGGCCGAGGATCACAACTTCTTCAAGCACGGCGGCGTCGATGTCGGCGGCTTCTCGCGGGCCATGCTGAACAATATCGGCAACGCTGCGCGCGGTCGTCGCCTCGAAGGCGGCTCCACGATCACCCAGCAGGTCGCCAAGAACGTCCTGCTGACCAGCGACGCGACGGTCGGGCGGAAGTTCAAGGAAGCGATCCTGGCCCACCGCCTCGAGCAGTCGCTCGACAAGCAGCAGATTCTCGAGCTGTACCTGAACGAGATCTGGCTGGGCTATCGCTCGTACGGGGTCGGCGCGGCCGCCTATAACTATTTCGGCAAGTCGCTGCCGGAACTGACCCTGGCGGAAAGCGCCTTCCTGGCGGCGCTGCCCAAGGGACCGGACAACTATCATCCGATCCGCAACAAGGCGAAGGCCAAGGCCCGCCGCGACTGGATCCTGGGCCAGATGGCCGACCTGGGCTGGGTCAGCCAGGCCGACGCCAAGAAGGCGATGGCGGAGGACCTCGTCGTCCAGCCGGCCCCTAAGCGCGCCGCCTATCGCGACGCCGACTATTTCGTCGAGGAGGTGCGCCAGCGCGGCGTCGCCACCCTCGGTCCGCGCCTCAACGAGGGCGGCTATTACATGCGCACCACCCTGGACCCCAAGCTGCAGACCGCGGCCCGGGTGGCGCTGATGGAAGGCCTTGAAAAGTACGACCGTCGCCATGGCTGGCGCGGCGCCTGGGGTCATGTGGAAGCTCTGGACGCCGACTGGGAAAAGCAGGCGCTGAAGAAGGCTCCGGCCTCCGAGCGCCGCGGCTGGCGGCCGGCCATTGTCACGTCGGCTTCGGGCGGCGTCCGCCTGGCCAAGGGCGAAGGCGAAGGGACCATCGCTGGCGAGGACATGGCCTGGGCCAACGCCACCAAAGGCCTGAAGGTTGGCGACCTGGTGTTCGTTGAGAAGCCCGACGGCGCCGCCGCCTACCGCCTGCGCCAAGTTCCCATCGTCAACGGCGCCCTGGTGGCCATGGAACCCTATACGGGCCGCGTCATGGCCCTGGTCGGCGGCTACAGCTTCTCGCTGTCGAACTTCAACCGCGCGACCCAGGCGATGCGCCAGCCGGGTTCTGCCTTCAAGCCGTTCGTCTACGCCACGGCCCTGGAGAACGGCTACACGCCGGCCAGCGTGGTGGTCGACAGCGCCATTACCCTGAAAGGGGCCAATGGCCAGGACTGGAGCCCCGAGAACTATCACAAGAAGTTCTACGGAGCCCTGCCGCTGCGCAAGGGCCTGGAGCAGTCGATCAACGCCATGACCGTACGCCTGGCCCAGAGCGTCGGCATGAAGAAGATCGTCGAAACCGCCAAGAAAACCGGCGTGACCCGCGACATGGCGCCGGTCCTGGCCATGGCCTTGGGCGCGGGTGAGACCACGCCCTTCAAATTGACCACGGCCTATACGCCGTTCGTCAACGGCGGCCGCCGCGTCGAGCCGCACCTGATCGAACTGGTGCAGGACCGCGAGGGCAAGGTGATCTTCCGCGCCGACAAGCGCGACTGCGTGCGCTGCAACGCCGGCTTCAACGGCGACGAGAGTCCTCGTATCCCGGCGCTCGGCGAACAGGTCATGGACCCCATCACCGCCTACCAGATCACCTCGATGCTGCAAGGCGTGGTCCAGCGCGGCACAGCGGCCCAGGCCAGCTCGCTGGGCTATCCGCTGGCCGGCAAGACCGGCACGACCAACGAGTATCGCAGCGCCTGGTTCATGGGCTATTCGCCCAACCTGGTGGTCGGCGTCTTCATCGGCTTCGACGACAACCGCTCGCTGGGCGAGGGCGAAACGGGCGCGACTGGCCCGGTGCCGATCTTCATGGACTTCATGCGCGAGGCGCTGAAGGGCCAGCCGAAGACCGAATTCAGGGCCCCCGCCAACGCCAAGTTCGCCATGGTCCGCGGTATCCGCGAGGCTTTCCGGCCGGGTACGGAGCCGAAGGTCTTCGTGCCGACCGAGAGCAGCGGACCGCAGCCCTACGGCCAGGCCTGGCCGGATGGCCAGATCGGACCGGCCCCCACCCAGGGTCCCGCCAAGCCGCCGCCCCAGGCGCCGGACATCAGCGGGCTCTACTAATCGTCGCCCAATTCGTGCGGGGTCATTGCGCCGACTCCGGGCGCGGGCTATGTCCCGCGCCCTTCAACACTGTCACGGAGTTACGTGATGAGACCGGATGTCGAGGCCTCCGCGGCCGACATCGAGCAGTCCGTAGGACTGCTCAGGAGGCGTCTTTGACTGGGATGTCGCCCTACGCAAGCTCGATGAGCTGAACGCCCGGGTCGAGGACCCGACCCTTTGGGACCGCCCCGCGGAAGCCCAGGCCGTCTCCCGCGAACGCGCCGCCCTGGCCGCCCGGGTCGAGGCCGTGCAGGTGCTGGAACGCGGCCTGAAGGACGCGCTGGAATATGCCGAACTGGCCGACATGGAGGGCGACGAAGCCCTGCTGGAGGACGCTCGCGCCCAGCTCAAGGACCTGAAGGAACGCGCCGGTCGGGCGGAACTGGAGGCCCTGCTGTCGGGCGAGGCCGACGGCAACGACTGCTATGTCGAAATCAACTCCGGGGCCGGCGGCACCGAGTCCTGCGACTGGGCGGGCATGCTGTTGCGCATGTACAGCCGCTGGGCCAACGCCCATGGCATGAGCGTCGAGTTGGTCGAAGAGACCTCCGGCGACCAGGTCGGCATCAAGTCGGCGACGCTGCTGGTCAAGGGGACGAACGCCTATGGCTGGCTGAAGACCGAGGCCGGCGTCCACCGCCTGGTGCGCATCAGCCCCTACGACGCCGCCGCCAAGCGCCACACCAGCTTCGCCTCGGCCTGGGTCTATCCGGTGGTCGACGACACGATCGAGATCGAGATCAATCCGTCGGACGTGCGCACCGACACCTATCGGGCCTCCGGGGCCGGCGGGCAGCACATCAACAAGACCGATTCGGCCGTGCGCCTGACGCACATTCCGACCGGCATCGCCGTGGCCTGCCAGGCTGGCCGTTCGCAGCACCAGAACCGCGAGGAGGCCTGGAAGATGCTGCGCGCCCGGCTCTACGAGGCCGAACTGCAGAAGCGGGAAGCCGCCCAGCAGGCCCTGGAAGACCAGAAGACCGACATCGGCTGGGGGCACCAGATCCGCAGCTACGTCCTGCAGCCCTACCAGATGGTCAAGGACTTGCGGACCAATGTCGAGACGTCCGACACCCAGGGCGTACTGGACGGCGACCTCGACCAGTTCATGGGCGCTTCGCTGGCCCAGCGCGTCGGGGCCACGCGAGACGCCCAGGCCTAGCTTGAGCGTCGATTTGCAATGCAAAACGCCCCGGAGCGATCCGGGGCGTTTCTTATGGTCGCCGCCCCGGGTCGTGGAAGAAGGCGTCGGCGGCCATTTCTTCAGGCTTTCGTCCCGGCGCCGGCAACTGAGGGCCTTTCCTCGCCAGCCACAGGAAGACCGGTGCTTCGATGAGGAATATCGTTCCGCCCAACAGGTCCCAGGGCGGCGCGTGGCCCAAGAACAAGATCCACGCCCAGCCCGCCATCCCTGACGATATCAGGCAAGACAGGATCAGCGCGAAGACCCAGACGACGGCCAGCCAGCTTTTTCGGCGATGCCGGGCTTTCAACGAAGTCCGCCATCCGGGTTCGTTGTGCGGCAATGGGGTTAGGCGACCGGCTTGGCTTCCAGCATCGGCGGCGGCGCGGGCTGGGCCTGCGGCGCGGCCGGACGCTGGAATTTCAGGCTGCGGCCCTGGAAGAAGGCCCCGGTTTCCATCGCCAGCTGCTCGTGGGTGATGTCGCCGTCGACATAGGCGGTGCCGTAGAGGCGGACCTGCTTGGCGGTGATCGCGCCGACGATCCGGCCCCGGACCTCGACCGCCTCGGCGTAGATCGAGCCCTCGACATGGCCGGTTTCGCCGATCGTCAGTCGGCCGACCCGGACGTCGCCGCGCACCACGCCGTCGATCTGCAGCTCGCCGTCGCCGGTAATGCCGCCTTCGATGGTGATGTCGGGGGAGACCAGGGAGGCCACCTTGGGCGGGGCCTTGCGGGCGGCGTCGGACGCAGCCGGCGCCATGGACATGGGCAGGGGCTCGATCTGGACCGAGCCCTTGGACGCCTTAGCTTGCTTGCTGAACATACTCACCAGCCTTCAAGAATCGGTTCGGGTTCTGGGCCCGACCGTTGACCCATACTTCGTAGTGCAGATGCGGACCGGTCGAGCGACCGGTCGAGCCCATGGCCGCGATGCGCTGGCCGATGGCCACGCGCTGGCCGACGCGGACCGAGGCGGCCTGCAGGTGGGCGTAGCGGGTCTTGAAGCCGGCGCCGTGGTCGATCTCCACGACATTGCCGTAGCCCGAACGCACGCCGACATAGGAGACCACGCCCGGGGCGGTGGCCATGATCGGCGTGTAGAACGCGCCGGGGAAGTCCAGGCCCGAATGGAAGGCCGGGCGATGGGTGAAGGGGTCGAAGCGGACGCCGTAGCTGCTGCTCAGCGCCGGATTGTTGGTCGGCCGGTAGAAGGGCAGCTGCTGCGAGGCGGCGCTCAGCTGGCGCATGTCCGACATGTCGGTGGCGGCGTGCTGGATGCGGCCGGCGAAGTCCTCGTCGACATCGAGCACGGCGGCCAGGGCGCGGGGATCCTTGGCCTCGATCAGCGGACCGCCCAGGGAAGAGCCGCCGTCGCGGCTGGTGAAGGCGCCAGCGTCCAGGCCGGCCATCCGCATGGCCAGGCGCAGGCGCTCGGCCCGGCTCTTGGCGAAGGTCTCGGCCGCGTCGATCAGCCGCTCCTGGTCCATCCGCGTGGCCTGGATGCGCTCGACCGGCGAGGCGCCCAGCACGTGCGGCTTGCCGACCTGCAGGGCCTGGGCGGCGCCGGGCACGCCCTTGAAGTCGCTGACCAGCAGGGCCAGGGCGGCGTGACGCTTCTCGACCGAGCTGGCCAATTCGTCCAGCGAGCCGCTGCTGGCCGACAGCTGGGCCACGGCGCTGTTCAGGCGCGCCTGGCGATCGGCGTTCAGGCGCTCGTAATAGGCCTTCTGCTTGATCACCATCTGGTCGGTCGAGCTGACCGACAGCACGTTGATCAACATGGCGGCGGTGCAGACGCCCATCCACAGGGCGGCGGCGGCCACGCCGGTCGCGCACATCAGTTGCTTGCCGGTGGAGAAGACATAGCCGCGCATCTCGCCGCCGGAGCGCACATAGAGATGACGCTCGGGGAAGAGCTCTTCCAGGGATTGTCGGATTCGCTTGAAGCGCGTGATCGCCATCGCCCTAGGAAACCCCCGTTTTCAAGGTCCCGGCGATATGCAACGAGAAAGCAGAAACGCGCAAGATACTTCGCGCCCTGTGTGGACACGGGGCGACTTTTTGCCTTAGCGACTCAACCGATAAAAGGTTCCGTGCCCCATGGCCACCACCGGCGCGGGTCGCTGTGGCGATAACCGCACGCCTGAGGCGGGGAAGCCACACCGTTATTTCAGAGTTCCTTCCTTGAGCGCCCGCGCGGCGGTCAGCACCGCCTTGATGTGGTTGGGCACCTTCACCTTGCGCCAGACGGCCCGGACCACGCCCTCGCGGTCGATCAGGAAGGTCGAGCGGTCGATGCCCATGTACTTGCGGCCGTACATGCTCTTCTCGACCCAGGCGCCGTAGGCCTCGACCGTCTCGCCGGTGGGGTCGGCGGCCAGATCGACAGTCAGGTCGTGCTTCTTGCGGAACTTGGCGTGCGAGGCGGCGCTGTCCTTGGACACCCCGACGATCACCGCGCCCATCTTGGCGAATTCCTCGACCTCGGACGAGAACTGCAGGGCCTGCGACGTGCAGCCAGCCGTGTCGTCCTTAGGGTAGAAGTAGAGCACGACGGCCTTGCCCTTCAGGCCGGACAGGCTGACGCGGCCGGTGTCGGTGGCCAGGTCGAAATCGGGGGCCTTGTCGCCGGGCTGCAGGTCGCTCATCGCACTCATCCTTCCAGTTCGCTGGGTGTGATCCTCGCCCTTCGACAGGCTCAGGGTGAGGATCACGCGGTCGTCTCAGTCGCCCTCATCCTGAGCTTGTCGAAGGACGAGAGCGGTATCCTAGACCGGCTTGACCAGCACGATCTTCTTCTTGCCCGCCGCCAGCTTGACGACGCCGTCGACGAGGTCGGCCTCGGTGACGACGCGGTTGGCGTCGGGTTCGGCCTTGTCGTTGACCTTGACGCCGCCGCCCTGGGCCAGGCGGCGGGCCTCGCCGCGCGAGGCGGCCAGGCCGGCGTCAGCGAACAGGTTGGCCAGGACGATCCCGGCCTTCAGGTCCGCGGCCGCAACCTCGAAGGTCGGCAGGTCGGCCGACAGCGCGCCCTGCTCGAAGGCCTTTTCGGCGGCGTCGCGGGCCTTGCGGGCCTCGTCCTCGCCGTGCGCCATCCGCGTAGCCTCGTCGGCCAGCACCTTCTTGGCCTCGTTGATCTGGGCGCCCGGCAGGGCCTCCAGCTCGGCGATCCGCGCCAATGGCAGGTCGGTGAACAGCTTCAGGAACCGGCCGACATCGGCGTCCTCGGTGTTGCGCCAGAACTGCCAGTAGTCGTAGGGACTCAGCTGCTCGGCGTTCAGCCACACCGCGCCCGACATGGTCTTGCCCATCTTAGCGCCCGAGGCCGTAGCCAGCAGCGGCGTGGTCAGACCGAAGGCGGCCTTCTGGTCGACGCGGCGCGTCAGCTCCACGCCATTGAGGATGTTGCCCCACTGGTCCGAGCCGCCCATCTGCAGCACGCAGCCGTACTTGCGGTTCAGCTCCAGGAAGTCGGTGGCCTGCATCAGCATGTAGTTGAATTCGAGAAAGGTCATCGGCTGCTCGCGCTCAAGCCGCAGCTTGACCGAGTCGAAGGCCAGCATCCGGTTGACCGTGAAGTGCACGCCGTAGTCGCGCAGGAACTGCACGTAGCCGAACTTGCTCAGCCACTCGTCGTTGTCGACCATGATGGCGTCGGTCGGCCCGTCGCCGAAGGTCAGGAACCTGGCGAAGACCTGCTTGATGCCGGCGATGTTGGCGGCGATGTCGGCGTCCGACAGCAGCTTGCGGCTCTCGTCCTTGCCCGTGGGGTCGCCGACCTTGGTCGTGCCGCCGCCCATCAGGACGATCGGCTTGTGGCCGGCCTGCTGCAGACGGCGCAGCATCATGATCTGGATCAGGCTGCCCACGTGCAGCGACGGCGCGGTGGCGTCGAAGCCGATATAGGCGGTGACGATCCCGCCGGCGGCCGCGGCGTCCAGTTCCTCCGGATGGGTGATCTGGTGGATGTAGCCGCGGGCCTGCAGGGTCTGGAGGAATTCCGACTTGAACGATGCGGCGGCGGACATGGTTCGACTCTCTAGTTCGGGCGCGGGGGATTTCGGCGCCGGGCGTTCGGGTGACCGCGCGTCTAGCACGGGGGAGGCGGTCTGTGGCGAGGGTTTCATCGTGGCAGTCTCCTGGAAGGGATCCGGAGACGTTCGCTGGCCTGACGCGTCGCCGGTGGGGCGGGCGCATCGACGTGATCGGTCGGCCTCCCGCTAGGACAGCGGGCGGTAATAGGCGCGGGTGAGGCGGCGGTGATCGATCATGGGGCCTAGCTAGCCGGGCCGGGCCGTGGCAGTCAACCGGACCATGCGTATCCTGGGATTCATGACCGGCACCTCGCTCGACGCGGTCGACATGGCGGTGCTTGAGACCGACGGCGAAACCATCCAGGCCTTCGGGCCGGCGGGCGAGCGCAAGCTGCGCGAGGAGACCCGCGACCTGCTGCTGGTGGCCACCGAGGTGGCCAGGGGCTGGCCGCGTGACAAACCGGCGCCGGACATCTTCGAAGAGGCCGCCCAGGCGGTGGCCGACGAGCATTTCCATGCCGCCGAGAGCTTCCTGGCCGAGCATGGCCTGGCCTGGTCCGAGTTCGACCTGCTGGGCGTCCACGGCCAGACCGTGTTGCACGAGCGGCCTCATCCGGGCCGGATCGGCCGGACCGTGCAACTGCTCGACGCCGAGAGCCTGGCCCGGGCCTGCGGACGGCCGGTGGCGTTCGACTTCCGCAGCGCCGACGTGGCGGCGGGCGGGCAGGGGGCGCCGCTGGCCCCGGTCTATCACGCCGCCCGGGCCCAGGCCTCGGGCCTGGCCGCGCCGGTGGCGGCGCTGAACATCGGCGGCGTCGCCAACATCACCCTGATCGGCCCGGACGACGACCTGCTGGCCTTCGACACCGGCCCGGGCAACGGCATGATCGACCTGATGCTGCAGGCCCGGGGGCTGGGACGGTTCGACGAGAACGGCCGGCTGGCGGCGGCCGGCGCCGTCGACGAGGCCGTGCTGAAGACCTTCCTGGCCAGCGACTATTTCTCCGGACCGGCTCCCAAGTCGCTGGACCGCTACGACTTTCCGCTCGACCTTGTCGATCACCTGTCCTCCGAGGACGCCGCCGCCACCCTGGTGGCCTTCACCGCCGAGGCCGTCGTCAAGGCGTTCGAGCATGGCCAGCGTCCGCAGGCCCTGATCGTCTGCGGCGGCGGCCGCCACAATCCGCAGATCATGAAGGCCCTGGCCGACCGCGCCCCCGTGCCGGTCCGCACCGCCGAGGCCGTCGGCTGGCGCGGCGACGCCATCGAGGCCGAGGCCTTCGCCTTCCTGGCCGCCCGCACCGCGCGCGGCCTGCCGATCAGCTTCCCAGGAACGACCGGCGTGGCCGCGCCGATGACGGGGGGAAGGATCGTAAGGCCCTGAGGCTGTCACTTGCCCCCTACGAACCGCTTCGCGGTCGTCTTCCCCCCAGAGGGGGAAGAGCCTTGAGGCGAGCGCCGTGCGGCTCCGCCCCCTCTGGGGGCGGACAGACCGCGTAGCGGTCAGGTGGGGGCAAGCGTTGGCAGGCACGGTCTCTCATCCTCACGCGGCTGGCCGCTGAGCTGATGGAAAGGGACGCGGAGCGCCGGACACCGTCCGGAGTTTGAAAATGAATACCGTTTTCGACGAAGCCCGATCGCTCCGCGCGGTCGTTATCCGGAAGCCCGCGGCGCTGAGCCCTGTTCGGACCTGTCAACGAACCCCGGTCCCGGACCGCGAGCGCGTCACCGCCCGCCTGTTGCTCAATCAGCCCTCGCGCCACGTCGTTTTAGTGTTCCAGGCCCGACCGGCTCCAGAGACGCGAGGTTTGGCCCAAGGGACCGCCGACGGAGCTTCCCGCTCGATCGCCCCCGCCGCCGCATCGGTCGCTGGCCATGCGCCCTTTCCCTGCGACGAGGTGAGGTCAGGATAAGGGAGGTTTGAAGGGTTGGGGATAAGTTAGGTCGAGAAAGTTCAGGGTGTTGATTTTGCTGGGGTTCATCCCCGATACCCCGAGGATAAGCGCTCCGCTGGGGACGCGCCCTTGCGGCGTGTCCCCGACCGCCGGCTCCGTGCGAGACCTGGGGACACGCCGCAAGGGCGCGTCCCCGCGCCGTGCTCCATCCTCAGTGCAGCTTCAGCCGTCCCGCCACCCGCTGCTGCAGCAGGCGGGCCAGGGCCAGGACGATGGTCTTGGGCGTGCCCATGATCGCCCGGTGGTGGTCCAGGTGCAGCGAGATATAGGCCCACTTGGCGATCAGGCCTTCGACGAAGAAGTTCGGCCCGCCCAGGCCGCCCATCAGGGCGCCGACGCCCTTGTTCTCGCCCAGCGACAGCAGCGAGCCGAAGTCGCGATAGACGAACGGCGCCTCCACGCGGCGCTGGCCCATCCGGGCGATCAGGGCCTTGGCCAGGTAGCTGGCCTGCTGGTGGGCGGCCTGGGCGCGGGCCGGGATGATCCGCCCCTCCTTGCCTTCGGTGCCGACCCAGGGGGCGGCGGCGCAGTCGCCCAGGGCCCAGACGTCCGGGGCCGAGGTCTCCAGCCGCTCGTTGACCACGAACTGGTTGGTCCGGTTGATCTCCAGCCCGTAATCGGCGTTGGTCGGCGCGGCCTTGACCCCGGCGGCCCAGACGATCAGGTCGGCGGGAATGTCGCCCTGGCTGGTCTCCAGGCGGTCGGGATGGACGGCGACCACCTTGGCCCCGGTGTGGACCCGCACGCCCTTGCGCTCCAGGGCCACGGTGGCCTGGTCGGAGATCTTCTCGGGCAGGCCGCCCAGGATGCGCGGGGCCGCCTCGACGATGGCGATGTCCAGGCGGAAGCGTTGCTCGGCGCCCAGGCTGTCCAGCAGTTCGCGATGGGCCTCGATCAACTCGGCCGACAGCTCCACGCCGGTGGCCCCGCCGCCGACGATGGCCACGCTCATGGTCTTCTCGGTCGAGAACGAGGCCTTCATGAAGGCGGCCAGCAGGCGGGTGTGGAAGGCCTCGGCGTCCTCGGTGCGCTCCAGCAGGTGGGCCTGGTCGGCGCCGGGCGTACCGAACAGGTTGCTGCCGCTGCCGATCGCCAGCACGCCCCAGCTGAAGGTCACCCCGCGCTCGGGGACCAGCACCTTGCCGCCCTCGGCCAGGATGGGCTTGAGGCTCAGGCGCTTGGCGACGGGATCGAAGCTGTCCAGTTCGCCCAGCAGGAAGCTGAAATGGTTGGCGCGGCCCAGGATCGAATAGGACAGCCCCTCCTGGTGAGTGTCCAGCGTGCCGGCCGCCACCTCGTGCAGGGTCGGCTTCCAGATGTGGAAGCTGGAGCGGTCGATCAGCAGCACCCGTTCCTTGCCGGCCTTGGGGCCCAGCTTGCGCCCCAGCCGCGCCGCCAGCTCCAGCCCGCCGGCCCCGCCGCCGACGATGACGATGTCGTAGTGCATGCCCGCCATCCCGAAATTCCTCAGATGGTGAATATATAGGGGTGAAAGCGGGCCGTGTCAGGCCAGGTTGAGCTGCCAGGACACGCCGAACCGGTCGTTGACCCAGGCGAAGCGCCGGCTGAAGCCGTAGTCGCCCGGCGGCATCAGCTCGGCCCCGCCGTCGGCAAGGGCGGCGGCGAGCCGCGCGATCTCGTCCTCGGACCCGCAGTCGACGAACAGGGACGAGGCGGGCGTGAAGTCGAAGGCGTGCTTGACGAAGCTGTCGGAGCAGAAGACCTCCTGGCCGCCGATCCGGAAGCGGGCGCGGATCACCGTGCCTTCGGGGCCGGGGCCGCCACGGCCGTAGCGCTCGACATCAAGGACTTCGCCGTCGGGGAAGAGCGAGACGTAGAAGGTCATCGCCGCTTCGGCGTCCCGCGCCTGAAACATCAGGAACGGCCGTATGGTCTGGCTCACCGTCGCTCTCCCGGAACGCTGTTCCGCGTAGAATGACGGTGAGTTGTCTCGGACCGCAAGCCTTATGGTACCGGTAACTCTTGGTTACCTACAGCTAAGGCCTACGGGATCGGGTTGGCTTCCAGGCGCTTGTCCAGATAGTCGCCGACGCTTCTCTCGACCGACGGCAGGTGCTCGGCCCAGAAGTGGGTGGCCTTGTCGACGACCTCGTAGTCGATGACGATGCCCTTCTGGGTGCGCAGCTTGCTGACCACGCGCTCGACCTCGACCGGCGGCACGACGGTGTCGGCCGCGCCGGTCAGGATCAGGCCCGAGGCCGGGCAGGGGGCCAGGAAGCTGAAGTCGTACATGTTGGTCGGCGGCGACACCGAGATGAAGCCGTCGGTCTCGGGACGGCGCATCAGAAGCTGCATGCCGATATAGGCGCCGAAGCTGTAGCCGGCGACCCAGGTCTGGGCGGCGGCGGGGTTGTTGGACTGCAGCCAGTCCAGGGCCGTGGCCGCGTCGGCCAGCTCGCCGATGCCGCTGTCGAACTCGCCCTGGCTGCGGCCCACGCCGCGGAAGTTGAAGCGCAGGGTCGCGAAGCCGCGCTTCATGAACAGGTGGTACAGCTGCACCGACACCGGGTGGTTCATGTGGCCGCCGGCCTTGGGGTGCGGGTGCAGGATCAGCGCGATCGGGGCGTTGTCGGTCTTGCCCGGCGAATAGCGGCCTTCGATGCGGCCCGAAGCTCCGGTCAAAATCACGTCAGGCATTCAAGGTCCCTATCCAAAACGGGGCGACGGGGCCGTCTCCTTGCGCCCTGACGAGCGAAGGAATACTTGACCACTGCGCTTGGTCTTCCTAAATCCGCACCGCGTGCCTTGGTCTTTCGCAAGAGCCTCGGCGCGAAGTCGCGGCTTGTAGCACACGCCTAAGCCGATGCGCGGGGAATCCGCAAGGAGATAAGGCGCATGCGCCTGAGCACCAAGGGACGCTACGCGGTGATGGCCATGACCGACCTGGCCCGCCGCCAGGATCAGGCCGAGGGCCGCGCCGTGGCCCTGGCCGAGATCGCCGCCCGCCAGCAGATCTCGCTGTCCTACCTCGAGCAGCTGTTCGCCCGCCTGCGCCGCAAGGGCCTGGTGGTCAGCGCCCGGGGGCCCGGCGGCGGCTATCGCCTGGCCCGCGAGGCCCGCGACACCGCCATCGCCGACATCGTCCTGGCCGTGGACGAGCCGCTGCGCGCCACCCGCTGCGGCGTTGCGAAAGGCAAGGCCGGCGCCAAGGGCTGCATGGCCGGCGGCGCCCAGTGCCTGACCCACGACCTGTGGGAAGAGATGGGCCGCCAGATCCATGGCTACCTGGCCAGCGTCTCGATCGCCGACGTGCTGGACGGCAAGCTGAAGGCGCGGGGCCAGAAGGACCGCGCGCCGGAAAAGGCAAGCGACCAAAAGGCGAAGGAGATGGCGGCGGCGTGAGCAAGCCCTCGATCTATCTCGACTACAACGCCACCGCCCCGGTCCGCCCCGAGGCGCGGGACGCGGTGCTGCGCGCCTTCGAGGCCGCCGGCAATCCCTCGTCGGTGCACGCCAGCGGCCGGGCCGCCCGCGACATCGTCGAGACCGCCCGCGCCCAGGTCGCGGCCCTGGTCGGGGTCGTGGCCGGCTCGGTCACCTTCGTCAGCGGCGGCACCGAGGCCAACGCCCTGGCCATCGGCAGCGCCGCCTTCGCCGGCTTCAACCGCATCATCGTCAGCGAGGGCGAGCACGACGCCGTGCTGGAGACCGCCGCCGCCTCGGGCCTGCAGGTCCTGAAAATGCCGCTGGACGCCGACGGCGTCGCGCGGCTGGACTGGCTGGAGGAGGCGCTCAGCGACGAGGGCCGGGCCCTGGTCTGCCTGATGCTGGCCAATAACGAGACCGGCGTGGTCCAGCCGGTGGCCCAGGCCGCCGCCCTGGTCCGCGCCGCCGACGGCTGGCTGCATGTCGACGCCGTCCAGGCGGCCGGCAAGGTCGCCATCGACTTCACCGCCCTGGGCGCCGACACCATGGCGCTGTCGGCCCACAAGCTGGGCGGACCGCAAGGCGTGGGCGCCCTGGTGGCCGGCACGCGGGCCACGATCGTCCGCCAGCAGCACGGCGGCGGCCAGGAGCGCGGCCGCCGGGCCGGCACCGAGAACGTCGCCGGGATCGCCGGCTTCGGCGCGGCCGTGGAAGCGGCGGCTCGTGACTTGCCCGCGATGGCCAATCAGGGCACATGGCGCGACGCCTTGGCCGAACGGGTCAAGGCCGCTGGCGCGGTCGTGCTCGGGGAGGGCGCTGCTCGCCTTCCGCAAACCCTGTGTTTGGCGGCCGAGGGCTTCGCCTCGCAGATCCAGGTGATGAGCCTGGATCTGGCGGGCGTGATGGTCAGCGCCGGCAGCGCCTGCTCGTCGGGCAAGGTCAAGGCCAGCCGCGTGGTGGAGGCCATGGGCCGGGCCGACCTGGCCCCGTTCGCCCTGCGCGTCAGCGGCGGTTGGGCCTCGACGGAGCAAGACTGGATTTCCTGCGGCGACGCCTGGCTCGCCGCCTATTCGCGTATCGGCGCCCGGCGCCGGGAGGTGGCGTAGTGGCCGCGGTCAAAGAGACCATCGAAACCGTCGCGTCGCTCGAGAAGTACGAGCACGGCTTCACGACCGATATCGAGCAGGAGTTCGCCCCCAAGGGACTCTCCGAGGACATCGTGCGCTTCATCTCGGCCAAGAAGGACGAGCCGCAGTGGATGCTGGACTGGCGGCTGGACGCCTACCGTCGCTGGCTTGAGCTGGAAGAGCCGACCTGGGCCAAGGTCGACTTCCCCAAGATCGACTATCAGGACAGCTATTATTACGCCGCGCCCTCCACCAAGGCCGGCCCCAAGAGCCTGGACGAGGTGGATCCCGAGATCCTGGCCGTCTACGAGAAGCTGGGCATTCCGCTGAAGGAGCAGGCCGTGCTGGCCGGCGTCGAGGGCGCGCCGCGCTACGCGGTGGACGCGGTGTTCGACAGCGTCAGCGTGGTGACCACCTTCAAGAAGGAGTTGGCGGCGGTCGGGGTGATCTTCTGCTCGATGAGCGAGGCGATCCGCGAGCATCCGGAGCTGGTGCGCCAATACCTGGGCAGCGTCGTGCCGACGTCGGACAACTATTTCGCCTGCCTCAACAGCGCGGTCTTTTCCGACGGCTCGTTCGTCTACATCCCACCGGGCGTGCGCTGCCCGATGGAGCTGTCGACCTATTTCCGCATCAACGCCAAGGACAGCGGCCAGTTCGAGCGCACCCTGATCATCGCCGACAAGGGCGCCTATTGCTCGTACCTGGAGGGCTGCACGGCCCCGATGCGCGACGAGAACCAGCTGCACGCGGCCGTGGTCGAGCTGGTGCTGCTGGACGACGCCGAGATCAAGTATTCCACCGTCCAGAACTGGTATCCGGGCGATCCGGAAACCGGCAAGGGCGGCATCTACAACTTCGTCACCAAGCGCGCCGACTGCCGCGGCGACCGCTCGAAGGTGTCGTGGACCCAGGTCGAGACCGGCTCGGCCATCACCTGGAAGTATCCGTCGTGCGTGCTGCGCGGCGAGGGCTCGTCGGGCGAGTTCTACTCGATCGCCGTGACCAACGGCCACCAGCAGGCCGACACCGGCACCAAGATGATCCACCTGGGCGCCAACACCCGCTCGCGGATCGTCGCCAAGGGCATCAGCGCCGGCAAGTCGACCAGCACCTATCGCGGCCTGGTCTCGGCCCACCCCAAGGCCAAGGGCGCGCGCAACTTCACCCAGTGCGACAGCCTGCTGATCGGCAAGACCTGCGCGGCCCACACCGTCCCGTACATCGAGGCCCGCAACGGCCATTCGGTGTTCGAGCACGAGGCCACCACCACCCGTCTGTCGGACGACCAGCTGTTCTATTGCCAGCAGCGCGGACTTTCCCAGGAAGAGGCTGTGGCCCTGCTAGTCAACGGCTTCGTCAAGGACGTGCTGCAGCAACTACCGATGGAATTCGCCGTCGAGGCCCAGAAGCTGGTGGCGATCTCGCTGGAAGGCAGCGTGGGGTGACCTTGCCGGCCTTCATCCTCCTCTCCGCGCCGTCATCCTCGGACTTGTTCCGAGGCCCCCTCGCGCCGTCGGCGCTGGGGGCGACGTCTGGTGCGTTGGAGGCGGACACAGGGATCCTCGGAACAAGTCCGAGGATGACGGTCGAGGGGGGCGCATGAGCACCATCACCCTTTATCGCCCCGTTGGCACGGAAGAGCTGAAGCTGATCGAGGCGGCGGGCTGGACGGCTTTTCCGCCGCGCCTGCCAGAACAGCCGATCTTCTATCCGGTGACCAACCAGGCCTACGCCGCCCAGATCGCCCGCGACTGGAACGCCGTGCACAACGACGACAAGCGTGGCTATGTCACGCGTTTCGACGTCTCGGCCGACTTCCTGGCGGCCTTCGACAAGAAGGTCGTCGGCGGTCGCGAGCACGAGGAATACTGGATCCCGGCCGAGGATTTGCCGCTGTTCAACGCCGCCATCGAAGGTCAGATCGAGGTCGTGGCAACGTTTGAAGGGGGCGCGAGATGACGCCAGTCCGCTTCGGCCTGAACGACAAGGAATACAAGTACGCCCGTCAGCTGGCCTTCCATGCCGCGCACGGTGCTTGGATAAGCCCCTACGGCGACGACAGGGAGTTGGTCGACCGCAGCGCCAAGCTGCTGTCGGGCGGCAATGCCGACGCGGTCGCCGAGCGGGAGTTGCTGACCACGCTGCTCAAGCTCGCCGCCTACAGCCCCGAACACGAATGGGAAGCGCCGACCCTGACCGGCAAGCCGACCACGTTCGCTATCCAGACGCTCGAAAAGATCACGGCTTTCAATGCTTAATATCCAGAACCTCCATGCCAATGTCGGCGACAAACCCATCCTCAAGGGCGTCACGCTCGACGTGCCGGCCGGGCAGGTGCACGCCATCATGGGGCCGAACGGGGCGGGCAAGTCGACGCTATCCTACGTGCTGAGCGGCCGGGGCGGCTATGAAGTCACGCAAGGCTCGGCCACGCTGAACGGCGAGGACCTGCTGGCCCTGGAGCCCAACGAACGGGCCGCCAAGGGCGTGTTCCTGTCGTTCCAGTATCCGCTGGAGATCCCCGGTGTTCCGGCCCTGACCTTCATCCGCACCGCCCTCAACGCCCAGCGCCGGGCGCGCGGCGAGGACGAGATCGCCGCCCCGGCCTTCCTGAAGCTGGCCAAGGAGAAGGCCGCGGCGCTGAAGATCGACTTCGACATGCTCAAGCGCGGCCTGAACGTCGGCTTCTCGGGCGGCGAGAAGAAGCGGATGGAAATCCTGCAGATGGCGATGCTGTCGCCGAAGTTCCTGATCCTGGACGAGACGGACTCGGGCCTGGACATCGACGCCCTGAAGATCGTCTCCGAAGGCGTCAACGCCCTGCGCGCCCCCGATCGCGGCATGCTGGTCATCACCCACTACCAGCGCCTGCTGGACTACATCAAACCCGACCGTGTCCACGTGCTGGCCGCCGGCCGCATCGTCGCCTCGGGCGGCCCGGAGCTGGCGCTGCAGCTGGAGGCCGAGGGCTACGACAAGTACACGGTGGCGGCATGATGCGGCTGGCTCAAAGCCACGACCTCGTCCTTCGACAAGCTCAGGATGAGGTCAAATTTGGACGCGGCGCTTCATTCGAAATCCTCATCCTGAGCCTGTCGAAGGACGAGGATTTCGCGGAGCCGACCGCATGACCCTCGCCACCGCACTGAAGACCGGCGACCTGACCCAGCTGCCGTCGCGCCGCGACGAGGACTGGCGCTGGACCGACCTGCGCGGCCTGGTGCGAACCTTGCCGCCGGTCTCGCCGGAATTCTTCGACACGATCAAGGCCGGCGGCCCCTTCGAGGGGCTGGCCGAAGCGGAACTCGTGATCGCCAACGGTCGCGCCAACTGGTGGCCGGGCGAAGATACGGACACTGTCGAGTTCGCCCACCATGACGCGCCCGACAATCCCTATGATCCTGTCGACCTGCCTATGGCGACGTTGGCGGCCGACAAGGCGATCGAACCTCGCGCTTCGATCATCACCTTCACGGGGAGCGACATCGCCAGCATCCGCTTCGTGTCGGCCACCGACGGCACCTCCCACCATGCGCGGTTCGGCGTCGTGGTCGAGGCCGGCGTCTCGGCGGTTCTGCTTGAGAGCCATGAGGGCAGGGGTGATCGCTACCTCGCCAACACTCTGGTCGAGATCTTCCTCGAAGAGGGCGCCAAGCTCGAACGCATCGTGATCGCTGACGACGCGGCCGAAGCCTTCGCGGTGACGACGGCGATCGTAAACCTGGCCCCCGGCGCGACCTTCAACCAGACCATCCTGACGTCCGGCGCCCGGCGCCAGCGGATCGAGACCCGGGTCAACCATCCCGGCGCCCACGCCAGCGTCCGCCTCGACGGCGCCTATGTGCTGGCCAACCAGCGCCACGCCGACCAGACCACGGTCGTCACCCACGGCGGCGTCGATGGGCTCACCAGCCAGCTGACCAAGGGCGTCGTCGACGACCAGGCGCGCGGCGTGTTCCAGGGCCGGATCGTCGTCCAGCCCGGCGCCGACCAGACCGACGCCCGCATGGGCCACCACGCGCTGATCCTGTCGGACAAGGCCGAGGTCGACGCCAAGCCCGAGCTGCTGATCTTCGCCGACGACGTCGCCTGCGCCCACGGCAACACGATCGGCGCCCTGGACGACGAGCAGATCTTCTACGCCCGCCAGCGCGGCATCCCCGAAGCGGAAGCCAAGGCCATGCTGACCCAGGCCTTCCTGGGCGAGGTGGTCGAGCGCATCGAGCACGAGGGCGCGCGCGAGATCGCCGCCGCCTGGGTCGCCGCCAAGCTGGGGAGGGGCGAATGAAGTTCGCCTCCGCTTTCCTTCTCCCCTTGCGGGAGAAGAACTGATGGCGTTCGATGTAGACCTCATCCGCGCCCAGTTCCCGATCCTGGCCCGCCAGGTGCACGGCAAGCCGCTGGTCTATCTGGACAGCGCCGCCAGCGCCCAGAAGCCGGAAGCGGTGCTGGAGGCGATGACCGGCCTGGCCCGCACCAGCTACGCCAACGTTCACCGCGGCCTGCACACCCTGGCCAACGAAACGACGCAGGCCTATGAAAACGCGCGCGAAACCGTCGCGAAGTTCATCAACGCCCAGCCATCGGAAATCGTCTGGACCAAGAGCGCCACCGAGGCGGTCAACCTGGTCGCCGACACCTTCGGACGGAGCCTGAAGGCCGGCGACGAGATCGTGATCTCCGAGATGGAGCACCACGCCAACATCGTGCCCTGGCACTTCCTGCGCGAGCGCTACGGCGTGGTGCTGAAGTTCACGCCCGTCACCGACGACGGCCGGCTGGACATGGAGGCCTACAAGGGTCTGCTCAGTGAGCGCACCCGGATGGTGGCGCTCAGCCACATGTCGAACGTGCTGGGCACCATCAACGACGCCGCCGAGATCGTCCGCCTGGCCCACGCGGCCGGCGCCCTGGTCCTGCTCGACGGTTGCCAGGCCATCGTCCACAGCAAGGTCGACGTGAAGGCCCTGGACGTCGATTTCTACGTGTTCAGCGGCCACAAGCTGTACGGCCCCACCGGCATCGGCGTGCTGTACGGCAAGGCCGAGCGCCTGGCCGCCTTGCCGCCGTACCAGGGCGGCGGGGAAATGATCGGTTCGGTGTCGATGGACAGGATCACCTACGCCGATCCGCCGCACCGGTTCGAGGCCGGCACCCCGGCGATCCTCGAGGCGGTCGGCCTGGGCGCGGCGATCGAATGGCTGAACGGCATCGACCGCGACGCGGCCCTGGCCCACGAGCACGCTCTCTATCAGCGGGTCGTCGACCAGCTGGATGGCGTCAACGGCGTGCGGATCCTGGGCACGGCCCCGGGCAAGGGCGCGGTGCTGAGCTTCGTGGTCGAGGGCGCCCACGCCCACGACGTGGCCCAGGTGCTGGACCGCTACGGCGTGGCCGTCCGCGCCGGCACCCACTGCGCCGAGCCGCTGATGAAGCGATTTGGCGTCACGTCGAGCGCCCGCGCTTCCTTCGCCCTATATAACACCCTGGACGAGGCCGACGCGTTCGTGAGCGCGCTGGCCAAGGCCCGCAGTTTCTTCAGTTGAGCGACATGACCGAGCAACCCGCATCCGTGGCAACCCCGTCCGCGATCCCTCAAGCCGAGCTCGACAAGCTGACCGATCAGCTGATCGAGAAGCTGAAGACGGTGTTCGATCCGGAAATCCCGGTCGACATCTATGAGCTGGGCTTGATCTACAAGGTCGACGTCAGCGACGAGAAGGACGTGGCCATCGACATGACTCTGACCGCGCCCGGCTGCCCGGTGGCCGGGGAAATGCCGGGCTGGGTCCGCGACGCGGTGATGGAGCTGGAAGGCATCAAGTCGTGCCACGTCGACCTGGTGTTCGAGCCGCCGTGGGATCCCTCGCGGATGAGCGACGAGGCCAAGCTGCAACTGAACATGTTCTAGACTGGTTCGCCGATTTAATACCGCTCACCCCGGCGAATGCCGGGACCCAGATGGAATGGCTTTGAGGCTGACGCCAAGAGCTCTGAGCCCATCCAATCAGCGTCAGCGCTTTGGGATCTGGGTCCCGGCGTTCGCCGGGATGAGCGGATTGGAGTAGGATCGCGATATGGAAGCTACGATCTCCCCCACGATCACCCCCCGCGTCCGTCGCCCCCGTCCCAAGGTCGTCACCCTGACCCCGGCCGCCGCCGCGCGGGTCAAGGAGATCATGGACCGGAAGTCGGTCGAAGAGCCGGGCAAGCCCTATGCCGGCCTGCGGGTGGGCGTGAAGAACGGCGGCTGCGCGGGCTCGGAGTACATCTTCGAATACGCCGCCGAGAAGGGCCCGATCGACGAGGTGGTCGAGGACCAGGGCGTGACGATCCTGATCGACCCCAAGGCGGTGCTGTTCCTGATCGGCACCACGATCGACTACGAGACCACCAAGCTGTCGTCGAAGTTCGTGTTCAACAACCCCAACGAAACCGACGCCTGCGGCTGCGGCGAGAGCGTCACCATCCAGCCGGCGCCCGAGGCTCTGGACTGATGCTGACCAAGACCCCGTCCTGCGTGGAATGCGGCCTGGCCTGGGGCGCGCCGGCCTTCCGCCACGAGGACCATGCTCCGCTGTATTGGTCGGACCAGGGCATCCTGTGCTCGACCGGCTGCGCCACGAAGCATTTCGACCAGCGCCGGGAGGATGGGACGTTCGTGCCTGTGCCGGCGGAGTGCCCGGTCGAGCTTTGAACCGCCGCCGGCTGCGTCAGCCGCGGAAGGCGGGCAGGGCCCGACGCGCATAGATCGCCACGCTGGCTAACGACAGGACGGCGCTGGTCGCGATCGCCCACAGGCCGGCGCTTGTCGCGCCAACCGGCGCCAGAAGCAGCGACACGCCCAGGAAGTTCAAGGCGATCTTCGGATATTCGATCGCGGCCAGCTCGAAGTCGCCTCCCGGAAGCGCCTGCTGCAGGCCCGCCACGGCGAAGTTGCGGGCGATCAGGACCAGGGGCGCGATAATCCAGGCTCCGGCGAACGCGCCGGTCGCGATCAGGGCGCCCAGGCTCGTCAAGGTCAGCAGCCGGTCGGCCAGCAGGTCCAGCATGGCGCCGAGGGCCGAGGCCTGGCCGAGCCGCCGCGCCAGTTGACCATCCAGGACGTCGGTGGCCCCCGCCGTGAGAAACAGCGCCAGGGCCGTCCAGCCGTGTCCCGCCAGGATCGCCGCCGCCAGCACCGGCAGCAGCAGGATACGCACAAGGGTGACGAGATTGGCGACCACGTCAGGCGGTTCAGGCGGTCTGCGGCGCGCCGGCCGCCACGTTCTTGCGGCCGTTCCACTCCACCAGCACCGACGGCTTGACCGGTTCGTTGCGCGCCTGGGCGATCAGCTGGTTGGTGCGAGTCTCGATGACCTCTTCCATCTGGGCCATGAACTGCGCCTTCGACAGGCCCTGGGGCAGGGGCGGCAGGAATTCGACCGTGGCGGTGCCGGCGGTTTTCTTCTTGTCCGTCTGCTTCCAGAAGCAGCCCAGGTTGGTCGCCACCGGCACCACTGGCAGGCCGAAGTCCCGGCTCATGTGGTAGACGCCGGTGCGGTAGCGGAACCGCTCGCCCGGCGCGGCCAGGTGGCCCTCCGGATAGATCAGGATGCGGCGGCCTTCGGCGGCCACCTGGGCCGCGCTGGCCGAGAGGGCCTTGCGGGCTTCCGGACCGCCGCAGCTGTCGACGACGATGGCCCCGAACTTGCGCAGGATCTGGCCGACCAGCGGGAACTTCTCCAGGTGGTCGCCGGTCACGAAGCTGAGATTGTCGACATTGGCGAACATCACGAAGCCGTCGCCCCAGCTGTGGTGCTTGGCGGCGATGATGAAGGCGCCCTGCGGTAGGTTCTCCTGGCCCTTCAGCTCGATCTTCACCCCGGCGAACACCCGCAGCGCCCAGATCATCCGCTGGCTGTAGAGCCGCAGGGCGAAGGCGATCGGCCGGCGGCCCGGGAGCAGGGCGGAGAGGGCGGCCGACAGGCCGTAGAAAATCGACAGAACCCAGTAGTAGGCGTTGAACAGCGCGCTGCGCATGGTTCGGTGTCCTTGAGGGATTAACGGGCGGAAAGCACGGCCTGGACGGCCGCGGTCATCAGGGGAGCGTGGGCGGAGAGGGCGTCGTCGCCCAGCCGGCCATAGGCCTTGTTCTGGGCGATCTGGGTGATCACGCCAATGGCCATGGCGGCGATGACGCGCGGGTCGCCCGGCGGCAGCTCGGCCTCCATCATCGCCCGCTTGACCAGGCCCTCGACCATGGTCACCGGGTCACGGCCGTCCTCCTGGTAGTAGGGCAGGAAGTGGTGCAACTGCAGCAGGTGGAAGGAAAACAGCAGCCAGTCCTCGTCGGCCACGGTGCAATAGGCGCGGACCACGGCGGCGGCCTTGGCCTGGACGCCCTTGGCCATGTCGGCGTTGACCGTGATCAGGTCCGACAGTCGGCGGTGGGTGGCCATGAACAGGCCCAGGGCCAGTTCGTCCTTGCTCTTCCAGTGGCGATAGATCGCGCCCTCCGACACCCCGGCCTTGGCGGCGATCAGCTTGGTGGTGGCCGCGTCGACGCCGCGGTCGACGAAGACCTGCAGGGCGGCGCGTTCGATCCTGGGCTTGGCGTTCATGGCGGAACTCTAGCATGGGCCTGGCTCGGTGCAAGTGATTACTCACATCGGGCATTCCGGCGTTGACCCTGGCGCGGACCGCGGCCTAAGCCGGGCCATGGTCCAGTCGATCCTGATCTATTCCATGGGCGAGGTGATCGGCGACGGCCTGATCAAGCTGCCCTTCATTGCGGGCCTGCGCGCCGCCTTTCCGCAGGCGCGGATCACCTGGTGCGCGGCCAAGGGGCAGACAGTCTACGCCGGGCCGCTGAAGGCCGTGGTCGCCGGCTATATCGACGAGATCCTGACCGAGGGCCCGACCGGCGACGCACCCCTGGACGTTCTGCCGTGGGTCAGGCCGTTCGGCGGACGGACCTTCGACCTGGTGATCGACACCCAGGAGAACGCCCGCCGCAGCCTGGTCGCCCGCCGAGCCGCCAAGGGGCGTTTCGTCTCAGCCGCGGCCCAGGCTCGCAAGCCCGACTGGCCAGTCGCCGTGGCCGAGCGCCTGGCGCGGCTGCTGGCCCTGGCCACCGACGGGGCTGGCGCGCCGCGTCCGCTGACCCTGACCGACCCCGACGCCGCCAACGCCGCCCGCGCGCTGCTGCCCACCGCCCACTATGGCGGCCCGGTCTATGTCGGCCTGGCGCCCGGGGCCGGCGGGCAGGACAAGCGCTGGCCGCTGGAGCGCTACCTGGACCTGGCCCGGCGCATCGAGGCCTCCGGCCGCAAGGCGGTGTTCTTCTTCGGCCCCGACGAGGCGGTCGACGCCCGGGCGGCGCGCGACGTGGTCCCTGAGGCCCTGTTCCCGGAGGCGGACCGCACCGACGGCTTCACCGGCGTGAAGGGGCCGCTGCTGGCCATCGCCCTGGCCGGCCGCCTGACCGCCGCGGTCGCCAACGACGCTGGCCCCGGCCACATGCTGGCGGCCGGCGGCGCGCCCTTGCTGTCGCTGCAGAAGGACCGCCGCAAGGCCGTCAAGTTCCGCCCCGCCGCCGAACGCCTTGAGCTGCTGGTCGCGGAGGACTACGGACACGAAATGGCCGCCCTGCCATTGGACGTGGTGGACGCGGCCCTGCAACGCCTGATCGCCGGAGTTTCCTGAAAATGCCCATCCTGGCGCCCGTCTCGGCCGGCGAGCTGATCGACAAGATCACCATCCTGCGGGTCAAGGCCCTGAGGATCGGCGATCCGGCCAAGGAGGCCAACGTCAAGGCCGAGCTGGCCCTGCTGGAGGAGACCGCAGCGCGCGAACTCCAGCATTCGCCGGAGCTGGAAGACCTGATCGCCCAGTTGACCGAGATCAACGCCGCCCTCTGGGACATCGAGGACGGCAAGCGCGACTGCGAGCGGCGCCAGGATTTCGGGCCGAAGTTCGTCGAGCTGGCCCGCCGGGTCTATATCGACAACGACCGCCGCGCCGCCGTGAAGCGCCAGATCAACCTGCTGGCGGGCTCGGACATCGTCGAGGAAAAAAGCTACAAGCCGTACCTGGCGGGGTAGGGAGAGCTCCCTTGCGTCCTTCGAGGCTCGCTGCGCGGGGCGCCTCAGGATGAGGAGCGTTTTGGCTGTGAATTCCTCATCCTGAGGTGCGAGCCGCAGGCGAGCCTCGAAGGGCGCATGGCGCTCACCGCTCACCCCCGCTTGCCGACCGTCTCCTCGACCCGTTCCTCGAAGTCGCCGAGATTGCCGAACAGGTTCTCGATCGCGAACACCAGGCCGAACACCCGGGCCGCGTCGTCGAAGGCCAGGGCCCGCGTGCCGCCGCCCGCCCGCAGGGTCTCCACCGCCGCCTGGAAGGCCTGGTGGGCCTCGGCGAAGGCCAGGCGGTCCGGGCGCGGACCGCCCGACAGCAGAGCCGCGCAGGCCCGCAGGAAGGTCGCGCTGGCGTTCAGCATCGCCGCCGAAGGCAGGGCCAGGCCGGGCGAGGGGAAGGCCTCGCGCAGCGCCCGGCCGATCATCACGCAGTCGTTGCGCAGCCTCCACAGCGTGCGGGGCAGGGCGTCGGTGACCGAATGGTCGCTCAGCCGGCTGGCGCTCTCGCGTTCGGCCTCGGTCATGGCGGTCTGCAGCTTGGACAGCGCCTTGAGCGTGTCATCGTAGTGGTCGCGAGCCTCCAGGTCAGTCGCGCCGCCCTTCAGCTTCAGGGCGTAGTGCTCCAGCAGCTCGGCCAGTCGGCCGGCCACCGTTTCGGTGCTGTCGACCACCGTGGCGTGGGCTCGGGCCGGGAAGATCAGCAGGGTGGCGGCGATGCCGACCACGCTGCCGACCGTGATCTCGGCCACCCGCAGGAAGGCGGCGACCAGCGGGTCCATGTGGGTGGTCGTGCCGATCAGCATGATCACGGCGGTGACCGGCGCCACTTTGAAGGCCGGGCGGACGGCGGCCAGGAAGGCCAGCAGGGCGGCGGTGACGGCCAGGATCGGTCCGCCGGCCTCGGGCCAGCGGGCGTGCAGCATCGCCGCGCCGGCTCCGACGACGGCGCCGACGGCCGTGCCCATCAGCCGCTCGATCGAGGCGGTGATGGTGGCGCCGAGGCTGGACTGGACGATGATCACGGCGGTGAACACCGCCCAGTAGCCTTGGGGCAGGCGCAGCAGGGTGGCCAGGGCGTAGGCCGCCACGACCGCCGCCGACACCCGGACCGCGTGGCGCAGCTCGGTCTTGCGGGCGGCCGCCTGGGCCAGGGCGCTTCGGGAGAGCTCCAGCCCGACGAAGCGCCGCCAGTCGCTGGGCGCGGCCTCCGGCACCTAGGCCACCGCCTCGCGCAGCATCTCCAGCGCGGTGCGCACCGCCGCCAGTTGCACGCCTTCGCGGGTTTCACCGTCGAACAGCTCGTGGCGATGGACGACCGAGCGGTTGGCGCGGGCGACGGCGAAATGCACCGTGCCGACCGGCTTCAGCGGCGAGCCGCCGCCGGGGCCCGCGACGCCGGTGATCGCCACGGCGACGTGCCCATTGCTGGCCTCCAGCGCCCCTTCGGCCATCCAGCGCGCCACCACCTCCGACACCGCCCCGTGGTCGGCGATCAGGTCGCCCGGCACGCCGAGCATCTCGGACTTGGCGCGATTGGTGTAGGTGACGAAGCCGCGCTCGAAGACGTCCGAGGCGCCCGAGATGTTGCAGATCGCCCCCGCCACCAGGCCGCCGGTGCAGCTTTCGGCGGTGACCAGCCGCAGGGACCGCTCCCGCGCCTCGTCGATCAGCAGGCGGGCCAGGGTCTGGATTTCGAGCGGGAACATGGGGGCCTCGCGAAATGCAACTATACGGCGTGCCGGGCGCATGGCCTTCTCATGCAACCGAGTCTCTGGAGCAGGTTACATGAAGATCCGTTTCGCGGCTGGCGCCGTGGTCGTTCTCGCCCTCGGATCCCCCGCCGTCGCCGGATCCGCACCGGTCGGGTTGGCCTGCCACGAAGTCTCCGATGGGGTGAAGGCGTCCGTGTTGTCGTCAAGCTACCGGTCAGGCGACCTGCGGCTCGACAAGCAGCGCGGCGCGAGTTCCTGCATCACCTCCGCGGCGGGGATTTCCTGCCTGCTGAACGACCCTGGACGGATCGTCGTCGCGTCCGGTGGGACCGTGAAGCGCTACAAGATCCCACTCCTGGGCAAGGCCAGGATAACCGCCAAGGGCTCCGAGATCGCCTGCCGGATCGTGAAAGCCTAGCCGCCCATCAGATCGGCGTCTCGACCACGGCGATCGCCTGGGCGGCCAGGCCCTCGCCGCGGCCCGTGAAGCCCATGCCCTCGGTGGTGGTCGCCTTGACGCTGACCCGGTCGAGCGGCAGGTCCAGGATCTCCGCCAGGCGCTCGCGCATGGCCGCGCGGTGCGGTTTGATCTTCGGGCGCTCGCAGATCAGGGTCACGTCGACATTGACCAGGGTCCCGCCGCGCCGGCGCACCAGGTCGACCGCGTGGGCCAGGAACCGATCGGAGGACGCGCCCTTCCACTGCGGGTCGGTGGGCGGGAAGTGGTCGCCGATGTCGCCTTCGCCGATCGCGCCGAGAATGGCGTCGGTCAGGGCGTGCAGGCCGGCGTCGGCGTCGGAATGGCCGATCAGGGTCTCGGTGTGGGCGATCTCGACGCCGCACAGCCACACGGAGTCCCCAGGGCCCCAGCGGTGAGCGTCGAAGCCCTGGCCCATGCGGACGATCCGCGCGCGGCCCGCTAAGGTTTCGGCCATGGCGAAGTCCTCCGGATAGGTCAGTTTCATTAGCATCGGGTCGCCGGGCGTGACCACGACACGGCCGCCATGGCGCTCGACCACCTGGCCGTCGTCGGTCGGCTCGTCCGAACCTTCCCACGCAGCGTAGGCGGCCAGCAGGCGGTCGCGGCGGAACGCCTGGGGGGTCTGCGCCCGCCACAGGTCGTTTCGCGATTTTGTGACGACGCTGGAATCCAGCGCCCCGCTTTTCAGCGTATCGGCCACGGGCAAGGCTGGAATCGCGCCGTCGGCGTCGTCGAGGGCCTTGATCACCGCGTGAATTGTTGCGGCGCCGAGAAAGGGGCGGGCGGCGTCGTGGACCAGCACCGGCTCGTCGGGCGGACGGTCGGCGAGGGCGGTCAGGCCGGCCTGGACGGACAGAGCGCGAGTCGCGCCGCCCGGCGTTGTCGTCCAGCCGGAGAGGCCCTCCAAGGCCGCATCCAGCAGCGGCCGGGCCTGCGAATCCGCCACGATCACGAGCTTTTGCGCGCCGCCCGCCAGCAAGGCTTCCGCCGACCAGCGCAGCACGGCTTTCCCTGCCAGCGTACGCCATTGCTTGGCCTGGCCGGGCCCGGCCCGGGCGCCGGAGCCGGCGGCGACGATCACGGCGGAGAAGGTCATGGGGGCTGTTTAGCGGGCCAAATTGAGTTGTCCAGAGAAGGAGGCTTTACGGCGCCGCACAATATGCCTAAAAAGAGTGCGATGGGGATGCGTAGAAAATGAGCAACGGTCTCACAGTTGGCAAGGTCGAGGTGCCTGGGCGCGTATGGATCGCGCCGATGACGGGCGTTTCGGACCTGCCCTTCCGGGAAACGGCCAGCCGACTGGGCGCCGCCTATGTGGCGACGGAAATGGTGGCTTGCGCCGAGTTCGCCCGCGGCCGCCCCGACGTGGTGCGCCGCGCCGCGGTGGGCGAGGGCCTGCCTCTGATGGTCGTCCAGCTGGTCGGTCGCGATCCGACCTTCATGGGACAGGGCGCGCGGATGGCCGCCGAGGCCGGGGCCCAGATCATCGACCTGAACTTCGGCTGCCCTTCCAAGATGGTCACCGGCGGCGTCGCCTCGGGCTCGGCCCTGATGCGCGAACCCGACCTGGCCGAGGCCCTGGTCGCCGCCGCCGTCCAGGCGGTGGACGTGCCCGTCACCGTCAAGATGCGCCTGGGCTGGGACGATGACAGCCGCAACGCCGCCGACATCGCCCGCCGCGCCGTCGACGCCGGCGCCCAGGCCATCACCGTCCACGGCCGCACCCGCTGCCAGTTCTACAAGGGCCAGGCCGACTGGGAAGCCGTGGCGGCGGTCAAGGCCGCGGTCGGCGTGCCGGTGCTGGTCAACGGCGACATCATCGATGGCGACACCGCCCGGGCGGCCTTGGACCAGTCCGGCGCCGACGGGGTGATGATCGGGCGCGGCGTCTATGGCCGTCCCTGGATCGCCCAGGCGATCGAGGCGGCGCTGCGGGGCGAAGGCTTCCGCGAGCCGGACGCCGAGGAGCGCCTGGCCATCGCCGTCACCCATTTCCGCCGCAGCCTGGACTTCTACGGCCAGGCGCTGGGCCTGAAGATGTTCCGCAAGCACCTGGCCTCCTACATCGACGCCGCGCCCTGGCCCGACAGCGAGGAGGCGCGGCGCGCCGCCCGCGCCGCCCTGTGCCGGCTGGAGGATCCCGCCGCGATCGAGGATGGCCTGGCCGCCCTGTGGCTGGCCGACCGGAGGCTGGCCGCATGAGCGATCACGCCCGCGCCCCCTCGGCCCAGGTCGCCGACAGCCTCAAGATCGCGGCCTTCGATCTCAGCCCCGAGCCGGCCCTGGTGGTCGACCGCGACGGCGCGCTGGTGGCGGTCAACGAGGCGGCCGAGGCCCTGTTCGGCCAGGGCCTGTCGCTGCTGGCCCGCGGCCGGTTCCGCGCCGCCCTGCCGCCGGGCTCGGTGCTGGTCTCGATGATGGACCGCGCCCTGTTCGAAGGGGCCCTGGTCCGCGAGCACGGGGTCGAGGTCAACCTGTTCGGCCAGCCGCCGTTCGAGGCCGACGGCGCCGCCGCGCCCCTGGGCGACGGCTCGGTGCTGATGACCCTGCACGTCAAGGGCGTGCTGGGCGTCGAGCGGGCCTCGGACGCCGCGGGCCTGCGCTCGGTGGTGGGCCTGGGCCGCATGCTGGCCCACGAGATCAAGAACCCGCTGGCCGGGATCCGCGGCGCGGCCCAACTGCTGAAGACCGGCGCCAGCGCCGCCGATCAGCCCCTGGCCCAACTGATCGTCGACGAGACCGATCGCATCCGCCGGCTGGTCGACCGCATGGAGGCCTTTTCCGACGAGGTCCCCGGCCCGCGCGAGGCGGTCAACATCCACCAGGTGCTGGACCGGGTCCGGGCCCTGGTGGTCAACGGCGTGGCCGACGGCCTGGCGCTGCAGGAGCACTACGACCCTTCGCTGCCGGACGTCTGGGGCGACGAGGACCACCTGATCCAGGTGTTCCTGAACCTGGTCAAGAACGCCGCCGAGGCCGCCCACATGCGCGGCGACGGCCAGGGCATCCTGTCGATCCACACCGCCTGGCGTCCGGGCGTGCGGGTGCGCGGCGCCGACGGCAAGGCCACGGCGGGCGCGCCGATCGAGATCCGCGTGCAGGACAACGGCCCGGGCGTGCCGCCCAGCCTGCGCGACCACCTGTTCCAGCCGTTCGTCACCACCAAGGCCAACGGCACGGGCCTCGGCCTTGCCCTGGTCACCAAGCTGGTGACCAGCCACGGCGGCCTGATCGACTTCGACTCCGAACCTGGCCGCACGGTCTTCCGCGTGCTGCTGCCGATGGCCACCGGAAAGCTTGCCCCCTCCACTGGAGACGCCCACGCATGAACGCCGCCAGCAAGAAGATCCTGATCGCCGACGACGACAGCTCGGTGCGTCTGGTGCTCAGCCAGGCCTTCACCCGGCTGGGGTACCAGGTCCGGGCGACCGGCAACGCCACGACCCTGCTGAAATGGGTGACGGACGGCGAGGGTGACCTGATCGTCACCGACGTGATGATGCCCGACGAGAACGTCTTCGACGTGCTGCCGCGCATCCGCAAGGAACGGCCCAAGCTGCCGATCATCGTGATGAGCGCCCAGAACACCCTGCTGACGGCGGTCAACGCCGCCGACGCCGGGGCGTTCGAGTACGTCTCCAAGCCGTTCGACCTGGACGACGTCACCGCCGCCGCGCGACGGGCCCTGTCGCGGCCGGCCGACGCCGAGGCGTCCAAGGCCCAGGCCCGGGCCATGCGCGATGAGCGCCTGCCGCTGATCGGCCGCTCGGCCCCGATGCAGGAGGTCTATCGCACGATCGCCCGCCTGGTCGGCGCCGACCTGACGGTGCTCATCCTCGGCGAAAGCGGCACCGGCAAGGAGCTGGTGGCCCGCGCCCTGCACGAGCTGGGCCGCCGCCGCGACGGCAAGTTCGTGGTCATCAACCTGGCCGCCGTGCCGCGCGAACGCGTCGAGACCGAGCTGTTCGGGCGCGGGGAGGGCGACATGGGCCGCCTGATCGAGGCCGACGGCGGCACGCTGTTCCTGGACGAGATCGGCGACATGCCGCTGGACGCCCAGACGCGCCTGCTGCGGGTGATCGACGGCACCGAGCCGGTGCTCAATCCCAAGACCGGCCGCCGGCCGAACGTGAGGATCATCGCCGCCACCAACCGCGACCTGCGCGGCCTGATCCAGCAGGGGCTGTTCCGCGAGGACCTGTTCTTCCGCCTCAATGTCGCGCCGGTGCGCCTGCCGCCGCTGCGCGACCGCACCGAGGACATCCCGGATCTGGCCCGCACCTTCCTGCTGCGCGCCAACCGCGAAGGCCTGCCGGCCAAGACCATCGATTCCAGCGCCCTGGACCGGATGAAGACCCACGCCTGGCCGGGCAATGTGCGCGAGCTGGAGAACCTGATCCGGCGGATGTGCGCCCTCTATGCCGAGGAGCTGATCACCGCCCGGATCGTCGATCGCGAGCTGCAGGACCACACCCCCGCCGCCCACGCCGACGAAGGACCGGTCACCCTGGCCAGCCTGGTCGAGCGCCACCTGTCGTCGCACTTCGCCGACCAGCCCGACGGCGTGCCGGCCGCCGGTCTCTACGACCGGGTGCTGCAGGAGGTCGAGCGGCCGCTGATCCAGCTGACCCTGTCGGCCACCCGCGGCAACCAGGTGCGGGCGGCTGAGATCCTGGGACTCAACCGCAACACCCTGCGCAAGAAGATCCAGGACCTGGGCGTGGAGATGACCCGCGGCCGGCGCTGACCGCGGTCCAGAACCCCAAACGGGTGGTCATCCGCGGGGCGATCCACGTCTGCTGACGCTTAATTGGCACATACCTGTTGAGTTTAGGGCACAGCCCCCCTTAAACTTGGTCAATGGCGTCCGTTCCATCCGTCCTGGAGCTTGAAGGACCGCCGACCCGCTTCAGCCGGGCCTGGTGGCGCGAGCTGCTGCGGTCGCGTTTCACGCTGGGGGGCGCCTACGGCCTGGCCATCGCCCTGACGGCCACGGCGGTGTTCCTGGCCTCGTCGCCGCCCGCCACCGGACCGATCGGTCCGGCCACCACGGTCATCCTCGTGGTTCTCGGCTTCAACCTGGCCCTGATTCTCTGCATTGCGGGCATCGTCGGCTGGCGGCTGCTGGATCTGGTGGACGCCCGGGCCAGCGACGCCGGCGCGCGCCTGCACCTGCGGTTCGTGGGCCTGTTCTCGGTGGCCGCCGTGGCGCCCGCCGTGATCGTGGCCCTGTTCTTCGGCGTGCTGGTCAACCGCGGCGTCGATGCCTGGTTCAGCGAGCGCGTGCGCACCGTGGTCGAGAACTCGGCGACCGTGGCCCGTTCCTATGTCAGCGAGCAGACGGATTACATCAGCCAGCACGTCGGGCCGATGGCCAGCACCCTGAACCAGGCGGCCCCGACCTTGGCCGACTCCCCGGTGGCTTTCGGGCACTTTCTCAGGGGCCTGGCCGACGACAACGGCTTCTCGGCCGCCTATGTGCTGGACCGCGACGGTCGCATTCTGGCGCGCGCCGAGTCCGACAGGGCCCCGCCATTCCTGGCGCCGCCGCCATCCAGCTTCAAATGGACCGACACCGGCGAGATCCCTACCCAGCGCTTCGTCGAGGAAGACCTGTTCCGGGCGCTCTACCGCCTCAAGGCCTTCCCCGACGCCTATCTCTACGTGGCCCGGCCGATCGACAAGGGCATCCTGGCCCACCTGATCGAATCCGAGGAATCGCTGATCTCGTATCGCGAGGCGGCCAAGAACCAGGACCGGATCCAGGTGATCTTCGGCCTCAGCTACATCGAGACCGCGCTGCTGGTGCTGGTCGCGGCCGTCTGGGTGGGCATCGCCGCCGCCAATTCGATCGCCGCCCCCGTCTCCGGCCTGGTGCAGGCGGCGGGCCGGGTGTCGGCCGGCGACCTGGACGCCCGGGTCGATGTCGAGGCCGGTCCCGAGGAGATCCGCGCGCTGTCGGTGGCGTTCAACATGATGACCACCGACCTGCAGGCCCAGCAGGCCGCCCTGCGGGTGGCCAGCCTCGACGCCGAGTCGCGCCGCCAGTTCATCGAAACCGTGCTGTCGGGCGTCAGCGCCGGCGTGGTGGGCCTGGACGCCGCGGGGCGGATCACCGCTCTTAACCGCCGGGCCGGCGACCTGCTGGCCCTGGACGAGAGCGCCGTGGGCCAGCCGCTGGTCGAGGTCGCGCCCGAACTGGAGACCGTGATCCAGGAGATCAGCGGCGGCCGTCCCAACGCCGAGGTCGAGATCGACGTGATGCGCGGCGGGGAAACCCGGCGGTTGCGGTTCCGCGGCGCCGGCCAGGCGGCGGAGACCCTGGTGCTGACCTTCGACGACATCACCCGCCTGATGGCCGCCCAGCGCAACGCCGCCTGGAAGGACGTGGCCCGGCGCATCGCTCACGAGATCAAGAACCCGCTGACCCCGATCCAGCTGTCGGCCGAACGGATTCGCCGCAAGTATCGCAAGGACATCACCGGCGATCTGGACACCTTCGACCGCTGCACCGAGACCATCATCCGCCAGGTCGGCGACATCGGCCGGATGGTCGACGAGTTCTCGGCCTTCGCCCGGATGCCGGCCCCGCGCTTCGCCCCCGCCGACCTGACCGAGATGCTGCGCCAGGCGGTGTTCGCCCAGCGCTTCGTCGACGCGGAAACCGAGGTGACGCTCGAGGAGCCCGGCGACGACGTCTGGGTCAGCTGCGACGCCCGGATGGTGGGCCAGGCCTTGACCAACATCCTCAAGAACGCCGGCGAGGCGGTCAGCGCGCGTCGCCACGTCTCGCCGGAGCCACCGGGCCGTATCGCCGCCAGCCTGGTCTCGGACGACGAACACCTGTGCCTGGTGGTCGAGGACAATGGCGTGGGCCTGCCCGCCAAGGACCGCGACCGGCTGACCGAACCCTATGTCACGACCCGCGAGAAGGGCACCGGCCTTGGGCTGGCGATCGTCAAGCGGATCATGGAGGACCACGAAGGCGAACTGGTCCTGACCGACGCGCTGAACGGAACCGGCGCCCGGGTCATCCTGAAGTTCCCCACGACCGCGCGGCTCGCCGCCGCCAACGCCCAGAACGGCGTAGAGGAGATGATATGAGCGCTGACGTGCTTGTGGTCGACGACGAGGTCGACATCCGCGAACTGGTGGCCGGCATCCTGGAGGATGAAGGCTACGCGGTGCGGGTGGCGGCCGATTCCGACCAGGCGCTGGCGGCCTTGCGGGCCCGCAAGCCCGCGCTGCTGGTGCTGGACATCTGGATGCAGGGCGGGGGCATGGACGGGCTGGAGCTGCTCGACATGGTCAAGGCCCTGGATCCCGACCTGCCGGTGATCATGATCTCGGGCCACGGCAACATCGAGACCGCCGTCAGCGCCATCAAGCGCGGGGCCTACGAGTTCCTGGAAAAGCCGTTCAAGTCCGATCGCCTGCTGTTGGTGGTCGAGCGGGCCCTGGAAGCGGCCAACCTCAAGCGCGAGAACCGCCGCCTGCGGGTGCAGAGCTTCAGCTCCGACGGCCTGATGGGCAAGTCGGCGGCGGCCCAGGCCCTGCGACAGCTGATCGCCAAGGTCGCCCCGGCCAACAGCCGGGTGCTGGTCTCCGGTCCGCCCGGCTCGGGCAAGGAACTGGTGGCCCGGCTGATCCACGGTTCCAGCAGCCGCTCGCGCAACGAGTTCGTGGCCGTCAGCGCCGCGGGGATGGCGCCCGAGCGGCTGGACGTCGAGCTGTTCGGCGAGGAAGGCGAGGGCGGTCGTCCGCGCAAGATCGGCGTGTTCGAACGCGCCCACGGCGGCACGCTCTATCTGGACGAAGTGGCCGACATGCCGCGCGAGACCCAGAGCCGCATCCTGCGGGTCCTGGTCGAGCAGCGCTTCCGCCGGGTGGGCGGCGACAACGACGTCCAGGTCGACGTGCGGGTGATCTCGTCGACATCGCGCGAGCTGCGCGAGGAGATCGCCGCCGGCCGGTTCCGCGAGGACCTGTTCCATCGCCTGAACGTGGTGCCGGTCCGCGTGCCGGGCCTGTCCGAACGCCGCGAGGACATCCCTGAACTGATCAGCTACTTCGTAGACCGGATTTGCGAGGCCACCGGCCTGCAGCGGCGTCGGCTGGGCGAGGACGCCCTGGCGACGCTGCAGGTGCAGGCGTGGCCCGGCAACGTCCGCCAGCTGCGCAACAACGTCGAGCGGATGCTGATCCTGGCCTCGGGCGAGCCGGGCGACCTGATCACCGCCGAGATGCTGAACGCCAACGAACAGCCGTCCGGCGGCAATGCGGGGGCGATCGGGGCCGAGCGGATCATCGCCCTGCCGCTGCGCGAGGCTCGCGAGCTGTTCGAGCGCGAGTACCTCAACGCCCAGATCCTGCGGTTCGGCGGCAACATCTCGCGCACGGCCAACTTCATCGGCATGGAGCGCTCGGCCCTCCACCGGAAATTGAAATCTCTCGGTGTCGCCGGCGCCCGGGTCGAAGAGGAAGAGTAACGGAACTCCGCTCATCCCGGCGCTCGCCGGAACGAACGGTTTGAGTGTGTTGGCGCTCGGATGAGCGCCCGGAAGGGAATTCAAGACATGTCGCGTTTCGCCTACGTCAACGGCCGCTTTGTCCGCCACGGCGAGGCCGCCGTGCATATCGAGGACCGGGGCTATCAGCTGGCCGACGGCGTCTACGAGGTGTGGGCGGTGTTCGGCGGCAAGCTGGCCGACGCGGCGGGCCACTTCGCGCGGCTGTGGCGCAGCCTGGACGCGCTGAAGATCGCCCATCCGATGAGCGAGAAAGCCCTGACCGTAGTGCTGCGCGAAGCCATCCGCCGCAACAAGGTGGTCGAGGGCATGGTCTATCTGCAGGTGACCCGCGGCGTCGCCCCGCGCGACCACGCCTTTCCCAACCCCGCCGTGCCGCCGGCCGTGGTGATCACCGCCAAGCGCGTCGACCGCGCGGCGGCCGAGGCCAAGGCCGCCAAGGGCCAGTCGGTGGTCACCGTGCCGGAGACCCGCTGGGGCCGCTGCGACATCAAGTCGATCGGCCTGCTGCCCAACGCCCTGGCCAAGCAGGTCGCCCGCGAGCACGGCGCGGTCGAGGCCTGGTTCGTCGACGAGATGGGCCTGGTCACCGAAGGCGCCTCGTCCAACGCCTGGATCGTCGACGCCGAGGGCCGCCTGCGCACCCGCGACACGCAGGCCAACATCCTGCGCGGGATCACGCGCTCCAGCCTGCTGGACGTGATCGCCGAGGCGGGGCTTCCCGTGGCCGAGCAGCCGTTCACCGTCGAGGAGGCCAAGGCCGCCAGGGAGGCCTTCATCACCGGCGCCGGCACGCTGGTGCTGCCGATCGTCAGAGTCGACGGCGCCCAAATCGGCGATGGCCAGCCCGGACCCGTGGCGACGCGGCTTCGGCGTCTCTATATCGAGCGCGCCAAGGCCGCCGCGATCTAGGTTGCAAGACCAGCTTTCGAAGGATTGGCGCAGTTTCTTTGCCGATTGGTCATACCAACCGGCGAAAAATGCTTTAGTCTGAACTTGTTTGTGTGGGGGGCGTGTGGCCCTCCGAAACAATGAGAGGGGAATCCCCATGTCGACCGAGAAAAAACAAAACCTTCAGGACACCTTCCTGAACAGCGTGCGCAAGTCGAAGACGCCGCTGACCATCTTCCTGGTGAACGGCGTGAAGCTGCAGGGCGTTGTCAGCTGGTTCGACAATTTCTGCGTCCTGCTTCGCCGCGACGGCCAGTCCCAGCTGGTCTACAAGCACGCCATTTCGACGATCATGCCGGCCCAGCCCGTCCAGCTGTACGAGCCGAGCGCTGATCAAGACGATTGATCCCCGGAGCGTGGTTCGCCACGCTCCAAATGTTTGATTTAGGGCCGTTTGACCAAATCCACTTCGAAATCCATCGACCACGCGGCGCCGATCTTCCGGGCGTTCGTGATCCATCCCGTGCGCCCGACGCGCGGCCAGTCGGCCCTCGAGGCGCGTGATCCCAAGGCGCGGCTCGAGGAGGCTGTCGGCCTGGCGATCGCCCTCGACCTCGAGGTCGTCGAGACCACGATCGCGCCCCTGCGCCTCGTCACGCCCGCCACCCTGTTCGGCAAGGGCAAGATCGAGGAGTTCGCCGCGCTCTGCGAGGTCGAGAAGATCGACGTCGCGGTGTTCGACGACCAGCTGACCCCGGTCCAGCAGCGCAACCTGGAAAAGGCCCTGAACGTAAAGGTCGTCGACCGCACGGGCCTGATCCTGGAGATCTTCGCCCGCCGGGCCCGCACCCGCGAGGGCAAGCTGCAGGTCGAGCTGGCGCGGCTGGACTACGAGCGCTCGCGCCTGGTCCGCACCTGGACCCACCTGGAGCGCCAGCGCGGCGGCACCGGCAACACCGGCGGTCCTGGCGAGACCCAGATCGAGCTGGACCGCCGCCTGATCGCCGGCACGATCGGCAAACTCAAGCGCGAGCTGGAAGAGGTGCGGCGCACCCGTACCCTGCACCGCAGCGCCCGCAAGAAGGTCCCGTACCCGACCGTGGCCCTGGTGGGCTACACCAACGCCGGCAAGTCGACCCTGTTCAACCGCCTGACCAACGCCACGGTCGTGGCCCAGGACATGCTGTTCGCCACGCTGGATCCCACCCTGCGCACCGTGAAGCTGCCCGACGGCCGGCCGGCGATCCTGTCCGACACCGTCGGCTTCATCTCCGACCTGCCGCACGAGCTGGTCGAGGCCTTCCGCGCCACCCTGGAGGAAGTGCAGGAGGCCGACGTGGTGCTGCACGTGCGCGACGTGGCCAATCCCGACACCGATTCCCAGGCCCGCGACGTCCAGAAGGTGCTGGCCGAGCTGAAGGTGCTGGGCGACGATGGCGAGGCCGAGGGCGGCAAGACCCTGATCGAGGTCTGGAACAAGATCGACCTGGTCGACGGCGAGGCCCGCGAGATCCTGGAAGGCCAGGCGCGCCGCCTGGGCGCCTCGGCGGTTTCCGCCGTCACTGGCGAGGGCTGCGCCGAGCTGCTCAAGCGGGTCGGCGGCCTGATCGACGACACGCCCCCGGTCGCCGTGCGCCTGGCGGCCTCGGACGGCGAGGCCCTGGCCTGGATCTACCGCAACGGCCGGGTCGAGAGCCGCGAGGACGAGGCCGAGGGCGGCGTGCGCCTGGTGGCCCGCCTTGACGCCCAGGCCCTGGGCCGGTTCGAGCGGCAGTTTCCCGATGTCTGGGTGATGGCGACCGGCGACTGATCGTTCCGGCTTGCCGCGCTCGCCCTGCGGGTGAACACTCCGAACCTGCATTCGGAGCGCGAGCATGGCCAACGATCTCTGGGACGGCGCTACCGTGCCGGCCGCCGCCACCATCGTCGTCAAGCGGGTGGAAGGCTTCTTCGCCCACCCCTACGACGACAACGGCGCGCTGCCGGGCGGCACCTGGACCATCGGCTACGGCACGATCCGCGACGCGGCCGGCAAGCCGGTCACACCCTCGACCCCGGCCATCACCGAGGTCCAGGCCGTCAAGCTGCTGCTGCGCGACATGAAGCGCGCCGCCCAGGACGTCCACATCCGGGTGCGGACCCCGCTCCTGGTCTACGAGGCCGCCGCCCTGATCTCGTGGACCTATAACCTCGGCGAGGGAGCGCTGCGCACCTCGACGATGCTGCGCAAGCTGAACGCCGGCGAGAAGACGGCCGTGCCCGACGAGATGCGCCGCTGGATCAACCAGAACGGCAAGCCGCTGGTCGGCCTACTGCGCCGCCGCTGGGCCGAGGCGGCGATCTTTCTGGGCAAGGACCCGGTCAACGCCTGCGTCCGGGCCTGGCGCGAGATTGACGACCTGACCGACTGGCCGGCGTTTTAGAGTCGGGACCGGGGACATGCCCTTGCGGCGTGTCCCCACGTTCGAGACCCGCTTGGGGACACGCCGCAAGGGCATGTCCCCGGCCGGAGCTATTTCCGTTCCGCCGCCTTGGCCGCGTTCCACAGACCGTCCATCTCGGCCAGGTCTGACTGGTCCGGGGTCCGCCCGTCCTTGGCCAGTTCGGCCTCGATGAAGGCGAAGCGACGGGCGAACTTGGCGTTGGTGGCGCGCAGGGCGTCCTCGGGCTCGACGTCCAGCTTGCGGGCCAGATTGGCGACCACGAACAGCAGGTCGCCCAGTTCCTCGCGGGCCTTGGCCTTGTCGCCGGCGGCGATCTCGACCTTCAGTTCGGCGACCTCCTCGGCCAGCTTGTCCAGCACCTCATCGGTGGAGGGCCAGTCGAAGCCCACCCGGGCGGCGCGCTTGGTCAGCTTGACCGCGCGGGTCATGGCCGGAAGGCCGGCGGGCACGTCGTCGAGAACGCCGCCCTTCTTCTTGGCTTGGCGCTCCTGGGCCTTCAGCGCCTCCCAGCCGGCGGTCTGGGCGTCCTGGTTCTCGTAGGCGTGGTCGCCGAACACGTGCGGATGGCGGCGCACCATCTTGTCGTTGATCGCCCGGGCCACGCCGGCCAGATCGAACGCGCCCTGTTCCTCGGCCATCCGCGAATGGAACACCACCTGCAGCAGCAGGTCGCCCAGCTCTTCCTTCAGGTCGGCCACGTCGTTCCGCTCGATGGCGTCGGCGACCTCGTAGGCCTCCTCGACGGTATAGGGCGCGACGGTGGCGAAGGTCTGCTCCAGGTCCCACGGGCAGCCGCCGTCGGGATCCCGCAGCCTGGCCATGATGTCGATCAGGGTGAAGAGCGGGTGCTGGTCCTTCTGGCGAGGATCATTCAGCGGGCTTTGGGACGGCGAGGGGAGCGACATGCGGTTCCGGGGGCGGGCTGGGAGGGAGCTCGGCCGCGTCCCGCTCGTCGAGCTGACGGCGGATCTCGGCATGGGCGGTCGCGTCCAGCGGATAGCGCAGGATGACCGCGTACACCAGCAGGCCCAGCACCGCGGGGGCCACGGCGTACATGGCGATCAGGGCGGTGTCGCCCTGGGCGCTGGGGACCTTGGGGTCGAAGCCCAACCAGGACAGCAGCAGGAACACGCCGATCGCCAGGGCGTAGCCCAGCTTCACCGTGCCGTTGACGATGGCGTACAGCAGGCCCGTGCGGTCGACGCCACTGGCCAGCCGCTCCTCGTCGCCGATGTCGGCCATCATCGAGCGCACCAGCAGCGGCGCGGCCGAATAGGGCAGGCCGGCCAGCACCAGTATGGCCATGCCGATGACGGTCGCCGCATTGAAGCCGAAGCCGCCCTGGTTGGCGGGCGTGAAGACCGAGGCGACCTGTACGACCGCATAGACCACCGAGGCGATGGCCAGGGCCCGATGCTTGCCGACCTTGCGGGCCAGGGCCGGCCAGATGGGCGAGCCCAGCAGGGCGGCGACGAAATAGACCAGCAGCAGGAGGCCCGCCGCTCCCTTGTCGAAGCCCTTGATGCGCTCGAAGAAAAAGAAGAACAGCGCCCCGGCGATGCCCGGCGCCAGGCCCATCAGCAGATCGGCGATCAGCAGCTTCTGCACCGACGGCCGCTTGAGCAGGCCCAGATACTGCTTGAGACCGGCTTCGTGCCTGACCGCGGGCACGTTGGTCTCGCCGACCACGCCGATGGCCAGTAGGAAGGTCAGGGGCAGCAGGAGAATGATGAACCAGCCCATGGCCTGGACGCCGGCGGCGTGGTCGCCCTTGAAGACCATCGACAGGATCGGCGGCAGCAGCAGCACCAGGATCATGCCGACCACGTTGCCGGCCTGCCACCAGCCGTAGATCCGCGACCGCTGCTGGTAGTCCGGCGACAGCACCGCGCCCCAGGCCGTCTGCGACAGCACCGCCATCGAATAGCCGACGTAGCAGACGACCAGCCAGGCCCAGAGATAGACGGGCCCGACGCCGGGCTTGGCCATGAACAGGGCGTAGGCGGCGATCATCAGCACCGGGGCGGCGGCGGCCAGCCAGGGCCGGAACCGGCCGAGCCGGGTCCGGGTGCGGTCCATGACCCCGCCCAGGATCGGGTCCAGGATGATGTCGGCCAGCCGCACCAGCAGGAAGGCCGCGCCCACCACCGACAGGGAAAGCCCCAGGTCGCTGACATAGTATTCCGGCAGGTAGACCACCAGCGGCAGGCCCAGGCCCGCCAGCGGCAGGCAGGGCGCGGCGAAGGCCGCAAGGGTCCAGGATGAGCGCCGTCCGGTCATGCGTTCCTCGTCGAGAGCGGGTTGGCCCCGCCTTCATGAATCGCGATCAGACGCCGTGTCGGGGCCGCTGACAAGGAGTCTCCGAAACCCACGTTTCAGCGCCGCGGCTTGGAGCCGTCGCTGAACTGGTCCTTGGCCAGCCGGTCGGCGAAGCGGTCGAAGGCGTCCTCGGCGTCGTGCCAGGTGGAGCCGTAGCGCGCCCAGCGGATGTCGGATTCCCACCAGCCGTAGGCGATCGGCGTGCTCTGGCCGGCGGCGTCGACGTAGCGGCCGCTGATCTGCGCGCCGCCCACGCCGAAGCTCTGGTAGGACAGGCCCGGCGTCTTGCCCATCTGCTGCGGCGTCGGGTGATTGGGCTTGGCGTCCTCGATCACCAGCTCCAGGGTTCCGCCGCCCGGCCGCGGCGGCAGCCGGCGCTCGACCGCGCGCTGCAGTTGGCTGGCCAGGATGTCGAAATCCCGCTGGCCGATGTCCTTGACCTTCTCGGCCAGCTTCGGGCCGATCGAGACCTTGACCTCGGAGACCGCGGGAGCGGCGAGGGCGGGCTGGGTCGCGCCCAGCAGGAGGATGGCGGAGACGAGGGCGAGACGCATGATGGACTCCCGGTTCAGGCTTGGCTTGAAATGTGGGGATCGCGCCGCCGCGACGCCAGGTTGAAGATCGCCCAACCGAGCAGGGCCGACAGCAGCGAGCCGGCCAGCACGCCGATCTTGGTCTCGTCCTGCAGGACGGGAGCCTTGAAGGCCAGGTTGTTGATGAACAGGCTCATGGTGAAGCCGATGCCGCACAGCGCCGAAACGCCGAACAGCTGGGTCCACGAGGCCCCGCTGGGGCGCTGGGCCCAGCCCAGCTTGATGGCCGCCAGGCAGAACAGCCCCACCCCGATCGGCTTGCCCAGGAACAGCCCCAGGGCCGCGCCCAGGGTGGCCGGCGCCGTCAGCTCGGCCAGTCCCACCTGGCCCAGGGCGACGCCGGCGTTGGCGAAGCCGAACACCGGCACGACCAGATAGGCCACCCAGGGATTGAGGCCATGCTCCAGCCGGTGCAGCGGCGAATGGGCGTCGTCCAGGTGGGAGGGCGACTTGGTGATCGGGATGGTCATGGCCAGGATCACCCCCGCCAGGGTGGCGTGCACGCCGGACCTGAGGAAGAAGAACCAAAGTCCAGCCCCGACAATCAGATAGGGCCACAGCTTCATGACCTTCAGCCGGTTCATCGCCACCAGGACGACCAGGGTCGCGGCCGCGCCGCCCAGGGCCCAGAGGGTCAGGTGGTCGGTGTAGAAGATCGCGATGATCAGGATGGCGCCCAGGTCGTCGATGATCGCCAGGGCGGCCAGGAAGATCTTCAGCGAGCCTGGCACGCGCGAGCCCAGCAGCGACAGCACCCCCAAGGCGAAGGCGATGTCGGTGGCGGCCGGGATCGCCCAGCCGCGCAGGTTGGCGGGCGTGTGGAGATTGACGGCCACATAGATCAGCGCGGGCGCGACCATTCCCCCCAGGGCGGCCACGCCCGGCAGCACACGCCGCGACCAGGTGGACAGCTCGCCATCGACCGTCTCGCGCTTGATCTCCAGCCCGACCAGCAGGAAGAACACCGCCATCAACCCGTCATTGACCCAGTGGCCCACGCTGAGACCGCCGATATAGACGTGCAGGGCGTGGAAATAACCGTCGGCCAGCGGCGAGTTGGCGACCACCAGCGCCAGGGCCGCCGAGCCCATCAGCAGCAGCCCACCGGCGGATTCGCTGCGCAGGAAGGCGCGCACGGCGGAGAGCGGGCGGGAGCGGGCGATCGTCATGCGGCGGTCCTCGCGGATTCGTAGGCGCCACCCTAGCTTGTCACGCCACGCGAAGCGAAGATGCGAAGCGAAGACTTGGGCCAGCCTGGAAGAACGTACGGCGCCTAGAGCCCCGCGATCCGCGCGACGGCCTCGATGTCCAGCGCCCGTCCCAGCATCGCGGCGATCTCGTCCAGGGCCGCGTCGACCGTGGCGGCATGATCGCGCGGCGTGGTCGTCAGGCCCAGCGGAGCCAGCAGGGCCGCGCGCGCCTCGCCGCGCTCGAACAGGCCGTGGACATAGGCTCCGGCCACCCGACCATTGTCCGAGACCGCGCCGTCGACCGCGCCGCCGTCGAAGGCCAGCATCGGGGTCACCGTTCCGGGACCGGTCGTACGGCCCACATGCATCTCATAGCCCGAGAAGGGCGCGTCGCCGGCCAGCAGACGGCCTGACGCCGCGCGCAACACCTTATCGCCCCGCAGCACGGTCTCGACGTCCAGCAGGCCGAGGCCCGCCGCCGAGCCCGGCGGCCCCTCGATCCCGTCGGGGTCGCTCACCGTGCGCCCCAGCATCTGGTAACCGCCGCAGACGCCAAGCACCCGGCCGCCCCGTCGCGCGTGGGCCAGGATGTCGATGTCCCAGCCCTGGGCGCGCAGGAAGGCCAGGTCCGCCAGCGTGGCCTTGGTCCCCGGCAGGATCACCAGGTCGGCGTCGCCAGGCACGGGCGTTCCGGGCGGCAGGAAGGCGAAATCGATATCGGGATCGGCCCGCAGCGGGTCGAACTCGTCGAAATTGGCGATCCGCGACAGCATGGGGACCACGATCCGCACGCGCCGGTCGCCGTCGGCCCGGACGGGACGTTCCAGCACCACGGCGTCCTCGGCGGGCAGGGCGCGGGCCGGGGCCAGCCACGGCGCCATGCCCAGGTCCGGCCAGCCGGTCCGGGCGACGATCTCGCGCCGGCCGTCGTCGAACAGCGAAGGATCGCCGCGGAACTTGTTGATGATGAAGCCCTTGATGCGATCGCGGTCGGCGGCGTCCAGCACCAGGTGCGCCCCGGCCAGGGCGGCGATCACGTGGCCCCGGTCGATGTCGCCGACCAGGGCCACGGGCACGTCGGCGGCGTGGGCGAAACCCATGTTGGCGATGTCGCCGGCCCGCAGGTTGGTCTCGGCCGGGCTGCCCGCGCCCTCGACCAGCACCAGGTCGGCCTCGGCGGCCAGCCGGCGATAGCTGTCGACCGTGGTGGCCAGCAGGTCGGGTTTCAGCCCCTGGAACGCCCGGGCCTTGTAGGCGCCGACCACCTTGCCCCGCACCACCACCTGGGCCCCGACGTCGCTCTGCGGCTTCAGCAGCACCGGGTTCATGTGGACGGTCGGCGGCGTACGGCAGGCGATGGCCTGTAGGGCCTGGGCCCGGCCGATCTCGCCGCCGTCGGCGGTGACGGCCGCGTTGTTGGACATGTTCTGCGGCTTGAACGGCCGCACGATCAGGCCGCGATTGGTGAACAGCCGGCACAGGCCGGCGACCAGGGTCGACTTGCCCACGTCCGAACCGCAGCCCTGGATCATCAGCGAGGCCATGGGCCGCGCCTACAGGGGGCGCGGATCGCGGTCAATGGGCGGCTGGCGTCGGGGCCTGGAGCGCTCTATATCCCCGGTCACATGAGCATCGATCACGACTCCCGCCTCCGGCGGCTGAAGTTCCGGGCCTGGCATCGCGGATTTCGGGAAGCGGACCTCATTCTGGGGCCGTTCGCGGACACCCATGGGCCGAACCTGACTCCCGAGCAGCTCGACACCTTCGAAACCCTGATGGAGGAGTCCGATCGCGAGATCTACGCCTGGATCGTCGGCCAGGAGCCGACCCCGGCCAAGTTCGACACCGACGTCCTGACCCTGATCAAGACCTTCCGCTACGAGGCGCACGCCTCGCGGCCGATCGGCGACGGGATGTAGCGGCCCGGTTCCGGACCGTTTTCAGGCAACAGCATCAGTACCGGCGGCGTTGTCGCTGGCTCAACCTTCGAAGAGCAGCATGGCCTACGACGCCAAACAGATCGCCAAGGCCTCGGGAGGCCTGACCCTGGCCGGCGCGCCGGAGGGCTTCGACGCCCTGGTCATGGCCGACATCGCCCGGGCGCGCGGCGGTCTGACCGCCTTCGTGGCCCGCGACACCGCCCGGGCCAGCGCCTTCATCGACGCCCTGAAGTTCTTCGCGCCCGAGATCGAGGCCGTGCTGTTCCCGTCCTGGGACTGCCTGCCCTATGACCGTATCGGCCCGTCGGCCGGCGTGGCCGCCGTGCGCATGGCCACCCTGCACCGCCTGGCCGAGGGGCTGGGCCAGGCCAAGCCGGCCATGCTGGTGACCGCCGCGCCGGCCCTGCTGCAGCGCGTGCCCGAGAAGTCCGTCCTGCTGCGCGCCAGCTATTCGGCCAAGGTCGGCAACAGCGTCGACGTGGCCGACCTTGAACGCTATTTCGCGATCAACGGCTACAGCCGCGCCTCGACGGTGTCGGAACGCGGCGAGTTCGCGATCCGCGGCGGCGTCATCGACGTCTATCCGCCGGCCGCCGAGGAGCCGGTGCGGCTGGACCTGTTCGGCGACACGCTGGAGAGCATCCGCGCCTTCGATCCGGAGACCCAGCGCTCGACCAAGCAGCTTCGCGAGATCCAGCTGCTGCCGGTCAGCGAGGCCCTGCTCGACAAGGACGGCGTCTCGCGGTTCCGGGCCGGCTATGTCCGCGCGTTCGGCGCGCCGGGCGACGATCCGCTGTACGCCACGGTCAGCGAGGGCGGCCGCCGCGCCGGCCTGGAGCACTGGCTGCCGCTGTTCTACGAGCGGATGGCGACCCTGTTCGATTACCTGCCGGCCGGAGCCCTGGTCGGCGTCGACCACCAGGTCACCGAGAGCCGCGACGAGCGGCTGGCGATGATCGCCGACGCCTACGAGGCCCGCGCCTCGGCAGACCGCAAGTCGGCCTACCGCCCGCTGGCGCCCGACGCCCTGTACCTGACCGCCAAGGAATGGGACCAGGCCGTCGAGGACCGTCCCAACCGCAAGTTCACGCCCTTTCAGCCGCAAGGGCTCGACGTCGTCGACATGGGCGCCAAGCTGGGCCGCACCTTCGCCGCCGAGCGAGCCCAGGACAGCGTCAACCTGTTCGAGGCCACCGCCGACCACGCCCGCAAGCTGGCCGGGGAGGGGAAGCGGGTTCTATTCGCCTCGTGGTCGGAGGGCTCGTCCGAGCGCCTGGGGACCATGCTGGCCGACCACGGCCTGAAGAAGATCCCGTACGCCGCCTACTGGCAGGCGGCCAAGGCCAATGACCCGAAGACCCCGCAGCGCGTGGTCCTGCCGCTGGACAACGGCTTCGAGACCGACAGCCTGGCGGTGATCTCCGAGACCGACATCCTGGGCGACCGCCTGGCCCGGCCGCGCAAGAAGCGCCGGGCCGCCAACTTCCTGGCCGAGGCCAGCGCCCTGACGCCCGGCGACCTCGTCGTCCACATCGACCACGGCATCGGCCGCTACGAGGGCCTCAAGACCCTGGACGTCCAGGGCGCGCCGCACGACTGCCTGGACCTGCTGTACGGCGGCGAGGCCAAGCTCTACCTGCCGGTCGAGAACATCGACCTTTTGACCCGCTATGGGACCGACGGCGAGAACGTCCAGCTGGACAAGCTGGGCGGCGCGGCCTGGCAGGGCCGCAAGGCCAAGGCGAAAGAGCGCCTGCGGGTGATGGCCGAGGGCCTGATCCAGATCGCCGCCGCCCGCCAGCTGAAGTCCGTGGAAGAGACCGATCCGCCGCACGGGGTGTTCGACGAGTTCTGCGCCCGCTTCCCCTACGAGGAGACCGACGACCAGCTGTCGGCCATCGCCGACGTGCTGGAGGACCTGTCCTCGGGCAAGCCGATGGACCGGCTGATCTGCGGCGACGTCGGCTTCGGCAAGACCGAGGTCGCCCTGCGCGCCGCCTTCGTGGTGGCGATGAGCGGCAAGCAGGTGGCCGTGGTCTGCCCGACCACCTTGCTGGCACGCCAGCACTACAAGACCTTCAAGGACCGCTTCCAGGGCTGGCCGGTCAAGGTCACGCGCCTGTCGCGCCTGGTCACCGGCAAGGAAGCGGCCGAGACCCGCGAGGGCCTGGCCAACGGACAGTTCGAGATCGTGGTCGGCACCCACGCCATCCTGTCCAAGCAGGTGTCGTTCAAGGACCTGGGCCTGGTGATCGTCGACGAGGAGCAGCACTTCGGGGTCAAGCACAAGGAGAAGCTGAAGGAGCTTCGCGCCGACGTGCACATGCTGACCCTGACCGCCACGCCGATCCCGCGCACCCTGCAGATGGCGCTCAGCGGCATCCGGGAGATGTCGATCATCGCCACCCCGCCGGTCGACCGCCTGGCGGTGCGCACCTATATCAGCCCGTTCGACCCGGTCACCCTCCGCGAGGCCCTGCTGCGCGAGAAGTACCGCGGCGGCCAGGCCTATTACGTGGTGCCGCGCATCAAGGACCTGGAGGACATCGAGAAGTTCCTCCGCACCCAGGTTCCGGAGATCAAGTACGTGGTCGGCCACGGCCAGATGGCGCCGACCCAGCTGGAAGACGTGATGACGGCCTTCTACGAGGGCCAATACGACGTGCTCCTTGCGACCACGATCGTCGAAAGTGGGCTGGACATCCCCAGCGCCAACACCCTGATCGTCCACCGCGCCGACATGTTCGGCCTGGCCCAGCTGTACCAGATCCGCGGCCGGGTGGGGCGGTCCAAGGCCCGGGCCTACGCCTATCTGACGACGCCGGCCGAGAAGCAGATCACCCTGTCGGCCGAGAAGCGCCTGAAGGTGCTGCAGTCGCTCGACAGCCTGGGCGCCGGCTTCCAGCTGGCCAGCCACGACCTGGACCAGCGCGGCGGCGGCAACCTGCTGGGCGACGAGCAGAGCGGCCACATCAAGGAGATCGGGGTCGAGCTCTACCAGCAGATGCTGGAGGACGCCGTGGCCGAGCTGCGCGAGCGCCAGGGGGCCGAGGCCCTGCTGGAGGATCGGGGCTGGTCGCCGCAGATCAACACCGGCGCGGCCGTGATGATTCCCGACGACTACGTGCCCGACCTGAACGTGCGCCTGTCGCTATACCGCCGCCTGTCGGAAGCCGAGAAGGCCGCCGATCGCGAGGCCCTGGCCGCCGAGCTGATCGACCGCTTCGGCCCGCTGCCGCCCGAGACCGACAGCCTGCTCAAGGTCGTGGCCATCAAGGGCCTGTGCCGCGAGGCCAATGTCGCCAAGATCGATGTCGGCCCCAAGGGGGCGGTGGCCAGCTTCCGCAACGACACCTTCGCCAATCCCCTGGCCCTGGTGCAGTTCGTCGGCAAGAACAGCCTCATCTGGAAGGTTCGCCCCGACCAGAAGGTGGTGGTCAAGGGCGAGTGGGACACCCCGGCCCAGCGGCTGGACGCGGCCGAGAAGATCCTGTCGCAGTTGGCCAAGCTGGCCAAGGCGGCGTGATGCTGGTGCTCGCCTAGGTCGGCCGTTTCGCCGACGCCGAGGCCCATGCGGCTCAGATGACCGGGTCCGGATCTCGCCAGCCAGCGTGGCGCGGATCCGCCAGGATCAGGGAAACCTCGAGAGGAGATTTCCCATGGCCACGATCACCCGCTCCGTCGATGTCGCCCTGGCGCCCGACCAAGTCTGGGACGCCGTGCGCGACTGGGGCCACGTCCATCAACGGCTATGCCCCGGCGCGCTGACCGACTGCCAGGTGGAGGAGGGCGTGCGGACCGTCACCTTCGCCAATGGACTGGTCGCCCGCGAGCTGATCGTCGCGGTCGACGACGAGGCCCGCCGCCTGGTGTGGTCGGTGGTCGGCAGCGCTCTGCTGACCCACCACAACGGTGCGATGCAGGTGCTGCCTGAGGGATCGGGCAGCCGGATCGTCTGGACCGCCGACATCCTGCCGCACGACGCCGCCGAGCGGGTCGCCGGCTTCATGGACCTGGGCTGCGCGGCGATGAAGACGACCTTGGAGGGGTGAAGTGCAGCCGGGGACGCGCACTCACGGCGGGGCCTCGGTTGGTTTGCAGGGTTGTGATGTGAGTGCGTGTCCCCGAAGTCGAGCGCTTATCCTCGGTGAATGGCGAATCAAGTTCAATGATTTCAACGCTCTGAGCTTTCTCGACCCGATTTGATCCTCACCCCTCTCGACTGCCGGTATCCTGACCTCACCTGAAGGCATGGGGAGGGCGCACGTACGGCGACCGATGCGGCTTTCAGGGGTGGACGAGCGGGAAGGTCTTGTCCGCCGTGTCTCCTCGGGGACGTCCAGGTCGGTTCGGAGCAGGTTCGCCTCAGTCGCGACGAAACTCCGGCGCCCGGATAGGCGGATAGGGCCAGCAGGCCCGGGCTGAAATGGCCCATGCGGTCCAGGACGCGCCAACGTCCTGCCCGTCGGGGGCCTCCATCGGAGCGGGTTAAAAATCCGCGACCCGAAGGCTTCCGGATAACGGCTCCACGCGAAGCGCTCGAACTTCGTCGAAACGGNCCATCGGAGCGGGTTAAAAATCCGCGACCCGAAGGCTTCCGGATAACGGCTCCACGCGAAGCGCTCGAACTTCGTCGAAACGGTACAACACATCAAAGCTACTCCGGGCGAGGCCCGGGCGCTTCGCACCCTTCCCATCAGCTCGGCCGCGAAAGGCCGAGGTCGCCGCCTCGTGGCTGGGGACAGGCGCATGCGCCTGTCCCGTCCGCGTCCCAGATCCTGCCTCCACCACAGGGGGAGGTTTTTGGTCTCAGGCCGCCACCGACGCCCTGGCCGCCCGGGCCTCGCGCAGCAGGGTCCAGGCGCGCAGGGCCATCTCCAGGCGGGAGACGGCCAGCAGGCCCACGCCCAGCACGATGAAGCCGTCGGTGACCAGGGCGGCGTTGATGTGCCAGGCCGAGGCCTCGCTCTCGACCAGGGCGCGCAGGGCGAAGCGGACGACGAACAGACCCAGCAGGAACAGGATCGCGGCCGGCGACGGCTTGGTGTTCAGCAGGTGGGTCTGCGGGTCGATGGCGATCGGGATCAGCTTGCCCCGCCACCAGCCGATCGTCGCGCCGACCGCGAAGATCGCCGCCAGCCAAGCCCAGTCCACGCCGTGCGGCGGGAACTGCACGAGGACGGCGACCATCGCGGCGACCAGCAGGGCCGGCACGATCCACATCAGCTCCAGCCTGAGCCGGCGCTCACGGGTCATGCCCCGGAAGCGCAGGGCGAACACCACGGCGACGATGGCGATCGTGACCGCCATCTGGATGCTGGACTGAGGCATGAACAGGATTCCGACAACGGGCCGCCCCACGGGCGACCTCCCCGGCGGCAGGATTGGCCCGGTCAGGCCGCCTGTTCAAGCGCCTTGTCGATGGCCTGGGCGATGTTTTCCGGGCTTTCGGCGCCGACGACCGCCAGTTTGCCGCTGAAGATGGCGAACGGCACGCCGGTGACGCCGGCCTGGACGGCCATGGCGTGCTCGCGGGCGACGACGTCCTTGTCCGCGCCCTCGGACAGCAGGCGCAGGATCACTACGGGGTCCATGCCGGCGCTCTGGCCGATGTCCGCCAGCACCGCGGGCTCGCCGATGTCCCGACCCAGCGTGAAGTAGGCGGCGAACAGGGCCTCGACCACGGCGTCCTGCTTGCCGGCGCCTTGGGCCCAGCGGATCAGGCGGTGGGCGGCGCTGGTGTTGGGCGAGCATTCGATGACGTCGAAGTCGAAGACGATGTCTTCCTCGGCGCCGGCCTCGACCAGCGCCGCGTGCACCGCCTTCAGCTTCAGGGGATCCTTGAACTTGCCGGCCATATAGGCTTTGCGATCAACGCCTTGCTCGGGAAGAGTCGGGTCCAGCTGGTAGGGGCGCCAGACCACCAGCGGTTCGACGTCGGGCCGCAGGGCCAGGGCCGACTTCACCCGCCGCCAGCCCAGATAGCACCAGGGGCAGACGACGTCGGCGACGAGGTCGATAAGCAGCGGCTGGCCCATGGCGTGGTCCTTCGATGGCGAACGCTGCAGCACCTAGGGGCGTCCTCGTCCTTCGGCAAGCTCAGGCTGAGGACGATTGCTGGCGCGACGCTTCAAAAAACCCTCATCCTGAGCCTGTCGAAGGACGAGGATTTCACACACCGACCTTTAAGCGCTGTGGCGCTGCAGGGCCTGGGCGGCGGCGCGTTCCAGGGCGTGGACGGCGCTCTCGCCGGCCTCGATCTGGGCCACCCCGATGTCGAACTCGCAGACGAACGGCGGCCGGTCGTCGCCGGCGTCGAAGGCCGTGCAGCCGATCACCGCGGCGATCCGCTCTGCGGCGGCGCGTCCGGCCGCCTGGTTGGTGGCGGGCAGGGCCAGGGCGAAAACCTCGGGCGCCAGACGGGCGGCGGTGTCCTCGACCCGCACCAGCCGGCCGACCATCGAGCCGATCTGCGGGATAGCGCGGTCCAGCCAGCCGTTCTTGCGCGCCCAGACCGTGTCGGGCTTGTCGGCGACCCGCAGCACGCAGATCGACAGCGGCCGGGCCCGCTCCCGCGCTGCGGTCGCCAGGCGGACCAGGTGGGCGGCGAACAGGTCGCGGGTGAACAGGCCGGTGGCGGCGTCCATCAGGCCAGAGCTGCGGGCCTTCTCCAGGGCCCCGCGAATGGCCTCGCCGCGACGATAGTTGCGGGCCAGCTCGATGACCCGCTTGGCGGTCTCGATCTCGGCCGTTTCGGGCGAAGCGACGTCGGACACCCCGCGATGGAAGGCCTCCGACATGGTCACATAGCTCTCGGCCTTCAGGTAGAGCAGGGCCGGGATGTGAAAGAGCCGGGTGTTGCGGCGCATGCCGGCCGCGATCGACAGGGCTTCCTGCTGGTTGTCGCCGGCCCACAGCACCACGGCGTCGAAGGCCCGCTCGTGCAGGTAGTCGAAGGCCGTATAGGCGGTGAAGGCGCCGACCACGTCGGCCCCGCTGCGGGCCAGGGCGTTGGACAGGGCCAGGAACTGCGGAGCCGGCTCGCCGATCGCCAGGATGCGGAACGGCTCGGCCTGGGGTTCGGGCAGGTCCAGCCGGCGGCCGCGATCGCCGAAGGTGGCCAGGCGAAGCTCGAACTCCTCCTCGGCGATGGCGGTGCGCACCAGGGACTCCAGGCGCAGCACGGCCTGGCTGGGGTGCAGGGGCGGCGACAGGGTCAGGTCGAAGGCCTGGGTGTTGGACTCCGTCCCCGGCTCGCCGATGGCGATCACCGGCAGGCGGCGCGGGGCCACGGCGGCCTTCAGGCGGCGCGACAGGGAGTGGGCGTCGGGGCCGGCGCTCTCGAGATCGACGATCACCGCCTCGATGTTCAGGTCGCCCAGGGCGGCCAAGGCGGCGTAGGGACCGCGCGCGGTGATGGTCCGCCAGCCGAGCTTGTCGAGCCCTTCGGACAGCGGCCCGGCGCGAGCATCATCGCGCGCCACGATCAGGATTCGGGCGTTCACCGCCAACTCAAGCCTCCGCCCCGGACACCGGCGTCGCCCGACGGCGCGGCGCCGTCGAGATTCGACGTCGCACCATAGCAGAGGCGCAGGCCCCTCATAGGTCCGCATCGCCGCAGGCTGTGAACGGACAAAGCCTCTTGCCTGACCGAAGGGCAGGGCCGTTCTAGTGGCCGTGAGACGAACGCCGCGAGAGTCGGCCGGGAGGAACGTCATGGCCCAGGGACCGCTGTCCGGCCTGAAGGTGCTGGAATTCGCCGGGCTCGGTCCCGGCCCGTTCTGCGGCATGCTGCTGTCGGACCTGGGGGCCGACGTCGTGCGCATCGACCGCAAGGGCGCAGGCCGGGGCTCGCCCGCCGACGTCACCGCGCGGGGCCGCCGCTCGGTGGCGCTGGACCTGAAGTCGCCGGCCGCGGTCGAGGCCTGCCTGACGCTGATGGAGAGCACCGACGGCGTGATCGAGGGCTTCCGCCCCGGGGTCATGGAGCGGCTGGGCCTGGGCCCCGACGTCGCGCTGGTCCGCAATCCCAGGCTGGTCTATGGCCGCATGACCGGCTGGGGCCAGACCGGCCCCTACGCCAGGGCCGCCGGTCACGACATGAACTACATCGCCATCAGCGGCGCCCTGGCGGCGATCGGCACGGCGGACAAGCCGGTGCCGCCGCTGAACCTGGTCGGCGATTTCGGCGGCGGGGCGCTCTATCTGGCCTTCGGCCTGCTGGCGGGGGTGATCCACGCCCGGGCGACGGGGCAGGGCCAGGTGATCGACTGCGCGATGAGCGACGGCGCGGCCTCGCTGATGGCCATGTTCTACGGCTTCAAGGCCAGCGGCCTTTGGGGCGAGGGGCGACGGTCCAACCTGCTGGACGGCGGGGCCCACTTCTACGACACCTATCAATGCGCCGACGGCAAGTGGATCTCGATCGGTTCGATCGAGCCGCAGTTCTACCGTCTCCTGCTGGAAAAGACCGGGATCACCGACCCGCAGTTCGAGCACCAGATGAGCCGCGGGGACTGGCCGGAGCTTCGGGAGAAGCTGGCGGCGGTGATCGCGACCCGGACCCGCGACGACTGGTGCGTCCTGATGGACGGGACCGACGTCTGCTTCGCCCCGGTCCTGACGATGGACGAGGCTCCGGCCCATGCCCACAACGCCGCGCGCCGGACTTTCGTCGAGGTGGCCGGCGTAACCCAGCCGGCGCCGGCCCCGCGCTTCTCGGCCACCCCCGGCGCGATCCAGGGCCCGCCGCCGAAGATCGGCGCTGACAACGACACGGCGCTGGCGGACTGGGGCTTCTCGGCCGAGGCGATCACGGCGCTGAAGGCGCGGGGCGCGCTGTAGCCTCCCGTCTCCTGACGAGATCATTCAGGTCCGGTTCAGCCGCAAGGGTCTAGACCTGATCCTGTAACCGGCCGTCGCGCCACCCGTCCCTCGATGCGGCGACCGGTTCAGGTTCGTCCTGCGGAGACCCGCCGCTTTCCCTGAAGCGGCGGGTCTTTGTATCTCCAATCCGATGTTTTTTTGGCGGCGCGCTTGCGTCGAAGCGGCGCCGAGGCCAGTTTCCGCCGCATGAATTCCCCCCAGGACCGTATTCGCTTTCGAGACCTCGATCTCGATCCGATCCATTGGGTGAGGGAGATCCTCCGAGTCCTCGGCCTGGCCCTGCAGCGGCTGTGGGGCCGCGACGTGATGCTGTATGTCGGCGGGGTGTCGTTCTTCATCCTGCTGGCGGTGTTTCCCGGCCTGGCGATCCTGATCGGTCTGTTCAGCCTCCTCCTGACCCCCGAACAGGCGGCCTACCAGGCCGACAAGCTGTCGTTCCTGATGCCGTCGGGCGCCCGACCGATCTTCCAGAGCGAGCTGGCCCGCCTGGCCCACGCCCCGGAAAAGGCGATCTCGGCCCAGAGCGCCGTGGTGCTGATCATCGGTCTCTACGCCGCCCATCGCGGCTTCAAGGCGTTGCTGGCCGGCCTGTCCTTCATCCATGACGAGGAGGACCAGCGCGGCTTCTTCGGCTTCAACTTCATGGCCCTGGTGGTGCTGGTCGCGGCCTTCGCCCTGCTGTTCGTGATGTCGGGCGTGTTCCTGACGTTCCGCCTGCTGGCCAGCACCGTGAACCTTCGCCCCCTGGCCGGCGTGTCGTGGATCCAGAGCGAGTGGACCTGGGCCAGCCTGGGCCTGCTGGTCGGCATGACCCTGATCTATCGCTACGCCATGTCCCGCGCCCCGGTCGGCTGGCGCGCGTCGATCGCCGGCGGGTTCGCCGCCGCGGTGATGTGCGTGTTCATGTCCTGGGCCAGCGCCTTCTACGTCGAGCAGGTCGCCCATCTGGGCGCGACCTACGGCTCGATCTCGGCGGTGATCATCTTCCTGATCTGGCTGTCGTGGAGCGTCAACGCCGTGTTCTACGGCGGCGCCCTGGCCACCGAGATGGAGATCGCGCTGGACGAGCGGCCCCGGGCCCTGCTGGAGGGCCCCAAGCCGATCCCGCTCAAGGCGCCTTCGCCACCAGAAAGCTGATCGCGCCGTCCGGGGCGTCGACGATATCGAGCACGGTCGCCCCGGCGCTGGCGGCGAAATGCGGCACGTCGATGCGGGCCAGCGGGTCGTCGGCCAGCAGGCGGACCAGGCCGCCGGCCGGCGCCTCCTCCAGGGCCCGGCGCAGGCGCAGCGTCGGCACGGGGCAGCGATGGCCGCGGGCGTCCATCAGGCGTTCTTCAGACATCGAACACGGCCTCGGCTTGGGCGGCGGTCAGAATGCGGTGCGCTCCCGGCGCCAGGTCGTCCGGCAGGGCAAGGCCGCCGATACGCTCGCGATGCAAGGCGGCCACGTGGTTGCCCACAGCGGCGAACATCCGGCGGACCTGGTGATAGCGGCCCTCGGTGATGGTCAGCCGCGCCTCGCGCTCGCCCAGAACCTCCAGACTGGCGGGCAACAGCGGCTTTTCCTCGCCCTCCAGCATCAGGGTCCCGCTGGCGAAGGCCGCGCCCTCCGTCCCGGCCAGCGGCCGGTCGAGCGTGGCGCGATAGACCTTGGGCACGTGGCGCTTGGGCGAGATCACCCGGTGCAGGAAATCGCCGTCGTCGGTGATCAGGATCAGGCCCGAGGTGTCCTTGTCCAACCGCCCGACGCTCGAAAGCGCCGGGTCGCGGATCTGCCAGCGCTTGGGCAGGAGGTCGTAGATCCGCTCGCCGTCCTCGCGGTGCGAACAAACCACGCCCAGCGGCTTGTGCATGATCAGCACCAGGGGCGCCGGCGGGTCGACCGGGACGCCGCGGATCTTCAGGCGCAGCGGCAGGTCGGCGGCGACGGCGATCTTCAGGCCGGCGTCCTTGATGGCGACCCCGTCCAGCGTGACCTTGCCGGTCGAGACCAGGGCCTGGACGTCGCGCCGGCTGCCGTAGCCGAGATTGGCCAGCAGCCGGTCCAGTCGCGCCATCAAGGCTTTGCTCATTTCCGGGCCTCGTACACCTTGAAGCCGCCGGCGTCGGCGACCGGGCGGACGGTCTTGAAGTGCTCGTTCAGCACCGCCTCGTAGGGCAGGTGGCGGTTGGCGACGATCCACAGCACGCCGCCCTTGCGCAGCATACCGGCGGCCGCGGTGATGAAGGCCTGGCCCAGGCCCTTGTCCTCGCTTCCGGTTTCGTGGAACGGCGGGTTGGTGACCACGAAGTCCAGGCCGCTGGCCAGGTCCGCGCCGCGCCGGGCGTCGGCCTGCAGGACCTCGACGCGCGGGTCGTCGACATTGCGCCTGGCCGCCTCGACCGCCCGGCGGTCCAGGTCGACCAGGGTCAGCTTGGTCACCTTGGGCGAGGCCAGGACGGCGTGGGCCAGGACGCCGATGCCGCAGCCCAGGTCGACGCCGACCCCGCTCAGCGGCGGCAGCGACTTCAGCAGCAGGGCAGAGCCGGGATCCAGGCGGTCCCAGCTGAACACCCCCGGCTGGGTCCACAGGCCGTCGCCGTCCAGCCGGCGCGGCGCGCCTTCGGCGATGGCGGCGTCCAGGCCGATCACGTGCGCCGGCTTCAGGGCCACGCAAATCCGCTGGTGACGCTTGGCGCTTTCACCGACCGTGCAGCCGAACGCGACCAACTCTTTGTTCATGCGCAGGCCGCCGCGATCCTTCGGGGCGAGGGCGGTCAGGCGTCCCTCCACCTTCAGCGCCCGCAAGGCCTGGGCCAGCACGTAGCGCCGCTCGGCGACACCGGGCGGGGCCTGGATCACGATCTCATCGACGGAGTCGTCCGGGAGGCTGGCCAGGTCCGTCGCGCCCACCCATAGCGGCGAGGTCTGGAGCGCCCCGCCGGGCAGGTCGATGAGGTCATGAGACGGCGAACCGTAGACGGCGAAGTTTGGCATTTCAGGATCTTTGCTTGGCGAAGACCAGTGAATGGGCCTCCGAACATCGAGAGCCTGAGCGCGTCGCAAAATCGAGACAAGAAGTCCAGCCCCGCGTGCGGCCGGGCTCGCCCCAACGTTGTATTCGATTGCGGGGCAGGGTAGCGATGACCTAGACTGGAAGCGTGCAAGGCTCGCGTCACGAGAGGTCTTACGGATCCTTCCACGGTGCGGCCCTGAACGCAGGGCGTGCGGAGCTTATGATGCAAATTCGACCCGATCAGCCCGCCGCCAAGATCGACACCAATTCGGGTGAAGCCACACCGCCGGTGACGGTCCTCACCGGACAAGGATCGGTGGTGGTGTGGGACACCTCGGTGCCTGCGCGCGTGTTTTCGGACGTCTATACATTGTACGCTGACGTCTTCGACGCGGCTGGCGCACTGATCCGAAAGGTCACCGTGGCCAGCTCGGCGGCGCCAGCCTCGGTCGATCCCCGGCCCCAGGTCGTGGCGCTCACCAACGGCGGCTTCGCGGTGGCTTGGCACGCCACCTACGGCTACGTCAGCGAGGGCGCCGCGTTCCAGACCTTCGACGCCACCGGCGTGGCGACCTCCGCGGTGTTCAGCATTCCCAACAGCGTGGACGGCGAGTCGATCGTCGCCCTGCCGAACGGCGGCGTCGCCCTGGCCTGGACGCAGAAGCAGGCCTCGGGGGCTGTCGACGCCTATACGGCGACGTTCAATTCGGCTGGTCAGGTCTCCGCCACCACGCAACTCACCCATCTGGCCGCCACGGCCCACGTCGATCCCCCGATCGTCACAGCCCTGGCGTCCGGCTACGCGGTGTCCTGGATCTCGGTGCTCGACGCCCAGACAGCCAGCGTCTTCACCTCGATCTTCAACGCGAACGGCGTCGAGATCGGCCAGCCCATCGCCGTCAGCGGCCCGTTCTCGACCACGATCAAGGCCGACCTGAACGTCGCGACCACCGCCAGCGGCGGCTTCACCCTGACCTGGCTCGAAAACCACGACGGCGCCAACGACATTCATCGCGCGGTGTACGCTGCCAATGGCGCGCAGATCGCCGCGTCTGAAGTCGTCGCCCACGGCCGAGGCGTCGAGGTCGCGGCCCTGGCCGACGGACATTAGGCCTTGGCCTGGGTCGACGGCGGCGTGACGTTCAAGATCCTGGACGCCGACGGCCACGCGATCACCGGCCCGATCGCCGTCACCCATGACGACACCTACGGCCACGTGGTCGGCGACATCGCGGTCGCCGCCGTGGGCGACGGAAATCAGTTCGTCGTCTCCTGGACGCAGACCACCGCGGAAACGGGTCAGCAGAGCGAGCTGTTCGTCGCGGTCTACGATTCGACCGGCCACCGGGTGGCCGAAGCGGTCAACATCGCGGGCAATCCCTACTACGACGAATCCACGCCTTCGATCGACACGTTCTCCGATGGGCATTTCGTGATCGGCTGGACCTCCGGCCGTTTCTTCAACGACGGCTACACGCCCTATGTCCGCAACGGCGTCTTCAAGGCGGAGCTCGATCCGACCGTCGAGCTGTCAATCGGTTCGGTGGACCTGAACGGCGACGGCCGCTCCGACGTGCTGATGCGCAACCACGAGGGCGATCTGGGATCCTACCAACTGGTCGGCGGTCAGTATCAGTGGAGCGCGCCGACGCACTCGCTGATGACCTATTCTTTGGTCGGGGTGGGCGATTTTAACGGCGACCACGCCACCGATGTGCTGTTCCGCAACAATATCTCCGGCGACCTGGGCTTCAACCGCATGGTCGACGGCCAGAACGTCGGCTACCAGGCGATCGGCTCGTCCTCGACCGCCTACGCCGTGGTGGCGACCGGCGACTTCGACCACAATGGGACCAGCGACATCCTGTTCCGTGGCGTGAGCGGCGACATGGGCTACTACCGGATGAGCGAGGGCGCCGTCGTCAGCTGGGGCCAGATCGGCACGCTGGCCAACACCAAGGCGGTTGCCGGCGTGGGTGATTTCGACGGCGACGGCGACGACGACATCCTGTACCGCACCCTCGGTTCGGGCGCGGGCGGCGGCGATCTTGGCTTCTACCATCTGCAGAACGGCGCCGTGGTCGGGCAGACGACGATCGCGTCCTCGTCGCCGGCCTATACGGTGGTCGGCGTCGCCGATTTCGACGGCAACGGCTCGGTCGATATCCTGTTCCGCAACGACAAGACGGGCGACACCGGCTTCTACAAGATCGACCACGGCCAGTTCGTCGACTGGGTCGGCGTCGGCTCGTCCTCGGCCGACTATCGGGTCGTCAATGTCGGCGACTTCGACATGAACGGCAGCGTCGACATCCTTTTACAGAACGAATTCAACCACGACCTGGGCTACTACGCCCTGGACCACGGCCACTTCGTCAACTGGATCGGCGTGGCCACCACCGCCGACGGCTTCTTCGGCGTCTAGTCGGCGCCCGGCACGCTCGTCCGGGGCCTTGGCGGGCAGGGTGGGATTCGAACCCACGGTGGACTTTCACCCACGGCGGTTTTCAAGACCGCTGCCTTAAACCACTCGGCCACCTGCCCGGAGCAGGGGCCTATATCAGCGGTCGCCCGCCCGCTCCAGTCGTTTCGGCGCGTTTTGGTCGCACCTTTTATTAACCAGACTTCAAGCCTCCTGAACGACCCTTTCGCTCGAGACTAGAGTGATCGGGAGCAGGCGTTTGGACCAGGCAAGCGAAGCGCGGGGCGCGGGTCGCCCGCTGCGCGGACTGGCGGCGGCCGCGCTCGGTTGCGCCGGCCTGGCCGCCTGCGCCACGCCGATGCCGACCCGGCTGCCGCCGACGGCCTCGTCGCAATCGACGGCCAGACCCTATTCGGGACCGCCCGCCCCGGGGTCAACCGCGGGCCTGCGCGGCACCGAGAAGCCCTACCAGATCAAGGGGATCTGGTACTATCCCAAGGCCGATCGCGACTATGACGAGAAGGGGATCGGCTCGTGGTACGGCGAGCAGTTCCACAACCGGCGCACGGCCAATGGCGAGATCTTCGACATGGACGTGCCGTCGGCGGCCCACAAGACCCTGCCGCTGCCCAGCATCGTTGAGGTCACCAACCTGGACAACGGCCGCAAGCTGCAGGTTCGGGTCAATGATCGCGGGCCGTTCGTCGATGGTCGCATCATCGACCTGTCGAAGGCCGCCGCCGAGCAGCTGGGCTATGGCCGGGCGGGCGTGGCCCATGTCCGCGTCCGCTATGTCGGCCCGGCCGGCAAGACTCCGTTCGACCAGCCGCGGATGATCGCCTCGGCCCCGCCGCCCTCCGAGCCGCGCTATGCGCCGGCGCCCAGGACCCGTGTCTACAACTCGGGCCTGCCGCCGGCCCAACCGGCCTACGACGCGCCGCCGCCGCCCAAGGCCGCCGACCCGGACTATGTCCCGTCTGCCCCGTCTGCGCCCGTCGTCCCGGCTGAACCCGCGCCGGTTCTCGCCGGCGCCGAGACGGTCAACGGCGGCGCTGGAAGCGCCTATCGCGTGCAGGCGGGTTCGTTCGCCAATCGCGGCAACGCCGAACGCGCCGTGGCCCAGCTGGGTGAGGCTGGGGAGACCTCGATCGAGCCGATCCAGCGCGCCCAGGGCGTGCTCTATCGCGTGGTTGTCCAGGCCGGTCCGGACGAGGCCGAGGCCTTCGGCGTGCGCGACCGCGTCGCCGCCCTGGGCTTTTCCGACGCGACGGTGCTGCGGCCCTAGGCCTGGCCGCGATCCCCTCTGGACAAGACGGGCGTTACGGCCGATTTGAAGCCCGTGACGCGTGGAACCTTCATCAGTTTCGAGGGCGGCGAGGGGGCTGGAAAGTCGACCCAGATCCGCCGCCTGGCCGAACGCCTGAAGGCGGACGGCGCCGACGTGGTGCTGACCCGCGAGCCGGGCGGCAGCCCCGGCGCCGAGCAGATCCGCGACCTGATCCTGAACGGCGACGTCGACCGCTGGTCGCCGGTCACCGAAACCCTGCTGATGTACGCCGCGCGGCGTGACCACATCGAGCGGGTGATCCGGCCGGCCCTGGACCGTGGGGCCATCGTGCTGTGCGACCGCTTCGCCGATAGCACCCGGGCTTATCAGGGGGCGGGCGGCGAGGCGCCGATCAGCCTGATCAAGGCGCTGGAAGAGCAGGTCCTGGGCGGCACGACGCCGGACCTGACGCTGATCTTCGACATCCCGGCCGAAGTGGGCCTGAAGCGGGCCCTGGCCCGGGGCGGCGAGGCGCGCTTCGAGGCCAAGGGCCTGGCCTTCCACCAGCGCCTGGGCGAGGCCTTCCTCGAGATCGCGCGCCGCGAGCCCCAACGCTGCGTGGTGATCGAAGCCGACGACGCGATCGACGCGGTCTGGGCCGACGTCTGGGACGCGGTGTCCACCCGGCTGGGCCTGTAGCGCGTGGACGCGCCGCCCCATCCCCGCGACGTGTTCGCCATCGACGGCGTCGAGGCCGCCGAGCTGGCCTTCCTGGACGCCCTGGACCGCGGCCGGCTGCACCACGCCTGGCTACTGACCGGACCCGAGGGCGTAGGCAAGGCGACCCTGGCCTATCGGATGGCCCGCCGCCTGCTGGGCGCGAGGCCGGATCCGGCGTTCGGCGCCCTGGGATCGGCGCCGACCGATTTCGTCAGCCGCCAGGTCGCCGCCCGATCGCACCCCGACCTGATGGTGCTGGAGCGGGCGACGGACGACGGCAAGGCCCGCAAGTCGATCCCCGTCGACGAGGCCCGTCTGCTGCCGGCCTTCTTCGCCAATTCGCCGGCCGTCTCGCCTTATCGGGTGGCGATCATCGACGCCGCCGACGACCTGAACGTCAACGCCGCCAACGCCGTGCTGAAGACTCTCGAGGAACCCCCGCCGCGTGGGGTGATCCTGTTGATCAGCCATTCGCCGGGCCGTTTGCTGCCGACCATCCGCTCGCGCTGCCGCCGGCTGGTGGTGCCCGCGCCGGAGCTGTCCAAGGCCGCCGCCATGGTCGAGCAGCGGGCCGGGGTCTCGGCCCACGAGGCCGACCGCCTGGCGCGAATGGCCAAGGGCGCGCCAGGCCGCGCCCTGCAGCTGGCCGCCGCCGGGGCGCTGGAGGCCGACGACGCGGCCGGCGAGATCCTGCGCAAGCTGCCCGACCTGGACGAGGGCGCGCTGCTGGCCATGGCCGACACCTTCAAGGGGGCCGAGGGCGCCGCGCGCTTCGAGCTCTTGTTCGACCGGCTGGGCGACCAGATCCACGCTATGGCCACCGGCATGGCCGGCGAACGCACGCCGGCGGGCCTGGACCGCTGGGTGGCGGCCTGGGAGAAGATCGTCCGCGCGCCGGGCGAGGCCGAGGCCGTGAACCTGGATCGCGCCGACGTGTTCTGGACCGCGATCATGGACTTGCGCGCCGCCGCCCGGGCGGCCATGTGACCGCATGCTCATCGACAGCCACGTAAACCTGCACGCCCATCAGTACGACGAGGACCGCCAGGCGGTGATCGACCGCGCCCGCGCCGCCGGGATCCAGCTGATGGTCACTATCTGCGACAAGATTCCGTCGTTCGACGCGGTCCACGCCATCGCCATGGCCAACGACGACATCTGGTGCACGGTTGGGGCCCATCCGCATGAGGCCAAGGACCATGTCGAGCTGACGGCCGAACGTTTGGTCGAGCTGGCAGGCCGGCCCAAGGTGATCGGCATTGGCGAGACGGGGCTGGACTTCCACTACGACCTCAGCCCGCGCGACGTGCAGGCGAACGTGTTCCGCGCCCATGCGGCCGCGGCGCGCCAGACCGGCCTGCCGTTGGTGGTCCACACCCGCGAGGCCGACGCGGTGATGGGCGACATCCTCGAGGCGGAGCACGCCCGGGGGCCGTTCAAGATCCTGATGCACTGCTACACCAGCGGTCCCGAGCTGGCTCGGCGGATGGCGGCGCTGGGGGCTTGGTTCTCGGTCTCGGGCATCGCCACCTTCAAGCAGGCCCAGGCGGTGCGCGACATCATCGCCGACATGCCGGCCGACAAGATCATCCTGGAGACCGACTGCCCGTACCTGGCCCCCGTGCCGATGCGCGGCCGCCGCAACGAGCCGGCCTATCTGCCGCACGTGCTGGACAAGCTGGCCGAGATCCGTGGCTGGACCCGCGCAGACGCCGAGGCCCGCACCGAGGACGCCTTCTTCGCCCTGTTCGACCGGATCCCCCGGACATGACCGGCAAGCTGGAGTTCACGATCCTGGGCTCCGGCTCGTCGGGCGGCGTGCCGCGCGCCGACGGCAACTGGGGCGATTGCGACCCGGCCGAACCGAAGAACCTGCGTACCCGCTGCTCGATGCTGGTGCGACGGCCGGGCGGCGATCCAGCGACCGACACCACGGTGGTGGTCGACACCGCCCCGGACTTCCGGCTGCAGGCGGTGAGGGCGGGGGTCAAGCGCGTCGACGCCTGCCTGTTCACCCACGACCATGCCGACCAGGCCCACGGGATCGACGACCTGCGGCCGTTCTTCCTGAACCATCGCCGGCGCGTCCCCACCTACATGGACGCCTATACGATGGAGAGCCTGGGACGGCGGTTCGGCTACATCTTCGAGAGCCAGGGCGGCTATCCGGCCATCTGCGACGCCCACCCCATCCCGCCGCACGGCCAGCCCTGGAAGGTCGACGGCCCCAGCGGCGCGATCCCGGTGACCACCTTCGACGTCGATCACGGCGAGATCCGCGCCGTCGGCTATCGCTTCGGCGATGTCGCCTATACGCCCGACGCCATCGGCTTTCCCGAGGAGAGCTGGGCGGCGCTGAGCGATCTCGACGTCTGGGTGGTGGACGCCCTGCGCTGGACGCCGCACCCGACCCACGCCCATGTGGGCCTGGCCCTGGACTGGATCGCCCGCGCCAAGCCGCGTCGCGCCATCCTGACCAACCTGCATATCGACCTGGATTTCAATGCCTTGGCGGCGAAACTTCCGCCGGGGGTCGAGCCGGCCTATGACGGGATGACCTTCGAGGTCTGAGGCCTCCGGCGGGGTGCGTCCTTCGAGGCTCGGCTACGCCTCGCACCTCAGGATGAGGAATTCCGCAAGGTCGCGACCACCGGTCCTCATCCTGAGGCGCCGGCATTAGCGGGCCTCGAAGGACGCACGGCCCCACCAACACCGCCTTTACGCTCCCCTTACGCAGACCCGCGCCATGGCGAATGGAGCCCTTACGCGCCTTCATGGTCCTTTCCAGCCAAGTTAGCTGGAGGCCAAGGATGGCTGATCTCATCTTCCTGGCGTTGGGCGGCGGGCTGTTCCTGGCCTTCGCCGCCTTCGCCGCCGCCCTGAGGCGCGTGTGACCATGCTGGTGAACGTGCTGTGGGGAGCCGGGGCGTTCGTCGTCGCGGCGTACATGGTCGTGGCCCTGCTGCGACCCGACAAGTTCTGACGGAACTCATCCCATGAATTGGCAAGGCTGGGCGGAAATCGCCCTGACGCTGGGCTTGGCGGTCGCGATCGGCTGGCCGCTGGGCGTTTACATGTCGCGGGTCTGGAACGGCGAGCGCACCTGGCTGGATCCGGTGCTGCGTCCGGTCGAGGCCGTCTTCTACAAGGCCTGCGGCGTCGATCCGGCCAAGAGCCAGAGCTGGTACGGCTATGCCGGCGCGCTGCTGGCCTTCAACCTGGTCGGATTCCTGCTGGTCTATGCGGTGCTGCGCCTGCAGGGCGTGCTGCCGCTGAACCCGCAAGGCTTCCCCGGCCTGTCCGGACACCTGTCGTTCAACACCGCGATCAGCTTCGTCACCAACACCAACTGGCAGAGCTATGCCGGCGAGTCGACGATGTCGACGCTGAGCCAGATGCTGGTGCTGACCACCCAGAACTTCGTCTCGGCCGCCACCGGCGCGACCATCGCCGCGGCTCTGGCCCGGGCGTTTGTCGCCAATAGGGGCGAGGGGGTCGGCAACTTCTGGGCCGACTTGGTGCGCACCACGCTCTACGTGCTGCTGCCGCTGTCGTTCCTGCTGGCCGTGGTTCTGGTCGCCCTGGGTCTGCCCCAGACCCTGGCCGCCGGCGTCACCGCCCACACCCTGGAAGGCGCTGACCAGAAGATCGCGCTCTACGCCGTGGCCTCGCAGGAGGCCATCAAGATGCTGGGCATCAACGGCGGCGGGATCTTCAACGCCAACTCGGCCCATCCGTTCGAGAACCCCACGCCGCTGACCAACCTGATCACGGCCGTCTCGATCGATGTGCTCGGCTGGGCCGCCTTCTTCGCTTTCGGCCGCAGCGTGCTGGCGCGGAAGGACATTCGGGCCCTGGTCGTGGCGGGCGTGGTTCTGCTGTCGGCCGGCGCGGCGACGATCTATGTCACCGAGACGCAGAGCCCGCCGGCCCTGGTCGCCGCCCATGTCGACGCCTCGGTCAATCTGGAAGGCAAGGAGACCCGCTTCGGCGCCCCGGCCACGGCCGCCTGGGTCGCCATGACCACCGGAGCCTCGAACGGCTCGGTCAACGGCATGCATTCCAGCCTGATGCCGCTGGGCGGCGGCATGGCGATGTTCCTGATGCACCTGGGCGAGATCCTGCCCGGCGGCATCGGCTCGGGCATCGCCGTCATGGTGGTCATGGCCGTGCTGTCGGTGTTCGTCGCCGGCCTGATGGTGGGCCGTACCCCCGAATATCTCGGCAAGAAGATCGAGGCCCGCGAGGTGCAGTTGTCGATCCTGGCCGTGGTGGCCATCCCGGTCTCGACCCTGGGCTTCTCGGCCGTCGCCGCGGTCCTGCCCGAAGCGTTGAAGGGCCTGATGCATACAGGCCCGCATGGCCTGTCGGAGATCCTCTACGCCTACACCTCGGCCACGGCCAACAACGGCTCGGCCTTCGCCGGCCTGACCGCCAACGCCCCCTGGTGGGACGCGACCCTGGGCGTGGCCATGGCCATGGGCCGGTTCATGCCGATCATCGCCGTCCTGGCCATGGCCGGCTCGCTGGCCGCCAAGCCCAAGCTGGCCCCGTCCGCCGGGACCCTGCCCACCGACGGCGGCCTGTTCATCGGCCTGCTAGTCGGGGTGATCCTGATCCTGGGCGGCCTGCAGTTCTTCCCCGCATTGGCGCTGGGTCCGATCGTCGAGCACTTCCAGGTGCTCGCCGCGGTCGCCCACGCGTCCTGATCGCAAAGGCGATTGAAGATGACGACCCTTCAAGCTCCCTTGGACGAGCCCCAGACCGGGGAGGGCCGGCGCAAGGCCAGCGCCCTGACCGGCGGCCTGTCCGCGGCCATCCTGACCCGCGCGGCCAAGGACGCCTTCGTCAAGCTGGACCCGCGCAAGCTGACCGGCAATCCGGTGATCTTCGCCACCTGGATCGTGGCCCTGCTGTCGACGGTCTCGGCCGTCGCGGCGCTGGCGAACCACCAGGCGGCTGGCTTCGCGATCCAGCTCGCGGCTTGGCTCTGGGCCACGGTGCTGTTCGCCAACCTGGCCGAGAGCGTCGCCGAAGGACGGGGCAAGGCCGCCGCCGACAGTCTGCGCGCCACCCGCGTGACCACCAACGCCAAGCTGATCATCGACGACAAGACCGGAACCATCATCCCGACCGCCGCCCACAAGCTGGTCCCAGGCGAGGTGATCCTGGTCGAGGCCGGCGACATCATCCCGACGGACGGCGAGATCATCGAGGGCATGGCCAGCGTCAACGAGGCGGCCATCACCGGCGAGAGCGCCCCGGTCATCCGCGAGAGCGGCGGCGACCGCTCGGCCGTCACCGGCGGCACCACCGTCGTGTCGGACTGGATCAAGGTGCGGGTCACCGCCTCGCCGGGCGGCACGTTCCTGGACCGCATGATCGCCATGGTCGAGGGCGCGGACCGTCGCAAGACGCCCAACGAGATCGCCCTGGCCGTGCTGCTGGCCGGCCTGACCCTGATCTTCCTGATCGCCGTCGTCACCCTGCTGGGCCTGGGCCGGTTCTCGGGCGTGGCCCTGGATCCGCTGGTGCTGGGGGCGCTGTTCATCACCCTCATTCCCACCACGATCGGCGGGCTGCTGTCGGCAGTCGGCATCGCCGGCATGGACCGGCTGATGAAGCACAATGTGCTGGCCACCTCCGGCCGGGCCGTGGAGGCCGCGGGGGACGTCGACACCCTGCTGCTCGACAAGACCGGCACAATCACCTTCGGCAACCGCATGGCCACCGAGGTTATCGCCGCGCCCGGCGTGCGTCCCGACGCCGCCCTGCGCGCCGCCGTCAGCGCCTCCCTGGCCGACGAGACGCCCGAAGGGCGCTCGATCGTCGAGCTGGGCCGCAACCAGGGGATCGTCATCGAAGCGCCTGAGGGCGCGACCTCGATCGCCTTCAGCGCCACCACCCGTCAGTCGGGTCTCGACGCGGGCGGAGTGTCATGGCGCAAGGGGGCGGTGGACGCGGTCTATCGCTCGCTCGCCCTGGATCCCAAGCAGGTCCCGGCCGAGGTGACGGCCGCGGTCGACCGCATCGCCCGCTCGGGCGGCACGCCGCTGGCGGTCAGCGAGAACGGCGTCCTGGTCGGGGTCATCCACCTCAAGGACGTGGTCAAGCCCAACGTCAAGGAACGCTTCGCCGACCTGCGTCGCATGGGCCTGCGCACGGTGATGATCACCGGCGACAACCCGGTGACCGCCGCCGCCATCGCCTCGGAAGCGGGGGTCGACGACTTCCTGGCTGAGGCCACGCCCGAGGACAAGCTGCGGCTGATCCGCGAGGAGCAGGGCAGGGGCAGGCTGGTGGCCATGTGCGGCGACGGGGCCAACGACGCGCCCGCCCTGGCCCAGGCCGACGTCGGGGTGGCCATGCAGACAGGCGCCCAGGCCGCGCGGGAGGCCGGCAATATGGTCGACCTCGACAGCGACCCGACCAAGGTCATCGAGATCGTCGAGGTGGGCAAACAGATGCTGATCACCCGCGGCGCCTTGACGACCTTCTCGATCGCCAACGACGTGGCCAAGTATTTCGCCATCATCCCGGCGATGTTCGTGGTGGCCCTGCCGGCCCTGGGCGCGCTGAACGTCATGCGCCTGCACAGCCCGCAGAGCGCCATCCTGTCGGCGGTGATCTTCAACGCGCTGGTGATCGTCGCACTGATCCCGCTGGCGCTGAAAGGCGTGAAATACCGGGCGATCGGGGCCGGAAAGCTGCTGTCGCGCAACCTGACGGTCTACGGCCTGGGTGGCCTGGTCGCCCCGTTCGTCGGCATCAAGCTGATCGACCTGATCGTATCCGGCCTCGGCTTGGCCTAAGCTGCAATTCTCGGAGACTCAAAAGTCATGCTCTCCCAACTTCGACCCGCCATCGTCTCCATGAGCCTGTTCACGGTCCTGCTGGGCCTGGCCTATCCGCTGGCCGTCACCGGGCTCGCCCAGACCGCGTTCCCGACCCAGGCCAACGGCAGCCTGGTGCGCGATACGCGCGGCGCGGTCGTCGGCTCGGCCCTGATCGGCCAGGCGTTCGCCCAGCCCAGCTACCTGCACCCGCGCCCGTCGGCGTCCGGCGCCAACGGCTATGACGCCTCGGCGTCCAGCGGCTCGAACATGGGCCCGCTGAACGAGGCCCTGGCCAAGCGGGTCAAGGCCGACGCTGACGCCCTGCGCGCTGAGAACCCGGGCGCGACCATCCCCGCCGACGCGGTGACGAGTTCGGGCTCGGGCCTGGACCCGGACATCTCGCCGGACTACGCCCGCTTCCAGGCGCCGCGCGTCGCCAGGGCGCGGGGGGCGCCGCTCGCCGCCGTCCAGGCGGTGATCGACGGCCAGGTCCAGGGCCGGCTGTTCGGCTTCGTCGGCCAGCCGCGGGTCAATGTGCTGGTGGTCAACCGGGCGCTCGACGCCCGCTTTCCGAAAGGCGGCTAGTGCCGGCTGACGATCCGAAAAGACCTGATCCCGAGGCGCTCCTGGCCGCCGCCGTCAAGGCGGGCCGGGGGCGCCTGAAGGTTTTCCTGGGCATGGCCCCCGGCGTGGGCAAGACCTACGAGATGCTGCGCGCCGCTCGCCGCCGCAAGGCCGACGGCCAGGACGTGCTGATCGGCCTGGTCGAGACCCATGGCCGGCGCGAGACCGAAAGCCTGCTGCGCGGCATGGACGTGCTGCCGCGCAAGCCGATCGACCATCGCGGCCACGTGATGATGGAGTTCGATCTCGACACGGCCCTGGCCGGCCGGCCGGCTCTGCTGCTGGTCGACGAATACGCCCATTCCAACGCCCCAGGCTCGCGCCACCCCAAGCGCTGGCAGGACGTCGAGGAGTTGCTGGCGGCCGGCATCGATGTCTGGACCACCCTGAACGTCCAGCACCTGGAAAGTCTGGTCGACGTCGTCCAGCGCATCACCGGCGTGCGTCAGCGCGAGACTGTCCCCGACAGCGCCCTGTCGCGGGCCGACGCCATCGAACTGATCGACATCACACCCGACGAGCTGCGCGAGCGGCTGACCGAGGGCAAGGTCTATGTGCCCGAGACCGCGCGCCTGGCCTCCGAGAACTTCTTCAAGGTCGAGAACCTGACGGCCCTGCGCGAGTTGGCCCTTCGCCGTGCGGCGCAGACGGTCGACGACCAGTTGGTCGCCGCCATGCGCGAGAAGGGGGTCGAGGGCCCGTGGGCGGCCGGCGAGCGGATCCTGGTGCTGGTCGGCGGCGACGCCATGGCCTCGGGCCTGGTGCGGGCCGGCCGGCGGTTGTCGGACATGATGATGGACGCGCCCTGGACGGTCACCCACGTCGACCGCCTGGACCAGCCGGCCAGGGGCCCGGCGGCGGCGGCCCGGCTGCGCGACGCCTTGAAGCTGGCCGAGCAGCTGGGCGGCTCGACCGTGGTGCTCAGCGGGGCCGACATCGTCGCCACGGTGATGGCCTACGCCCGCCGCAACAACGTCACCCAGATCGTCATCGGCAAGTCGGCCGACAGCCGCTGGCGCGAGCTGCTGGGACGGTCGCTGGCGGCGGCCCTGCTGCGCGAGGCGCGCGGGGCGGCGATCCACGTCGTCACCGAGGCCACCCACGAGGCGGTCGTCGAGGTCCCGGCCCGCCGACCAAGGGTGGACTGGACGGCCTACCTGCTGGCCGCCGGCTGCGTCGCCGCCGCGACGGTCGTGGCCTGGGGCCTGGACGTGGCCTTCGACCGCGTGGACCTGGGGATGATCTTCCTGGCCGCGGTGCTGGCGGCCGGGGTGCTGCGCGGGCTGCGGCCGGCCCTGGCGGCGGCGACCGTGGCGTTCCTGGTCTACAACTACATGTTTCTGGAGCCGCGCCATTCGTTCGCGATCGGCACGCCGACCGACTTCCTGACCCTGGTGGTCTTCTGGGCCGTGGCCCTGGCCGCCGGCGGGCTGGCGGGGCGGGTGCGGGACCAGGGCCGGGACGCCCAGCGGCGGGCCTCGGCCGTCTCGGCCCTGCTGGCCGCCAGCCGGACCTTCTCGGCGGCCGCCGGGCGCGAGGCGGCGGCCAAGGCCCTGGCCGAGCAGACGGCGGCGGCGGTCGGGGCCAAGGCCGTGGTGTTGCTGCCGGCCAACGGCGAACTTCAGCCCGCCGCCGGCGCGCCGACGCTGGAGGAGCTGGACGCCGCGCCGATGGCCGCCGCTCGGTGGGCGTGGGAGAGGGGCGAGGCGGCGGGGTTCGGCACCGGCACCCTGCCACAGACCCGCTGGACCTTCTGGCCCCTGGAGGGCGTGCGCTCGCGGGCCGGGGTGGCCGGCGTCGAGGCCGGGGCCATGGTCGCCGGCTCCGAGGACGAACGACTGCTGCTGGCCTTGCTGGAGCAGGGGGCCGTCGCCCTGGAGCGCGCCGAACTGGCGACCGAGGCCGTCGAGACCGAAACCCTGCGTCGCGCCGACCGCTTCCGCTCGGCCCTGCTGAACTCGATCAGCCACGATCTGCGCACGCCGCTGTCCACTGTGCTCGGAGCCTCCAGCACCCTGATCGACTATGGCAAGGGCATGACGGCGGCGGTGCGCGACGACCTGCTGCTCAGCATCCGCGAGGAGGCCGAGCGGCTGAACCGCTATGTCGGCAACCTGCTGGACATGACCCGGCTGGAGGGCGGGGCGCTGCGGCTGCGCACCGACTGGACCGACGTGCGCGACGTGCTGGGCGCGGCGGCCGAGCGGGTCTCGCGACGGCTGGAGACCCGAATCCTGGCCCGCGATTTTCCCGTCGAGCTAAGCCTGGTGCGCGCCGATTCCAGCCTGCTGGAACAGGCCGTGGTCAACATCCTTGAGAACGCCATCGCCTACAGCCAGGACGGCGCCCGGATCGAGATGGCCGCCTACGAGGACCGCTCCAACGTGGTGATCAGCATCGAGGACGAGGGCCGGGGCATTCCGACGGCGGAGCTGGAGCAGGTGTTCGAGAAGTTCCGCCGCATGGAGGAGCCCACCGACCGCCACCAGGGCGCGGGCCTGGGCCTGTCGATCTCCAAGGGCTTCGTCGACGCCATGGGCGGGCGGATCGCCGCCGCCAGCCCGATCCACGATGGCAAGGGAACTCGGATCCTGATCAGCCTGCCCAAGGCGATCGCGACTCCGCATCATCTGCTATGACCAAGCCATGAGCGCCGCCAAGACCACGGGAATGCGCCAACGCATCCTGATCATCGACGACGAACCGCAGATCCATCGATTCCTCGGTCCGGCCCTGGACGCCGCCGGCTACGAGCCGCTGCGGGCCGACAGCGGCCAGGAGGGGCTGCGCGGCATCGCCCTGTGGTCGCCGGACGCCGTGGTGCTGGACCTGGGCCTGCCCGACATGGACGGCAAGGCGGTGCTGGAGAAGGCCCGCGCCTTCTACGAGGGCCCGATCGTCATCCTGTCGGCCCGCGATCGGGAAGCCGAGAAGATCCAGGCCCTGGACCTGGGCGCCAACGACTATGTGGAAAAGCCGTTCGGAGTCGGGGAGTTGCTGGCGCGTCTTCGCGTGGCGCTTCGCCAGCGCGGCCAGGCCCAGGGCCCTCTGGCGCCGATCCGGGCGGGAGCGGTCGAGATCGACCTGGAAAAGCACCTGGTGATCCGCGACGGCGCCGTGGTGAAGGTCTCGCCGCGCGAATACGAGGTCCTGGCCCGCCTGGCCCAGGCTCGGGGCAAGGTGCTAACTCACAAGGACCTGCTCACCGCGGTCTGGGGGCCGGCCCACGCCCAGGACACCCAGTACCTGCGCGTGTTCGTCGGCCAGCTGCGCCAGAAGCTGGAGGCCGACCCATCGACCCCGACGATGATCCTGACAGAACCGGGGATCGGCTACCGCTTCATCGGCGACTGAATATCGCACGAATTCTGCTGCCGATAGCTACATGACTTCAAGTGGTTACGACTTCATTCGGAAACGTTCTGGCTCGCCAGGGCGGCGACGCCGTCCGTCGTGATGACCCAGCCGCCGCCGTTGCGCTCCGCCAGGCCCAGGTCGGTCAACACACGCGCATCGGCGATATTGATCCAGTCGACGGCCTCGCCGGCCTTCTTGCGGGCGAGGTTCTTCAAGGCCACGAGCTGTCCCGGGGAAAGCGTCATTCTATTGGCCGCCCGACAGGGGATCGGGCGAGGCTGCGGCGCGGCGGCCGCTCATCCGCTCCAATTCCTGCTGCAGGCGCAGGAGCTGGCCGCCCAGGCTGGTGACGTCGTCCTGCAGCTGGGCGTTACGGCGCTTGAGATAGTCGTTTTCGCGGCGCAGGACCTGGGCTTCCTCGTCGGTCATTGGTCGGTCTCCACGGCGGCGGTCGCCGGCGTCGCGCGGATCACGGCCCGCAGCAGGGCGCCGCGACGGGCGGAGAGTTCGGGCGACTTCAGTTCCAGCCGGGCGCCCTCGACGATCCGTCCCTGGTGACGGCTCCCCAGGAACAGCGTCTCGGCGCGGATTTCCTGCGCCGTGATCTGGTGAATGCCGACCAGGTCGAGCAGGGCGGTCCAGCGCGTGGCCTGACGCGCGTCCGGTCGGTCGGACATGAGGTCCTTTCAGGCCGGCGATCCCGCGTGGCGCGGGACGATTACCGGCTCAGCCATCATAGCGCGATCCCGCTCCAATAGCTTCGACGCTTTTCCATTTCGCGAATGCCCAGCCGCCGCCCCCCCTCTTTCCCCCTCATTTGCACTAGTTAACAATTGAGGCGGGCCAAACCGCGTCTCGTCCGTTCTACTCTCGCGCGTCGCGGGATTCGCGCTTGGGGAGTCCGCCATGGCGACGCTTGAACCCAGTGGTTATGGCTGTCCTGCGTCGATGGTCGACGGCCGCGCCCCCGTCCGTATCTGCTCGCACCTTGTTTCGCAGCGACTTGCCGATGACAAATCTTGAGATTCGAGTAGCCGCGCTTCAGTTCCTCAGCCTGCGGCTCTGCGCGGCGCTGTCGCTCGAGCAGCTTGAGGAAATCCGGCGGTCGACCCTGGACGGGGCGAGGGCGACGGACCTCGAGTCGATCCAGATGCAGACCGAGTTCCTGAAACTGCTGGACGACGCGATCGAACGCGCTCGCCAGAAGGAGGTCGCTGGCGGCGCGATCAAGAGTTCGATCCACCTGGCCTGACGCCTGTAGGGGTTTTCTCGCGCCGACCTAGGGTTTGACCTGATGGCGTTGGAGCGGTTACGGCCTCACTCTGCTGCCGCTCGCTCGCCAAGCGTCACCCCCGATTTCCCTTGGCAAGCCACCGCGCGCTCAACCCCCAAGAGCGAGCCGTGGTCGCGAGCCGAGAGCCGGCCCTCATGTCCCGACGCATGTCTCGGGCCGGCTCTCCTCCCACCCGATTAGGCCTCGATCAGCTTGTTGCGGATGGCGTACCGCACGATGTCGGCCAGCGAATGGGCGCCGAGCTTTCGCATGATGTTGCCGCGATGGCTCTCGACCGTCTTGACGCTGATGTCGAGCATCGAGGCGATGACCTTGTTGCTTCGGGACTCGGCCAAAAGCTGGACGATCAGCAGTTCCCGCGTGGTCAAGGTTTCCGCCCCTTCGATCACGTCGCCAAGCCCGTGGACACCGGGCGAAAGGTAGCCGCGCAGCACGGCGTCGGTGATGCCTGGACAGAAATAGGGTTTGTGGTTCAGCAGCGAGACTACCGCGGCGATGATGTGGTCGGTTGGGGCCGACTTCAGCACGAAGCCGCGCGCGCCGGCGCTGAACACCTCGCGCAGCAACTGTTCGCTGTCGTGCATGGTGAAGATCAGCAGCTCGGTATGGGTCTTCAGCTTGCGCACGTCGCGGGCCACGATCACGCCGCTCAGGTCCGGCATGCTGATGTCTAGGATCATGACATCTGGCACCAGTTCCCTGGCCAGGCGGATCGCGTCGCGGCCGTTGGACGCCTCGCCGCAGATGGTCCAGCCCGGCTGAGATTCCAGCGCCTCGCGCAGTCCTGCCCGCACGATCGAATGATCGTCGGCCAGCAGGATGGTTGGGGCGCTAGGCAAGGGCATGTTCGATTCTCGCTCCGGGCGGGCGGCATGATTGTCTGTTTTGGGCTGAAGCGCTTGCTGAATTTTCCGCGCGAGGTTGAGGGCGCCTCGCCGAAGAACTTATAGTTGTTCATTCCGATACCTGCACGCCATACGACCAGATCATGGCGCGACGACGACCCGGGAGATCCTTTTCGACTCAGCGCCTTGCGCCGGATTCGCGCCAAGCTTCGCTGAATTTCGCGATGGCCGCCCACAGCCAGGGTTTCACCTGATTGAGGCGAGCACGCGCCCGGCGGAAAGTCCGAACGCCGCCTGCGCCTGACCTTCGGAGTTCCCATAATGGACATCAGCCCGACCGCGAAACTTCTTGAGACCTCCGCTCGCTGGAGCGGATCGGAGACCGCGCTCTCGAACGAGGCCCGCAGCTTCGTATCTCAGTCGGACGGTTCGGCCTTGCTCGACGAGAACGATTTCAGGCAGGAGGTCGTGGCCAATATCCCGGTTCTTCGTTCCTTCGCGCGCGGCCTTTGCGGCGATGCGACGATGGGAGACGACCTGGCGCAGGACACCCTGCTCAAGGCTTGGCGGCACCGAGCGCAGTTCACGCCGGGCACCAACCTCAAGGGCTGGCTCATGAAGATCGCCCGCAACCACTTCTATTCACAACGCCGGCGCCGGTGGCGCGAGACGCCCCTGGATCCGGCCGCCAGCGCGCAAATCCCCGGTGTCGGCGGCGCCCAGATCCAGTCGCTGATCCTCAACGACCTGCGCAACGCCCTCAACGCCTTGAGCGACGAACAACGCGAGGCGATGATCCTGGTCGGGGCGGGCGGGTTTTCCCATCGGCAGGCCGCCGAGATGTGCGACGTGCCCGAGGGGACGATGAAGAGCCGGGTCTGCCGCGCGCGCGCCAAGCTGGTCTCGCTTCTGGATCACGGCGAAGTGGAGCACGACGCCGAACCCGCCTCGCGGGCGGCGCACCTGATCCTGGCCGAATTGTCGAACCGGTCGGAGGCGCGCGCCGGCTGAGCGGCGGCTGGCGGATCACGACGCATCGCCCTAAGACCAGCCTCGACGAGCGAGGCGCCGATGACTGCGATCCATTCCTATGATCCCAAGGCGGGCCATGGCCTGCGGCACGATCCGCTGAACGCCATCGTCGCGCCCCGGCCGATCGGCTGGATCTCGACGGTCAGCGCCGCGGGCGTGCGCAACCTCGCGCCCTACAGCTTCTTCAACGCCTTCAACTACAAGCCGCCGATCATCGGCTTTTCCAGCACGGGCTGGAAGGACTCCGTGCGCAATATCGAGGAGACCGGCCAGTTCGTCTGGAACCTGGCGACGCGGCCCCTGGCCCAGGCGGTGAACGCCACCTCGGCCATGGTTCCCGACCATGTCGACGAGTTCGCCCTGGCGGGCCTGACGGCGGCGCCCTCCCAGCGGGTCGCCGCGCCGCGCGTGGCCGAAAGCCCCGTGGCCTTCGAATGCCGCCTGACCCAGATCGTCAGGCTCAACGACGCCGAGGGCGCGCCGGTGGACGCCTGGCTGACCCTGGGCGAGGTGGTGATGGTCCATATTGACCAGGCGCTGCTGGTCGACGGCGTCTACGACACCGTGGCCGCCCAGCCGATCCTGAGGGGCGGCGGGGCAGGCGACTATTTCGGGATCGACGAGGCGGGGAAGTTCCAGATGTTCCGGCCAGGCTGACCGCCTCTAGCGCGAACGTCCCCGCGCCGACACCGGCCACAGCGCCACCAGGGTGTCGCCGTCCACCACGTGGTAGGTGTCGTAGAGGTTCACGGTCGGGTCGCAGTGCGGCGCGCCCAGGATCACCCGCTCGCCCAGGCCCGGCGGCGTCGTGCCGGATGGCGGCAGGATGGCGCCGTGCTCGTCGCCCATGAAGAAGTAGCGCGACCCGTCCGGCGCGCCGCCCAGCACCGTGGGCGGCTCGGCGTCGGTCGACAGCGCCTTGAAGCCGGCATCGACCGTGACCATGCCCGGCGTGTTGGCGCTCACGACCCGGGCGTCGATCAGCAGGGCCGCCTCGTAGGGGCTTTGGTCCACCCCGTCGCCGGCGATGTCGCAGACCAGGTACTGGCCGTCCATGAACACGTAGGAGCCGACCTGGAACTCGGTGAAGATCCCCAACTCGGCGTCGATCCGGTGCGAACCGGTGCCCGAGCCCGAGACGATCGGCGGCGGGCCGCCGGCGGCGGTCAGGGCGTCGATCACCGAGCGGATATAGGCGCCGCGGTCCTCCAGATTGGCCTTGCGGTCGGCGAAGCCCTTGATGTGCTGCTGCATGCCGCAATAGCACTGCAGGCCGGCATAGATCAGGCTCGGCTGGGCCTTTATCGCCTGCATCAGGGCGACCGCCGCCTCGGGCGAGGCCACGCCGGTGCGATGGATGCCCGGATCCAGGTCGATGATCACCCGCAGCGCCTTGCCCGCGGCGTTGGCGGCCGCGCCCAGGGCGGCGACATTGGCCGGATGGTCGACGACCGTCATCAGGTCGGTGGTCCTGCCGTTCAGGGCGACCAGTCGGGCGATGGCCGGCGCCGAGACCACGGGCGAGGTGATCAGCAGACCGGTCGTCACGCCCCCGTCGGCCAGGATCTCAGCCTCGCCGATCTTGGCGCAGCACAGGCCTACGGCCCCCGCGGCGATCTGTAGCTTGGCGATGTCGACGCTCTTGTGGGTCTTGGCGTGAGGCCGCAGCTTGGCGCCCTTTTCGGCCGCGAACGCCGCCATCCGGGCGATGTTGCGTTCCAGGGCCGGGCGGTCGATCACCAGCACCGGGGTGTTGAGGTCGCGGCGCGAGCCTTGGGCGCCGATCAGGCCAGCATGCAGGTCTTGGTCAGTCATGGCGGTTCCCGTCAGAGGCCGAAAAGCTGGGTCAGGTGGGTGTTGGCGAACTTGCTGGCCGGGTCCCAGGTCTTGCAGGCGGCGACGAAATCGCCGGCGCGCGGATAGAGCCGGTGGACGTCGGCCGTGGTCAGGGTGTGGCGCTTGGCCCAGTGCGGACGGCCCGCGCCGTCGCGCAGCACCGCCTCCATCTCGGCGAAGGCCGGTCGCCAGGGCATCCTGGCGTACTGGTGGAACGAGATCGAGGCGCCGGGACCCGCGTTGAACGGGCTCATCCAGATGTCGTCGCCGGCCGCCAGGCGGAACTCGAACGGGAAGGTGATCGGCAGGCGGCGCTTGCGGATATGGGCCATGGCCGCCCTCAGGGTCGGCAAGCCGGCCGCGCGCGGCAGCTCGTACTCCATCTCCTCGAAGCGGATGTTCCGCTCGGACGGGAAGATCGCGTAGGCCGGGCCGACGCGCCGGCTGGCCTTGCCCATCATTCGCATCATCAGCCGCTGCAGCGAGGGCGTCAGGATCGGAACGGCGGCGCAGATGTCGCAGATGGTCTTGAACGTCGCCTCGCTGTCCTCGCCGATCTCCTTGGCTGGCGGGGCGGTCGCCTCGACCTCGACGGGGTGCAGGGTCTTGAAGATCACCTCGTCCGAATAGGGGAAGACGAAGAACTCCATGTGGCGGGTGGCGGCGGCCAACTCGTCCAGCCGTTCGGCGACCTCGGCCAGGGGGCGGCGCTCGACCCGTTCCTCCAGGTGATAGGCGGGAACGACGTGGATCCGGATCTCGACGGCGACGCCCAGCAGCCCCAGCGACAGGCGCTGGGCCTGGTAGAGCTCGGGGTTCTGGTCAGGACCGCATTCGACGATCGCGCCGTCGGCGGTCATCAGCCGAAAGCCGCAGGCCTGGGTCGACAGGCTGCCCAGCTCCGCGCCGGTGCCGTGGGTGCCGGTCGAGATGGCGCCGGCCAGGGACTGCGGGTTGATGTCGCCCTGGTTTATCAGCGACAGGCCCTGGTCCCACAAAGCCGCCGTCAGCGCCTTGAGGCTCCAGCCGGCCGGGGCCCAGACGGTCTTGCGGTCGGGCGCGACCTCAATCGCGCCTTCGTAGTCCGACAGGCTCAGCAGCAGGTCGTGGGTCTGGCACAGCGGCATGAAAGAGTGGCCGGCCCCGACCACGCGCACCTTGCCGGCCTGGCCGATCATCGACGCCAGCTCGCCGGCGTCGCGCGGCCGGGCGACCAGGCGAGGGGAGGCCGTGACGCTGCCCGACCAGTTGCTCCACCCCGTCATCCGCATCTCTCCGTCTGCGACGTCGGTATGATAGTAAAAACTACCGTTCTTGCAAGACGTCGTTCCATGGAACCAGCGACGGGTCGCCAAAGGTGTCGAAATAACGCTCGAACAGCAGGCAGACCTCGCGGCTGAGGGCCAGGGCGTCCTGGTCCGGCTCCTCCACCGCCATCTCGGTCGCCGAATAGGTCAGCTCGACCATCATCCGCATGGCCAGGCGAACCCGGCCGTCCGGCGCGGCCGGGTAGCGCATCTTGAGGATCTCGGCGAACTGGCCGGCCACCATGTCGCGCGAGGCGAAGCGCAACTGCTGCAGCATTGGGACGGCGCGCAGGGCCCGGCCGATCGCCGCCCCGCCGGGGAACCGGCGGGTCATCTCGATCATCTCGGTCAGCATGGCGACGTTCTTGTCGATGCGCTCGGCCGCCGTATCGCCCTCCAGACCGCCGCTCTCGATCCAGGCGAAGACCATCTCGTCCTGGGCCTTCATCAGCCGGTCGCCAAGCTCCTTGAGGATCGCGTACTTGTTGGGGAAATAGCGGTAGAGGGCCGGCGGGGTCAGGCCGGCGCGCTTGCAGATGGCGTTGGTGGTCAGCTGTTCGAAGCCGATCTCACCCAGCATCTCGCCGGCCGTGGCCAGCACGACCTCGTAGGTGTCCTGGCCGCGAGCCTGGGTCGGCTGCAGCTTGGCGTCCAGCGCGATGTCGGGGCTGGCGGACTTCCGGGCCGTCGCCTTCGGCATGCGGTCTCTCCTTCAAGTCCGTTCCGAACTAGAGCGCTTCGAGGGAAAAACCAATCACTTCGACGTCTTAGCGCGACCTTGTCAGGTGCAGGAAGGCCGCGATCATCAGAGTGACCAGGGCCAGGCCGACGCCCAGCCAGACCGCGGGCCGCACGTCGGCGCCGGTGACGACGAATGAGGCCAGCAGTGGTCCTGCGCCGCAGCCCAGCAGGCTGGCGCCCGGCCCCAGCAAGGCCGCCCGGCGGCTGGGATCGGCCTCGATCGCCAGCGGCGTCAGATAGGGCGAGGCGAACAGCCAGACGAAGCCGAACACGCCGGCCGCGACCAGGAACACCGCCGCTGACGGCAGGCTGGCCATTACGAACAGGGCGCCGATCGCCAGGACCACGGCGACGGCCAGCGACCAGAACCACGACAGCCGTCCGGCCAGGGCCGTGGCCGCCGCGCCGCCCGCGACCTGGGCGGCCAGAGACACGGCGAAGGCGGCGCTGGCGACCTCGGCCGGGTGTCCGGCCTGCCGCGACAAGGGCTCGGCATAGATCCAGACGGCCAGGATGAAGGCCTGGAAGCAGAAGACGGCGGCCAGGGCGATCCAGCCCCGCGCGCTGGGCAGGCCCTTGGGGTTGTCTTCGGTCTCGACCAACAGGGCATAGGCGCCGGGGATGGCCAAGCCGGCCAGGGCGGCCGAGACGGTGAGGGCGGCCAGCACCACAAAGCCGCCGTCCGGACCGAACCGCCCGACGACAAAGGCGCCGATCGCACTGACCACGCCCAGTTGCAACAGGGTCTGGATGGTCAGGTAGAGACCGGCCCAACGCTCTGGACGCGGCGAACGGACGATCATGCCGGTGATCAGCCAGATCATCACGCCGGCCGGAAGCCCCGCGACGGCGCGCACCAGGATCAACGGGTCGCCCGAAACGCGGGTGGTGGCCAGATCCAGGGTCGCCAGGGCCAGGCTGCAACTCACGGCCGCCAGTCGCAGCCGGCGCTCGCCGAACAGCGGGCCGAGAACCGCCGCTCCGATGCCCATGGCCACCAGCTCGGCCATGCCGGCCAAGCCCAGCTGGTTGGCGGTGAGGCGGCCAGCGCCCTCCAGCCCGCCCAACAGCAGCGGCCCGACCCCGGGAAACAGCACCCCGACCAAGCCGATCCAGAACACCGTCAGGCGCTGGATCAAGTTGGGCGGCGCGCCGATCCAGGCGCCCGCGACGGGCGGCGGCGAGACCGCGGCCGGCATCTCGGCCGCGCTCAATACCTGGCCCGGAGATAGAGGCCGTAGGTGCGCGGCGGCCCCATGCTGAACACGTCGAATCCGAACGCGGCGATCGGGGTGATGTCGGAGATGTTGGTGGTGTCGGCCAGGTTCTTGCCCCACACGCCCAGTTCGTAGCGCCCGTCGGCGAAGGCCCAGCCCACTTGTCCGTTGACATAGGCCCGGGCCTTGTCGCTGAGCCGCTCGGTATTGGCGGTGTCGTAATAGACCTTGCCGCGATAGGTGAAGTCCAGCTGGCTGATCAGCTTGCCGGCGCCCACCGGGTGCTCGTAACGCGCCGCGCCGTTCAGGCTGGTCTTCGGCGCCGAGGGCAGGGTGTTGCCCGAATAGTCCTCGCCCAGCGACTGGAAGTCCTTGTACTCGGCGCTCAGCAGCGAGGCGCCCAAGGTCAGGGACAGGCCGGCCGTCGGCCGCGCCTCGATCTCGGCCTCGCCGCCATAGACCCGGGCCTTGGAGGCATTGGTGAACAGCTGCACCGGCAGGCCGTTGCGCTGGATCACCGTATAGACCTGCAGGTCCTTGTAATCATAGTAGAAGGCCGAGACATTGACCCGCAGGCGGCGGTCTAGGAACTCGCTCTTGGCGCCCACCTCGTAGGCATTGACGGTCTCGTCCCGATAAGGGCCCAGGTCGTCCGGATCCGTCGTCTGGCCGCTGAAGAAGCCGCCGCTCTTGGTCCCGCGATTGTAGGTGGCGTAGACGTTGGCGTCGTCGTTGATCGCGTAGCGCAGGCCCACCCGGCCCGAGATCGAGCTGAAGGTCTTCTGGTTGTCGTATTCGAACAGGGTCAGCAGGCCGTAATCGACGTCGCTAACATAGTGGAAGGTCTTCTTGTCCTGTGACCAGCGCAGGCCGCCGGTCAGGGTGAGCTTGGGGGTCAGGTCATAGTCCACCTGGCCGAAGGCGGCGTAGCTGGTGGTTTTCTGGTGCAGCGGCCAGCCGAACACGCCGACGCTGTTGGCCGGATCCATGCCCGTGGGGTTGTTGACCGGATCGGGGACGCGCAGCGCCTCCAGCACGTTGTAGTGGCTGTCATTGTCCAGGTTGTCGCGGGCGCCATAGAGGCCGGCGACCCAGCGCAGGGCCGTGGCGCCGTTCGACTGCAGGCGGAACTCCTGGCTGGTGGTGTCCTGCTGGGCGATGTAGCGGGCGTCGAAGATCGAGATCGGGTTGGCGTCGGTCTCTTCGTAGTCGTCCCTCTTGGCCCGCTGGTAGCCGGTGATCGAGTACAGCGTCACCCCGCCGAAGTCGTAGCTGATGGCGCTGGTCGCCCCGAACAGCTTGACGATGTCCTTGCCCTCGAAGCGGTAGTCGCCCTGGTACTTGTTGGTGCTGGTGTTGGCGTAGCCGGCGACGTTCGTGCACTGGCCCGAGGTGTAGTAGGCCGGCTTGCAGAAGATGTAGCCGAAGGTCGGGTCGGGATCAGCCGTGCTGGCCGCCTCGGCCGTCTGAGCCACCAGCGAGCGGTTATAGGTCAGGATCGAGCCGCCGCTGGACTTGCTGTAGCTGGCCGAGACGTCGACCGTCAGCTTGTCGTCGGGTGTCCAGCGCAGGGCCCCGCGCACGGCCTTGCGGTCGGCGTCGTTGCCCTTGTTCCCGGTCAGGCGGTTGAGAGTGTAGCCGTCGCTCTTGTCGTAGAGGCCGGCGATGCGGAAGGCCAGGGTGTCGGCGATCGGGCCGCCGAAGCCGCCCTGGACGTTGAGCGAATTGAACCGGCCGTAGTCGACGGCCAGGTCGCCTTCAGGCGTGGCGCTGGGCTTCTTGGTGGTGACGTTGATCGCCCCGCCGGTGGTGTTGCGGCCATAGAGCGTGCCCTGCGGTCCGCGCAGCACCTCGACCTGCTGCAGGTCGTAGAAGCCTGACATCTGGGCCAGGGGGGAGGCGACATAGACCCCGTCGACATAGACCCCGACCGCGCTGGCCGTGCTGGGGTTGAAGTCGTTGACCCCGATGCCGCGGATGAAGATGCGTGGGTTGGCGGCATTGTCGTCGGTTTTGATCTGCAGGCCCGGCGACAGACCCGACAGGGCCAGGACGTCGCCCACCCGTTGGTCCTTGAGCTGGTCGGCGGTCAGGGCGGTGACCGAGACCGGCACGTCCTGGAGGTTTTCCGCGCGCTTCTGGGCGGTGACGACGATCTCGTCGAGCGCGGTCGCCTCTTGGGCGCCGGCCTGGCCCGCCGCTGTCATCATCGCCGCGCCGGCGACCCCCGCGAGCACCTGGAGCTTTCGCATTCCATACCCCCGTCACTGCTTTTGCCAGGAGATAGTAGTTATAACTATCATTATGGCAAGCAGCGTTCATGGAGCGCTGTTCAGCCAGCCAGGCCAACGTGACCCACGCCAAGCCGGCGCGGTCGGCCGCCCCTCCAGGGCGTCCAAAAAGAAAATCCCCGCCGGAGGGGCCGGCGGGGAGTTGCAGGGGAGGGGGACGTCTTTAGAACCGGTACGAAACGCCGACCATGTAGGTGGTGCCGTACTTCTGGTAGTCGATGGTCTGGCGAGGATCGCCGCTCTGGTAGGTCTTGAACGGCTCATCGGTGATGTTGTTGGCCTGCAGCAGGATCGACAGACCGTTGAGCGGACCTTGCCGGAACTCGTAGCCGATCTGGGCGTCAAGCACGGACTCGGTGTCGACGGTCCGGTAGATCCGCGCGGCGCTGAGGCCGGCGACCTCGCCCAGGAACTTGCTGCGGTAGCGGTTGCTGATTCGGGCGTTGAAGCCGTTGTTCTCGTAATAGAACGTGGTGTTGATCACCGTCTTCGACAGGCCAGGCATGTCGATGGGCGCGGTGTTGTCGTCCAGCTTGACCGAACTGTCGGTGTACGAGCCGCTGATGATCAGGCCGAAGTTGCGCAGCGGCTCGAAGAAGATGTCGCCCTGGATCGAGGCCGACAGTTCGATGCCGCGGATATAGCCGCCCTTGCCGTTCTGCGGCGCCTTGGCCAGGCCCTGGGGGGTGCCTAGCTGCGATTGCTGGGTCGGCGTCAGCAGCGACAGGAACGGCGAGAAGTCCTCGATCGTCGAGGCGCCGGAGTTCACGAAGTTCGACAGTTTCTTGTAGTAGGCGGCGGCCGAGACGTAGGCCGAGCGACCGAAGTACTTTTCCAGCGACACGTCGACGCCGTCGGCGATGTAGGGCCGCAGCTGGGGATTGCCGCCTTCGGTGCTGAAGTACGACGTGTTCGGGTCGGTCGAGGTCAGGTTCGACAGGTTCTGGTTGAACGACTGGCTGGCGCGCAGTTCGTCCATCCGGGCCCGGGCCAGGGTGCGGGCCGCGCCGAACCGCAGGAAGGTCTCGTTGCTCAGGTCGAACGTCAGGTTCAGGCTGGGCAGGACATAGGTGTACTTGTCGCCGCCGTCGTTGCTGGTCGGATGGGCGGTGTCGGCCGGATTGACCCGCGTGCCGGTCGAGGACTGGTCGGTATGGACCACCTGCAGGCCGGCGTTGCCGGTGATCGGGATCGCGCCGACCGTGCTGTCGATGTCGAACTTGGCGTAGGCGACCTGCACGTCTTCCTTGACCGCCCAGTTGCGGGTCTGGACCGCCGGGCTCTGGTCGGCGACCAGGGTGTAGACGCCGTTGTCGAGCAGGTAGGTCGGGTCATAGGCCAGCATGGCCTTGATGCCGATCAGGTTAAGGCTGACCGTGCCGATCAACGCTTCCTTGGGAATCGGGCGGCTCAGCGGCGCGCCCTGGGCGATGGCGCCGCCGAAGGTCAGGAAGCTTTCGTGGACTTCCTTGGACTTCTCGCGACGGCTGGCGTTGTAGCCGAACTCGACCTTGTTGATCGGACCCCACGCCAAGTCGCGCTTGGCGCTCAGGCGGACGGCGTTCAGCTCGTCCTTGATCGCCGGGGTGTTGTAGAAGCCCGCCTGGGTCACGGCCCCGCCCGTGGCGGCCCCGCCGTTGGCGCCGGCGCCCCAGCCCTGGGGATCGGTCAGCACGAACAGGGTCGAGTTGGTGTAGTCCAGGCTCGAGCCGAAGGTGGTGCCCGCGCCGGGCGTGGTGTTGAAGGTCAGGGTGTCGGTGGCGCCGACCCCTGACGGCCCCGTCCCCGAATAGGATTCGAAGATCACGTCGCGACGCTTGGCGTCCGAATGGCTGAGGTCGGCGGCGAGGGTCCAGCCGTTGTCGGTGTCGTAGGCGATGTTCCAGCCGGCCGACTTCAGAGTGGTGTGGCGGGTGTTGAGGTCGTTGCGCATGACCCCCTTCACGCCGGTGTAGGTTCCGTTGGTGATCAGGCCGTCCTGGGCCGTGTAGCCCGGCTGCAAGCTGGCCGAGCTCCAGAACAGCGGCAGCTCGATGCCGCGCAGGATCTGCTTTTCGCGGAACTTCGAATAGTAGAGGTCCAGCGAGGTGTGGAACTTGTCGGTGGGGCTGTATTCCAGCACCCCGATCACGCCGGTGCGCTTGAGGTTGTTGGACTGCACGTACGGCTTGGCGCCGCCGATGACCAGATCGCCGGACGCCGTGGTGGGATAGCCCCACGCGTTGAAGCGGCGGCTCTGGGTCGGGCTCGAGATGTCCGAGACCGCCACGGCGACGCCCAGGGTGTCGTTCAGGAACTGGTCGACGAAGGTGGCGCTGAGCCGGTGACCGGTGTCCTTGGCGTCCGGGTTCAGCTTGTCTTCGCTGTTCATCTCGTAGCGGGCGTTGGCCGACAGCACCTTCTTGCCGTACTTCAGCGGGCGGATGGTCTGCAGGTCGGCGGTGCCGGCCAGGCCCTGGCCGATCAGGGCCGCGTCGGGCGTCTTGTAGACCAGCACGCCGCTGAGGATTTCCGACGGATATTGGTCGAACTCGACGCCGCGGTTGTCGCCGGTCGAGACCTGCTCGCGGCCGTTCAGCAACACGGTGTTGTAGTCGGGGCCCAGGCCGCGGATCGAGATTGACTGGGCGCGGCCGTCCAGGCGCTGGGCGGTCAGGCCGGGCAGGCGGGCCAGGGACTCGGCGATCGAGGTGTCGGGCAGCTTGCCGATGTCCTCGGCCGACACGGCCTCTACGATCGAGCTGGAGGACTTCTTCAGCGCGATGGCGTTCTCGATGCCCGCGCGGATGCCGGTGACGGTGATTTCCTCGACGGCGTCGGGAGTCGGCGCGGCGGTGTCCTGAGCGTGGGCGGCGCCGGCGGTCGCCAGCAGCAGGGCCAGGCCGGTGGCGGCTCCGCTCATCAATCGCGTTCGGCGCGGCATGGAATTGGTCGTCATCATAGGCTCCCTCCCAATCGGTTCCCGCGGTTTCGCCGCGGTGATCCAGCTTCGTTGTGCAAATTACTGCAAACAAATGCCTTCATTGCAACCGGAAAAATGAGCCGGACGTCGCGCTCGGTGCCCGCAAGAGGACGGGTGGCGGAAGATGGTTCGCGGATTTCCTGTTTATTCGGTGCCTTTAGGCGCTTTGCGTGGGTGATTGACAGCTTCGGAAGGTTTCTGCAAATTATTGCAAATCAAATGATCGGCGCTGAATCGACCGATCTTGTTAATGTCAGAGGGGCGGGCGCTTGGAACTTTGGAGGGCATGGGCGAGTCGATCGGTGTGGGCCGCGCTTATCGCCGCCACGACGATGACCGCCGGGTTCGCCCAGACCGCGCAGCCGGGTGGGGCCACCTATCTCGACCGCTCGCCACAGGACGAGGTGATCTACTTCGTTTTGCCCGACCGCTTCGCCAATGGCGACCCGACCAATGATCGGGGAGGTCTTTCCGGCGATCGCCTGACGACGGGGTTCGATCCAACCGACAAGGGATTCTACCACGGCGGCGATCTGGCCGGTTTGACCGCGCGGCTGGATTATATCCAAGGCCTGGGCGCGACGACGATCTGGCTGGGTCCGATCTTCCGCAACAAGGTGGTGCAGGGGCCTTCAGGTCGGGAGTCCGCCGGCTACCACGGCTACTGGATCACCGACTTCACCGACGTCGACCCACATTTTGGTACGCGGGCTCAGTTGAAGGCCCTGGTCGACGCCGCCCATGCACGCAGCCTCAAGGTCTATCTGGACATCGTCGTCAACCACACCGCCGACGTCATCCAATATCGCGCCTGCGCCGCGACCGGCTGCGACTACCGCTCCAAGGCCGACTATCCGTTCGTCCGCCGGGGCGGCGTCGCCGGCGCGGTGATCAATGACGGCTTCCTGGGCGACCAGGCCGAGCGGCAGACGGCGGAGAACTTCGCGCGACTGACGCGGCCTGACTTCGCCTACAGCCCTTACGTCCCCGAGAACGAGGCGACGATCAAGAAGCCCGCGTGGCTGAATGATCCGATTTGGTACCACAACCGCGGAAACAGCCGGTTCACCGGCGAAAGCTCGACCTATGGCGACTTCTCAGGCCTGGACGACCTAGCCACCGAGAACCCGCGCGTACTGCAGGGCTTCATCGACATCTACGACCAGTGGATCGACGACTTCGGGATAGACGGCTACCGGATCGACACCGCCCGCCACGTGAACCCCGAGTTCTGGCGCGCCTTCGTGCCGGCCATGCTGGCCCGCGCCAAGGCCAGGGGAATTCCGAACTTCCACATCTTCGGCGAGGTGGCCGAAACCGAGCCGGGCATGCTGGCCAGGTTCACCCGGGTGGACGGCTATCCCGCCGTGCTCGATTTCGCCTTCCAGGGCGCCGTGACCGACGTCGTCAACGGCAAGACCGGAACCGACGCCCTGGGGCGCCTGTTCGCGCAGGACGCGCTGTACGAGGGCGGGGAGGCGGCCGCGCTGCAGCTGCCGACCTTCCTGGGCAATCACGACATGGGCCGGATCGGCCACTTCGTGCGCCTGGCCCATCCCGAGGCCTCGGACGAGGAGGTCACCCGGCGCGTGCTCCTGGCCCACGCCTTGCTGATGTTCACCCGCGGGGTCCCGGTCCTCTATTACGGCGACGAGCAGGGGCTGGCCGGCGAGGGCGGCGACAAGGACTCCCGCCAGGACCTGTTCGCGACGAAGGTTCCCGCCTACGCCGCCACTCGGCTCTTGGACGGCCGCTCGGCGGCGGGCGACCACTTCGCGACCGATGGCGCGCTCTACCAGGCGATCTCGGCCATGGCGCGGTTGCGGACCGCCGAGCCGGCGCTGCGGCGCGCCCGCCAAGTCGTGCGGACCGCGAGCGACAAGCCGGGCCTGTTCGCGGTCTCGCGGATGACGCAGGACAGAGAGGTGCTGGTGGCGTTCAACACCGGCCTCACGCCGATCACGGCCCAGATCGAGGTCGATGAGACCTCGCGGACATGGCGGTCCGCCCACGGATCCTGCGCCGCCGCCGCGACGGCGCCGGGCAGCTATCGGGTCGAGATCGACCCGCTCGACTACATGATTTGCGTTTCGGAGGTTGGCCAGTGACGGTCGAGACCCTTTCAAAGCCGTCCACCGACCGGGCCCACGACCGCGACTGGTGGCGCGGCGCGGTGATCTACCAGATCTATCCGCGCAGCTTCGCGGACTCCAACGGCGACGGTGTGGGCGACCTGCCGGGCGTCACCGCCCATCTGGAGCACGTGGCCTCGCTGGGCGTGGACGCCATCTGGCTGTCGCCGTTCTTCACCTCGCCGATGAAGGACTTCGGCTACGACGTTTCAAACTATGAGGATGTGGATCCCATCTTCGGAACCCTGGCCGACTTCGATCGCCTGATCGAGCGGGCTCACGCCCTGGGCCTGAAGGTGATCATCGACCAGGTGTTCTCGCACACTTCCGACGAGCATCCGTGGTTCAAGGCCAGCCGTCAGGACCGCACCAACCCCAAGGCCGACTGGTACGTCTGGGCCGACGCCAAGCCGGACGGCTCGCCGCCCAGCAATTGGCAGTCGGTGTTCGGCGGCCCGTCCTGGACCTGGGACGCGCGCCGCCGCCAGTACTACCTGCACAACTTCCTCTCGGCCCAGCCCGACCTCAACGTCCACAACCCACAGGTGCAGGACGCCCTGGTCGCCACCTCGCGGTTCTGGCTGGACCGCGGGGTCGACGGCTTCCGCTTCGATGCGATCAATTTCGCCATGCACGACCAGGCCTTGACCGACAATCCGCCGAACCTCGACGGCGGCGGCAAGCGCACCCGGCCGTTCGACTTCCAGCACCACTTCCACAACCAGTCGCATGATGACATTCCGGCCTTCCTGACCCGGCTGCGCCAGCTGGGCGAGTCGCACGGCGGGCGGTTCATGGTCGCCGAGGTCGGGGGCGAGCGGGCCGACAGCGAGATGAAGCTGTACACGCAGGGGCCGGACCGCCTGCATAGCGCCTACGGCTTCCTCTACCTTTACGCCGACACCCTGGCGCCGGCTCTGATCCGGCAGGGCGCGGCCATGTGGCCGGGCGGGGAGGGGCAGGGCTGGCCGTCCTGGACGTTCTCGAACCACGACGCGCCGCGGGCGGTGTCGCGCTGGGCCCGCGGCCGCGATCCCAAGGCCTTCGCCGAGATGTCGCTGCTGCTGCTGGTCAGCCTGCGCGGCAATGTCTTCCTCTACCAGGGCGAGGAACTGGGCCTGCCCCAGGCGCAGGTGCCCTACGACCGGTTGCGCGATCCCGAGGCGATCGCCAATTGGCCCGAGACCCTGGGTCGCGACGGCGCCCGCACGCCCATGCCCTGGGTCGCCGTCGCCGCCCACGCCGGCTTTTCCAAGGTCGAGCCCTGGTTGCCGATCGATCCGTCGCACATCGACCTGGCCGTCGACCGCCAGGAGCGCGACGTCGACTCCACGCTGAACGTCACCCGGCGGCTCGTGGCCCTGCGCCGCCAGTTGCCCGGTTTAAGGACCGGGGCCATGAGTCTGGTCGAAGCGCCGGAGCCGCTGCTGGTCTTCCTGCGCGGCGAAGGCGCCGACCAGGTGCTGTGCGCCTTCAACCTGGGTTTCGAGCCCGTGACCTGGCGCCTGCCCGCCGGCTGGCGGATTATCGAGAGCGTCAATCTGGGCGGGCGGGGCGCGCTGCCGCCGATGGCCGGACTGGTGGCGCGAAGGGACTGAAGCCTCCGCCCGTAATCGCGATCGCCGCGAAAACTCGTCAAATACGTCGACCAAAGGGACGTGGGGCTAATAGCCTGCACCGGCGGTGGCGGTCTTTCCTTGGTCGGCCGCAACCTGGCAAACCTGCGTTGCAAATCAGCCAGGCGACAGCGCATTGCTTCGCTGTCGATCTCAGCAAAACCCAGAAACTCGAAACGTACTTAATCGTTTGATATTTCTGATAATATATCTTAGACGATGATCAACTGTGACGATCGATGTCGGTTTTCGCATGTCGGTCGTCGCGGTTTTTGTCACTGTCCCCGCGTCGCCTTGAACTCGTCGAAATAGATGGCGACGGGCAATCTTATTTTCTGGCGCGACCGACCTATCGTGCTGACCGCCAGTTCGGCAGCTACGACCAGTCGCTCACGCACACCGGGCCTGCTTGGAAGATCCTCGGCGCACCTCACGCGCCTGAGGATCAGGATGTTCGCGGAAGCGATCCTGTCGGTTTTCGCAGATGGCTGGATTCAATGCGAAAAGATGGCTGGACTGATGTCATGGACCAGATGTCACTGGCTCCAAATCCTGCGGCCGGCTGACTCCATTCGTTGCAACCACCCCAGCGCCGAAAATCGAGCCTGTAACGCCCAGTCGTTTGTGAGATGCTCCTGTCATGGCCAACCGCTCCCACAGGCGTAGCCCGTTTAGAATATCGCCGGCACACGTCACGCGGCTACGGATCCGGATGTTCGCTCAGATGATCCGGAACGTCGGCGTCGTCATGTTCGGGCTCTGCGCCGGTTGGATGGCGATGACGCTGGCTTTCAGCTGGAACCTGGCGCTAGGCGCCGTCATCGGTCTCGCGCTGTTTCTACTGGGCTACGGGCTGATCCCACTCTATGCGGAGCCAGAAGACGACTCCTGAGCTCGTGGACATAGCTTCTCATGGCCCGAACCGAAACAAACCTCTAACCGCCCTCCCCGGCCGATCCGAGATATTCACGGGAATCGACCTATGCGCATCGCCGCTCCACAGCCCAGCGACTTCATTGACCAGAATTTTTCGGCGTTCCCGCTGGGGGCGCTGGTCTTCATCCCGATGTCCGGCGCGCCCTATGCCGTGCCGGCGGTAAAGGTCTCGGTGTTGCTGAGCGGAACCCAGGAGGGGGTATTCCTCCTAGGGGACTACACCAACGGCGCCAACGCTATGCCAAAGGGCTCGTTCATCTCGGTAACGTCCTACCCGGAGGCATTTCGCAATCCCGTCGCTGGTCTGGTGAGCGCCCCCGTCCTGGAGCTCGTGGACCTGACGAAGACAACGCAACCGTGGACCTTGGCCCGCAATCCCGGCGAGTTGGCCCTGACCGCGAATGGCACCCGGATTGCCAGCACGGGCGGCGGCGGCACGCGTGGCTTTCTGAATCCGCAAAGCTGGCTGCTGGATGCGTCGATGCAAGCCCACCCGGGCGTGACCTCGCTCGTCTTGACGACCTGGCAGATCGTCTGGACGACGCCCAGCGGCGCCGAGGCGATCATCACGTTCTAGCCCATTGCTGCCTAGAAGCGGCCGCGACAGCGGTCGCCTCTTCGCGAACGAAGATCCTGCGAGCCCACTCAGGCGATGGGCTTGTCGTCGCCCGTCGGCCAGGGCGGCAGGTACTTCGGGATCAAACCGCCATGGACCGGAACATAGTCCTTATCCGGTTCGAGATAGTTGATGTTGGACCGCATCGCGCGAACCGCGGCCTTCAGCACCGCCATGAGGCTGTCTGAGGTTTCAGCGTCACCGCGGTAGGCGTCCATGGCCGCGACAATCGGCGGAATATGGCGACGGGCCGCGTAAAGCGAGAGCGTAAGATCGGACCAGTCGCGGGGCCGGTCGGCGTGAAAGGCCATCTGATCGTCGGCGTTGGCGATCCACCGGCGTATCTGGACCACATCGAGCGGGCGCTCGGCCGTCGCGCGCTTGAGATCGCGCCCGACATTGTTGACGACATCATAGGCAAACATCATCGCGTCCAGGCCGCGGCGATTGAACGTATCGACCCGTTTCTGTTCCTGCTCGGCCTCGACCTGCCGCCGTTCGCTCTCAAGACGCCGCTCGTGCGCCGCCTGACGCTGACCCAGGAACCACGCGGCGAGGATCGCGCCGATCGAGCCCACCGCCTGCACCCAGTCGGCGGCCTTGTCGCCGAAGATCATGCTCCAGACAACGGGCCACACCCCCGTTGGAATCAGGATGACCCCCACGAAGAGCAGGCAGCCAACGACGATCACAGATGTGCCCCAGCGCATGGGGCTTCATCCCACGATTCCAGCCGCGTGCCGACCGGCCACCGCGCATCGATACGCTTGCACGAGCGTCAGTTGAGTGGTGCAACTGGCACCGGGGGAAATTGATGTCTCAGGTTGATTTGCTCGCGGCGCGCCCATGGCGAACGGTGACCTTCACGACCTACGCCCTGAGCTTGGCGTTCTTCGAGAGTGTCGTGCTTGAAGGCCTGGTGCGGGGCGGTGGCGGCGACGCCCAAATCCTGGCCGACGTCGCCGGCGTCAGCGCCTGCCTGGGAGAGCATGGCGCGCGTGGCGCGGGCCGGGAGTACCAAGTCGAACCGGTCGCCGTTCGCCATGGGGTCTTCCATCCCAAGATCGGCGTTCTGCAAGGCGATGACGACGCCCACCTGCTTGTCGGCTCGGGCAACCTCACATTCGCCGGTTGGGGCGGCAACTTTGAGATGCTTGAGCACCTGCACCCCACCTTCGCCGCCACGGCCTTTCTCGACGCCGCCGGCTTCTTCGAACGGATGACCAGCCATGAGCGGCTGCGCCACGGCGCGCAAGATCGCTGCCTAGAGGTGGCCAGGAGCTTGCGCCGCGCCGTCGTGGGCCGATCCCAGGACGGCGCCATTCGGGTCTTGCACAGCCTCGACCAAAGCCTGGTGGATCAGATCGTCGGGTTGGCCGAGGAGCTGGGCGGCGCGCGCGGCCTGTTGATCGCCTCGCCCTATTGGGACAGCGGCGCGGTCGTGCGCCAGCTCCGCGATCGGCTTGGGCTCAAGGTCTTTTCGGCGCACGCTCATCCCGGCGGCACGGCGCGCGGGTCCGCGGCCAATTGGCCGACACTCGACCTGGATCGGCTGCAACCGGTTTGTCTCGACTTCGCGGCCGAGGATTCGCGCCGCCTGCACGCCAAGGCGTTCGAGATCGTCTGCCGGCGAGGCCGTCTGCTGGTGACGGGGAGCGCCAACGCCACCCAGGCCGCGCTTGGCGCCGGCGGCAATGTCGAAGCCTGCGTCGCCCGCCTTCAACGCCAGCGGCAGGTGGGATGGACGACGCAGCCGTCCGAGCCGCCCACGCCCAACAACGACGATCATGACGATACCGAGGCGCAAGTGACCTTAGGCGTCCTGCGGGCGGTGCTCGAAGGTGATCTGGTTCAGGGATGGGTTCTGACCTCGATTTCGGCGGGTCCCGCCTCGCTCGTCCAACTCACCAGTCACGGCCCGGTCTCGCTCGGTGCGGTCGATCTCGACGTCGATGGACGCTTTGCGTTTTCCGCGCCCACGCTGGAGATGCAGGCGTGGAACGTCGGGCGGCTGATCCTGCGCGTGGAGGGGGAGGACGGACGCGCCGCCCAGGGCTTTGTGTCCGTCGCCGCGGTCGCCAAGGCGTTGCGCCAAGCCGGCGCCATCGCGCCTCGTCTGCTGGCCCTGATCAGCGGCACCGAAACCCCGGCCGATGTCGCCGCGATCCTGGATTGGCTGCACGAGAACCCGGGTCGACTCGTAGACGCCAACGGCGGCTTTGGCGGCGCGAGCGCCGGCCCCTCCACCGCCTATTCAGAAGCGATGGTCGTGGTGGCCGATCTGGAGGAGGTCGTCACCCTCGATGGAAGGGTCACGACCGCGCCTGATCTTGCTCCAGGCCACCACGGCTGGCGGCGCTTCATCGACCAAATCCTGAGGGCGCTGCGCGCACCACGCGGTCCATTCGCCGATCTCGATGGGCCAGACGACGACACGCCCGACGACGACACGCCGATCGAAGAGGACGCGGCCGAGCGTGAACGCCGCCGCGCCGCGCAAATCGCCCGGACCTATGACGCCATGGAGGCGCTGGTCCACGGCCTCCTGGCGCCCGAGCGGGTCGAGCGCTTTGGTCTGATCGCCTTCGACATCGTCGCTTATATTTGCGCGCGCCTGGACCTTCCAGAGCACCGCGCCGTGGAATGGGTCGCTAAGGTCGTGGGCGTGCTGCACGCCAGCGCCCTACCCGCCTCTCGTCTGCAAGACGTCGCCGCCTGCTGCCTGCTGCTGCTTCAAGACCCCTCCGACATTTCAGGCGCAAGGCGGGTTCGCGCGACGCTCCATCGCTTCGGGCTGGAGATCCAGGCAGAGCCGCCCCGCTCCGATATGGAAGCTAGCTTCGTTCGGCCGGCGCGGCCGACACAGACCGTCGAGGCGCTCTGGCGGCGTGTCCAGGATGTGCGGACGCACGAGGAAATGGTCGCCGATTACGTGGCGGCGTTGCGATCGGGCGCGCCGACCTCGACCAGCGGAGCGCTGGAAGACTACGCCCCCGACGAATGGCCGACCCTCAAGCGCGCGTTCGATGGCGGCCGCTATCGCGATCAAATCCTGTTTGTCGGCCGCAACGCCCAGATCTGCCCGCGCTGCCAGATGGCCCTGCCGAGCGTCGAGGTTCAGAAATTTCGCTCCCATCTGGTGGCCACCGCCGCCAACTGCTGTGGCCGCGTAGTGCTCTTCAAAGGCGGCGCTCAATGACGACCATCTCCCTGGACGATCTTGTCGCCGCGGCCCAAGGCGCGGAGGACCCCAGCATTCCCGCACCCCTTGCGCCTCAGCTGGGAGGTGTCGATCCACTGGGCTTGCGGCAGGTGAACTTCGACATGATGGATCAGCTCCTGCCGGGGCTGAACAACGTCGCGCGGCGGGTGCGACCGTTCGTGGTGGTGGCGTGGGCCGCGCGCCAGGCCGCCCGCGTGGCCAAGACCTCCGGTCGCGCCGAAATCGGCGAGGACGAACTGCGCGATTTCGTCGATCGCATCGAGGTCGTCTACGCTTGGTCGCAGTTTCTGCGGGACCGCAACGCCGAACTGCCGGGCCGACAGGTGCTTGCGAGTCTGGTCAACGCGTCCGCCTATCGCTTCGGTGGCAAGCCCTGGCGACAGCGGCGCGAAACACGGCGCTACTCGACCGCCTTCACCGCACCCGTCAACTACGGCCCCGCACTCAAGGCGCTGGGATGGGTTTCACTCGACCCCGATCATCGCACCGTCCTTCGGGCGAGCGCGTCGGTTAGCCCCGCGCTGGACGCGTTCGAAGCGAAGATCGCCGACCATCTTGAGCATCCCGTCTTCAGTCAGTTGGGCGACGTGACGGCATCCTCCACGGAGGTCGGGGCCTGGTCGCACGCCTGGTCATTGGACGAGGTTACCACGGCCGAACAGGAGGTGTTCACCGAGCTGCTGATGGGCGCCGTGGCCCATCCTGCGCGCCGGCGCGGCGTTGCCCTGATGCTCGCGGCCACCCGCCACATTGAAAGCGACGACGTCGGCGCGGTTCGCGCCGCCATGGCGCAACGCCCGCCCACCTTTGACCTTGCGCCCGACGCCCGCGACACCGCCGCCCGTTGGCGTCAGCTGCAGGTGCGCCAGCTCTTTCGGCACACCTTGGAAAATCTGCTTCATTGGATCATCTGGACCCTAAGCGACGGCCCGATGAGCACGGCGCGGCTGGTCGAGACATTTGTCGCCGAGTGCGACAACTGGCCAAGCCAGGATGGACCGGCACCCTGGCGAAACGTGCCCCCGACGCAAGACCCCGTTGCCTTGATGGATCGGATCGAGGCGACTTCCGGCGACCCTCACGGGACGGGTTACGCGGTCGCTCTGGCCGACGGACTGGCCTTCTGCCTAGTCGAGCCTGTCGAGGACAAGCCGGACGGCGCGCGGGCCGACCGGTTGCCGGTCGGACGCGCCGTGCGCGAAGCGTCGGCCTGGTCGGGAGCGTCCGCCCCGGCGTTCATCAGCCACGTCCTGGAAGCCTGGGTTCTGGCCCAGCACGTCTACTGGTCCGTGGGGCGCGGCCTGACCGACGCGCGGGGCTCCGGCAATCAGATCTTGCGCCTGAAAGTGGTGCTGGATGAGAGCGGCTGGACGCTGGCGCCGGGCGTGAGGCTTGGAGACGCACCAATCCCAACGCCCGATAGGCTCGCCGCCGCGCTAAGCCTGACCCGAGAGTGCGGCGTTCTTGAAACGGTCGACCAGGGCACAAGCGCTCCCTAGCCCGGCCCCCTCACCCGCTGTGTCCTCAACGGCCCCATCCCGAAGGTCGACGGAAACGCCGCCCGAATTGATGAAATTGGCGACGGAGATAGCCAAGTCACGTTAACTTGCCGCCTGCAGTGAACAGGGATCGTGTCCAGCGAGATTTGGCGCGGATGCGACTCTGGATGGGGTCTGGCGGGGAATACAGTTGGATAATAATACGTCGAAGCAAACACAGGTCTCCAGTCGCGCGCGCCCCGTTCGAACCGCCTTTTTCGTCGATGTCGCCAACACAAGCCATGAGATCGTCGATGCGATCTTCGCCTATGGTTTTTCGATTTGGGGCGGAAGGTTTTCCTTGATCGTGCCCTGCGAGAATGGCGCCCCTATCAGCGAGTTTTGGCCGTGGTTGAGAACATACGACCCGGATCAGATCTATTCCTACGTCGACCTCGACCAAGCCGTGCAACAGCGAGTCCACGAGACGCTCTATCCGGCGGCGTTTCAATTCCATGGCCGCGAACAAGATGGACGCGCGCCAGGCCTCGCGCCCAACCCGCAGATAACGCCCCTGTCGGCCGCCTCCGTGCTGCCGCTTGCGGGATTGCCGGGTGGCTTTGACGGCGTGCGCGGCATCAAGATCGTGGGCGCGATGGGCACGGAGGAAAACGATCGGTTCTTGCGCGACAGTTTCGGCTACCCGCCACCTCAAACGCGCAATGCCATGCGCAACATCCTTTCTGACGCTGCCTCGATGCTGCTGGTGATCGCGGACGCCGATCTCCAACCCCGCCCCCGTTATGTCCACAATTCCGAGGCGACGACGCCGAACGTTGGCACACTGCTGACGATGATGGCCGACAACCGTCGCATCCTTGGAATGGCGCAGCTATCGGCGATGGCCACGCCGCGCCTGGATCTCAGTTCGCGTGGCTGGACGGATGCGTTCAACATCGTGGTGGGCGATACAGTCGCCGATCGCATCCTCTACTGGAACGCCAGGGCATTGATGTCGCCCTGGCGCGACGGCACCGATGTAGACCTGTGCATTCCGCGCGCGCACCTGGAGGATCCCGCCTTTATGGCCGGCCTGCGCGATTTCCTTAATCGCCGAAACCATGTGAACAACAATGGCGGCGGCGGTGGGGGCCCCTCTCGTGTGACGTTGCGATCGATCAGTCTGGACGACGGCGAATTGGAAGTGGTCGCCGGGACGATGCGGGCTGGTCAAAGCTGGGTACAGTTCAGTCACCAATCACTTGGCTCATTGGCCGACTGCGTACCCGACGCCCGCGCCACTGAACACGCCGATCTGATGGTCGGCCGGCCTGAGCTGCGCTCCACTAGTGGATGGACTGAGTCCCACGGCCTTGGGGACGAATTGCGGCTCATCCCGCCTTCGCCGGACCACCTGAGGCATGCGCCCGTCGCCCTGATCGATCAATCGATCGGAACCTGGGCGGTCGATCTCGATATCGCACGAGGAATCGACCATTCTCCCTATACAAATGTCCAGCACCGCTGGCGCCTCCCGCGCCGACTGCGCGTGACCCGGGCGTTCGTGGCCGGCTACCAGTTGGGCGGGCAGCACGGGGCGTGGATCTCCCCTCGGGTCTGTTCCGGCGGATTTCTGACGCTGTTTTCAGCCGCCAACGCCAAGCTGCCGAAGATCATCTTGCCGACCGACCTGCAGGCTATACGTACAGGGCTAGAGAGCGGCCGTGACTGGCCTCCTTTCGAGCGAGGGATAGATCAAATCTCCCCGGAGCAGGCCTGCTACGCGGCCGAACGCTCTAGCGCCGGGCGACACTTCTGGGGAGTTTATCAGCTTTTCGGCGGCATGAACGCGGCGAGATCGGTGCTGCTCAACGCCTTTTGGCGCAAGCAATTGGAGGCTTACGGCGCGACGGATCAGCGAACCGACGCCAGGCGCGATCGAGTCGAAAAGCGGCTCGCTCGCCGTCTCGGCAGCGGTGTTCTGGACCTGAGCGACGAAGGACACCTACAGACCCTCGCGGACATCGTGCTACAGGATGCCGATGTCGTGCGAATGACCCTGCCCTCGCTCGATTGGAGCGATTTTCACGACGACTTCCGGGGTATTCTAGCGAGGTTCAACGCCGACAACCCGGCGACCGAAGATTTGAACCTGGAGGAAGAGCTTCGTCTCAACCAGAACGCCCTGAGGGAATCTGTCCAGGGGCTGTGTGAGCGCGGGGTCCTGCATCAGGGCTACGAACATCGGTGCGAGAAATGCCTGCATCGAAGCTGGCTTGGCATCGGTGACCTGAAGCCTCGGATCATTTGCGAGGTCTGCCATGGCGATCAGCCCGCGCCGATCGACAGGCCCTGGCAGTTTCGGCTGAACGGCTTTCTGCGCGAAGCCTTGCAGCGACACGGCGTGGGACCCTTGTTTTGGGCGTTGGGCCGGTTGCAGCGGCACAACCAGAACTCCTTCTGGTTCGAAGGACCGCTCAACATCTATTTCGACGAGGTCTCTTTCGAGACCCGACGCCCGCAGACTGATATTGACCTCACCATAATCGACAACGGCCAGGTTCTGATGTGCGAGGTCAAGCAATCGACCCGACAGTTCAAGGATCCTCAGGGCTTGGCTAGAACAATGTCTCGGCTGAGGCCTGATATCGCCATGATCGCGGTGATGGAGCCGCTTAGTCCGGCTTTGACGACGAAGTTCGCGGCCTTTTCGACAGCGCTCGACGGCACGGGCATCAAACCCGAGTTGATGACCCTGGACGCAGAGACCGATATCGACGCTTCGCCCTATCTCTGATTGGTGTGGCCAAGCCGACGCTGGCGGCCATCCGCGCCCTCTCTTGATGCGTTCGTAGGTCGCTGCGGTCGGAATCGACATAAATTATCCGGCTCGTCTTGCAGTCCCGACAATTCGACGGTCCAGCTCATGCCTAATGACGACGAATTTCTTGAACGGATCGTCGCTGGCATTCACGCTGTCACAGCCAACGACGCCGACGTGCGCTGGAACGACAAGATCGGCGGCCGACAGTTCGACGTGTCCGTTCGCTTCAAGATGGGGCCGCTGCGCTACTTGGCGGTCGTTGAGGTCAAGAACCGGACCCGCAAGGCCTCGGCCGAAGACATCGAAGCCTTCATCACCAAGGCCAAGGACCAGAACGCCAACAAGTTGGTGTTCGTCACGGCCGCAGGCTTTCAAAGCGGTGCCAAGGCCGTCGCGCGCCGCCATGGCGTAGAGATCTTCACGGTGACGTTCGACACCGAAGCGGCCGCGATCTTGCCTGAACTCGGCGTCATCACGATTCCGCCGAAGGGGCCGGGGCCCCATCCGCCAATGGAAATGGGCGTGAGTGAACCGGTCCTTTCCGCAGTCGTCGACAAGGTGGTGGTCGAGTACGCCACGGGACGGCGTGTTGCGCTGACCGACGAGCAATCCCAGCTGAACTACTACACCCATAAGACCAAGCTCGCCGACGGCCGCACCTTGTACGAGGTCATCGCCCAGCCGTTGTTTGATTTGGAACTCCACGAGGTGCGCCATGGCGTGGCAGACTTCGATCCGCCGTTGGCCCTAGCGCCGCCCGACCGCTACGTCCTGGAACCTGGACTAGTCCACCGCCTGGAATGGCGGCTGACAGGCGAGTTCGCGCGCTTCATCACTGGCAACAGCATGATCGATCCGGGGGCCTTCAGTGTCCCCGTGGTCTACACCAATGCTCTGACGGACGAGGTGCTGCGTTTTGCCCTCCATCAACTCCCGCTCGGCGTAGAGTCGATCGTCGCGGGCAAGTTCTACTGCTGCCAGCAGCCGTTGCAGTACAGTTTCTGCGAGGCGGTCATGGGTGGTTGGGTGCGCATGCACATCGTGGAGAGCTTCCAGCTCGGCGAGTTGGTCACCTTTAGTGTAACCCTGACCCTACCGGACACGCGTCACCTGATCGAAGTGCGGGACAAGAAGCTGCTAGCTAGGCTTGAGGGCCGCTACACGGACCTCATGGCTGACCGCGCCACCCGCCAGGTTCGTCAATCCCCATAGTCATCGCTCCGTGTCGCGCTCAAGTCGGCGATATACGGTCGCCCGCCCGCACCCGATCAATTTAGCCACAGCTGCAGGGCGCATTTCCCCGGATCTTAAGAGGGGGCCGTAGTGGGCCCACTGCTCTCGGCTGATACGTTCCGGCCTTCCGAACCTCACACCCCGCGATTTGGCGGCTGCCCGACCCGCGCCCGTCCGCTGAAGGATCAGCGCCCGTTCGAACTCGGCAATGCCGGCGAAGACGGTCAGCACCATCTTCCCGGCTGGCGAGGTCGTATCGGCCCAGGGTTCGGCTAGAGACTTCAGACCGGCGCCAAGGTCGCCGATCGCGTCGGCAATCTCCAGCAGGTCTCTGGTCGAACGCGCCAAGCGATCGAGGCGAGTGACGACCACCACGTCGCCTTCGCGGAGTTGGCCAAGCAGTCGGTCAAGCTCCGGCCGGACCCGCTTGGCGCCGGAGATTTTCTCCTCGAACAATCGACGGCAGCCGGCCGCAACTAGGGCGGCCCGCTGGAGCCGCAGATCCTGGTCATCGGTGGAGACGCGTGCATAGCCGAGATTCATGAGGGTAGAGTCTCACAAGTCGTCTCACAAATCAAAGCTTGTGAGATAGACTTTTGAGACGCGCCCCACCCTGTTCATTCAACGAGGCATTGGCCGTCTCAAAAGTTAGGATTTATGAGACGCGCCCATCGATCTCAAAGTTCGTCATCTGTCGGCACAACTTAACGCAGACCCAACGCGACACCTCTAGGCTCACCCGTTCCAGATAGTTCAGTTGACCAGTATTGCGGGCTACGCCCTTCTGCTGATCCCTCAGGGTCTTCTGGCCGTCGAGCCGCCACAGCCACGCATAAAGCGCAAGCGCTTCCATTAAGGCGACTGGATTGCTCGAATCCCGCGCCGGCGAACGCGCGACGCTACCGCCTGCACATCGCACTGTCGGTATGCGGTGCCCTCCCGCCCGCGCCCTGAGACCCCAACACTTGGCGCCGCCGCATCGTCGCGCGCGAGCTAGCGAGCGACGGGGCGCGCTGTTCTTGGCAGGAAAGAAAGCTATACCATAGGCTGAGGACCACCCCGGGGAAGCCAGATGGTTTGGAAAGTCGTCTTTCTTTGCGCGCTTTTAAGCGCACCTATCGGCGCAATTGCCGCGCCCACCAAGCCCGCCCCCAAACCAGCCTCAACCAAAGCCGCCCCGGCAAAACCCAAGGCCGCGCCGGCGGTAGCCCGCAAGCCCAAGCCGGGGGCCAAGCCAGCGCCCAAGCCAGCCCTCTTCACGAAGGACGGGACATTGACCCGCGAAGGCCTGGCAGCACTGGCCTTTTCGGCGGCCGGTCGCGAGAGTGACAAGTTCGAAACCAACGATCTGGGGCGTCAGGTGATTGGGCGCGAGTTCATTTTCGCCCAGAGCCTAGCGGACGAGGACAGCAGCACCGAGACCAACGACGCCTATTGGCGGTACGACAAGTCCGCCCAGCAATTGACCCTGAGTTTCCGAAGCTACGTCCATTCGCTGTATCTGAAGTTCGAGTCCAAGAAGAGCGGCGAATACACCGGCCAGAACGCCTTTGGGGTGAAGGTCCGCATCAAGGGCTACACCGAGACCGAAGCCAAACTGACGCCGGTGGGCGGGACCGACTTCAACACCTTGAGCGTCACCCTCAACGCCGATCCGGTCGAGGGCCGCCGCCTCAGCCAGGAGGTCACCCTCCTGGTCCAGGGCGTGATCGATGCCGACTCCGACGGCGCGGTGACCTCATGCTCTGACGACCACGCCGGGGCGACGATCGACGATCCCATCGAGGTCTACACCTACAGCTGCGCGGTGACCGGCCGCGTGACGCATGTCGAGTTCTATGACCGCAAGAACAGCGCGGCTCTGGCGGAGTGGAACGCCGAGCCCGCAGCGGCCGCCAAGCCGTAGCCGCCTTATGGCCATGCGGCTTCGCATACCGAGGCAGGGCTGCCAATTGGCCACCAAGCGTCGACCGAGAATCCTGGACCTCGCCACCAACCGGGCTCCCGATGCTCGGCGCATAGCCCAGTGGCGGCTTTTGCGGGTGGTTCATGCCCCGCACCCAGCCTCACCGGCCCCGAGGTCGGGTACGCCGACTAGCGCCATCTGCGGACTGTGGCTTGACGTCAGAAAAAGGACACTCAACGGTGGAGCAAGTGTAGTCGCCGACGAGGATAGGGCTCCCAACGGCTATCGAGTGTTGAATTAGCTGTTAAGCTCGCACCATGATCCTCACGCCGGAAGCCCTCTATTTGCAGCTTGGCCGACTCGTCGCGGACATGCCCGACTTCGTTGGGCCAGGGCCTGTCACCGATGCGACCAACGCCTGGCTGGGTCGGGCGGCGGCGTTGGTCGATCAGAACGCGGACTTGGCGGACAAGATGTCGTTCAAGGTCGCGGCGCAAAATCTCACCGGCACTCTCCACGTCGGTAACGTTCAGACCATAAAGTCGGTCGTCCATGCCGCACTCGCCCGCGCCGAACTGGCTGCGCCGCTGAGTGTCCAAGGTGCCTTTATCCAGGCTGGCGGGACCTTTGACGCCTTCGTGGCGTTCGGCAAGGCCGTGGAGAGCGCCACCGTCGACGTGATGATCGTCGATCCCTACGCCGACGCCAAAGCTTTGACCGATTTCGCCGTGCAGGCGCCGGAAGGCGTCGCCATGAGGATTTTGGCTGATGCGGAGTATCGCAAGGCAACGCTGAAGCCGGCGACGGAAAGCTGGCAAGCTCAACACGGTGCCTCACGACCGCTGGAGGTTCGGCTGACGCCCAAGAAGGCGCTGCACGACCGCCTGATCTTCGTCGACAACAAGCTGGTGTGGACCCTTGGTCAGTCTCTGAACGCCATCGCCGCCCGCGCGCCGACCAGCATCGTGCGAGTGGACCCTGAAACCGCCGCCCTCAAGGTGGCGGCCTATGAGGACCTGTGGGCGACGGCGACGCCCATCTAAGACGCTTGCGCCCACGATAGAGACACCCGCACCATGGAAAACACGCAGGCCGGCGTCGTCGAGTTCCTTGACTATTTCTGCGATGAGCGAACCAAGGTCGACTACGCCTTGCTTATCAACGCGCCTTGGGGCGCGGGCAAGACCCGGTTCATCGGCGATTACATCAAGCGTCACGACGACAAGAACACGCGCACCGACCCTCTTCAGCCCAACACACTGTTCGTCAGCCTGTTTGGGCTAAAGACATCGGGCGAAGTGCGGGACGCGCTGTTCGCCGCCGCGCACCCATACCTGTCGTCCGGCATCGCCAAGTTCGCTGGAACGCTGAGCAGTAGCCTGATCGACAAGTACGTCGGCTTGAAGATCGACAAGGACACGTTCAAGGCGGCGGATATCGTCAAGATCGACGCCAAGATCATCGTCTTCGACGACCTGGAGCGAACCGCCATCCCGATGGGCGAGGCCCTAGGCCTGATCAACAGCTTCATCGACGCAGACCCGAGCAAGGGCTTCAAGGTCATCGTGATCGCCAATGAGCAGGCGATCAAAGGTGAGGCGCGAGCAGCCTACCTCGATCAGAAGGAAAAGGTGATCGGCCGTACACTCACCGTCCAGGCTGACGCGGCGACGGTGTTTGACGAGTTTGCTTCGGAGATGCCAACTCCGGCCGCGAAAACCGCAGCTCTAAGCGGACGTGAGGCTGCGTTGCGGGTTTTCCAGGCCAGCGGCTCGCCCAATTTTCGCAGCCTTCGCCAGGCGTTGGCTGACTTTGACCGCCTCGTCGACAAGCTTGATCCGCGGCTTGCGGCTTCGCCTCAGGCTCTGGGAAAGCTGCTGCTCTTCTTGGTGGCGGTGGGGGTCGAGATGCGCCGTCAGGGCCTCAGCACCGAACAGGTGTCGGGTCTCGACGAGCATCTCAACCGCTTCATGCTCGGGCCGGAAGAGCAGCCCGAAACGTACCGTGTGCGAACTACTATCGGCGCCTATGCGGATGTGGACTGGCGTGACCCGATCGTCCCGACTGAGGTGCTGGCGGACTTGATCGCCAGCGGCATCCTCGATCGCAACAACGCCGACGCGCACTTGAGTACGCACCCGCTGATCGTCGGCCCAGCCTCCTCGCCGAGCTGGCGTGTTATGTGGGATTGGCGTGATCTCTCGCCCGCCGAGTATCATGATGTCCGCAATCGCGTGATCGAGGACTTGGCGGCTGGCGCTTTCAAGCGTCCTGGCGAGATCCTCCATGTCGCGGGTCTAATTATCGAGCTGGCGCTCGCCGACGATCCTCTGTTTCCCGACGTCGTCACGACCTTCAAACGCTATGTAGACGAGCGCGAAGCGGCGGGCGATCTGGCGCCCGATATCCGGCAGTTCGAGGAACCGGAAAGAGACGGTTTCGGCAGCTACGGCTTCCGATCAATCTCGTCCGAGGCGTTTGGGGAAATCTGGCGTTACCTCAGATCGGCCACGGAGTATGCGCAAGCCGAGGCGCTGCGAACGGCGGCGGGCGACTTCCTGGCGTCACTCAACGCTAACGAGCCCGTTGGCGATCGTCTCCTGCGCCCGGTGGACCTCGGCGGTGGATGTGAGGGCGACGCTTTCCTGCACAACCTCGACGTTGGCGTGTTCGCCGACGCCGTCCTGCGACGCGATAAACTAGACAAGTCGCTGCTGATGGCTTTGGCGCGGCGATACACCTTTGCGGGAACCAGCGGCAGCCTTGCGCCTGAGCGAGACTGGGTCGAGGCACTCTATGCCGAACTGCGGGCACGCGCCACGGCCGCCCCTGCCCCACTCAGTACAGCTTGGCTCCAAGCTCTCGCCTACTACTTCGAGCCAGTGGTTGATAACTTCAAACGGGCTACCGTTACGGGCTGACTGCCCGGGTGCGCCATGAGGGGACCTTGGCCCTCCTCCAGAAATGCGACGTTCGTGGGAATGGATCCTGATGCTCACCGTGAAAGTCAGGCAGCGGTTGCCATGATCCTGGCGTCGATCTCCAGGACCGCGTCGATCAAGACTTGCAATGTCCGGCCTTTGAAATCCGACCAGGCTAGGCTGACATTGGTGACCTGAGCCTCGAACAAAAGGCCCTTGGCCTGGTTGGCCGTCAGCAGGTCGCGACTGAACAACGTGACCCACTGCACGCCCATGGGTTTGACCAAGCCGGTGAACAATCCAGGTTGGGCCAAGGCCGCCTCATAGACCTGGACGCGCGTGGCCGGATCGCCCGGTCCCAAGATTAGCGACACATTCACGCGGCCCGGCGTTCCGGCGTAGGTCTTGGCCTCGAACAATAGACCTCTGCCGGTCTTCGACCATTTGGCCGGGTCGCCCTTGATCGCCGCAAGGCGCTCGTCCCAGGCCTCCGGCGCAAACCTGAAGATGCTGCCCAGATTGCTGTCTTCGACCAGGCCTTCCGTCCCCAAAACGCTATCGCGCACGGGGGTCAGAAGGCTGGCGGGCGCCGGGCGACTGTCAAAGATAAAATCGAAGGCTTCCTTGTGGCGTTCATAGAGCGTGACTGCCAAAGCTCGAAGCTTGTCGTCCTGCACGATGTGCCTCCGTAGCATTTCCACGTAGTGGCGAATGACCAGCGCGGTCTCGCTTGGCGCGGGCGCGTGAGGCTGGGTAACCAGATCCTCCAATGTCGAGGCCAGGTCGGCATAGTCGTATTCGACGTAGCCGTCGTGATCGGCGGTCGCGCCGTCCGGCGTCAGAAAGACCAGGAGATGGCAATGATCAGGGAAAGCCTGCTGGAGGCGCTCACTATACCGCTTGAGTTGGCCGACGCCTGCTTTGGCCCCGATCTTGTTCTCGATCGCCACGACGAGTTGTAGGGTCGGTAATTCGATGAGGATGTCGATGCTGTCGCGTTCGCGATAGACGATGGCGTCGTCCAATTCGCCGGCGATCAGCTCCAAAGTCATAATGGGCCGCTCCAGCGGCGGGATACGCGACAAGACCCTGCGCAGAAACATCGCCAGAGGTCGCGCGCCCAGACCGTGAGGCCGGCTGGGCGAGAGCAGATAGCCCAGAAAGTTGGAATGGCGCAGCTCGCCGCGGATCGCGCCCACGGCCTCGAAGAGGTTGAACGGCGACATCCGCCGATGGATCTCCAGAAAGTCCGGGTCGTCGAACAGACAACCCAAGCGGCCTTCCATGGCGATCGCCCAGGGCATGGCCTCGATCTTCGTCTGCGTCATCGTGCCTCCGCGCGCGCAACCTGCTGGGGCGCGGGTCGGCTGGCAAGACCACAAGCTCGACCTGAGCCGGGAATCGGCCCGGTATGGTTGACATTGTTTCCTGCGCCCTCGTATCGCGATGGCGCGTTCAACATGATACCGTGCGTCGAAGGTTCCTGCTTCGTCCCCATGCGCAGGATGATGAAATGGCCCGAAGCGATCTTCTCGTCTCTCTCGTTCGCGCTGGCGCCGCCGGCGATCGTTCGCTGTTGAACTCCACGGTCGAAGCGATCGTCGCGGAGGAGAAGACACGTAGCCATCACGTCCTGGCCGATCGACTGCAGCGGGCGTTGCAATCGGTTCCCGTGACGACCTCGGCGGAAATGCGCCGCCCACAGTCCGGCGGCCGCGACTTCGTCATCGAGTCCGAGCCGCGCGTGCGGATCGACGATCTGATCCTGCCCTTGCCCGTCGAGCGTCTGGCGCGGCAATTGATCGAAGAGCAGTCGCGCTCCGACCTCCTGCGCGCCCAGGGCTTGCAGCCGCGCCACCGGGTGCTGCTGTCGGGACCGCCGGGCAACGGCAAGACCTCCGTGGCCGAGGCGCTCGCCGAGGCCCTGGCCTTGCCATTGCTGACCGTCCGCTACGACGCCTTGGTCGGCGCCTATCTGGGTGAGACCAATGCCCGGATGGCCAAGCTCTTCGAATATGCCCGGGCCACGCCCTGCGTTCTGTTTTTCGACGAATTCGACGCCGTGGGTAAGGAGCGGGGCGACGTCCACGAGACCGGCGAAATCAAGCGGGTGGTGTCGTTCCTGCTGATGCAACTGGACCAATTGCCAAGCTACGTGGTGGCCGTCGCCGCAACCAACCATGCGGAATTGTTGGACCGGGCCGTGTGGCGGCGCTTCCAACTGCGGCTGGACATGCCCGCGCCCGACGCGGCGCGGCGCGCGGTCCTGGTGGCGCGCTTCTTTGATGCCTGGCCGGAGTCCGCGGGCCTCAGTCCAGAGCGCCTGGCCGAAAAGCTGGGGGCGGTAAGCTTCGCCGAAGTTTTCGAATTCTGCCAAAACGTGCGACGACGTCATATTCTAACCCAGGGTGGCGAGTCGCTCCGTGCGCTCGTCGCCGAGGAAATCGAACTTTGGGCGTCGCGCGTCGCGCCGTGGGGCAATGGCGAAACTTCCGCAATATCCTCTGCTGCGCCTGGATCCGCCAAAGCCCGGCGAACGCCAAAAGCGTAAGCCGGGCTTCGCGCCGCCGCGCCGCTTTACCCCGGCCGAGCAGGTCGGACGGCCAGCAGGGCAAGCCTTGCAACGCCTGGCCCAAGCCTTCGGGGCCGGTCGCGACCCGCTCGAACTGCGTGCCGATCCCGACGGCTTGGCCCCCGAGCGCTTGCTGGTCTTCGAGCTGACCGACGATGTGAGCAACTTCGCGCGGGCGGCCGCGGCCGTGCCCGGCCTGGAGTTCATCGCCGCCGAAGGCCTGGAGGCCGACGAGCACGACAAGAACCCGTCGCTTTATCTGATGATCCCGGACGCGATGGCGTTGCGCCAGATGGTGACGTTGTGGACGCGCTTCCGCGCCGGTCAGGCGTTGCCGGCGGGAATGACGCCCTGGCGCGACCTCTTTGCCCAGCTCCGCGACCTGCGCCCGTGGGGCCCGCAGGATCGGGTCTCGCCCGAGGACGCCGCGGTCCTCGCTGAAGAGCGCGCTGACGCCCGCGGCATGGTGCGCCTGGAACTGGAGCTGGTGTATCGGACCCAGGTCGGCGTCGAGGGTCAGGCCCTGACCGCCCTGGCCGCGTCGGGCGGGGCCCTGATCGCCCGCAGCCGGGTCGACGGCGCCAAGTATCACGCTCTGCTCGTCGATGTGCCCAAGGCCGAACTCGACCGTGTGCTGGCCCAGGGCCAGGCGGGCCTGGTGGCGTCTGAATCGGTGATGCACATCCGCCCCCAGAGCGCGGTGCAGATCTCGACCTTCGAAAGCCAGGCCTTGGCGCCCGGCGAGATCTTCCCGCTGCCCGACGGCGACCCGATCGCGGCGGTGTTCGACGCCGTGCCCCTGGCCGGCCACCCGCGTCTGGCCGGCCGGCTATCGGTCGATGATCCGTTCGATCTGGAGCCTCGCGCCGTGGGGCCGCGCCAGCACGGCACCGCCATGGCCTCGGCCGTGGTGCACGGCGATCTGGGCGCCGCGCCGCTCGCGCCGCTGACCCGCCGGGTGTTCTTTCTCAACGTCATGTACGCGCCGCAAGACCTGGGCGAGGCCGAACGCTTTCCCGATCGCTTGCCTGCCGACCTCTTCGAGACGGCCCTGCTGCGGATGAAGGCCGGGGAGGATCCGGCCGCGCCCAGCGTGATCGTGGTCAACGCCTCACTGGGCGATCGCAACAAGCCGTTCGCGGGCCGGATGTCGGGATGGGCCCGCGTACTCGACCACTTGGCGCACGCCTACGGGGTGCTGTTCATCGTCAGCGCCGGCAATCAGCTGGACGACCTGGTCAACGAAGAGATGAGCACCATCGCCTTCGAGGCGCTGGACGCGGGGCAGAAGGCGCGGGCGGCTTTGCGCGCCAGCGCCGCGGCGATCGCGCGCCGCCGCATCTTGGCCCCGGCCGAATCCATGAACGCCCTGACGGTGGGAGCCCTGCATAGCGACAGCTTTGTCCCCGGCGCCCTGCCGGCGTCGACCTTCGACGTCTGGGCCGATACCGGCCTGTGCACCATTTCCAGCGGCCTGGGTCCGGGTTTCGGCAACGCGGTCAAACCTGACGTTCTGGCGCCGGGCGGCCGGCATCATGTTCGTCTCTTGCCCGCGGGCGCGGGTCATCGGCTACGGCCGATCGGCGCCAACGCCGCTCTGCTGGGCGGGATCGGCGTGGCCGCCCCGCCCAGCGGCGCCGACCTCAATCCCGACCGCACGTCGCGCACCGTCGGCACCAGCGTCGCGGCCGCCTTGCTGACCGGCGTGGCGGCCCGCGCCCACGAGGCCCTGGAAGCCTCCTATGACGACTTCCTGACCTTGCCCGGTCCGCAGCGGGCCGCCCTGCTCAAGGCCTTGCTGGTGCACGGCGCGCGCTGGACCGAGGCCCGTGACCTGATCCTTGAGATTCTCGGCCCGTCCGACAATCGCCAGCACGTGCGCCAGAAGGATAATATCCGTCGCTATCTCGGCTATGGGGCCGTCGACGCCCAAAAGGTTCTCGACTGCGCCAGCGACCGGGCCACGCTGTGGGCCGTCGGTCGGCTCGTGAAGGAACAGGCCCATACCTTCGCCGTCCCGCTGCCGCCGGTGATGTCCGGCAAACCCCTGCCCCACGAACTGTCGATGACCATCGCGTGGTTCTCCCCGCCGCGGGTCGGAACCGCCAACTATCGCGGCGTGCGGTTGCGGCTGGTGGAGCCGGGCGAAGCCGCCGCCGAGTTCGCGGTCGGCGCGGCGGGCGAGCAACCCGACGCCAACCAAATCCATCGCGGCACGGTCATCCACCGACGCTGGTCGGGAGACAAGGCCGCCGCGCTCGGCGCGAACGCCACGTTCGAACTGATGCTTCAGCGCCAGCCCGACGAGATCGACGAGCCGATCAACTATGCGGTCGTGACCAGCCTGGCCATGCCGGGCGTCGCGGAGGTCTACACCCAGGTTCGCGATCGTGTGGCAGTGAAGCCCAAGGTCGCGGTGCCGGTCTAGGCGGTCGAGACGGGTTGGACGGCGTCAGCTCCCAGCTCTAGTCGATTTCGGGACCCTCTTTGGTGAGGCGCAGCCTGTAACGTTTGTCGCCGCCAAACTTCTCTGCCTTGCGCGACGCCATCACCAGGTCGAACGCGACGCCGCCCGGGCCCTTGGCTATGCCGATGACTTGAATCCGAAAGTGATCCGTAAACTCCGGGCTATGCAGACGGTCCTCAAGACTGCGCGAAGCAGGAGCGTGGGGGTGACGCAACCCCTCCAGCGTCAGGATCGCCAAATAGGCCGTGCGCGCGGTGACGTTCCGAGAACTGCCCAGACGCAGCGCTTGCGCGGCGATTAAAAGCCAGAGGCTGGCGCCTGCGCTCTCGTCCATCGCCGCCAGGTCGCGCACGCTGACGCAGAGTTCATGATGCTCGGCGAGTCTCTGAACGACAGCCACCGCATCGGCCTGCTCGGTAAGCACAAGGCGTTGCACATGGTCGAGTCTCGCATCCTGTACAGACAGATACCTTCCAGCGCGGACATCAGCGGTGGGCGACTCCACGTCCAAATGCAGCACCTGATCGTCATTGCGGTTGGACAGGGTCAACGCGGTGTCGACGCCCCAGATATAACGGCCGCGACCGCCAGCCATGCGCCGCTCGGTCTCGGCTTCGCTGCGCCGCGATTTGGTGATGTACCAGCCTAGGTTCGAGAGCCAGGTGATTGAGGTTTCTAGATAGTGCTCCATCTCCGGCGCGTCTTGCACGGTCGTGGGGTCAAAGACGGCGGCCATCCCAAAGCGCGATCCCAGGACGACGCCCCCGGCGCTCAAGGTTCTCACACGCGGAAACAATAGCCGGGCTGTTTCTCGCGCTCTGTCCGTGGAGAACCCGCCATCAGATCGCAGTCCGTCCGCACTCGACAGACCCAAGGTCGCCGCGCGGGAAAAAAGGTGGCCCCAGATCGAATACGACGGCAGATGGCGGGACGCGCGCGCGCGCAAGAACACGAGCCGACGCCTTTCTCGGGCGTAGTTCGAAACCTCCCGCCAATGCAGGCTGCAAAATTCAATCGCGTCGGACAGGACGGTAGGCAAGGACATGGCGGCGCCGGCTCCCCCGCCAAAGGCCCTCTCGTCTTGTGGGAATGGAACCAGGATCGTGGCGAAGGACCTCAGCTTGTGCCCACCCACCCAGGCTTCCATGGGCCTGGGACCACCATCCCGGTCGTAGACCAGGATAAGGATATCGTGGGGCAGACCGCCGGCCAGATGATCGATGAATTCGACATCGCCGATGCTAACGACCACCAGTTTTGGACCCGCGAACTCGCGCGCCACAGCAAGGAAGTGGTCCATTTCATTGGGCGCGAAGAGCGCCGCGCCCATGCCCTTGCCTTTACTTCGTAGGACGCCCGCCCAGAGCCTGGGTCCGACTAGGACTCGGGCGCGACGCATCAACGCTTCGTCATCAGGATCGATCTCGGTCTCGATCGGATCCAGTTTCGTCGCCGCGTCCGTCCGAACTCTGTCGCGGTCGAGGTTTGGCAGCAACATTCCGCGAAGGTCCTGGCCGCGAAGGTCCGTCCCGTCCAATGGTGTGCCAATATAGAAGGTTCTTGGATCGGCGTTGGCGATCTTGGCCAGAGTGCGCAAATCAGCCGTATCAGCCGTCAAGACCGCCTCGATCGCGGCGGTCCAATCGTCGTCCCCGCCACGCTCGCTCATTGATCTTCCCCGACGGTCGCTTCCGCCAGGCACATCTCCGCATAGGGCTCGTCAAGCGCGCCGTGAACCAACCCAGCCTTCATAAGCCGGTCGCGGATGACGGCCTCAGCGGCGGCGATCCGGTTGCGATGGGTCGGCGACTGACTGAGCTTATGCCAGAGCTTGGCGTCCTTAAGCACGATGTCACTGATCACCAGGTCCTCGCGAAGGCACCGGACCTGTACGCGGACTGTCGGCTCGATGCCTTTTTCACGGTCCTTGCGGGTGTCGCGGACCTTCAATCTGGGCGCATCTCCCGCGTCCCAGGGGTGCCCCTCTAGACGCTCGCCATCCAACGCCGGCGTCACCACCCAGCGGTAGTCCCCGTCTTCGGTCTTGCCCTGACACACCATCAGTGAGGCCGTCTGTCGTGTGCTCGTCGTCGTCGCGCTGCGGGCCGCTTGCGCAGAAGCATTTGCCGAGGCCTTAGCCTCCGCTTTGGGGCCCTTGGCCGATACGCCAGCAAGCAGACTTCCCCCCGCAGCAATTTTGGTCGCCGACGTGCGAGTCTTCGTCGACTTGACCCGCGACGCGGCGTCGTTGACGCGAGCCACTGACGCCTTATCGACGGCCGCCGGCTCGGTTTCCGGCACGATCACAACGACCTCGGCGCGCTTGAGGCTCAGCCTGAATCGAACCTTTTCCTCGACGTCCCCGCCAACCCGCGACGCACCGAAGGCCACATCGACGTGAAGCGTGAACCGGCCCTGCTTGTCGGGAGCGCCCTTCCAGGCGTCTAAGCCGACTAGGTCGGCCAAGGCGCGGCGGCGATTGTGCTCGGCCATTGGATCCCCATGAACACGCGATCAAAGGCGATCGCTCAGAGCGGGAAAGCTTGACCTTTCGCGCGATAGCTGTCCATCGCGAGGCCTGCTCGACGGTCTGACGAGGAAGCTGGATGGTTGGCACACTCGAGCACTTAAAGGCGCGGTTGCCGCCGACCTGCGCCAACTGCCGACTTTGGCTTGCCCGCAGGAAGCGGGCAAGCCCTGGTAGACACTCACGGTCACGTCCGATCCTCCCGGTCGATCCGAAGGTCTGTATCGCCAGCCGGGCAGCACAAGGAGCTAACCGAAGGTTTGCTGCAACAGTGGACGACCAAGGATGCCGACGGACGCGGCGACGATTTTGGACCTAAAGCACGCGCGATCACGAGGATGCGCTAGCGGGATAGGTCGCTGGGCCTGGGGACTCCACCCTGGACTAGGCAGGTAATGACGTAGACCGGCGAGCCCGCCGTCTGCACCGGGACGATCTGGATCCCGTCCTCCACCGGAAAAGGCGTGGCGTTCTTGGGCGTCGCCTCTAGGACACAGAGGATCGAGACCAGACGATTGGTGCCTACCGCGTAGGTCGCGGCCTGGGAGGCGAACTGCCTGCAATCATCCAACGACAGCGCGCGCTTTCGCTCCGACTTCAGCTCGATCCGCACGCCGCGGAAGGACAGGTCGGTGCGGCCGCCCCCGGCCTGGGCCTGCTCCTCCAGCTCCGAACCGATATATTTCGAAGCTCTGAGCCATTTGCGGACATCCGCCTGGAATTGGGCCTCGGGGATCGGCGCGGGATAGAGCGCGTCTTGGACGGTCTGGCCCATGAGATTGCCCAGGACGACCAGGATTTGAAGTACGTCGGCGATTTCCTGCTCGGGGATGCGGGGCTCTCGCCGCAACTGGTCACGGATTTCGAGCAGCTTGCGGTCTACGCCGTAGTAGCCGGTGATCGGGCTTTGCTTCGGATCCGTTCCATCCAAGCGAAGCACACGCTGCCCGGCGACCACCACGGGCTGTTCGCTGTCCAAGGGGCTGAACTCGGCGGCGTACATGAACTCGTAGGGGCGAGCGGCCAAGGCTTGTGGCGTATGCAGCACCATCCGCCCGGTCTCGCTGAAGAAGTACGGTGGCGCGCCGGCAGGTTTTTCGAACTCGAAGATCGGCAACTCGAACGTGCGGCTCGGCTCGACCGAAACGGGGCTCAACTGAATGCGATCGGCCCCGTCGGGCCAGCGTGAGACCTTCACCGCCAGATGCAGGTCATGGGTTTGTTGCGGCGCCAGCCAGTGGATATGGCTTGCCGCCTTGCCGTCGATCGCGAACTCCAGGAAGGCCACGGCAAGCTCTTCGGGCCGAGCCTCATCGGCCGGTCGATCATGCCTTGCCCAGTCGGGAAGCTGGGGTTCGGGATCGGCGATGATCGCCACCGGCATGGGGATCTTGGCCAGGGCGCTTCTGATCGCGCCGCTATCGGGATCCGCCGTCTGGATCGGCGCCAGGCACGCCAGCACAGCCGCTTCGAACACCGTCTGCCCGGCCTCGGTAGCCAGGCGTTCCAACCGCTTTCGCGCCGCGCGCAAATAGCGATCGGCGTCCTGCTCGGCCGCCAGGACGGCCCACCGCCAGGTTTCGAGCAAAACCACGCACTCGATCGCCTCGGCGAACGTGGCCCACAGGCGCGCGGCCGGAGCCCGTCCGAACAGCTGAGCCGCGCTTTGCACCGCACCGGCCGCGCTCTTGAGCCGCTCCGTGTCGGAGCTCTTGGACGTAGCGTCGCGCAGGGCCGCAATGGCTTCAATCCGCGAAGGGTAGACCTGTTCGAGTATCGCGTTCACGGGTATCGGCCTTGTGCTGTTCCAAGCGTTCCACATTCGACCGCCAGGCGTTCGACAAAGCGGTCATCTCCTCGCTGTCGTCATTGGCCACCGCCGCCTCGAAGGCATGGGCGATCGACATGAACTGGCCGACCAGACGCAGGTGGAGGTTTCGGGTGATGTCGGGCACGGAGCTGACGCAGGCGTCGGCCAGACGCCGGGCCTGGGCGTCCGCGCCGGCCTGACTCAGGCGGTCAAGGATTTCGTAGGCGAACCAAGGCGTCTGGTCGAGCAGCGCCAGCGCCGCCTCCACGAAGTGATCAGCATGGACCCGCACGCCTTCGTCCGTGACCTGCCACAACAGGCGATGCCCCTCGTCATCCCGGTTGAGGTCCTCGCTGAAGAGGGGAAGGACGTGCAGGACCAGCAACGCAAATGTCTCATGCGACCCGAGCCGATGCGAAAGCGACAGCATGTGAGATCGCAGATAGAGCGGTTCGATCCCGAGCGCGGTGTCGATGAGGATCGTCTTGAGGCTCTGGGTCCGGCCTTCGAAGACATCCATCCAGCTGCATAGTCGCTCGACGCATGTGGCCAGGAAGTCGTCGTCCTGGCCGCCCCGATAGGCGTAGAGGACTTGCAGCACCGCGCGGGCGGCCTGCTCGCGATGGACCTGCGGCAAGCTGAAGCGATCCAGCGCGCGCACGGCCGCCTTGTGGACCATCACATATTGATCCGACAGCAGGACCGTGAAGGCCTCGAAGACGAGCGGCGGGATATTCTTGCGGCTTTCCCGCGGCATTTCCGCCAGCGCCGTGGCCGCGCAAGAGCGCACATAAACCGACGCGCCCACTAAGCCATAGTAGAGATGGGGCAGGAACTTCTTCAGCCCCTCGATGGACGCCGCCATGCCCGCCAGGGCGCCGAGCGCCTGGCCTCTAAGATGCTCTCGCTCTTGAGGGATCGCCTCGATCATCGCCACGACGCGATCCATCGAGCGCTCATCACGGCCCGCGACGCGCGCGGCCAGTTCAAGATAGCTGGACACCAGGGTCCGCAGAGCCCCACGCAGGTTCGCCCGTTGCATCGCCTGCAGCATGTTTTCGGCCTTGGCGGCCGGGTCGTTGTCCACCGCTTCCAGACGATCGTCCAGCAGGAGCGCCGCGCCCAGCAGCGCATCGGTCTCGTCGGCCGCCAGGCCCTCCAGACCGCGACCGTGATGTCCAAAGACATCTCGCGCGGCGCGCAGGACCTCTTCGCCGGCGTCCGTCGTGGGCGCCCAGAGCACACGGCTGAACGCGATCTTTTCCGCTGGGGTAGGCGGCACGCCCTGACCCTTGGCCTCACCGCGTCGAACCACCTGAGCGTAAAGCCCAACGATTCGGGCTTTGATCGTGGCGTCCGCGCCCAGCATGAACTTTTGCAGCAGCGCGTCGGTGTCCTGGGGCGCGCTGTTGAAGACCCCGCAGATGACCTCGCTTAGCCGCACCAGCCGCTCGTGGCGCTCGTCTAGATCATCGATCAGCCGGTGGGCCCGAACATAGGTCGACACCAGGGCCCGCGCGCTGGGGTTTGCGACATCCGCCTTGGCTGTTTGCAGCACCTTGAAGCCACGTCCCGCCAGCTCCACCCGATAGCGGCTTCGAGTGCTTAGCTGATCCTCAAGCCCCTTGATCACTTGGCTTGGAAATGCCTGCCACAGACCTAGCAGAAGGTGGGGCTTGACCGCCGCGCGGCGACCAAAATAGTCCGACGGATCAGGATTGGCGCGATCGACGATAGTGGTGAGCACCCTTGCGATCTGACTGGGATCGATATGCTCCATGTGCTGGATCAGGATGTCGGCGGCGGCGTCGTAGTCGGCGTCCAGGGCATGGAGCGCCAGGTTCGCCAGCCGCGCCGGATCGCCGGCGACCTTGCCGAGCATGCCCAAGGCCGCGGGCCGAAACCAGCTCTCGGCTTCGCCCAGTTCGAAGACATAGTCGATCAGGGCTGGCGGAAAATGCTCGGGCGCCAGATCGGCGCTTTGGGTCAGGCGTTCGAGATTTTCGACGGAACGATCGCGGTCGAAGGCGTCGATGTCCTCCAGGATGGCCGCACTGATCGTCGGCAAGGCCGCGCTCAGCGCCTGACGCCGCCGCCGCCGCTGCTCCAGGGCCGCCTTGAGCTTTGCGTCTTCCTCCAGCCTTTGCCTTTCAGCCTCGGCGCGTCTTTGGTCGCGCTCCCTGACAAGCTTGGAAAGATCGGGAAAGCCGACGGGCTTGCGCTTGTCGCAGGTCGAGCAATAGCGATCGTAAAAATCGAGCGCGGCGTCGGCGAGGTCACAACAGTGCAAGCCTGAGCGGCCGGCATGGTCGCAGTCCAGCCCCATATGCCCGATGGGATCGCCGGTCATCTGCTCGATCATGCCCAAGCCGCCGAACCGATCCAGACGGGCGTGAGCGCACCAGTTGTTGATGAGCGCCAGGGTCTGGCTGTTGCGACGCCCCTGCGCGGCGGCCTCCTCATACTCCCTTTCGTGCATGGCTACGCCTCCCAACCGCCCCTGGACGGGCGCCGCGGACAAGACCAGGTCCCGGCATTTTCGACGAGAGCACTCCGAAGCGTCAAACTCGGTCGTGCAACCCTCGCGGCACAAGAGCCTTGATCATCACGGCTGCAGACGGACGTGGAACAGCGCATGTCCGACCAAGGCCACGGCGAAGGCCAACACCGCTTCATTCAAGTCCTGGCCTGCCCGTTCACGCCCAAAGCTGGCATCAGGCGGACTTCGCGAAAGGCTTCGGTTTGCTGTAGGGCCGCACTGCGCCGATCGCCCATGTCGATCAGGCAGTCGAGAAGACGCAGGAACTTCTGGCTCAAAGCCGCCGACAACACCGGCTCGCGATCAACCAGATGCTGAACCATGCCGGCGATGCGGGCCTGGATCATCGTCCCGCGCCACCCCGCCAGGGTGTCGGGGTCTTGGAGGATAGGGAGCCAAAGGTCGGCGAAGGTCTCTGCGGGGAAGACCGCCTTGGCCCGCTCGCAAAGCGTCAGGAACGGTCCAGCGATCGACGCCGCCCAACCGGCATCACGCACGAAGTTCTGGACCAGGGGCAGGATGAGGGCGATGTCGGTCCAATCGTCGTTGGCGAAACGGACTGCTCCCGAAGCCTTGGGTTCGATGAACATCAAGGCACGGACCAATCGGCCCTGCCCGTTTCGCAGCTCGCCGGCAGAGTAGCCCCCGCGCTTGAAGACATAGTGCGACAGCAGACTGTCCAGGCACGGCTGGAGGAGCTCCAGGAACCGAGGCGGCGGTTTGGGTGCGTCCAGGACATTGGCCGCCAGATAGAGTTCGACGAACGGCCCCAGCAGCCACTGACGTGGCTCATCGGGCAGGGCCAGGATCGGATCGAGGAACCGCGCCCTTGCCGCTTCGACTTCCAGAGCCCCGCATGCGCGGCCGGCGATCTTGGCGATCGTGTCGATCCATTCGTAGAGAGAGCCGCGCGAGGGGTTACGCCTGAGCTGACCCTCGACTTCCTGCGGCGTCAGCCGGTCGATGGTCCAACCCAACAAGGCCTCGACAAGGTCCATGAACGGCGCCCGTGCGTCGCTGATCAGCACCTTGGCGACCGGGATTTTCTCGAGCATCTGGGCGGCGAGTTTTCCGTACCAGGACACCTGCGAGCCGTTCCAGGCGGGGCTGTCGACCGTTACGTCCTGGACAAACAGTAGGCCGCGACGCGCCGGTTGGGCGACCGGCACCGGGACAGGCGCTCGACGGCTCTCGGGCAGGGGCGGCGACGGCCACGGCGCGTCGCCGGCATAGGCGGCGAGAGCCCGGGCCAGCGCATCGGCGCGCTCCTGGTCGGACTGGATCGGGTCCGAGGGGCCTCGGGCCACGCGGCGAAAGTTGCATAGGCCAAGGCCCAGGCCCAGGGCGCACCATCCCAGGCGGGGATCCTGGTCCCATAGGTCGAAGGCCGCCGCGATGGCGCCCAGGGACACGGCTTGAAGGGGATGGGCGACAAGGCCCAGCAGCAGGCGGCGTGCGATCTCGTCCTGCGGATCGGCCCGTAAAATCTCAGCCAGGCCTTGGGCGGCATAGCCGCCCGCATGCCAGGACATCATCGCCGTGGGGCTCCACATCAGGCCGCGATGCTCGGGCGCGCTGGCGGCGCGCTCAAGAACCGCACGCGCCCAGGTTCGCGCCGCATCGGCCTGGGCCGGCGCCAGACGTATCAGCACCGCCGCTAGGCTGGTCACCGCGCCGGGCGCCGCATCCGGAACCTCGTCGTTGCCAGGCGGATCGATGAACAGGCCGGGGTGGTCGAGCTCCCGAGCCGCGCCCAAGACCTCCTCGACCTGCGCCGGCGTTAACGCCTGTCCCGCCGCCAGCGCCTTGTCGGCCCACTGCAGCACATGGTGGGTCAGGGTGAACCGTCGACGCTCGGCCACCTGTTGGGGTGTTTCCTCCGGCGCGGTTTGTGGCCCATAGATCGCAACGCCCTCCGGAGCTTCCGGATCAGGTCCGCGCCGGTATCGGCTTAGGTCGCCCCAGGCGGCGTTGGCGAGCGCCTGGCGCTTGGCTTCGGCCCGCGCCTGGTCATGATTGCGCTCCTCTTCCAGCTCGAACGGCGGATCATCGGCAAAAGCGCTGATCGCTTGGCGCGTCCGCGCCGCCAGATCCTGGTCGGCGCTCAGGACGAAGCTGGCGGCCAGATGGCGAATTTCCCGTTGGCGCGAGACGCCTTTCCTGGCGGCTTGCAACGCTTGGATATGGGCTTCGTCGCCGGCTTCGAAGCCGATCAGGTAAGCGTTGCTGCCTGTCATATCGGCCACCAATCTCTGGCGGTCGGAATCCCAAAGCCGTTGGGTCGTGACGATGGGCCAGATCGCGAGCGGTGGCTCCGGCGCGTGATGAGCGACGGCCAGAGCCACGCCCAGAACCGCGACGCAGTCGTTATCGGCCAGGATCTCGGCGATGATCGCGTCGGCCGCGCGGCCCTTGTCCACCTCGCCGATCGCCCAGGCGTCCAGCGCCGCGTAGGCAGAATCCAACGGCGGCGGGGCCATGCCGCCGCGATGCCAAGCATAGATGCGCGGTCCGCCCCAAAACCGCTGGGTTCCCCAGGCGAAGGTGATGTCGATCGGGATCGGCGTGCCGGGATGCTCCCGGTCCAAACGATACAGTTGACGCCAGGCGGTCATGGCATGGCGGCTCAGATCCGCGACCAGGCGCAGCGCCTCCTCGGGCGCGTGCCGAAAGAGCGAATGGAACGGCTCACGCAGGGGCGAAGCTGGAAAATAGCCCAGCTGATCGCCGTCGATGGCCAGGGCGCGCCAGTCGTGGTCGCTGACAGCATCCACCCCGAAGCTGTGGAACATCCCTTCAGCGGCCAGCTGCTCATGCTGCGTGCGCTGCGCCTCGGGAATGGCCCGCGCCGCGTCCCGCCGTGCGATCCCAGCGCGAAACGCCGCGTCTTCGCGCGCGGCGGCGTGTTGCGGCAATTCGCCTTTCAAGCGTGCCAGCGTCACATCCACCAACGCGTGGGCGTGGCCCTTGGCGAGGGTCGGCGCAAAAGCGATGATGTCTTCGTAACGATGACTGTCTTGGCCCCGTGCGAGGTTCACACGCGCGAGATAGCCGGCGACCCTGTCGGGCGCAGCCACGGCGGAACGTAACAGCAGCGTCCGCAGGGCCTGAACAAGGTCGCGACGGGCCTGACCGTTCCAAGGCGAGGCCATGGCCGCCTCAGACGGCTTCTGATCCTGGAACGCCTCGATCTCGCCGAGCCATCGGTCGACCTCGCCCAGCAAGGCGTCGGAGATCGGATTGGCGAGCCCGGCCAAGAGGTTTTGCCAGACCTCGAAGATCGCCACGACATCCCCGACCAGGGGCTTGGGCAAGACTTCTGCGCAGGCGACCAGGAACCGGATCAAGCGCGCCCAGGACGCGGGGTCCGACGGCCAGCCCAAGAGGTCGGCCAGACGCGCGCGTTCGATGGGGTCGTTCTCGCCGCTCGCCAGCCGACCGTCCAGGATCTGGGGGTGGGGCGTCGTCTTCTCGGCCTGGAACCAGACCAGGGCGCGCTTGAGCCACCGAGCGTCGTCGGCCAAGACCGTCTGGGCATAGCGCACCGCAAGCGCGTCGAACCGCGGTGTCAGGAGCGGCCCCAGCAGCCAGGCGCGCGTCCATTGCGAACGCATGCCTTCCTGCTCCAGCCGCGCCAGATCGCCGGCCCAGTCCTCGTCATCGACGAATCGGCGTTGCGCCAGGAGCTCCACGACCCGGCCGATGGCGGGCGGCTCTCCCGCCGCCCTGACGGCCAAGGGCCAGTTGGCCTCGTGGTCGATCAGGACATGCAGCAAGGACCATTCGAAGAAGATGTCGTGGGTGAAACGCACGGCGTGACCGTGGGTGGTGGCGGCCAGCAGGCCGTCAGCCTCTAGAGGCGAGATCTGATCGATCGTTTCGGCGCCAAGACCGCGCAGCATGATCGGCGCGCTGAGCTGGGAGAGCTTGGTCTGGCTGAGCGCGATCAGGGCGCGCTGACGGCGCAGCGCATCCCCGCCCTCGGCGTCGAACCCGCCGCGCCGCCACCAATAATCGATCAGGTCGCTTTCGGACGCCAGACCGGTCGCTGTTCCGTCAAGGCCCCCGACGCCTTGCGCCAGCACCTTGGCGAAGAACGGACGCCGGGCGATCTCGCGGACCGCGTCGGCGCCGAAGAGCAACGGCTGCAAGTGCGGTCGCAAGGCCGCCAGGGCGCTGGCCTCCTCGTGGTCGAGGTTATCGATGGCGACATCCCCCACGCCGTCGGCCGCCAGGCCCGAGGGCATCCAGGTGCGGACTGGTTCGACGCCGCTGTCGCGCAGACTGGTGACGACCCGCCAATGGGCGAAATCCGGATCCTCTGCGATCAACCTCAGGACCGCTTCGACGATCGGGCGCTGGTCGCGCTCGACCCGGTCGGCGCCGTCGAGAAAGAAGATCGCTGTTCCCGTCGCGGCGATCTCCGCCAGCAGCTCGCGCAGGGGCGCCTTGAGCCCCACCGCGCTGGCGAAGGCCGTCCAGCTGCGGTGCTCCAGCATGTCGGCCTTGAGAAACAGCACCGGCCCGTTACGGCGCGCGGCCTCGACCTGCCGACGCAAGACCACCGACTTGCCGCTGCCCGGCAAGCCGCGCAGACGCACCAGGCGATGCCCCTGAAGGGCCTGGTCGATCTTCTCTGAAAACCTTGGTCGCTCGAGCTTGGCGGCCTGGACGTCGTCCTGGATCGTGGCCAAGCTATCCTCGACCAGCTGTGCCAACGTTTGAAGATCGCCGCGCAGATGGCCGATCGGCACCAGGCGCACGAGGCCGGCGACCTCCCCCAGCAGGGCCGCCCGATCGAAAACCCGGCTCACCGCGCCGCCTGCGCGCGCTAGGGCGCCCAGCCGATTGAGCAACAGCGTCGCGGTCGCGACCGCGCCATCCTCCACCAAAGGCTGGAGCAGACTGACGATCGCGGCGGTGTCCACCGCCGCGGCATGGCCAAAGTCGAAGCGGATGAGCACGAAGTGGAGGAGGAAGCGGTGGAGCTCTTCTGGCGTCGACACCGTCCCCCGTTCGCGGTCAAGCACCGTGGCGATCACGCGCCAGGCGGCCTTCACGCCGGCGCTCGCCGCACCGGCTGGCCCGACATAGCCTGCGAAGGCCTGCGGATCGATCTGCCCCCGCGCCAGATCCGTTAGCCGGACCATGTCTCGCAGCTTCTGAGCGGGCGCGTCGCCGACGGCGGCTCCGTAGCGATCCGCTCCGAGCCGAAAGTCGGCCTTCTGCAGCGTTGCCCAGCTATCCCGGACGATGTCGCGAAAATCCTGGTTACTCACCGCGTCCGACAAGGTCAGGGAGGATTTGACCTGCAGACTGAGGCGTGCGGCCGGCCCTTCGGCGCCGAAGTCGACGATCACGTCGTCGAGCGATTCCCCCAGCTCGCGCTGTTGCTGGGCGACCCGGACCACGGCCAGTCCCTCCACGCCCGGCGCGGGTCCCCGCGCGAGCAAGCCTGTCAGGTAGCGCGCGGTGACCGCGTCCTCGAAGGTGAAGCCGGCTCCCGCGGCCAGCTGGCTCGACTGCGACACGATTTGGACGTCCAATTTGCCGGCAGGAGGTCGTGCGAATCGCCGCCGCGCGCCGGGAGGTCGAAGTCTACGCCTTCGACGCGAGCGCGGCGGTTCCCAGCGGCAAATCTCCACAGTCAATTTCATCCGGAGCCGAGGTTTGTCCGTCGATCCCCCCGCCGCTGACCGGATTTCCGAGGATTTTCCTCCGCTCAGGCCTCACGAAACGGTCCAGAAGTTCCTGATCTCGACGACCGCGCCGCTGACGGATCGGTTCGTCTCGCTGGGGCTGATCGCCGACGAGGCCCATCCTGGTTTGCGACACACCGCCAGCTATGCGCGGCGCGGCGTGGCCGGCGGCCGCACGGCCATCACCCTGTCGTTCCGCGCAGAACGTCAAGCGGACCTGCCTAAGTTCATCATTCCCAACTACGAGCATGTCGCCGAGATGATGTGCGCCTATCTGGCGGTGCTCTACGGCAAGCGGTTCGACAATCACGGCGCCTTCGAGGGTGCGGGCCTGTTCTACCTGCCCGACCTACGCGCGATGGACGCGTTCGCCGATCCGAATCTGCCGACCAATCACGACAAGGCGCGCGCCGATTTTCCGGTGCCCTTGTCGCTCACCCAGATCGAGCGATTGTCGCGACTGCTGTTCTTCGACCCTGGGCGTTCACCCGCCGCGTCGGTGTTCCGCAACGCCGCCAAGTTCTATCTGCGGGCGCTGCAGACGGCGGAAGCCGACGTGGAGATGGCCTATCTGCATTTGATCACCTGCGGGGAAATCCTCTCCAGCGCCTCGGAGGTTTGCCCCGATCAGCTGCTGGACGCCCAGACCCGTCATATGCTGACCCGGATCGAGGCCGGCCTGCCCGATGGCGCGGCCGTGGCCAAGACGGTTCGAAGCAAGCTGCGATCTATCCGCCGGCGGTTCATCTGGACCTTCACCGAGCTGACCGACCCCGGCTTCTTCACCCGCGGCGAGAGCAAGGAACCGTGGGGTCGCTTACGGTCCGAGCGCTATCTGAAAACCTTGGCGGCCGCCTACGATCTTCGTAGCCGCTATGTCCACACCGGTCAGGGCTTTGGCGACTTGGTCCAGCCGCGCGGCGCTTACCTCACTGAAGTGCAGACGGGCAAGCCGATCGTCGACGACAAGGCCTTCGGCAAGATCCTCGCCGATGCGCCGACCTTCACCGGACTGGAGCGGATCGTGCGCTATGGCTTGCTGCGGTTCGCCCAGGCCCGCTTGGAGGTTGGGCTTGAGTTTCCCTCCGAGCCTGCGGATGTCGCCCAAGCACTGGCCGATCCGCCGCCTGTCTAGATTTGTCGCGCCAAGGCCCGCGCGCCGACCCAAGCCAGATGTTTCCGAGCTTCAGGGAACGGCTGGCCCGCAAGCACGACGACGACATGTCAACGCCGCCTTCCCCACCCGCGCGCTATCACCTCCAGGTAATTGCTATGAAGTAAGAGCGCGAAGCTCAGCTTGTTATAACTCCTGGAAGCAGACTGTTTCACCGGCAGAGAAGAGTCAGAAAGTGCCATAATCTGAATCGCGGCTTTTGGAGTCAGCCCGCTAGGGTTTTGGAGTCAGTCGCAAGTTTTTGAGTCAGCCGCAGCCCAGCTATTACTGGATATGCCAGTCGCGACTTTTGGAGTCAGTGACAAAAGCCGCCAACCCTTTTTGCTCATAAGTCACTGAATCCTTTTGCAAACGGAATTTGTGAAAGGATTCCGTGACGTATGGCCCATAGGGGAGAGCTCTTTCAGGATCTGTGCGTCAAACCGCGCGCTTACGATTTAAGTCTCGAGAATAGGAATATATTCCCACCCACCCTTGGAGTTCCGATTGCGGCTAGCTACAGCCGATCCTTGGTTGCTGCGCCATCGAGAGCCTGAGCGTATAATATACCTGCAGCCACCGTCCGGATCGTTAGCCCTGAATGGCTTTTCAAGACTTTTGGCTAAGGGACCGCATGCACCTCGACCAGCTCCGACGGCTCGACGCCGACCTGCTGCTCGCGCTCGACGCGCTGCTGACCGAGTCGAACGTCACGCGCGCCGCACAGCGCCTCGGCGTAGGCCAGTCCGCCATGTCCGCGCGGCTCGCCCGCCTGCGCGAGGTGTTCGAGGACCGGCTGTTCGTGCCTTCGCCAGACGGGCGGGGCGTACTCGCCACGCCGCGAGCGCTGGCCCTTCGGCCCGTTCTCGCCAAGGTGCTCGAGCTGATCGACGAAATGCTAGGGCCTGTGGTGGATTTCGAGCCGGCGACCACTCGCCGGACCTTCACGGTGGCGCTGCACGAGATCCCAGCCGTGATGCTTGCGCCCGATCTCGTTCCGCGGGTGGCGACGGCGGCGCCGTCCGCACGGCTTGTGTTTGTCTCGCCGCCCGATGCGGAACTGCTGGCCGAGCGGCTCGAATCCGGCGCGATCGACATCTGCATCGGTAACCGAGGGCTGGCGCAGACCGCCTGGCGGATGCGAACATTGTTCGAAGACCGGTTTCTGACCGCACAGCGCAAGGGGCATCCACGCGGTTGCGCCCCGCTCGACCTCGACGCGTTTTGCGCCGCCGAGCATCTGCTGGTCTCGGCGGATGGCGGAGGATTCTTCGGCCAGGTCGATGCGGCGCTCGCCGCCCTCGCCCGCGAACGCCGCGTGGCCTTGTCGATCCAGAACTACGCGCTGGCGGCGGCGCTTATCGGCTCCAGCGACTATCTGTGCACTTTGCCGAGCCGCTTCCTGCATCGGTTTGCCGACGCGCTGGATTTGTTCGAGCCGCCGATCGAGCTGGGCGCCGTGGAATTGGCCGCCTATTGGCACCCACGCAATCAGGACGACCCCGCGCATCGCTGGCTGCGCGACCAGATCTTCGCCGCGGCCACGGCTACCGGCCGCCGCTGACTGGCCGGTTTGCGAGCAGCCACACGGACACGGCCCAGGCTGAAATGTTCTGCTCGAGCGCGCCGCCGTCGACCTTGGCCAGCGTGTCGTTCGGCGTGTGATGGGTATCGAACAAGGCGCTCGCATCCTGGTCAAGGCGAAACAGAGGGACGCCGCTGTCGGCGAGCACGTTCGCGTCGGGCGTGCCGCTCTCAGGCGGTTCAGGGACGACATTCACCCCGATCGGAGCCAGCGCCGCGCGCAAATCCCGTTGGAGATCGCCATCTCCTGCGGGATACCGCAGGCGCAGCACCCGGCCCCCTCCCCAATCGCTTTCGCTCGCCAGGTCGAGGCGCGGCGCGTTCCGGTGCAGGCGAAGATAGGCCCGCGCCCCGGCGAAGTTCTTGACCGGATCGGCTTGCGACACCTCCTCGGCGCCGAAGAGGACCACCTTGATGGAACGCCGCGGCCGCTCGGGCAGGTCGCCGATACGCTTGGCCGCGGCGATCACCGCGGCCAAGCCGAAGCCATTGTCGACGGCGCCCGTCCCCTGCTCCCAGCTGTCGAGGTGCGCCGCGATCAACAGCGGGGGCGCCGCCGGATCGCGCCCTGGAACGGAGGCGACGACGTTTTGCGAGGTTCCCGGCCCGATCCAGCCCGCCGACGAATCCAGCCGCAAGGTGACAGTCCCCCGGGCGGCGAGGCGGCCGAGTTGCTCGGCGTCCGGCGGCGACAGGCTGAAGGCGGGAAACGGCCGCGGCAGAGGCGTCGTGGCGCCGCTGCTCGCTACCCGGTTCTCGTGGGTCGCAAGCGAGCGCATCACGAATCCGACCGCGCCGCGCCGCATCGCCTCGCCCGGCCCCTCGCCACGGATCACGGCCATCCGCAGATAGCCGCTCCCGTCCTGCGTGCGCGGCAGCGGCTCCAGCACCGCCACGATGCGGCCCTGGACCGAAGCGGCGGGCGCGGCCAGGAAGTCGGCGTAGGACGCGAAGGACGCGACGGGCGCTTCGACCGGCGGCCCCGCTACCAGACCACCAAGCGGCGTGGCGACCAGCATCTGGGCGTGAGCGCCCGTGACGGAGACACTGGAGACGCCCGGCGACCAGCGCTCGATCGGGAAGGATTCCAGGCCGACGCCCTCGAACCCGAGCGCCTTCAGCTGGCCCGCGAGCCAAGCGGCGGCGGCGTGATCCGCGTCCGAACCCGCTGGCCGCGCGCCGAACCGGGTCACCAGCTCGCTCAGGATTCGATAGCCCAGCTCCTTGTCGCTAGGCGCCTCGGCAAGCGCCGCCGGCGCAGGCGTTGCGTCACGTGCGGCCGCGCTCGTCGCGACGGAGACCAGGGCCATGGCCGTCAGCGAGGCCGCTAAGAGCACCCGTCGCATGTCACTCGCCCTCCCGGTTGCCGTACTCGACCGGCGCCCATTGGTAGCCCTTGCCCGCCCGGCGGACGTGGCCGACGCCGGGGAACGGCAAGTGCGGCGCGGCGATGAGCTCGCGATCGCTTGCGAATTCGGCGAAGGCCTGCTCGCGCGTGGTCTCCGCAGCCTTCGGATTCACGTCGTAGACGATGGTGACGCTCGGATCCGGGAACTGTACCGAGGCGACGTGGATGATGTCACCGATGAAGGTGACCCGCTCGCCCTGGCTGGTGAGGGTGTAGAAGGCGCTGCCGGGCGTGTGGCCAGGGTGAAGGGTCGCCGTAACGCCCGGGACGACGTCGGCCGTGCTCGAAAACGCCGCGATCTTGCCGGCGTCGACATAGGGCTTCAGCGTCTTGATCGCCTCGTCGAAATACTTGCGGTCATAGCCGGACCTGGCGGCGTTCGCGGGGTTGAGGAAAAAGTCGACGTCGGGCTTGCCGACATGGACCGTCGCATTCGGGAAGACGATCTTCCCTGCATGGACGAGGCCGCCGCTGTGATCGGTGTGGACGTGGGTGATCAGAATGTCGGTGACTTGCTCTGGCCGGTGGCCTGCGGCCGCCAGGCTAGAAAGAAGTTTTCCGCCGTTTCCAGGGCCAAAGAGGTCGCCCGAGCCGGTGTCGACCAGTACGAGCCGGTTCGGCAAGGCGATCAGGAAGGCGTTGATCGACGCCTCGATCGGGTTGCGGAGGAAGCTCGCATTCAGAAGCGAATCCGTCTTCGCCGGCGTGGTGCCGGTCAGCAGGGCGTGCAGGTCCTGCGGCACAGTCCCGTCAGACAGGGCTGTCACGGTGACCTCTCCCACGCGGAAGCGATAGAAATTTGCGCCCTGCGCGACGACATGCGGCGTCGAGCCGCCCGGCGCGGCGAAGGTGGGCGAAGTTCCGTAGAGAGAAAGAAGGGCGGCGGCGATCGCCAGGTGCCTCGTGCGCATTGGTGTCTCCCGAAGTTTTGTTCGGGCAAGACCTAGGCGGACACGATCACCGCGGGGAGGCTGGCGGCCTGGATTGGAGGTATCAACGCCGTTGATGGCCTCCGCGGTTGGCGTGCCTATATCCCGAGGGCGCTGATGTTCTTGAGAGTTCCAGCGGCCTCAGGCTGCTTCGACTGGCGCTTTCCGGAAGGTGGCCGGCGCCTTCACATGATGCGGCGGTTCGCGCCCGCCCGAACCCGAGGAGAACGGTCATGAAATACTATCTTTGCAAGTACATCCCGCCGCGCGCCGACTTCCTGGCGACGATGAGCGCTGATGAAGCCGGTTGGATGAAACAGCACGGCGCCTACATGAACGAACTGCTCGACCAAGGCGTGATCGTGGCCCACGGGCCGGTGATGGATCCAGCCGGTGGCTACGGCGTGTCGCTCTACCAGATCGGCGACAAGCAGGACATTACCGCGTTCACCGCCCAGGACCCCATCATCAAGAACGGTGTGGGCCATTACGAGCACCACCCCATGCTCAGCCTTCGCTCGCGCGGCTGACGCCGTCGGCGGGCCGTGCGCCCTCCCCTGGCTTTGATCCGCCTCCAGGCAACTCGAACAGACGGACCAGCAATGAGGCGGTCGCGGACCTGGCCGCACGAGATGCGCCGGCAAATCGACCGGCGCGATGGCGCCGAGCACGGGCGGTCTCCAAACCAGCGCTGCTCTCCCATAAGGTCCATAAAGAGCCGCGCTTGGCTGATGCCCTCGTCAATCGAAAGCCCGAACGCGCGCATGCGCGGACATTTTCTAAACACGGCAAGAGATAAGCGCGGGCGGGACGGCAAAAAAGCCCGCTGCGCCCACTGGTCCGACAGCGCCAATACTATCGATCAGAAGAGCTCATTATTCACGCGTGGCCGCGTGGCGCTAAGCGTCGATGACCGTTTTGAGGGCTCGACCATGACGCAGCAACCTACCCGGCAACTGAAACTCGGCGCGATCCTGGCGGGCGTCGGCACAGATCACACGCGCTGGCGCGACCCAGCCCTGCCCGGCGACGCCAGCATCGACATCAACTGGTACATCGAAAACGCCAGACTGGCCGAAGCCGCCAAGTTCGATCTGGTGTTCATCGTCGACAGCCCGTTCATCACACCCGACACCGCGCCGCACTTCCTCAACCGCCTGGAGCCGCTGACCCTGCTGTCGGCCCTGGCCGTCACCACTTCGAAGATCGGCTTGGTCGGCACCCTGACCACCTCCTATTGGGAACCCTACAACGTCGCCCGGCAGTTCGGATCGCTGGACCACATCAGCAAGGGCCGCGCCGGCTGGAACGTGGTGACCACCGGCCTGGAAGGCGCCTCGAGGAACTATGGTCGCGACGAGCATTTCGAGCACGGCGAACGCTACGAGCGGGCCGGCGAGTTCGTCGAGGTGGTCCAAGGCCTGTGGGACAGCTATGAGGACGACGCCTTCCCGCGCGACAAGGCCGCCGGCGTCTTCCTCGACAAGGCCAAGCAGCATGCGCTGAACCACAAGGGCAAGCATTTCTCGGTGGCCGGACCTCTGGCCCTGTCCCGCTCGCCGCAAGGCCAGCCGGTGATCTTCCAGGCCGGGGTCAGCGGCGCGGGCCGTGACCTGGGCGCCAAGATCGCCGAAGGCGTGTTCGCCGGCGTCGATACTTTCAAGGACGCGGTGGAATACTACGCCGACCTGAAAGCGCGCGCCGCGGCTCTGGGCCGGGACCCTGACCACATCAGCGTCCTGCCGGGCATCGCGCCGATCATCGCCGACACCGACGAAGAGGCCCAGGCCATCGCCGCCGCCCAGGCCAGCGGCCGCGAGATCGACAAGCTGCTGGTCGAGCTGGGCCGGGCCTTCGGCTACCACGACTTCAAGCAGTATCCGCTGAATGGTCCCTTCCCCGACGTCAGCAAGCTCAGCCTCAACAGCTACAAGGGCCACGCCGAGCGCATCGTCCGGGTCGCCAAGGCCGAGAACCTGACCGTGCGCCAGACGGCCGAGCGCTTTGGGCGCTGGAAAGCCAATTTCGTCGGCTCGCCCCAGACCGTCGCCGACGAGATCGAGCGCTGGTTCGTGGGCCGCGCCGTGGACGGCTTCATCCTGCACGTCACCGGTCCGCGCGAGTTCGCGCTGTTCCGGGAAAAGGTTGTGCCGATCCTGCAGGCCAAGGGTCTGTTCCGCACCGAGTACGAGCACGACACCCTGCGCGGCCACCTGGGCCTGCCGGTTCCCGAGCATCGCTGGGCCAAAAGCCCCGACCAGATCGCGGCGGAATAGCCGCGTAGCGTCGAGGACGGCTTGCTGCCGGCCAACGGACCATCGTCGTCAGCGATCGGCCCAACACCGGTGGCGCTGCGCCGCCAGATCCTGGTTTCGCTCGGCCACGGCCATGATCTCTAGGAAAACGAAAATGCCCACGCTTCGTCATGCTGCGGCCGCGGGCCAGGTCGCCAGCCCCCTGCACGACCGCGTCCTGGTCCTCGACAGTCACGTCGATGCGCCGCTTGATCTGGGCATTGGCCCACACGAGGCCGCCGTCGATGGCGGCGGCCAGGTCGACCTGCCCAAGCTGGAGCGAGGCCAGGTCGACGCGGTGGCGCCGGCGGTGTTCGTCCCGCAAGGGCCGCGCACGCCGGAAGGCAAGGCCACGGTCTTCCTGGTCGGCGATCCAGCCAAGGGCGGCGAGATCAATTTTACGGGCCTCAACGCGGCCTGGTCGCAGCGCTTCGGTACAGCCGACCAACCCAACAAGCCCGCCCGCAGCACCGTCAAGGTCGCCGGCCGGGTCGCCCCCGGCGCTCTGGTCGAAATCGAAGTCGTCGCCGCGCGCGCCCACTGATCCGCCGCGCGGCGGGGGCTCCCATGAGCCGACCGCGCATCAAGCAACCAGAACAATCGGGGATAGACGATGACTCACAAGTTTTGGGGCGCCTCGGCGCTCGCCCTTTCGGCCGCGCTCCTGGCGGCCCGCGCCGAGGCCGCCGAAAGGCCGACCGAGGCGCCCGCCGCCGACGCCAGCGCCGTCGACGCGGTGATCGTTACCGGCACCCGCCAGGCCGGCGTGCGGGCCGTCGACAGCGCCGCGCCCGTCCAGGTGGTCGACAGCGGCGCCCTGACCCGCACCGGCCAGTCGGACCTGCGCCTGGCGCTGAGCAACCTGACGCCCTCGTTCACCGCTCAGGCCTTTGGCGGCGACGCAGCCAATCTGACCCTCTCGGCCCGTCTGCGCGGAACGAGCGCCAACCAGACCCTGGTGCTGGTCAACGGCAAGCGCCGCCACACCACCGCCAACCTAGCGGTGCTGGCCGGAGCGTATCAGGGCTCGGCCGCGGCCGACCTCAACTTCATCCCGGTGGCGGGAATCTCGCGGATCGAGGTGCTGACCGACGGCGCGGCGGCCCAGTACGGCACCGACGCCATAGCCGGGGTGATCAACATCATCCTCAAGAGCGACGACCACGGCGGCGAGCTGTCCGCATCCGGCGGCGCCTATTACAAGCGCGACGGCGAGACCTCCAGCCTGTCGGCCAATATCGGCTTCGCGCCCAGCGCCAACAGCTACGTCAACCTGACCTTCGAGAACCGCTTCCACGACTTCAGCTTCCGGGGCGGGCCCGACGCGCGGATCATCGCCAGCACCGTTGTCGCCGCCAACCCGACTTGGCCGACGATCATCCAGGACTATCCGTATGTGAACCGTATCGCCGGCGACGCCCGCGTCCAGCTGAACGTCGGCTCCTTTTCGGCGGGCCTCAAGCCGAGCGAAAATATCGAGATCTACAGCTTCGGCGCCTACGGCCAGAAGAAGGCCACGGCGTACGAGAACTATCGCCTGCCCAACCGCTTGCCGTCGATCTATCCGGCCGGCTTCAGCCCCCGCCTGGAGACCCTTGAGAAGGACCTGGCCCTGACCGGCGGGATCAAGGGCCAAGGTTTTGGCGGCTGGAGCTTCGACCTGTCGTCCACCTACGGCAAGGATGACCACGAGATCCGGGTGCGCAACTCGGCCAACCTGCCGCTGTTCGCCGACACCGGCTCCACCCCGACCCAGTTCCACGCCGGCGACTTCATCTCCACCCAGTGGACCAACAACCTGGATGTCAGCCGCGAGTTCGCGGTCGGCTGGGCCTCGCCACTGAACGTCGCCTTCGGCCTGGAGCAGCGCAACGAAAGCTACGAAATCAAGGCCGGAGACCCGGCTTCGCGCTACAAGTCCGGCTCGCAGTCCTATCCGGGCTTCGCCCTGACTGACGCGGGCAAGCACAAGCGCGACAGCTGGGCGGCCTATGTGGATCTCGCCGCCTCGCCGATCGAGAACCTGCAGCTGGATCTGGCCGCCCGCCACGAGCACTTCAGCGACTTCGGCTCCACCGACATCGTCAAGCTGACCGCCCGCTACGACTTCACGCCGGCCTTCGCCCTGCGCGGCACCGCCAGCACGGGGTTCCGCGCCCCTACCCTGGCCGAGCTGAACTATTCAGCCACCAATGTCTCGCCGACCACCGCCTTCGTGCAACTGCCGCCCAACTCGGCCGGCGCGCGGCTCCTGGGCCTGGACGGGCTTGATCCGGAGAAGTCCAGGAACCTCAGCATCGGGATCGTCGCCAAGCCGATCGAGCGGGTGACGCTGACGATCGACGCCTACCAAATCAAGATCGAAGACCGCATCGTGGGCAGCGGCGCGCTCTACGGCAAGATCGGCGGGGCGGTGGTCAATGCGGCGATCACCAACGCCATCACCGCCAACGGCAACGTCCTGGATCCCAGCGTCGGGACCACCGGCATCAACCTGTTCACCAACGGCCTGGACACCCGCACCCGCGGGATCGAGATCCTGGCCTCCACGTGGACCGACCTGGGCGAGCACGGCAAGATCGACTGGGCCCTGGGCGCGAATCTCAACCAGACCAAGGTCACCCGCATCGCCGCGCCGCCGGCCGGCCTGGGCCGCTCGGTGCTGTTCGACCAGACCGCCATCGCCAACCTCGAGCACGCCTCACCGCGCTACAAGGTCAACCTGACCAGTCTCTATTCCAGCGGCAAGTGGACGGTGAACCTGGTCAACACCGTCTATGGCCCGGCCTGGAGCTACACCAACGTCAACGGGGCCTTCTTCAAGGACAGGATCAAGACCGGCCTGATCACCGACCTTGAGCTGGCCTATAAGATCACCCCGTCGCTACGAGGGGCCTTGGGCGCCAACAACCTGTTCGACATCTATCCCGACAAGCTGAACCCGGCCGGAACCGCCGCCTCGATCGCGGCCGGCAACCCGGCCGTGGCGCTCTATCCCAGCTTCGCGCCGTTCGGGATCAACGGCGGCTACTACTACGGCCGGCTGACCTACAGCTTCTAGCCGCGCCTTCCGAAGGCGCCGGCTTGGAATGCTTCCCTTTTCCAAAGCCGGCGCCGAGGCGGCCCCTTGCTGTAGGGCCGCCGCATCGTTTTCCCAGCGATCGGCCGATCGCCCTGCCTGGAGACAACCCCTGGATCTGCAATTGGACGGCAAGCGCGCCCTGATCACCGGCGCCAGCCGCGGCATCGGCAAGGCGATCGCCCGGGCCTTGGCCCAGGACGGCGTGGACGTTGTGATCGCGGCCCGAAACCTGGAGCCCCTGACCGCCACGGCCTTGGAGCTGGCCACCGCCACCGGTCGCCGCATCATGCCGCTGGTGGTCGACACTGGTGACGACGGCTCGGTCCAGGCCCTGATCAAACAGGCGATCTACGAACTCGGCGGCATAGACATCCTGGTCAACAACGCCGCCACGGGGCACGACCCGGTTCGACGATTTCCAGAAAGAGCTGGAGATCTCGCGGAACCGGCTAGGCGGGCGACTGAAGAAACTCGTCGGCTGCGGCGTTCTCGACCGCCGACCGATCACGTCCCCGTCTCGCCCCGTTCGAGGTCGGCAGCCAAACTGGCGATGATCCGATCCAGGGCGGCCGGCAGCAGACCGTCATAGGTCAGGGTGACGGGGTCCCCGCCCCGCGCTGTTTGCTTCAGCGTGGCCGCGAAGGTGGGGTAGCGGGTCGGGGACTGTAGAACCGCTCGCCGCACCGACCTTGGATCGTGCAGAAGCTTGCGCGCGGCCATCGGCTTTTCTTCCATCAACGTCATCGGGTTGACGAAGAAGACGAGCATGGCCAGCGCCTGCCAGATGTTGTGATCCTTGAAGCCGGCCCGCCGCAGGATGCTCAGCATCGTCTCGGTCCAGATCAGGGCCGCGGGCGACTCGCGGTTCGCGAGCAGGATGCGCGCCAGGCCGGGATATTCCAGCAGCCGCGCCTGATAGGCCAGGACATAGGCCCGCAGTTGTTCAGCCCAGGGCTGATCCAGATTCTCGACCTTGAGATCCTCGAAGATCGATTCGGCGACCCGTTCGAACAGCGCGTCCTTGTCGCTGAAATGATAGTATAGCGCGGTCGCGGTCACGTTCAGTTTGAGCGCGATCTGCCGCATCGTGACCTTGGCGAACCCGGTTTCCCGCGCCAGCGCCCGGGTCACCGACACGATGCTCTCAGCTAGAAAACCGGCGCTCTCCCGGTTAGCGACGCCGCGCTGGAGTTTCAAAGTCTTCATTCCGCGCTTCTGACCTCGCCCGCTAGACGCGTCATCGTAAAGAGCGCCGCAAGGGGCGCCCAGACGTGCGACCGGCCGCTTGGCCGGATTTGGCGTCATTTCGACCCACAAGCCTGAGGTTGAACCCAGCGTGGCGCTGATTTCGCATACGCGATCCCAAGCTCCCAGCGATTGACGACGAGCGGCAAGACGCCCGTCCTTCACTTAACAACGTTAAAAAATCTAGGGAAGAAAACAATGACCAGGTCCACGGGGCTGCTCTGCGCCGTCAGTTTGCTTGCCCTCGCCGTCGCCGCCCGACCGGACGCTGGTTTCGCCCAGGCGGCTCCATCCCCGACTCCGCCAGCGCCAGCACCGGATACGGGCGTGTCGACCTTGGAAGACGTGGTCGTCACCGCCCGCCGGATCTCCGAACGGCTTCAGGAAGTGCCGGTGGCCGTCACCGCCCTCAGCGCCAAGGCCCTGGCGGAACGGCCGATCTTCAACGCCGTCGACCTCAACAGCTATGTCCCCGCCCTGAAGATCGAAGGGTTCAACTCGCCCGACAAGCTGGTCGTCGGCATCCGCGGGCAGCGTAACGCCCAGGTGGTTCCGGGGCAGGACCCCTCGGTCGGGATCTATTTCTCCGAAGTGGCCCTGAGCTATCCGGTCGGCGTCAACCAGCAGTTCTATGATCTGGACTCGCTGCAGGTCCTCAAAGGGCCGCAAGGCACGCTGTTCGGCCAGAGCACGACGGGCGGCGCCATCCTGATCGCGCCCAAGCGTCCCACCGACACGTTCGAAGGCTCGGTCACCGCCGGCGCCCGGGCGTTCGACGGCGGCCAGGGCCTGTACGGCACGGCCGTCCTCAACGCGCCGCTCAGCAAGTCGCTCTCGGTGCGCGCCGCCGTGAACTGGATCGACCGCGACGGCTATGTCGACAATGAAGCGCCGCTGCCGGCGACCCAGTACGCCCTGAATACGCCGCCGAACAAGGGCGGCCGCCTCGACGACGATCGCGAGTTCAGCGCCCGGCTTTCGGCGCTATGGCGGCCAACCGACACCTTCGAGAACTACCTGCTCTACAGCTACACGCGCTTCAAATCCAACGGGGCGGCCTTCCACGCCACGAGCTTCAATCCCGCGGGCTTCGGCGCCTTCCTGCTCCCAAGTTCGACGGCCGCCTTCGCGCAATTGCAAAGCCAGTACCGCGACAACTTTTGGTCTACCCGCTCGGACGTGCAATCCAATGTAGACCTGAAGATGTACCAAGTGGCCGACACGGCGACCTGGAACATCAACGACAATCTGCTGCTTAAGAACATCGTCAGCTACCGCGACTTCGATCGCAAATATTTCCAGGATTTCAGCGGCTTCGCCCTGCCCCTGCTGACCGCCTCTGTGCCGGACGACGGCACGGAGCTCTCCGAGGAAATGCAGCTCCAGGGCAAGGCCTGGGACGGAAACCTGAAATGGGTGGCCGGGCTCTATTTCTTCGACCAGAAGATCGAGCATGGCTCGGGCGCCAGCTTCCTCGGCTTCCCCCTGACCGACGTGGTCTCCCACACCCGCAGCCGCAGCTATGCGGCCTTCGTCCAGGGCACGGCGCAGCTGCCAGCCATCGACGACCGCCTCTCCCTGACCCTGGGCGCGCGCTACACCCAGGACCGCCGCGACGTGTTCATCGACGGCATCGACCACAACAGCGGCGCCTGCACCCTGACGGACAACGGCGTCCCCCTGTCCGTGGGCGCCTGCAGCTTCGACGACCACGCCAAGTTCAACGAGCCAACCTATACCGCCAGCCTGAACTTCCAGCTCGACACGGACACGCTGCTCTACGCGGCGACCCGTCGAGGCTATCGGGCCGGCGGCTACGCGCCCGACATCCAGACCGTGCAGTCCAACCGGCGCTTCGATCCGGAAATCGTCCAGGATTTCGAGCTCGGCTTCAAGAAGGACTGGCAGCTTGGCGGCGCCAGCCTGCGGACCAATGCGGCGGCCTACTACCAGGACTACAGCAAGATCCAGCGCTTCGTGGCGGTGGACAATCCGTCCAACATCGCCGTCGTCAACGCCGCCGGCGCCAAGATTCCGGGTGGCGAGATCGAGGTGATCCTGGTCCCGGTCTCCGGCCTCAGCCTGTCGGCCTCGCTGTCAGTGATCAAGCCGAAGTACAAGAGCTTCGTGACCGCCAGCGGCGACTTCACGTCCAACCGCCTGGCCCAGGTGCCCGAAAAGCAGTTCACGATCGGCGCCCACTACACCCTGCCCGTCCCCGCGTCCGTCGGCGAGATCCGCCTGGGCGCCGACTACTATCACCAGAGCGAGGTCTATTTCACCGACACGACCCAGGGCCCCGCCTTCGGTCCGGACGCCTCGCAGAAGCAGGCCGGCTATGGCCTGCTCAACATCAAGGCCGACTGGGACCACATCGGCGGGTCCAATATCGGGGCCTCGCTCTACGTCCAGAACGCCTTGGCGGAGAAATATCTGACCTATGGCGTGATCCTGTACCCGTCGCTGGGCTTCAACTCCGCCACCGTCGGCGATCCCCGGGTGTTCGGCTTCGAGCTGCGCTACAGCTGGTAAGCCTTGGCGCTTATACGACGACGCCTCCGACCCTGCGGTCGGAGGCGTTTTTCGTGTCGCCTTTTCGAACCGGTCCGCCTGGAACGGTCCGCTCCTGCGTCAGCTGTCCCAGGCGATGTCGCCGCTCATGATGTCGCTGTAATAGGGCATGTGCATCAGCATTCCGCCGTCGACCTCGATATTCTGGCCGGTGATGAAGGCGGCGTCGTCGGAACTCAGGAACACCGCCATGGCGGCGATGTCCTCGGGGAGGCCGAGGCGGGGAGTTAGGGTATTGCGCTCCATGACCCCGACCATGGCGCCATGCACGTTCTTCTTGCCGCCCTCGGTCCGGATCAGGCCCGGGCAGATGGCGTTGCAGCGGATGCCCTGCTTTCCGTAGATCGTCGCGACGTAGCGCATCAGGCTCGCCACCGCGGCCTTGGACGCGCCGTAGGCGATGTTGGAAACATCGCCCAGCAGGCCTGATCCCGAGGTGGTCATCAGGATCGACCCGCCGCCCGCCTTCAGCATATGCGGAATGGCGTATTTGCAGCCCGCCAGATAGCCGCGCGCATTGACCGCCATCGTCCGGTCCCAGACCGCGAAGTCGATGCCGACGGGGTCGGTGTCCAGCTTGATGACGTCCGGAGACATCAGGGCCGCGTTGTTGAACAGCACGTCGAGCCGGCCGAACCGGTCGACGGCCGCCGCGACCAGCGCCTCGACCGAGGCCACATCGCCGGCATCGAACCTGACGGCCAGGGCGGCGTCGCCGAGCTCCTTGGCCAAGGCCTCGGCGCGGCCGCCGTCGATGTCGCCGATCACCACCTTGGCGCCTTCCTGGGCGAAGCGCCGACAGGTCGCCTCGCCGATCCCCGACGCGCCGCCGGTGACGATCGCCACCTTGCCTTCGAGACCTCGCATGCGTTCCTCCATTTTTTTTGCCATTTCAGGCGCGCTTTCCGCGCTGGAAAGAATTCGTATGAGCTTTGTCGATCCTGGGAAGTGGATTTCGCGCACATATCTCATTCGCGATGGCGGTCCGGCCTACTTGACAACGTTAAGTCCTTTTCGTCTTCTTCATCAGAACCACGGCTCTGAAATAGAAAACGCGACAAGGCCGGCGCGACGACGGCGGCCAACGCCCGGGTGAGGAAACCATGTCAAGAGTTGAGCGCCCCGCCGCGGGCAAAACCGAGCTGGACCAGGTCTGGGGCCTGCGGCCTCATTTCTACAAGGAATTCATGGCCGATCACGCCCGGTCGATCGCCCGGGTCGACCCCGTGATCCTTGAGCTTTGCCGATTGCATATGGCCACGGTCTTCACCAGCGCCTTCTCCCTGGCCCTGCGTTACCGGCCGGCCCTCGATGCGGGCCTGACCGAGGAGAAGATCGCGGCCATCCCGCGCGCCTACAACTCGCCGCTGTTTTCACCGGCCGAGCGGCAATGCCTTCAATTCGCCGAGCAGTTCGCCATCCAGGCCAGCAGCATCGACGACGGCGACGTCAAGAAGCTGGAGGAGGCGATCGGCGTCGAACCGATGATCTACCTGATCAAGGCGCTAAGCGTCATGGACCAGCTGCAGCGCAGCACGGTCGCCTTCCGGCTGGCCCCGCCGGCCGAGGTTCCCGACACCCTGCCCGACTTCGAGATCGCCAAGCTGGCCGCCTGAGGCCCCCGCCCCTCTCCATCAGCACGCAGGAGCCAGATCGATGGCGACCACCCCCCGCATCCCCGAAGAGTACGCCCAGGGCTTCACCATGCTGGCCGGCGACCAGAACAGCCCGGCGGCGCGGATCGCCATTCCGCAGGAGCTGAACCGCCTGGCCGGCATACCGATCGCCAGCGCCCGGTCGCTGCAGCTGGATCCCGTGCTCCATGAGTGCGTGCGCCTGTTCAACGCCAACTACCAGGGCTGCGAATACTGCAAGAACGCGCGTCAGGCCGTCGCCGTCCAGGCCGGCCTGGACGAGGACATGGTCAGCAAGCTGACGCGGTTCGAGACCAGCGACCTGCCCGAACGCACCAAGGCGGCGCTGCGGATCACCGACGCCCTGGCCTCGGCGCCGCAGATGCTGACGGACGAGATCTGGAACGGCGCCCGCCAGCACTTCTCCGAATTGGAGGTCGTCGATCTGGTGCTGCTGTCCTGCTACACGACCGGCAGCCGAGTGGCGATCATCCTGGGGGTCGAGCCGGGCAAGGAGGCCTCGTCGCGGCTCTTCTATCCGACTGACCCGGTCTACGGGGACTCGCCGGACCTCAACGCCGCGATCGAGGCGCTCAAGGAAGGCGGCGTCGCGGTCAAGGAACGGGGCGAGGGCTACGATCGGATCCCGATGGGCTGACGGGGCCGCACCCCTTGAGTCGCTCGCCTGATGATAGTCGGCCCGGCCAAAACGGCGCCGGCTCCTGGGAGGTCGCTTTCAACGTCGAGACCGGCTGAACCACGGACTATAGGCCTCCGCCAGCGCTCACCTCAGCGGGCGCCGGCGGGCGTCACGCACGCGCGACGGACCGTCCCTCAAGAAGCGGCGCATAGGCGGCGAGCCTCTCGGAGACGAACTCCGTGAACAGCCGCACCCGCTTGGTCTTACGAGTCTCTCCCTGGGTCAGGAGCCAGAGCGTGCCGTACATGTGCAGGTCGGCGCCAGGAACCCGCACCAGCAGGGGGTCGGCGTCTCCAACAAAGCACGGTAGCGTGGTGATCCCCAGTCCTTGCCGAACCGCAACGATCTGGGCCTCCGCGTCCGTGACCCTGAACGGAACTCTGGCGACACGAACCTCACCCTGGCTGGCCCAATCGGGAACGCCATGGGCGCTTATGACGATCCATCGCGTGGGCTCGGAGGCTCCCGAAAGCCAGGCGGCGAGCCGATCATGGGCGATATACACGCCACCGAATACCTCCGGCCCCTTCAAGCCATGGAGGTTGAGCGGCAGAGTCTTGCGATCGTAGACGACGCGGATCGCGACATCGGCCTCACGATTGGTCAGATTCGCCAGTTCGCCGGACGAGGCGATGTCCATCTCGATGTCGGGATGCAGACGCGCGAAATCGGCGAAGTCGGGCATCAGCAGGTGTGTCGCCAGGGGTGGCGGCAACGTCACCCGCAGGAGCCCGCGCACACTCTGGTCGCGCCCAAAGACACGCGTCTCCAACTGGTGCGACGAGGCTTCCATCTGGCTGGCGAGTTCAAGGACCTCATCGCCCGCGGCCGTCAGGCGGTAGCCCGAAGGCAACCTTTCGAACATCCGCGCGCCGAGGCTCTCCTCGAGTTGGCCGATGCGCCGCAACACGGTGGCGTGGTTGACCCCAAGGCTCTTGGCGGCGGCCCGTATGGAGCCGCCATGCGCGGCGGCCAGAAAGTAGCGGACGTCATCCCAGTCGATCATCGCCCATTCCCGCGCCGCGTGGTGCGGCTTTCGAAATCCTCTGCTGGAGTGCACGCGATCATCGCGGTGTTCAACCGTCCAGCCGGATCGTTTGCGCACCACCGATGTGCGCGCCTGCGCACTCACCGCCCGGCTCCGGCGAACCCATTTCGAGCGTCCCCGGGGGGCCTCCCCGGACAGCCAAAGACTTAGACGGCGAGACCAAGGACGCACGACATGACCAGACTGAATGGCAAGACCGCCGTAATTACCGGCGGCGCGACCGGCATCGGCCTCGCCGCGGCCAAGCGCTTCATCGACGAGGGCGCCGTCGTCTTCGTTTTCGGCCGTCGGCAGGACGCGCTCGGCGCGGCCATGGCCGACTTGGGGCCCAACGCCCGCGTGGTGAAGGGCTCGGTCTCCGCTGAGGCCGACCTTGATCGACTCTACGCGGCGGTGAAGGCCGAGCGCGGAACCCTCGACATCGTCTTCGCCAATGCCGGGACGGGAGGTCCGCTTCCGCTCGGCCAGATCACCGCCCAGCACATCAACGAGACCTTCGACACCAATGTGAAGGGTACGATCTTCACGGTCCAGAAGGCGCTGCCGCTGATGGGTCAGGGCGGTTCGATCATCCTGACCGGGTCGAGCGCCGGCACGACGGGCGCTCCGGCGTTCAGCGCCTACAGCGCCAGCAAGGCGGCGGTGCGTAATCTGGCGCGAACCTGGGCCGAGGACCTGAAGGGCACAGGCATCCGGGTCAACGTACTGTCGCCCGGGGCGACGGCGACCGAACTGGCCAAGGAAGCACTTGGCGTCGAGGGCCAGAAGGTCTTCGCCGCGATGACGCAGCTCCAGCGCATGGCCGATCCGGCGGAGATCGCAGCTGTGGCCGCCTTCCTCGCCTCCGACGACAGCAGCTTCATGACCGCCAGCGAGGTCGCCGTCGACGGCGGCCTGGCGCAACTCTGACGCGCTAGCCTGGCCGGGCGCTGTCGATGTTCGGAGCCCGACCAGGCGTCCAAACTGAAGGAGACTACATATGAGCTACGCAATTATCGGCTTCGGCAAGATCGGCCACGCTCTGGCCAGAGCGTTCGCCCGCAAGGGCCTCGAAGTGTCCGTCGCGACCACGCGGGACCCGGAAAGCTTCGCGGCCGATGCGGCCGCGATCGGCCCTACAGTCATGCCCAAAACACTGACGGACGCCGTCAAGGCGGACATCATCTTCTTGGCCGTCCGTTTCGAAGCGCACCCGGATGTCGCCAAGGCGCTGCCCAGTTGGAAGGGGAAGACCATCGTCGATGTGACCAACGCCTATGGCGTGCCCCCCGAGCACCTGGGAGGGCAGCCTTCTTCCAAGTTCATCGCGCAGGCCTTCACGGACGCCAGGCTGGTCAAGGGCTTCAACCATCTGATCGCCGCCATTCTTGACCAGGGTCCGGCCGTGCAGGGCGGCAGGCGCGTCGTGTTCCTGGCGAGCGATGACGACGACACCGCGGCTGAAATCGGCGGGCTTGCGGAAGATCTCGGCTTCGCGCCGATCAAGCTCGGCCGCCTTTCGGAAGGCGGGCTGCTGGTCCAGGCGCGCGGAAACAGCTGGGGTCAGTTGGTCTTCAAGGATCTGGTCAAGTTCGACGGATGAATACGATCTCACCGACAGGGACACGCCGCCCGGATCTCGCGATCCGATCCGGGTGGCGATCCCTCACGGACCCACCGCCGTTCGGCGGCGCTACACGCGTGGGCGCGCCTGATGTAAATTGGCGCCCTGCCGAGCGCAGGAGTCATCGTCGATGCGCGGTCTCGCGACCCTTTTGATCGGACTTGTCTTGCTGCCGGGCGCGGCGGCCGCGCGTCCCGCACCCAGAGTCCTGATCGACTACACGCCCGTCTTTGATCGCGTCTGCAGCCAGGCCGTGGGCTCGCCAACGCCGCCAGGCGCCTCCGAAGAGATCGTCGCCAGGCTGGAGGAGTTTCGACGTCTGTGGGCCCAAGGCGGGCCGCGCTTGCTGGAGACCGCCCAGGTGATCACCGGCCGGCCCTATGGCTTTCGGGAGACCGTCGCGGCCGTGCACGTCTGCCCAGGCTTCGCCAGCATGAGCCTGCCCCTGCTGATCAATGTGCGACTGTTCCTGCGCGCCACGAACGGGCGCTTTGTCGACCGGCCGGAGATGTTTGTCGACACGCTGTTTCACGAAACCCTGCACACCTACATCCGAGGCATTCTGGGCGCAGGCGATAAGGCCGCCCTACGTTCGGCATTACTTCGCAAATACGCGCAGGAATCGCTCGTGACGCGAAATCACCTGCATCTGATCGCGCTGCAAAGCGAAGTCTATCGACGCCTCGGCCGGCCGGAGATGGCGGATGCGGCGCGGGCCGCAGACGCCCCCATCGGCCCCGACTATGTGCGCGCCTGGGCGATCGTCGATACGGAAGGCGCCCAGCCTTTCATTGGCGAGCTACAATCTGCTGCTCGATGACCTTCAGCCGAAGGCGTCGAACGCGATGTCAGACCCACGGCGGAGGTCGGCCATCATGACGCTTTCAGACACAGGCCCTTGGGCGTCCAAGCCGAGGTGAGCGTCGTTGGGGGGCTGCCGTCTCCGTGCAGGATCAGGGCGAACCCCTGTCGGGTCTCCTGACCGATCGCCACCAACAACATGGGCGGCCCCTGCCGCACCATCAACGAATGTCCCGCGCCCCGGGCGACCTGAACGCCATCAGGCGTTTCCAAACAGCTTCCGCCGCTGATCGCATAGAAGGCCTCGGGGCCGGAATGCACATGAACCGGCGCGGTCATGCCAGGCGCGAACGTCGATTTCAGGTACTCGGCGCTGAAGTCGCCCTGTGGGGTTTCGACCGGAAGCGGACCGACGTCGGCAAGATGACGTCCACCTTCGAACTGCCGGCCCTTCGCGCCCAGGTCGAACATCCAAATCTCGCCGAAGGCCTGTACAACCACCCCATGTTGCGGCTTGGCGCGTTCAGCGGCCTGGACGTCAGCGAAGGTATAGATGTTCCAGTAGAGCGGCGTCCGGGGCAGCGCCCCAAGGTCCTGGTGAGCAACGAGGCAGGCCGGGCCTGGCGTCTCTCCGGCTTGTCCAGAACAGGTTCGCGACGTCGCCTGCGCGTGAGCCGTCAACGGAATCGCGACGGACAAGGCGAGCGCACCGAGAATTCCCGCCAACGGCTTCGATGAAACCCAGATCATGGCCTGCCTTGTCGATGAAGAGCCTTCACGAAGATGCCTCAGGCGAGGTCAGCCATCCAGCCCACCCAGGGCGAGACCATTGACCGGCGGCGTTGCAATGATCTCACGCCTCGGCGATCGGCAATTCGTCGAGCACTTCGATCTCGAAGCCGCTCAAGCGCTCGGGATCGGCCACCGCCTCGATGGCGGTGATCCGGCCGCTCCTCAGGGACAGACGCAGCACCACGAAGACCGGGCCATCGTCGATCGCCACCGCCAGACCCAGTACGCCGTCGACAAGGGCCGGCCTGGCCGCCTGCGCCCGTCCATGGAAGTTGGCAGCCACGGCCTCGGCGCCGCGCAGTTCGGGCCGCGAACCGCTTTTCTGCGCCGCCGCATCAGCGTGAAAGACGACATCCGGCGCCAGAACGGCCAACAAGCCCTGCATGTCGCCGCCGCGCGCGGCCCGCAGGAAAGCCTGCACGACGACGCGCTGGCGCTCAATGTCGGGCCGGACTGCGGCTGCCCCACCACCGACGCGGCGTCGGGCGCGACTGGCCAGCTGGCGCGCCGCCTCCGGGCTCCTGTCGACGATCGTGGCGATGTCGTCGAACGGCAAGTCGAACATGTCGTGCAGCACGAAAGCCACCCGTTCCGCCGGCGGCAGCGTCTGCAGCACCACCATCAGCGCCATGCCGACCTGATCGGCCAACAGGGTCTCGCGCTCGGGGTAGGCGCTATCGTCCTCGCCGATCGCCGGCTCCAGGACGGCCGGCCCCAGCGCGTCCTCGCGCCGCGCCCGCCTGGAACGCAGCATGTCCAGGCATACGCGCGAAACCACGGTGGTCAGCCAGCCGCCGAGGTTGTCGACGTCGGCCGTGTCGGCGCGGCTAACCTTGAACCAGGCTTCCTGCACCGCGTCCTCTGCCGCTTCGCGAGAGCCCAGCATGCGAAACGCCACCCGCTGCAAGTGGGCCCGGCTGGCCTCGAACTGCACCGCCAGAAAATTTTTCTCGTCCATCGTCACATCCCCCTTCTGGGCTCCGTCAGAGAGATGACGGTCGAGACACGGCCGATGTGACGAACCAAACGGAGAAAGACGATGCAAGCCCGCATGAACAACCCCGCCTTCATCAACCAAGACGCCATGAAGGCGCTGATGGCCCTGGGCGAAGCCAGCCAGAAAGGCGGCGTGCCGCACGCGGTGCATGAGTTGCTGCACCTGCGGGTCAGCCAGATCAACGGCTGCGGCGTCTGCGTCGACATGCACGGCAAGATGGCCCGCAAGGCCGGCGAAACCGACGAGCGGCTGTTCTCGGTCGCCGCCTGGCGTGACACCCCCTACTTCACCGAAGCCGAGCGCGCCGCGCTGGCTTTGGCCGAAAGCGTCACCCGGATCGCCGACCGGGGCGACGCCGTATCCGACGAGGTCTGGAACGAGGCCGCTCGCCACTACGACGAGGACCAACTGGCCTCGTTGCTGCTGTCGATCTCGACGATCAACGTGTGGAACCGCCTGAACGCGTCGGTTCGCATGATGGCCGGCTCGGTCAAATGGGGCTGACCGCGCCTGAGCGGCGCCGGAACTGACGTTGCGCCGAGGCTCCAGACAAAGGATCGGAAGGTGATCCTTCCGATCCAACGTCGGCTAGCTGCGGGCGAATTCCCCAAGTCAGATGGAGGACCATCCGCCGTCCGAGGCCAGGACCGCGCCACTGACGTTCTTGGCCTCGTCGCTGAGAAGCCAGGTGATCGCCGCGGCGATGTCGCCGGCGTCAGCCAGGCCGGGCGCGGCGGCCATCAGCACGGTCATCACCGACTGGAACCCTTTTTCCGAGCGCGGCGTGGCGTCGATACCGGTGATCACGCCGCCGGGCGCGACCACATTGACCCGCACGCCGGTCCCCTTGCAGGCGAAGGCGGCGCTGCGGCCAAGGCCGATCACCGCGTGCTTGGCCGCCGTGTAGGACACCCCGCCCGCCGAACCGCGAAGGCCCGCCTCCGAGGCGACCTGGACGATCGACCCCGCTCCGGCCGGCTCCATCAGCCGCACCGCCGCCCGGGTGCATCGCATCACCGCCGTAAGGTTGACCGCGAGCACCCGATCCCAGGTCTCGTCGTCGACCTCGGCGATTGGCAGGAAACCGTCCATGACGCCCGCGACATTGGCCAGCCCGTCCAGCCGCCCCTCGCAGGCGTCGAACACCGACGCGACCACGGCGGCCTGAGTGATGTCGCCGGCGACTTTCACGCCGGCGGCGCCCAGTTCGACGGCGTCGAGGCGAGCCGGGTCGATGTCGCTGGCGACGACCCGCGCGCCCTCGGCGGCCAGGCGTTCGGCGGTTGCCCGGCCGATGCCCGATCCCGCCCCCGTGACCACCACGGTCTTGCCGGCGAACCTTGAACTGAAATGCGGCATGTGAAGCGCCCTTTGGCAGGAGGAGGCGCCCTGCCCTTCGCGAGTTAGGGCGCTCGAAACAGGAAAAGGTACGGGGCGCTCGATCGGCGAGCGCCCCGTCCGGACCCCGTCAGGGCTCCGGCTCAGTGCAGGAGGAAAACGTCTCCGCGCGCGGGAGCGACGGAGGCGGGACGCCCTGGCGACGGCGCGAAGCCGCGCCCGAACTACTTCTTCGCCGGCAAGGCGGCGAAATCCTTGTCGATGGCCGCCAGGTCGCTATCGCTGACGGTGTTCTTGGCGAAGCGCTGCAAGCCCTTGAGCGTCAGTGGGCGCGCCATCTGGATCTGAGGGTTGGCGAAGACCGACGGCAGATGCCGGTCGACCACGGCCTTGGCGGCCGGGGTGTCGAGGATCTCGCCGATCGTGGTGGTCGCCGTGCTCAGCGGCGGCGCGGCGACGGCCACGCCCGCGACGCCCATCAGCAACGCGACGGCCAGAGCGGTTCGGATGGGACGCATGGGCGGCCTCTTCTCAAGGGTCGTTGGCCTCAGGATGTCCCATTCGCGACTAAAGGCAATCCTAAATCGAACGCATACGCTCAATTATAGCCAATGCCCGCCCGTCTCCCGCGATCGACGCGGCGTAACGCCCCTTCTCGCCCCTCGGGAGTCGGTGAAACCCCCGTCTATATTTCGTTTGTTTTCTGCGTATTATAACAACATCTGAATTTTCAAACCGACACTCCCGTCGACGGGCGGTCGGACATGCGCGGCGCGCATAGTCATGACGCGGCGATCAGATCGGTGATCTTTGAGGCCCTTTCCGAAGTTATAACACCGAGATCATCGCATGGAAGCGACCTCCGGCATCGCGGAGCTGTGCAAAATAGAACATCATCGTTCGATTATTGACTTCGCGACGGCGCGGCTGATACTTGGCCGCGAAGAGCCATAAGAGCCGGGGTGGAACACGTCATGACGATCAAGCTGGCCGCAAGCGCCTTCGCCCTGACCCTGGCCGCCACGAGCAGCCTCGCCTCCGCAGCGGAACGGCTGACCGTCCCGCTGACGGATGGCTGGCGGTTCACCCAGGACGACACCCTGACCGGGGCCGAGGCGCCCAGCTTCGACGACAAGGCCTGGGCCGCCGTCAGCGTGCCCCACACCTGGAACCGGGCTGGCTACTACCTGTCCGACGGCCCTCATCTGCACACACCGGCCACGATCAACGCCAAGCAGGGCGTAGGCTGGTATCGGCTGGCCTTCACCGCGCCGGCTGCGATCAAGGACAAGGCGACCTGGCTGCAGTTCGACGCCGCCAGCCGCAAGGCGTCGGTCTGGCTCAACGGCGTCCACCTGGGCGACCACGCCGGCGGCTTCTCGCGCTTCCGCCTGGACGCCAGCCAGGCGATCCGGCCGGGGCAGCCGAACCTGCTGGTCGTCAGGGTGGACGCGAGCCGGCCGGTCGCCGGCGGCCCCACCGCCGACATCCTGCCCTTGGGCGGCGACTTCTTCGTCCACGGCGGCCTCTATCGCGGGGTCAGCCTGGTCGCTACCGACAAGGCCCATTTCGACATGCTCGATTTCGGCGGCTCCGGCGTCTACGCCCGGACCACCGCGATCGGCGACGGCAAGGCCACGGTCGCCGTGCGCTCCAAGCTCCGCAACGACGCCAAGCGTGGCGTCAAGCTGGTTCTGACCACCCAGCTGGTCGACGCGTCCGGCGCCGTCGCCGCCCAGGTCGTCACGCCCGTCTCCCTGTCCGCCGGCCAGTCGACCGAGGTCGCGCAGGACCTGGTCCTGGCCGCCGCCCACCTGTGGCAGGGCGTGAAGGACCCCTACCTCTACCGGCTGAAGTCGGTGATTAAGGACGCGCGCGGCCAGGTCGGCGACAGCCTGGACCAGGGCTTCGGCGTACGGCAGATCCGCATCGATCCGGAGAAGGGCCTGATCCTGAACGGCCAGCCGTTGCGCCTGCACGGCGTGGGTTACCACCAGGACCGCGAGGGCAAGGGCTGGGCGGTCAGCGCGGCCGACACCGCTCAGGACATGGCCATCATCCGAGAGATGGGCGCCAACACGATCCGGCTGACCCATTACCAGCACGGGACGGCTATCCACGAGTTGGCCGACCAGTACGGCCTGATCCTGTGGGACGAGATCCCGTTCGTCAGCGTCATGACCCTGGCGGCCGACCAGATCGAGCCGACGCCGGGCCTGATCGCCGACGCGCGGCAGCAGCTGCAGGAGCTGATCCGCCAGAACTACAACCACGCCTCCGTTGGCGTCTGGGGCATCGCCAACGAGGTCGACCTGCGCGGCACGCCGCCATCATTCATGGGCGCGGCCAAGATCGTCCAGCGCGACCCTATCCCCCTGCTGAAGGACCTGCAGGCCCTGGCCAAGGCCGAGGATCCCGACCGAGCCACCACCCAGGCCACCTGCTGCGAGGGTCTGCAGCCCAACGCACCCGAGGTGGCCGCCATCACCGACACCAGCGGCGCCAACCGTTATTTCGGCTGGTACTACACCCCCTCGGAACTGCTGGGACCCGCGCTGGACGCCCTGCGCAAGAAGCGTCCGGACAAGTCGCTGTCGGTCAGCGAATACGGCGCCGGCGGCGCGATCAGCCAGCATACCGACGATCCGCTGGGCGGCCCGTTCGACTCGTTCGGTCGCATCCAGCCCGAGGAATACCAGGCCTTCGTTCACGAGAAGAACTGGGCGATCCTGGATTCCAAGCCCTATCTCTGGGCGTCCTGGCTGTGGAACAGCTTCGATTTCGCCACCGGCGACCGTCACGAGGGCGATGGCGAGAGCATCAACACCAAGGGCCTGGTGACCTACGATCGCCAGGTCAAGAAAGACGCCTTCTACTTCTACAAGGCCAACTGGAGCGCCGAGCCGTCGGTGCATATCACCGGCCGCCGCTATGTCGACCGCGCCTATCCGGTGACCGACGTGCGCGTCTACAGCAACGCCCCGTCCACCGACCTGGTGCTCAACGGCAGGTCCCTGGGCGCGCTGGCCGACTGCCCGCAGAAGATCTGCGTCTGGAAGAGCGTTCGTCTCGCTTCGGGCGACAACACGCTGGTCGCCCAAGGGCATTTCGAGATGGGCCCAACCGAGGACCGCCTGACCTGGCGCCTGGCGCCCGAGGGCAAGGACCGCTTCACGATCGACAGCGGCGCCCTTCTGGTCCCGGCCGGCCTCGGGGTCCGCATGGGCTCGGACGCGTTCTTCGCCGGCGGAGCGGCCAAGGCCATGACCGGCCAGGGCGGCGGCGAACCCGGCGCAGCGCCGTGGCCGGTGGCGCGCACCTATCGCGAAGGCGACTTCCGCTACCAGATCCCGGCCGCGCGGGGGCGCTACACCGTCACCCTGACCTTCGTCGAGCCGACCTACGCCAAGGGCGAGCGCGTCTTCGACGTGCTGATCAACGACAAGGTCGCGCTAAGCGATTTTGACGTCGCCGGCGCGGCGAAGGGCGAGCGCGCCACCGTCGTGCGCAGCGTCCCCGTCGAGGCGACCGACGCGGGTCTGACGATCACCTTCAAGGGCAAGACCGGCAAGGCCATCGTCTCGTCCGTCGACGTCGCGCCTCGCCCCTGAACGGGCGTGGGGCGGTGGTCTCCAGCGCACCGACTAGGCGAACAGGCGTCGGAGCGTCATCTGCACAAGGCGCGTCAAGATCGCTCGATCAGCCTGTGGATGGTTGATCGAGCGTACCGCCAGTCCGTCGAACAGCACGTGGACGAACTCGCAGCGGGCTCGAAAATCGCCGACGGTCTCGCCGGACCGCCTCAAGGCGCTCATCAGCTCCTCGAACGCCGCGCGTCCTTGCCGGTCCACGGCCTGCAGGATCCCGGCGACGCGAGGATTGCGCGCGGCTTCGGCGGCAAGTTCGGTCCTGAGCGCCACCCGTCGGGTATCGAAGCACCGGTCGATCGACTGGGGAACCAGGGCGCAGATTTCATCGAGCAAACCGGCGGCGCCGCCGTCCAGGGCGTCGAGCATCGCGCGCATCTCCGCCAGATCTTCATTGGCGATCTGAGCGATCAGCGCCTCCTTGCTTTCGAAGATGCGATAGACTTGGCCCACCCCAAGTTCGGCGCGCTCGGCGATCTCGGCCATGGCCGCGCCGTGAATGCCTGACAGGGCGATGCAGTCGCGGGCCGCCTCGACGATCCGCTCGCGCCGCTCATCCTGCCCCATCGATCGCCGCGGTTGACGGATCACGAGCGTCGTCTCCAACCGCCCTGCCCGCGCTCCGCGAACGGCGCCGGGCGCCCGATGATCATCGCCATGGTCATAACCCCGCCATCGACGGCTACGCCTTGGCCTCGACATCCTCAAGCGGAACCCCAGGCGTCACGGCGCGTGGGGTGACCAGCTTCGCCAGGCGCGGCCGCAGCCATTGTTCGAAGTCGTCAACGAACTCGTAGACCACCGGCACCAGGACGAGCGACAGCAGCGTCGAAGTAATCAGCCCGCCGATCACCGCCACGGCCATCGGCTGGCGGAACTCCGCGCCATGCTCAAGCGCCAGGGCGGTCGGCAGCATACCCGCCGCCATGGCCACGGTGGTCATGACGATCGGCCGGGCCCGCTCGCGGCAGGCTTCGATCAGGGCGTCGCGCTGCCGCATGCCGCCGCGCTCCAGCTCGATCGCGTACTCGACCAGCAGGATCGAGTTCTTGGCCGCCAGGCCCAGCAGCATCAGGAAGCCGATCAGCGACGGGATCGACAGCGCCTGGTGAAAGGCCAGCAGCCCCAGGAACGCCCCCCCCACCGCCAGCGGCAGGGCCGACAGGATGACGATGGGCTTGAAGAACGAGCCGAACAGCAGGACCAGCACGCCGTAGATCATCGTCACCCCAGCGAAAATCGCTAGGCCGAAGCCGCCGAACAGCTCGGCCATCGCCTTGGCGTCGCCGATCGAGCTGGCCCGCACGCTGGCGGGCATGGCCTTGAAGATTGGCAGACCGTGCACGGCCTTGGTCGCCGAACCCAGGGTCGCGCCTTCGGTCAGTTCAGCCTCGATGGTCATCTGACGCTGGCGGTCCAGACGGTCGATGCGGGCCGGACCCGCCTGGAAGCTGACATCGGCGACCGCCTCCAGCCGGGTCGTCTCGCCGCTGGCGGTCTTCAGGCGCAGCCCACGGACGCGGTCGAGGTCGGCGCGGGCGTCGGCGGGCAGACGGACGCGGATCGGGATCCGCCGCTCCTTGTCATTTAGCTTGGCGACGTTGGCGTCGATATCGCCGCTGGTGGCGACGCGGGCGGCCTGGGCGATGGCGTCGACCGAGACGCCCAGGCGAGCAGCCTCGTCGGCGCGCGGACGGATAACGATCTCCGGACCGACCGGCGGCGTCGACGGATGCGGGTCGGCCAGTTCGGGCAGGTCGCGCATCTGGCGTTGAAGGTCGAGCGCGGCGTTGAACAGCGCGTCGGGGTCGTCGCCCGTCAGGATTTGCTGGAACCCCGCTTGGCCGTCGGCCTTCAAGAAGCCGATCCGCACGTCCGGAATGGCCATGATGGCGGCGCGATAGCGTTCGCGCAGGGCTTGCCCCCTCACCTTGCGGTCGGCCTTCAGCAGCACCGTGACCGAGCCGCTGCGCAGGTCCGCGCCGCCGCCGCCCCGGAACGGGTCGCCCGAGGTCGAGCCGACCGTGGCGAACACGCCGTCCACCGCGGGCTCCTTGGCGAAGACCGCGTCGATGCGCGAGACCGCCTGGTCCATCTGCTCAAGGGTCGCTCCCGGCGCGCCCTGCAGCTTCAGGTTCAGATAGTCAGGGTCGCCTTCGGGGGTGAACGCGGTCGGCAGCAGCGGCAGCAGGGCCAGCGAGCCGATGAACAGCATCCCGCCGATGGCGCAAGCCAGCATCCGATGATCGAGGCTCCAGTTCAGCACCTTTAGATAGGTCTTGGGCAACGGGGCCGGCTCATGGGCCTTGGTCCGCGGCTTGAGCAGGTAGGCGGCCATCAGCGGCGTCAGCAGCCGGGCCACGACCAGCGAGAACAGAACCGCCACGGAGATGGTCAGGCCGAACTCCTTGAAGAACTGGCCGGCGATGCCCGGCATGAAGCTGACCGGAGCGAACACCACCACGATGGCGAAGGTGGTGGCGACCACGGCCAGGCCGATGGCGTCCGCGCCCTCCATGGCCGCGTCATAGGGCTGGTAGCCGGCGACGACCCGTTTCTCGATGTTCTCGATCTCGACGATGGCGTCGTCGACCAGGATGCCGATGACCAGGGTCAGGGCCAACAGGGTCACGACATTGAGCGAGAAGCCCAGGAACGCCATGGCCGCGAAGGTCGGGATCAGCGAGATCGGCATGGCCGCCGCCGTGATCAGGGTGGCGCGCCAGTCCTTCAGGAAGAAGAACACCACGACCGCCGCCAGCGCCATGCCTTCCAGCAGCACGCCGCGCGTGGCCTCGAAGCTGGTGCGCGTCTCGTCGACCGTCGCCGAGATCCGCGTGAAGTGGACCTCGGGCCGGGCCTTCTCCAGCGCCGCCAGCGCCTTGATCACCCGGTCGTCGACGGCCACGTCGCTGGCCTCGCGGGTCTTCATGACCTGGAAGCCGACAACCGGACGGCCGTCCAGCCGGGCGAAGCCCCGCGCCTCGGCCGAGCCGTCGCCGACCTCGGCGATGTCGGCCAGGCGGACATAGCCGCCGCCGTTGGTGGGAATGGTCAGGTCGCGCAGCTTGGCCGTCGTTTCGACCTGGCCCAGGATGCGGATGGTCTGCTCGCGGCCGCCGATCTCGACGCGGCCGCCGCCGGCGTTCAGCTGGAAGCCGGCCAGGGCGCTGTTGACGTCGGCGGCCGTCAGGCCCCGGGCGGTCAGCTTGTCGGGGTCCACCAGGACGTTGATCTCGCGATTGACCCCGCCGACCCGGGTGACCTGGGCCACGCCCTTCTCGGCCTGCAACGCGCGGGCGATGGTGTCGTCGACGAACCACGACAGCTGGGCGTCCGACAGCCCGTCGACCGAGACCGCGTAGGTCGTGATCGGGGCGCTGTCGATCTCGACCCGCTGGACCGTGGGGGCGTCGATGTCGCGCGGCAGCTGGGCGCGGACCTGCTCGATCTTGGTGCGGACCTCGTCGGTCTTCTTCTGCAGGTCCTCGCCCATCTGGAAGGTGATGTTGGTGGTCGAGGCGCCCTGGGTCACCACCGACTGGACGTTCTCGACGTTCGAGACGCCGGCGACGGCGTCCTCGACCTGGCGGGTGATCTGGGTCTCGATCTCGCCGGGCGAGGCGCCGTTCTCGGTGACGGTGACCGACACCATCGGCAGCTGCACGTTGGGGTACTGCTTGATCGGCAGCTGCAGATAGCTGAGCACGCCGGCCAGCAGCAGGGCCAGGAACAGCACCGTCACCGGGATCGGGTTGCGGATGGCCCAGGCGGAGATCTTCAGGCCGTCGCCCGTGGTCGGCGCGATCATCGGCCCGCCCCCGTCACGCTCATGACCGGACGAACCTTGTCGCCGTCGACCAGCAGGGCCGCGGCGTTCTCGACGATCCGCGCGCCGGCGGACGGCCCGGCGGTCAGGCGGACCCAGCCGGCCCCGCGATCCCCGGTCTTGACGGGCGCGCGCCGCACGCGGTCACCGGCCTCGACGACCATGACGCTGGCCCCGCCGGCGTCGTAGCGCACCGCGCTCTCGGGGACCGAAAGGCCCTGGTCCGCCGCGTCGCCGAACACGGCGCGGCCGAAGCCGCCCGCCCGGATGTCGGGACGGACCGGCAGGGTGAGACGCACATAGCCCAGCTTGGACTTCGCATCGATCTGCGGGCTGATCAGGCGTACGCGGCCCGTCGCGGTCGCGCCGCTGGGCAGGGTGACGCTGGCCGACTGGCCGACGCGGATCCGCGCCAGCTCAGCCTCGGCCAGCTGGGCCTGAAGCTCGATCTGGCCGTCACGCGCCAGGCGGAACCAGGCGGCCTGCCCGGCCGAGGCCGCGTCGCCCGGGCGCGCGCCGCGCTCCAGCACCACGCCGCCGACCGGCGCGGTCACGGCCAGCTTGTCGCGGCGCACCTGCAGGTCGCGCAGCGCGGCCTTCTGGGCCTGGACCGTGGCCTGGGCGGCCTTGGCCTGGAAGCGCCGCTGGTTGATCTGCTCTTGCGCCAGGTCGCCCGAGCCGTCGAGGCCGTTGGTGCGGTTGGCCTGGTCCACGGCCTGGGCGGCCTGGGCCTCGGCCTGGGCGACCAGGGCGGCCTGCTGGGCGATCTGGGCCTCGATCAGGGCCGGGTCCAGCCGCGCCAGCACCTGCCCCGCCCGGACCGTGTCGCCGACATCGGCCAGCACGGCGATGACGCGATAGCCGCTGACCTCCGGCGTGACGGCGGCCTCCTCGCGCGGCGTCAGGTCGCCCGTCGCGGTCAGGCTGCCGGCCACGGCGCGCGGCGCCAGGGTGATCACCGACACCGACCGCAGCTCGGCGGCGTGCGGCGCGGCCGGCGGCCCGCCTCGATGACACCCGGCCAGGATCGGCGCGGCGGCGACGACGAGCAGCGTCGTCGCCAGGAGCTTCTTGCAAGAGGTCATTTCGAGCTCGCGACAGACGAATAGCGATCGACGGGCCAGCCGCCGCCAAGGGCCTGGTAGGCCTGCACCGCCCGCCGGACGGCCTGCACCTGAGCCGAGGTCAGCTGGGTGCGCGTCGTCCGCCAGGCCTGCTCGGCCGACAGGGTGGATTGAAGATCGGTCAGGCCGCGTCCGTAGTTGGCGCGAGCGGCGCGATAGGCCCGCGCGGCGCGGGCCTCGCCGTCGGCCAGCAGGGCGACCTGTCGCCGGTCGGCGTCTAGGCCCACCAGCGCGGCCTCGGAGTCCTTGAAGGCCTGGCGCAGCGTCCGCTCGTAGGCGATGGCCGCCTGGGCGGCCTGGGCCTTCTGAACACCCGCCTGCGACAGCAGGCTGGGCAGGTCGAACAGCGGCTGGCTCAGGGCCAGGCCGAGGCTGGTGGTGGTGGTCGCGCCGCCGATCGAGGGGCGCGAATAGCCGAGGCCGGGAATGAATCTGACCGTCGGCAACATCGTCAGGCGGGCCAGGTTGGCGCGTCCGGACGCGGAGGCCAGGCGCGCCTGCGCCTCGCGCACGTCGGGGCGGCGGGTCAGCAGGTCGCCGGGAACGAGAGAGGGCGGAGCCGGCGCGACCCCGACATCGGCGGCGATCGCGATCGAGGTGGTGGGATCGACCACCCGGCCGACCAGGATCAGCAGCGCTCGCTTCTGGGCCTGCAGCTGCGCCTCCAGCGACGCCACCCGGGCATTGGACTGTGAGAGGTCGCCGGCTACCCGGTCGGCGTCGGCGACGGCCGACAGGCCCGCCCGCGCCCGCCGTTCGGTCATGTCGTAGAGCTCTTTCTGGACCCGGGCGCTCTCGTGCGCGTCCTGCAGCTGGATGGCCAGGCCGCGGGCCTGGAAGTAGCTGTCGGCGACCTCGGCGGCGACCGAGGCGCGGGACCCTTCATAGGCGAACCGCGCGGCGGCCAAGTCGGCCTTGGCGATCCGGCTGGCGGTGGGCAGCCGCCCAAACAGGTCGACCTGCCAGTTGACGTCGAAATCGCCCGTGGTGATGCGCAGGTCCGTGGCGGCGCCGCCGGTCCTGGTGCGCTGCTTCAGGTACGAGGCGCTGGGATCGCCCTGCGGCAGGAAACTGGTCAGGGCGCCGGACTTGGCGGCTCGCGCCTCAGCCAGGCGGGCGGCGGCGTCTTGGGCGTCCAGGCCAGACGCCAAGGCCTCGTCGACCAGCCGGTCCAGCAGCGGATCGCCGAACCGGGTCCACCAGCGATCCAGCGACACGGCGTCCGACGCCAAGTTCGCCGACGTCGCCGAGGGGCCTTCGTAGGCGGCCGGCAGCCTCAGGTCGGTCTTGGGCGGCGCGGCGCATCCGGCCAGCGTCAGGCCCGCCATCAGCGCCGCGGCGAAGCCGGCGTCCGGACGCCGCGACGAAGCGCGTCGCTTCGTGCCGCCGATCAATGGCGCGCCGTCCATGGTTTCCTCCCGACCGTTCCGCGAGCCCGTAATTGAACGGTATCGTTCATTTATCTGATCGTCGAGCGGGCTGATATTGTCAAGCCTCGGTTTTGCTATGCGGGGGCGCTATCGGCAGACCGAAAACAAAACGCCTCGTCAGGCCAGCCGAACCGTCGCCGTTCCAGCTTCGACGCCCTCGCCACGCGCTTCGACACGCACCTCGCCACGACCGCCCTGGGCCCGCAGGATGGCCAGCGCCCGGCCGCGACAGGTCAGGGCCTGGTTCGACTGCAGTGAGCCGACGGCCAGGGGATTGGCGCTGCCGAAGGCGAGCAGTTCTGCAGGGCCGGCGACCTCCAACGAAACCCTGATCGCGGCGTCCGGCGTGAGGCGGCCAGTCGCGTCCAGCACATCGACCATGAGGTAGCTGAGGCTGTGGCGTCCGCTGCCCGCCTGCTCGCGTTCGGCGCGGATCCGCAGTTTGGCCGGAGCCGCGACGGTCTCGAGGCGCTTGCGGCCGATCTCGACGCCTTGGCGCCAGGCGATCGCCTCCAGAACGCCCGGCGCGTAGGGAACCGCGAACTCCGCACGCATCTTGTCACCCGCGCTCAACGCCCTTGTCCCCACCAGGTCGCCGTTCAACCGCAGCTCGATTTGGTCGCCGAACGTGTAGACGCGCACGGCCAGCGGCCGACGCTCAGCGCCGGGCCAGGTCCAGCTTTGCAGCTCGTCCGACCAGCCCCACTGACTGACGGCTTCGACCTGGCCGACCGGCACGGGGCGTTGCACGGCCAGCTCAAGCCCGCTCACGCCCCAGACCACGTCGCGATAGTAGGATTGCGGCTTCTGGTCGCCGATCAGATCGATGTCGCCGCAATTGGCGACTACCCACGGATAGGGCTGCATGAACGGCAGCTGAGGTGGTTTCGCGCCGTTCGCCGGCGCCGCGCGCCGCACGGCCGCGCCGATCCCCGCCTCGCCCAGATAGTCCATGGCCGTCCAGACGAACTCGCCGATCATATACGGCGCGCTTTCCCCCAGCGCCCAATAGTCGAAGGCGTTGGCCGGATAGGTCTCCGACGCGTAGAGCACCCGGTCCGGATATCGCGCGTGATCGGGCTCGATGTCCTCGAGCTTGTAGTTGTAGCCCGGCACGTCGAGGAAGATCATCGACGCTTCTCGCGGTTTCGTGCGGTCGCCGACGGTGACTGGGCGGCCGCTGAAGGAATGGATCGCCGCCGTGACGGGACGCGTCGGGTCCAGGCGATGCACCTCGTCGGCCAGGTTCCAGGCGTCGCGGAGCCCTTCCCGCGACGCGCGATCGGGTATCTCGTTGCCGATGCTCCACATGATGACGCTGGGACTGTTGCGCGCGCTGAGCACCGTGGCGGCGAGGTCCTGGCGCCAGTGCTCCGCGAAGAACTGGGCGTAGTCGTCCTTAGTCTTGGGCATGCGCCAGACGTCGAAGGCCTCCTCGATCAGCAGCATGCCGTGCCGTTCGCAGGCCTCGCGGAAGGTTCGCGCGCAGGGATAGTGGGTGCTGCGGATAGCGTTATAGCCCCGCGCCTTGAGCCGGAGGATGCGGCGCTCGTCCGCGTCGACGAACGCCGCCGCGCCCAACAGGCCGTTGTCGTGATGCAGGCAGCCGCCGCGAACCTTCACCGCCTCGCCGTTGATGGTCATGCCGCGATCGGCGCTGAACGCCACGGTCCGGACGCCGAAAGGCTGGCTCAGCCGGTCGACGAGGCGACCGCCGCGCAGCAGTTCGGTTTGCAGGGTGTAGAGGTCGGGATCGGCCGGCGCCCACAGCGTGGGCTTGGGCAGGCGCAACACCTGCTTGACCTCGCCACCGGCGGTGGCGAGCGCCTTGGCCTCCACCACGCCGGAAGCCGAGCGCAGGGTGGTGCGCAGCGTCAGGCCCGGCTCCGGATTTTCAATCGTGGTCGTCACGTCGATCACCGCGCCGGCGGCGGTGATCCGCCGCGTCCAGGCCGCGACGCCCCAAAGGGCGATCCGCGCGGGGGCGGCGAAGACGTTCAGGGTGACGGACCGGTATATGCCGGACCCCGCATAGAAGCGGGCGTTCTCTCCGAGGTTCCGGACGCGGACGGCGATGACATTGTCGCCGATCGGGTCAAGGTGCGGCGTCAGGTCATAGGCGAACGGCGCGTAGCCATGCACTCGCGACCCCAGGAGATGGCCGTTCAGCCAGACGTCGCTGACGGCGTACACCCCGTCGAAAACGATCTCGGCGCGGGCAGCGTCGGGCGTCAGGCGGAAGCGTTTGCGATACCAGCCCTCGCCGCCCAGGGTGAACCCGGTGTTGGCTCCGCCCTCGTTCTTGGCGTCGAAGGGGCCGAGCCGGTTTGGCGGCGACGGGTTCGGCAGGTCCTCGATGCTCCAGTCGTGCGGGAGATCGACGCTGCGCCATCCGGAGTCGTCCAGTCCCGCCGCCTCCCAGGCCAGGCCCGAACCGCGCGAGAACCGCCATCCGAGATCGAAATCCTGGTCCCGTCCGGGACCGAAGCCAGACCCGATCGCCAGCGCGTCGGCCGCCGGCAGCAGCGCCGAAAGCGCCGCGCCCGACATCAACAGCAGCGCCTCGCGCCTGTGGAGGTGTGCACGCAACGAGGTCATAGGCCGGGCCACGCGTCTGTCGGGAGCGCCCGAAACCCGGCGTCGATGCGTTCGAGCGCTCCAGGCTTCACGACGCCCGCAAAGAACGAGAACGACGCCATTTCTCGCAACGTCACATTGGTCAAGGTCGGGTAGAGGCGCGGCGTACGCGCCATCTTGCCAAAGCCGGGAACCTCCCGCTCGACGACGGCGAGCAGGGCGTCGGAGCGCAGCAGGTCCGCGACGCTGATGGCGCCGACGCCGAATTCGGCCTGGGCCAGGCGAGGCTCGACATAGCCACCCGTGCGAGAATAGAGCGGCGCGTCCACGATCCCTCCTAGGAATTCCACGACCGGCGCTGAAGGGCTGGATCCGGTTGACGCGGGACCGGCGTGAACCGGTCCCGCTCGCGTCTAGCGCGCGCCGAAGGCGTAGCGCAGCGACACGCCGATTTCCCGCGGCGGCGTATAGCTGGTCCAGCGATAGCCGCTGTCGCCGAAGAACGAGGTCACCGCGCCGGCCGGCGTCGTGTAGTCCACATCCCGGCTGGTCTCGACGCCCGTCTTGGTCAGGTTGCGGGCGAAGATATTGATGTCCCAGGCGCCGTCCGGCGAGCGGACGCCGGCGAAGACGTTCAGCAGGCCGTAGTCCGGAACCGTGTAGCCGGCGTTCCGGCGCTTGTTCTCCGGATAGTAGCTGAGCAGGCCCCGGACATAGGCCTCAACCCCGCCGACCGGGCGCCAGTACTCGCTTTGCAGCGTCCCGCTCCACAGTGGGTCACGGGACACCGACACGTTGGACTTGCAGGTCGCCACGTGAATGTTGCGCGAGCGGAAGTCGCTGAGGGTGGGCGTTCCCTTGTCCGGAACGCCGTCGAAGTTGCTGTCGCGGCAGGGCACGATGTCGTTGTCGACCTTGCCGTCGGCGTAACTGATTCCGCCGCTGATGCTCCAGTTCGGCGTGACCTGGAAGGCGCCGTCGAAGTCGAAGCCCTTGACGATCGAGTCGGCGCCGACGTTGAAGGTCGAGTTCTGCACCACGGTGGTCGCGCCGTTGGCGGCGACATAGGGAATGGAGCCCAGCTGGAACAGCAGGCCGTCATACTTCTGGTAGAAGACGGCCAGGTTCAGGCGCAGGCGACGGTCCAGCCAGTTGGTCTTGATCCCCGTCTCGAACGACTTGGACTTCTCGTCGGGCAGGAAGATCAGGCTGGCCAGGACCGGGTCGTTCTCGGCGTTGCCAAGGGCGAAGTTGTTGGCGCCGCGTCGCCATGAAGTGGCGAAGGTGCCGTAGGACAGCACCTGGTCCGAGAAGCGGTGCGAGATCGACAGGTTGTAGACCGTCGGCTTCTCGGTGTTCTTCTGCGAACTGTTCTGGACCGGCGTCTTGCCGGCCGCGATCGGGATGTCGCAGAAGCCGCCGCCATAGGTGCTGGCGAAGCCGGCGGCCGAGCACGGAAAGCCGATGGCGCGCGAGATCATGCCCGCGCCGAGGAACACTGTCTGGACGTTGTCGACCTTGGAGACGATGTGGCGCACGCCGCCCGAGATCTCCGTCGCCTCACCCAGGTGCAGGCGCACATTGGCGAACACGGAGTTCTCGGTCGCGTTGTTGTTGACGGTGATCAGGGTCGGCAGGCTGAAGCGGCTGTCGAGCACGCGAGGGTTGGCGGGCGCGCCGGGCGAGCCGAATGAGCCCGGCAGGAACGAGGCGATCTGGGTACCGCCGGTCTTGCTCGGCGCTTTCGAATAGAAGTAGCCGACCGTGTAGTCGATCAGGCGGTCGCTGCCGACCGACGACAGCCGGATTTCGTGCGTCGTCTGCGAGTTCCTGGTGTTGAGGTTCTGGAAGTAGCTGCGCCCGATCAGCACGTTGCCGTAGTCCAGCGCCCCGACCGTGGTGGCGTCGCCCTTGGTGTAGCCGCCAACATAGCTCAGGCGCTGGCCCAACACTTCCCAGTTCAGCTGGGCGCTCAGGAAGTCGTTGTCCGTGTAGTTGAAACGCGGCGAGTCATCGACGTCCAGGCGCTGCGAGGCGGTGATCACCGGGCCGTTGTAGCCCGCCGGCGCGGCCGCCGAGACGCCGCCGACGGCGCCATTGCCCTCGATCTGGGTGAACTGGCGCTTGTGGCTGTTCAGCTTCTGATAGCTGAGTGTGGCGTCGAAGGTCTCGGTCGGCGTGAAGTTGATGCTGATCCGGCCGCTTCGCGTGCTCTTCACCGGCAGGAAGGCGCTGTTGAGGCTGGTGACGAAATCGCCCTTGTTCTCGTCGACGACGCCGGCCAGGCGGACGCCTAGGACGTCGGCGATCAGCGGGATGTTCGCCGCGCCCTGCAGGTTGCGGCCGCCGTGGTCGGTCGCCTGGGCGCTGACATAGCCACCGTAGTCGTGGGTGTCGGCGCGCCGCGTGGTCAGGGTGATGGCGCCGGACGGCGCGGTGCGGCCGCGCAACGTGCCCTGCGGTCCGCGCAGGACCTCGATCGCCTGGATGTCGTAGACGGCCTGGAAGGCCACCGTGCCGTCGATCGGCACGTCGTTCTGATAGATGTCGACCGTCGGCGAGGCCTGGGTGCTGGCGTCGTAGGAGACCCCGCGGATCGACGGCGCGGGCGAGCGGCCGGCGGTGACGCTGGACGTACCAAGGCTAAGGCCCGGCACCAGGGCCGCGACATCCTGGAACTGGGTGATCGCCAGCTTCTTCAGCGAGTCGCCGCTGACCGCCGAAACCGTCGTGGGCACGTTCTGCAGGTTTTCCGCTTGCCGGCGGGCGGTGACGATCACTTCGCCGACCGTCTCGGGCTCGGCGGCCGCCGGTTTGGCCGCCGTTTGCGCATGGACCGCGCCGGCGCTCAGGGTCAGAACGCTGACCCCCGCGAGCATCATGATCCGAGTATTGTTCATTTCACCCTCCCTGTTCCCTAGGCCGGCCCGACGCCCGGCGATCGCCGCGCGTTGCGATCGGCGGCGACCTGCTTTGTTTTTTCGAAGACGGCCACGAACGTTCGCGCCCTGGCCAGGCTCGCCGGCGCCCCGTTCGGGCAAGGCGAACTCGGCGGTGGGCTGGACGGCGTTCGCCGTCCACAAAGTGCGGAAGCACCCGTTCGTCTCCGTCCACTCGCGCCGACCTAAAAAGGCCGGTCTTGATCGTTGTCGTCCGCCCGCACTGTTCGGGCTGGCGAGAAACGCGTCCGCGTTTTTCGCGGGGCGTTCGCGACGCCGTGAAAGCTAGGCCGGCGCCGCTGACCTGTGTTGTAAACTGTCCTGACCAGTGGTCAACCAAAAACAGACGGAACCGTTCAATTAGGTTCCTCAATCTCGCCAGCCATGAGGGCGAGCGCCTCCGCACCCTGACGAGACCGCGCGAAAACGCGACCGCCAGGGCGACAATTTGACGATGATGTACGATTGATGGCGTTCCGGCGCCTTAACGGCCCGCGGCCGGCGCGCGCCTGACGGGCGAAGGGCCCGGCAGGCGGCGAGGCCAGCCGCAGCGGCGGCCTCGCGAAGACGCCTCGGCGATGCGATCGCCGAGGCGTCGGTCGTCAGGGCGCTACTTCGCGCCGAGCTTGGCGAAATCGGCGTCGATATCGGTGAGCTTCTGGTCTGTGACAGTGTCGGCGGAGTACTGCTGGATCGCCTTCAGCGTCATACCGCGCGCCATGTTGATCTGCTCGTTGGCGACCAGATCCGGCAGGTGTTTCTTCACCACCGCCGTCGCGGCGGGGTTGTCCAGGATGTCACCGACCGTGGTTTCGCTGGTCTTGAACTTGGCGGCCTGGGCGGCGCCGGGCAGGCTGGCGGGATCGGCGCTGGCCGCCGCCGGAGCGGTTTGGGCGGCCTGAGCCATGACGGCCGCTGGCGCGACCAGCAGAGCGGCGGCGAGAGCGAGGGAAGCTAGACGCATGGGGGATCTCGTTGTTGTGGACGTTCCTCGAACGCGATCATGGCGCGGGGTCGCGCAAAGGCAACCATAATTGTACGATACCGGTCGATTTTATCGTGAGATGTTGTAGGATCGCTGCCTGGCGGCCCATTCCATTGAATCGGGTTGCCCCACCCGGGACAATCGTGAGAGCTGGACTCCCGGCTCGCGCCGAAAGATTTGGATACCGACTTGGTTAGAAGGTCCATGACCGCCGCGCCCTCGCAAGACACTGCTGGCCAGGACTCGCGGGACGCCCCCCCGCAAGCGCCGCTGCGTCCGGGTCGCCCGACCACGGCGCGCTCCGAGGCGATCAATCCGGCCATTCTGGCGGCGGCGCGCGAACATTTCCTGGCCATGGGCTTCGACGCCACGCCCATGGAATCCGTCGCTGCAGCGGCCGGAATCGCCAAGGGCACGCTCTATTCCCGCTATCCCACCAAGGAAGCCCTGCTTCACGCCGTCGTCGCCGACCGCGTACAGGCCTGGCAGGCCGCGGCCGACGCCCGTAACGGGCCGATGCCGGCGGACCTCAAGCAGCGTCTCAACCATATCGCCCGCTCGATCCTGGAATCGTTGGCCTCCGAGGAGATCCACGCCTTCCAGCGCGTGCTGACCAGCAGCTCGGACGCCGGCGGCGAATTGGCCCGTGCCCTGCATGAGGCCGGGCATCGCAGCGCCATCGACCTGCTGACCCGCAGCCTGGTCGAAAGCACCAGCAACTTCCCCGCCCCGCCCCGCGATCCGGCCCGGGTGGCCGAGATGCTGATGGCCATGCTGACGGGCTGGTACGACGCTCATCAGCGCGTGCGCGAGATCAGCCACGAGGAGGCCATGGCCTATGCCGAGCACGCCGTCGACGTGCTGTTCCATGGCCGCATGGCTTGGTAGTCGCCATCTGAACGACTGCGTTGAATTCGTTCACTTGGCGATCCTGCCCAATGGCCGCGCCAGCAAGACTGGAAATTGGTCAGGCCAATCATGTCCGCGGCGCCTTGAACGCGGGTGACTCCCCTCCCCTGAGCCGCTAGCAAGAGGCTGACGAGACGGGGGCAGGCGACGTGGGCGCGATTGATGACGGGGCTCGGCTGAACATGGAGAAGGCGCCGTTCACGGCCCGGCGCGGGCGCCCGAGCGCCGCCCAGCTGGCGGCGATCTCGGACACCATACTCTCGACCGCCCAGGCATTGTTCCTGTCGCAGGGCTACGCCAACACCTCGATGGAGGCGATTGTCGCCGCCTCGGGGGTCTCCAAGGCGACCCTCTACGCCCGATACGCCAACAAGCACGAGCTGTTCCAGGCCATCGTCGAGGCGCGGATCCAGGCCTGGCAGGCGGCCGCGGCGGCGGACAGCGCCGCCGAGGACGAGCGCCCCGACCAGGATATCGCGGCCTGGCTGCGCCACCGCGCCGTCTCGATGCTGCGAGCGTTGAGGCAACCGGAGATCCGCGCCTTCGACCACCTGGTAGTGTCCGAGGGGCCACGCTTTCCGGAGCTGGCGCGCCTCTTCCACGAGATGGGCTACATGCTGAACGTCCGGACGATCGCCACGCGCCTGTCGCGGGCCGAAGGCCAGGCCTCGCCCACTGAGCAGACCCTGCTGGCCGCCAAGCTGTTCGCCTCGGGTCTTGTCGGATGGATCCGCCAGGAGTCCGGCGTTGACGAGGTGACCGACGCCGCGTGCGAGGCGGCGGCCGACATGATGGCGCGCCTGCTGATCGATGGACAATCAGCCTGGCGCGCCGGTTAGGACGGTCAGGTCAACTCCAGCAGGGCCACGCCTTCGGGCGGCAGGTCGATGACCAGCTCGCGCGTGGCGCTCAGCTTCAGCACGTGCGGCGCCGGCAGCTCGGCGGCTGCGCGGATCTTGGCCAGTTGCTCGCGTGTGGGGTATTGCGGCGACCCCAGCGCGCGCCAGGCCGGATAGGGCGAGCCGCGCTCCATGTCGACATAGCTGACCTTGACGGTCTGGCCCGACTTGGCGCCCTTCAGTCGCACTCGGTAGCGCTTGGCCTCGCCGACCACCTTGCGCACGCTGTTGGCGCCAGGAATGCCGCTGGCCTGCGGCGCGTCGGCCAGGTTCCAGACCATGACGGCGCTTTCGCCACCCGCCCGCCGCGAGGCCAGGGCGGGACCCTCGGCCTTCAGGCGGCGCGTCCCCAGCCTGTTGAGCAGCTTGAACGTGTTGAAGGTCGGACGCGCGACATTGCGGGCCGAGAACAGCCCCCAGGCATTGTCGCCCTCCTTGAAGATGAAGTTGGGGACCAGCACTTCCTCGAACTTGCTGACCTGCCAGTAGGACATACCCTTCAAATAGGGCATGCAGCCCTTGATGATGTGGGCGATCATCGCCGGGCTGTCGGACGACCACTCGCCCAGCCACAGCTCAGCGTTCTTGTAGGCGCTGGCGGCGATCTGGTCGCTGACCTGCTTCATGGCCGCGGCGTAGATCTCGTTCTGGGTGTATCTGCCTGCTTCGCCGAACACCTTGACCTGGTTGTCGCCGGCATAGAGGTGGGTCGAGACGAAATCGACCGGCAGACTGTTCTGGGCGCAATAGGCCAGGAACTCGGGGATCCACTGGACCTTCGAGGTGGCCGGGCCGCCAACCTTCAGGCTCGGGTCGACGCTGCGCACCGCCTCGACCGAGGCCTTGTAGAGCTCGAAGTACTGCTGCTGGGTGCCGCTCCAGAAGAAGCCCAGGTCGGGCTCGTTCCAGACCTCGAAATACCACTGGCGCACCTCGGCCGCGCCGTACCGGTCGATCAGGTGGCGCACAAACAGGGCGACGAACGCCTTCCAGTCGTCCAGCGACGCCGGCGGGGTGATGTTGCCGCGATAGGTGCCGAAATTGGCGGTTCCGCTGGCCAGCTTGCTGGGCATGAAGCTGAGCTCGACGAACGGCTTCATGCCGGTTTCCAGCACCCCGTCATAGACGGTGTCGACGTTCTGGAAGTTGAAGCTCTGGCCCGCGGCGCCGATCGCGCCCTTGGGCCGCACCGCCATCTCGTCATCGTTGAAGATGCCGTGGAAGCGCACCCGCTTGATGCCAGCCTCCTTGTAGGCGCGCTTGGCGTCGATCCGCCATTCCTCGCGCATGGTCAGGCCGGCCCGGTCGGAGCCCACGCACTCGGACCAGATGTGGGCCAGGGCGCCCACGTCGGCGGTCAGGTCGACGTCTACGGTCTCGATGGGAAGCGGTGGGAGCGGAGCCTTCGCCCAGGCCGCTTCGGAAAGGGCGGAGGTGGCGGCCAGCGCGCCGGCCGTGGCGATAAGATCCCGTCGGTTCATCATGCTTCCTCCACTGCCCGGCCGAGACTGCGATCGGCGCGACTTTCGTTGGCGCGCCCTCGGCGCTTCTTCGGGCGCTCGACGGACGGGCCGGGAACCGCCTCGCGGTCCGTGGTCAGGATCATCAACGGCGGCGCTTTGGCTGGCAAGTAAAATTAAACGACAACGGTCAATTAAATGCGTGATCAAGTGTGAAATAGCCCACCTCGACGCCGCGGCCAGAGACCGCCCAGAGGCGCGAGGAGCCAGGCGCGAGCAGGACCAGAAAGCCGAACGACAAACGCCAAGCGCCGATTTCACGCCGAGTTTGCGAACGGCCTGCACCCTCGCCGAGAACCATCCCGGCCGAACCGAAGCCGTTTGACGAGTTGGCGGCAATTATCGTACACATTCGTTCAATAACGTTGCTCCAAAAGCCCCGTGACGTCGACGGCGGCCAGCGGACGGGAGGACGATTTGGGATCCACGGGCATCGGCCGCACACAGGCCAGGCATCGCCTCCTTCTGGCGCTCCTCGGCGCTTCAGCTCTGATGGTCGAGCCTCGCGTGGCGCTGTCCGCGCCCGCCGGCGACGACCTGGCCGCCGGCTTCACCGCCCCACCCAACAGCGCCAAGCCTCGCGTCTGGTGGCACTGGATGAGCGGTAATGTCTCGTCAGAAGGGGCCCGCCTCGACCTGGACTGGATGGGGCGGATCGGCGTCGGCGGCGTCCACGCCTTCTCCGGCGGCAAGCTTCCCGAGCCGATCGTCGTCGACAAGCCCATCCCGTTCATGTCGCCCGAATGGCGCGCCATCTTCCGCCAGGCGGTGACCCAGGCCCGCGCGGCCGACATGGAGGTCGGCATCGCCGGCTCCCCCGGTTGGAGCGAGACCGGCGGCCCATGGGTGCCGCCCGCCGACGCGATGAAGAAGTACGTCTGGAGCGAGACCACCGTCGACGGCGGCGCGACCGCTCCGCTGGCCCTCCCCGCCCCACCCCGGGCGAGCGGCGGCTTCCAGGGCGCCAAGACCGGCAAATCCCCAGTCGAGGCCTATGACGACGCGGCGGTGTTCGCCTATCCGACCCCGCCGCTGGAGGTCGCCCTGGCCGCGCCGCGGTGGAGCACTCAGGCGGGCCCCGCCACCTTGGCTGAGACGGTCCCGGGCGCTCCGGCCGAGGGCCTGTCGCTGAAGCTGGCGCCCGCCCAGGGCGAAACCGAGGCCTGGCTGGAAGCGCGGTTTCCCGGCGCAGTGCCCCTGGGCGCGGTCTCGCTCAGCGTCCAATTCGGCGCCAAGGTCGTGATCGAGGCCGAGGCCGCGCCGGGGGTCTTCAAAGCCGTGGGCGAAGGCGTCGTCGAGGCCACCAGCGGCCCGCTGGCGCACGGCGCGCCGCAGCAGACGATCGCCTTCTCGCCGGTGAGCACCCAGCGGCTGCGCCTGCGCTTCGCCCCGCCGCCCGAGGACTTCCAGCCGCCCGTCGCCAAGGTGATGGGGCGCCCCAAGCAGGTCAGCTTCGCTCTCTCGCGCCTGACTCTGCAGACCGGGGCGCGGATCAACGGCTTCGAAGCCAAGGCCGGTTTTTCGCCCAGCGTGCACGAGGACGGGCCGCCAGCAACGATCCCGGCCGGCTCGCTGATCGACCCGGCCAAGGTCGTCGACCTGACCGGCAAGCTCCGCCCCGACGGGACGCTGGACTGGGTCCCGCCGAAGGGCCGCTGGACGATCGTCCGGCTAGGCTGGTCTCTGACCGGCGCGGTCAACGCCCCGGCCGAGCCGAGCGCCACGGGTCTTGAGGTCGACAAGCTCGACGCCGCCGCCGTCGGCCGCTACCTCGACCACTATCTGGACCTCTACCAGCAGGCCAGCGGCGACACCCTGGGGTCCAAGGGCGTGCAGACCCTGCTCACCGACAGTTGGGAAGCGGGGGTGCAGAATTGGACGCCGGCCATGCTGGCGCAATTCCGCGCCCGGCGAGGCTATGATCCGACGCCGTGGCTTCCGGTGCTGACCGGCCGGATGGTTCAGAGCGCCGACGCGTCCGAGCGTTTCCTGTTCGACTTTCGCCAGACATTGAAGGACCTGGTGGTCGACAACCACTACGCGGTGCTGTCCCAGGCGCTGAAGAGCCGGGGCATGGGCTATTACACCGAAGTTCAGGGTGACTATCCGCGGGCCATCGTCGACGGCATGACGGCCAAGGCCCGCGCCGACATTCCCACCGCCGAGTTCTGGTACCGCCCCTGGTCCACCGGTCCCGGCCAGCCGCCGCTCAAGGCCGACCTCGAGGAGGCCGCCTCCGCCGCCCACGTCTACGGCAAGCCGCTGGTCGCCGCCGAGGCCCTGACGGTGGCGGCCATGCAGGACCCGTGGTCGTTCTCGCCAGCCATGCTCAAGCCGGTCGCCGACGAGATCTTCGCACGTGGCGTCAACCGTATCCTGATGCACGAGTCGCACATGCAGCCGCTGGTCGACGCCAAGCCGGGGCTGGGCCTGTTCATCTTCGGCCAGTACTTCAATCGCAACGAGACCTGGGCCGAGCAGGCCGGGCCCTGGGTCAGCTATCTGAGCCGCACCTCGTACATGCTGCAGCAGGGCCGGTTCGTCGCCGACGTGGCCTATTTCTACGGCGAGGAGCGCAATCTCACCGAGCTGTTCAGGGACCGCGTCAACACCGACGTGCCCAAGGGCTACGCCTACGACTACATCAACCCCGAGGCGCTGCTGACCCTGCTGTCGGTCAAGGACGGACGGCTGGTGACCCCCAGCGGCATGAGCTATCGCGTCCTCTTCCTGCCCGATACCGTCCAGCGGCTCAGCCTGCCTGCCCTGCGAAAGATCCGCGCCCTGGTCGCCGACGGGGCGGTGCTGGTCGCCAAGCGCCCGGTGGGCGGGCTGGGCATGGCCAGTCCGGACAGCGAGGTCGCCAAGCTCGCTGACGAGATTTGGGGCGACGGCGCGCCGGGCCGAAGCCTTGGCCAGGGCCGCGTCTATGCCGACCTGACCTCTGCCCTGGCGGCCGAGAAGGTCACGCCGGATGTGGTGTTCACCGACAAGGCGGCCGCCGCAGACCTCCTGACCCTGCACCGCCGCACCGCCGACGCAGACATCTATTTCGTCTCCAACCAGAGCACCGAACCGCGCATCCTCGACGCCGTCTTCCGGGTCGACGGCCACGCCCCGGAACTGTGGCGAGCCGAGACGGGCCGGCGAGAGGTTCTGGGTTACGAACAGACGGCGACCGGCGTCCGCACCCGGCTGGACCTGGCCGGGCATGACGCGGTCTTCGTGGTGTTCGACAAGCCCATGCGAGAGAAGGCCTGGACCGCGCCTCCGCGGCAGGCCAGCACGCTCGCGACCCTGGAAGGGCCTTGGCGCGTCAGCTTCGAAGCCAGGCGGGGCGCCCCTGAAAACGCCGTGTTCGATAAGCTGATCTCGTGGCCGGAAGCGACAGATCCTGGGATCAAATATTTCTCGGGCGTCGCGACCTATGAAAAGGACGTCCAGATCAAGCGGAGCTGGTTGAAGTCGAGCCGGCGCATCGAACTGGACCTTGGCGAGGTCAAGGAGTTGGCGTCAGTGTCGGTCAACGGCAAGCCGGTCGCCACGGCCTGGCGCGCCCCCTACCGCGTCGACATCACCGACGCCCTGAAGCCCGGCAAGAACGCGCTGACGGTCGCGGTGGTGAACCTCTGGCCCAACCGGCTGATCGGCGACAGGCAGCCTGGCGCCAAGCCGGTCGCTTTCGCGCCGGTCTCGCCCTATCGCGCCGACTCGCCTCTGCTGCCGTCGGGGCTGCTTGGGCCGGTTCGACTCACAGGTCTCCTAGCCGCCGGGCCGAGGCCATAGAGACAGGCGGTCAGCGGTGGCGATGGCCGCGCTTTCCTCGCCTGTCGCCTGCTGATGGGCCCGCAACCGGCTACTCCGCGGCGCCTTGCACGTTCTCGCCTTCCAGCCGCGGGCCGCGGCGGCTGGTCGTCCGCCCTCCTACATCCTGGGACGGGAGAGTTCAAAGCGTGCCTCTCGCATTTTGCCCGGCGACGTAATCACGCTTCGCATTGAGCAATGGTTGCGGTACCATTGGTGGGACAAAAAAGGCAATAAAACGTAGGGGGTTCGATGATTGGCGGCTGCTGCACTCGCAAGGCTCGTCAGGCCTTGGTGAGCACCAAATCCAAAAACCAGCGCGCAGCAGCCAAATGAAAGGCGCAATGGATTTATTCGCCATTGGGCGGACGTGTAGGGCCGGCGCCCAAGCTGGCCGGGTCGGACAACGGGAACAAGGCCCTCACAAACTGACGAGGCTGCTTGCGATGACCGCCACGCTCGCCGTCTTCGCCTGGCCCGCGGCCGCGCAGGCGCGGCTTCCAGCGCCGCCGGAGCGTCAGCGCATGATCGTGCTGAGCGACATCGAGGCCGATCCCGACGACACCCAATCCTTCGTGCGGCTGATGCTCTACGCCAACCAGATCGACCTGGAAGGGCTGGTGGCCACGACATCGATCCACATGAAGACCTCGACGCATCCGGAGTCGATTCGCCGTATCATCCAGGCCTACGCCAAGGTCCGCCCGAACCTAGCCAAGCACGAGGCCGGCTTCCCGACGCCCGACCGGCTCGCCGCTCTCGTGAGCGAAGGGCAGTCCGGCTACGGCATGGCCGCGGTCGGGACGGGCAAGGACACGGCCGGGTCGCGGCTGATCATCCAGGCGCTGGAGCGCGACGATCCGCGCCCGCTGTGGATTTCGGTGTGGGGCGGCGTCAACACGCTGGCCCAGGCCCTGTACACGATCCGTGAAACGCGCTCGCCCGAAACGGCGCGCCGTCTGATCGCCAAGCTGCGGGTCTATACGATCTCGGACCAGGACGATGGCGGGCCCTGGATCCGCCGCACCTTTCCAGAGCTGTTTTACGTCGTCAGCCCCGGCGGCTATGGCGCGGGAACCTGGACCGGCATTCACACGGTCATCGACGGCGCCGACAACCGCATGGTCAGCAACAGTTGGCTGCGCGACAACATCCAGCAAGGCCATGGCCCCCTGGGAGCCCTCTACCCCGATGTCTCCTATGGCATGGAAGGCGACACGCCGGCCTTCCTGTCGCTGATCCCCAACGGCCTGAGCAATCCCGAACACCCCGATTGGGGCGGATGGGGCGGCCGCTACGAGCTCTATACACCGGCCGTCGCCACCACCGATCCGAGCGGTTTCAGCGGGGTGACCATCGAGCCGGAAACCCGGCCGATCTGGACCAACGCGATCGATACGTTCATGCCGCAAGTCGCCCAGGACTTTGGCCGCGCTCACACTTCGGTGGAGCGATCCAAGGACTTTCGCGCCGGGATCTGGCGCTGGCGCGATGATCTGCAGAACGACTTCGCCGCGCGGATGGACTGGACGACGCGGCCGTTCGCGCAGGCCAATCACCCGCCGGAGGTTCGGCTCGCTCATCCTGATCGATTGACCGTGAAATCGGGCCAGCGGTTCGTCTTGAGCGCGGTCGACAGCACCGATCCCGATGGCGACAGCCTGAGCTTCCAGTGGCTGCACTATCAGGAGGTCGGCCACTGGCAGTCGGCGATACCCAATGGCATCGCCGCGAACATTCATACGGTCGATTTCACCGCGCCCACCGTCACCGCGCCGCGTGAGGCCCACTTCATCGTTCGGGTGACCGACAAGGGCGCCCCGCCCCTCACTCGCTACAAGCGGGTGATCGTCACCATCACCCCCTGAGCCGATGGCACCTTGGATCTTCGTCACGCCCTTAAGATCGTCCCGCCAAAATGGACCAACGCCTTCCGTTTCTCAGACCCCGTCGCCTGGCCAAGAGGCTTGCGCCGCCGCGCGACGCTCGTCGGCGACTATCACCTGGGCTGGGACGCTGCAGCCGCTATTGAAAGACCGAGAAATCCGGCAGCGGATGGGCCTGAAGTTCGGCGTCGCCGCCGATCGGCCGTATGGAGGCGTTCGAGCCGTCGAACGCCGGCCAGGCGGGTAGTCCCTCGCCTGCCGGGCTTCCGGTTCGCGCGAACCGGATCACGGTGTCGGCCAGTTGGTTCGCCAGCCGTCGATCCTCCGCGGTCCAGGCCCGGGGATCCACGGCGAGATTGTCGAGCAGGTATTGGATTTCAACGCCGTGGCCAGCGCCGCAGCCCCACGAACACGGGGTCGGCGGTTCCGCGGGACGGTGGGCGAAGTAGTAGACGTAGGACTTGGAGCGGCCGTACCTAGCTTGCAAGGCGGCCCAACGGACCATTCGCCAGCCCCACCAGTCGTTGGTCAGTTGGTTGATCGAGGCGAGGGCCTGCACGTCGGTGGCGCCAGGATAGGCGGCCAGCATGCGATCGGACGGCGGATGGCCCAGGAGTTTGGCCATCTGGTCTCGTCGCCCGGCGGCGGTCGACGCGCTGGCGTCCAGGTAGAACGCCGTCAGGTCCGTGCCCTCCTCGGCTGTCCAGCCCACCAGCAGGGGCACGTCGTTTTGGTCATGGTTGCGGTAGGTGGTGGTCAAGTCGGCGCGCAGCAGATGGCCGTCGACATGAACCCGCGGCGACCAGGCCTGCTTCTGCAAGTCCGAAACGCTCAGCCGGCGCAGGTCCGCCAGGCGTTCGGCCCCGACCGCCTTGGCGAAGGCCAAGCCCTTGGCCTCGGCGGCGGGCGTTCGATCGAAGCGGTGATCGTCCTGTGGACTGATCGGCATCGCATCATTGCCGCTCTCGGCGATGGCGCGCTGGAACAGGCCCGTGGCCAGCGGCGAGGCCACGAGCACCGCCACCGATTCCCCGCCCGAGGAATTGCCCATGATCGTCACCCGGTCGGGATCGCCGCCGAAGCCCGCGATGTTGGCGCGGACCCAGCGCAGCGCCGCGATCTGGTCGAGAACGCCCTGGTTTCCGGACACATGCTGCGGCGACTCCGCGCTGAGTTCCGGCAAGGCATAGAAGCCGAATATGCCCAGGCGGTAGTTGAGGGTGACCACGACGGCCCCGCGCCGAGCCAGGTTGGCGCCGTTTTGCACGGGCACGGCGGCGGCGCCGCTGTCCATCGCCCCACCGTGGATCCAGACGATGACCGGCAGATCCTTGGCTTTTGCCGGCGCCCACAGGTTCAGGTACAGGCAGTCTTCGCTCTTTGGGTTGGGAATCCAGGTCGCCGTCTGCGCGCAGGCGGGGGAGAAGTCGCGCGCCGACCTTTCGCCGGCCCACGGGACGACAGGTTGCGGGGCCCGCCAGCGAAGATCGCCGACCGGCGGCGCCGCGAACGGAACGCCGAAATATTCGTTCAGAGGACCGTCCACCGAGCCCACGATCGCGCCGCCGGACACCTTAACGGGACGGGTGGTCGGCGCGGCCTGGCTGGCGTGAGACAGCAACAGGCTCAGAACGGCCGCGGCGACGGCCCTGGTCGGCAAACAGTTCACGATTTCGCTCCCCCGCACGCCAACCCCTTGGCGCACCGACTCATCGGTTCAGAACCTCTATCGCGACTGGGCCAACCCGTCCTCAAGTTCACGCCCATCGAAGAACTTAGCCCTCCGTCGTCCCGAGAATGTGCGGAGCTCGGAAGATCGTCGGCACGGAGCTCGCCCAGCCCCTCCCGGCCTCAGGCTCAGTCGTTAAAGTCGGGCAGCGCCAATAGCGGCCCTTGGGCCAACTGCAGCAACATGACCTTCGCCGAGGATGTCAAACGCCGCTTGACCAGGGCGCCGCGAGCGCCATCCGTCCGAAGCAAGCCACCGCGTCAGCAGAGGGTCCTCATCCTCGGTCAATTTCGCGATAGGCGGCGACCAGGCGCTCCTCGCCGGGACGTCCGGCCAGAGAATTGCCATGCTCCATGCCGATCACGCCCCCATAACGCCGGGACTTCAACCACCGGACGATCGAGGTGTAGTTGATTTCGCCGGTGGTCGGCTCCTTGCGGCCTGGATTGTCGCCGAACTGCACATAGGCGACCTCGCTCCAGCAGGCCTCCAGCGTCGGGATCAGATTCCCGAACTGAATTTGCGCGTGGTAGAGGTCGGCGAGGACCTTCACGGCCGGGCTGTTCACGGCGCGGGCGATCGCGAAACCCTGCGGGATCGTTTGCATGTAGACGTTGGGATGGTCGATGCGAGTGTTCAGCGGCTCCATCACCATGACCAGGCCTTGTGGAGCCACGATGTCGTTCGCTCGGCGCATCACGTCGATGATGCGCGCCGTTTGGATATCCAGCGGCGTCTTGGGATCCAAGAACCCGGTGACCACCGTCATGTACTTGGCGTTCAGCCGCTTGGCCACGTCGACGGACGCACGGATGTCGGCCAGGAACGCGTCCCGCTCGGCGTCATCGGGGCCGCCGAGCACGGGCCGGAACTGAGCCCACTTGGGCATGCTGGCGACGAAGACCCCCATCGTCATGCCGCGTTGCTCGAGCGCCCGCGCCATTCGCTCCTGTTCTTCCACAGGACGGTCGCGGGCCTGGTTGTCCTCCCAGGCGGTGAACCCCTGGTCCGCCGCAAAGGCGATCTGCTCGATCAGTCCGCCGCGGCTGGCGAAGCTGCCCTCATGGGGTGCGAAGGCGAGCGAAAAGCGCGCCGCGTTCGACCCGCCGCCCTGGGCGGCGGCCAGCCCCGGCGCCAGGAAGGCGGCGGCGCCCGCCGCAAGCATGGTCCGACGACGAATGATCATTTCCGGCTCCCAGCTAGGCGGCGATCGCGCCAGCAAAAGCCATCACACGCCACCCGCTGATCAACAATAGACGCCGAGAGGCCTGGCTCTTCAGCTCGATCCGAATCTCAGACGCGCACTAGCTGCGGCTTGAACTCAGGATAGGTTGATCGCCCCACTGGTCGGGGTCGTGGCCGTAGATCATGAGGGTTTCAGGACCACACCGCGCAGTCAGTGCGTCCAGAGACTTGTTCATCGCCGGACTATCAAAATGGGCGGGGAAGCGGCGTGTCCGCGCGGTCTCGCAATTGTAGCAAGCATCCGCCACCAGGATGTGGTCTCCATCATCGCTGCGCACGTGCATCGACTGGTGCCCCGGCGTGTGGCCAAAGCTCGGCAGAATAGTCACCGCCCCGTCCCCAAACAGGTCATGCTCGCCGTCGATTTGAAGCAAGGAGTGGCCGAGGTCGAAGAACCGACGCGGCAGGAAGTAGCGTGCGGAAAGGTCGTCGTCGCGGCCAGCCTGCCACTCTCTAGCCTGCACGACGATCGTCGCATTGGGGAGTTCGCTCAGGCCGCCGGTATGGTCAAAATGCAAGTGCGAGAGCACGGCGAACCGAACCGCCGCGGGATCGATGTCCAACCGTTCGAGGGCGCGCGTAACGGTTTCCTCAGGCGAGAGGCTGACGTCCATGTCCTGCGTACGCAGTCGGCGTCGATAGGGATCATCGGCGTGCACCAGGTCTCGATGCAGGCCGCAGTCGAACACGGCGACTCCTTCTGGATGATCCACAACATAAAAGGGGATCGGCACGGCCACGCGGTCCGCCGACATTCCCATGCCTGCGCCTGAACTGTGGAACTGACCGCAGACGCAGCCGAACAGCCTCATTCTGACATTCCCCAGCTGCCAAGGCGTGACTATGCACGTCCGCTCCCTGCACCGCCATTTCCAACACTCGGAAACATGGCGGGCGGTGCAGTCCGAACCCTACCGCTGGTTAGTCACAGATCAAACTCAAGGACTCCGTCTCCAGGCGTCAAAACGATCTCGGCGGCGCGCTCGCCGCGGAGGGTGATAGCCACCGCCTTTCCTCGCCAGGACGCTTTGCGCGGCGCGCGGTCAGCGACAACGAGCACGGACGCGGCGTGTTCGCCTTCGACGTTCAGCCGCGCCAGGAGACCTTGCGCCGACCAATGCTGCTGGCGGACGTGGGTATTGAAACCACCGCTCAAGGTTCTTGGCTGGTAGTAGGCCTCGTACCAGTTGCGTATGGGCGAGGAGAGCGCTCCGAAGGGCGACCACCCGCCTCCCCGTCCGGTGAAAGCGTCGAATTGTTCGTAGGCCAAACCGGTTCGAGCGATCTCGCGGCTGTAGACGTCAAGCGCCGTCTGAGCGATGCGCCAGGCCAGCGCGCCCTGCCCATAGTCGAGCATGGCCTTCCACATCAGCCACTGGTGCGGCATCCATACCGAGCCCGACCAGTAGCCGGCGCGATCGAAATAGCTTGCCCGCTGGTCGACCGCGGTGACACCGCTGGGAGTCCACAGTCGCTCCGGGGACATCAGGTTGTCGATCATCGCGCGACGCTGCGAGGCGTCGGCGATGTCGGCCACCAGCGGTGCGACGCCATCGAGTCCCATGTTGAAATTTTCTCCGGCCGCACTCCTCAGCCAGCCGGTCGGCGCGCCCGTCGCATCGTGGATGACATAGGCGTAGTAGCCGCTCCGGGCGTCCCAGGCATGGGTTTGCAGCGCCTGGCTGAGCGCTTCTATGTCCCGGCTCCAGACCTCCACGTCACGATGGAGGTCAAGCGTCCTGGCGATGCGGCGCAGAAGCTTGGCGCATCGAATGGCATGGGCGGTGCTGATGGCTGGCGCGACCCGTGCGGCCAGGCCGCCGGCGTGCATGGCCATCTGCGCCGGATAGTCGTCCATGCCGGCGGCGTTGTAGAAATAGTCGTAGGTCCTGATCAGACCGCTGCCGAAGGTCCGGCACGTCGAGCCTGCCGCGCGCCCCAGCAAGAACTCAAGATATCGCTTGAGCCTGGGATAGCGCTCCTGCGCGAAGGCTTTGCCACCGTTCAGATTCCAAAGGGCCTCGAACTGATAGAATTGGGTCGGGAGGGGCGAACCGTGGTGCAGAAAGGCGGCTTGCTTGTCCTGAACCGGGCTCAGATAGGTGTCCAAAAGCGCGGTCGACAGCCGCGGTGTTCTCTTAGCCAAGCCCAGCCCCGTGAAACCGGAGTCCCAGGTATAGACCGACGGCCATTCACGACCTGGACTATAATTTCGCACCCAGGCGCCGCCGGTCCAGATGGGAAACAGCATGTTGGTCGCCGCCGTAGCCAGCAGGCGTTCAGCGCTTTCGGCGTACCGGTCGCCGGGAGTTTGATCAGTATCACCGAACTTTCGCCGAGCCGCAGCGAACCGCATGTCAAGCGCGTCGGCGTCGGCCGCGGGAAGCTCGGCTGTCGCGCCTCCCTTCCCCACCGCCACGCGGAGGTCTCGCCAAGCGGTTTGTCCTGGCTCGAGGTTGAACACCCGGTGGGTGAGCACGGTGACGTGTTCCGGCGTCTCCGCATCGGGCACGCGACGCAGGGTGAACGCCGCTGGCGACTTCAGGGCCGTCTCCAGGAGACGCAGGTCATCATTGGCCACCGTGCGAATGGGCAGGATATCGTCTGTCCAGCTCAGGGCGTAGGTGCTGTCGGTTTCCTCGGCGAAGGCCAGGACCGCTGATCGTATGGCGTCGTGGCGTTGCGGACGCAGAGCCCAGGTGTGTGGGGCGAAGCTGACGGCGTCGGCGGCGTTCTGCTCGACGAGAACAAATCCATTCAACTCGACGGCGGCGTCGCCCATGGCCACAAGCGACCAATCATGCTCGCCCGCCGCGAGCCTTCCCACGGCGAGATCGAGCTCCATGAAGGCTCGCGGATCCTCCCCGCCGGCTAGCGTGACGACACCCGAGAAAAGCCCGCTCGCCACAAAGCTGGCGGAAGGGAACGCGCAGCGATATCGCACGCGCACGACCGCGTTGGCGAGGGGCTTGGCCAGTTTCATCCGCCAGCGGATCTGGTCGCCCTTCTCGCGCCCAAAACCCTGGCCAATTCCGTAACCATCGACGAAGTCATGCTCCACCACCTCGCCATGGCGGCGGCCGTCGTAGGGGAGGCTCTCGTCCGGACCAGGCTTGGCCCATTGGAAATGGTCGTAGAAGAGCGCGTTAACCCAGACCGCATCGATGGGCAGGGACACACGCGCCGGGCGCAAGGGCGTGCGGGGGACCGCCAGATGAGCAATGCCGGACGATCGCGGGCGCTCGAGGCGGGCCGGGCATGGCGGTGGGCAAAGCCGCGCGGTCCAGTTCAGAACAACGGGGCAGACGACGTCAGAAAGGTTGCGAACACGGGCCCTGAGCACACCTCCCGCCTCGGACAGGCGCAGCCACTCAAGGCGAATTTCAACGCCCGCTTCGAGCCGATAGAGCCATGCGTAGTAGCTCAGGTCCGGGTCCGCGCGCACCGGCTGCATGCCCAGGCCAGCGTGCGCAAACGGGATTAGACTTTCCTGCCGCAGGATGGCTGGCGTGAGCGCGAAGTCCATCCGCAGCCCACGCTGATGGCCTGTGATGTGGGAAACCCCGTTCCAATGGTCGCTGTAGGGGCCCCAGTCGGATGTCGGTATGTCGCGGTGCGCGGGCCGCGGCCAAATCGCGGCTGAATTCATCGCCCGGCCCTCGGCGTCGCCCTTCACGCCAGCCGCGCTCGCGACCGCGCCCAGAAGCACTAGAGTGTTCCGCCTGGTGGGCATGCGGATCCTTTCACGACCATCGACGCCTTACAAAATTATGCGGAACGTCGATAGTCTGACCGTCGAACCGTAGAGATTTCATCACCTATGGTTGCGGCCAAGTAGTCGATGGACACCCGCTGGGTGCGACAGGCCGCGCCGGGCGCCCCGATCCTCCCAGCGGCAAGGCCGTGGTGTTCCTGGCCTCCGTTTCCACCTCCAAGGACGGTCGAACTTCGCCATCGACCGCGGTAGAGGCCTCGCATAAGCGGACGCGGAGGCCATCGTTGTCATCCCGGAAAGCGCGCAGCGCGCTTGTCCGGGACTCAGGACAGGCGGATCGCATCAGTCCAGTCCCCGGTCTGAACAGGAGCTTCCGGCACGACAACCGTCTGGGCTGAAAGGCCCTACGCCGCCGACACCCGCGCCTGGATCAGCTTCAGCGCCTCGTGCGCCGACAGCGCCGCGCCTTCCTGCCAGGCGTTGATGTAGCTCATGTGCTCGCCGGCGAAATAGAAGGCGCCGTCGGGCTTGCACAGTTCGGCGTAGTCGGTGGCCCGCTGTTCGTCCTTCCAGCCCACGGCTACGCCTTCATTGTACGGCGTCTGCATCCACGAGACGGTGAAGGGCTTGGTCAGCTCCTGGCCGTGGCCAGGGTGGAACTTCTCGATCACCTTGCGCGACAGGGCGAAGCGCTCCTCGAACGACATGGCCGCGTATTTCGGCGGGCTGTCGGGTCCCGAGAAGCCGATCGAGTAGGCCCCGACCAGGATGCCGGTCTTCTCGCCGACGCCGCCGCTGGGATACCAGACCAGCTCGTTGGCCTCGTCGGTCCAACCCAGGCCGCCGTACTGGAAGTCGTCCTGCTCCCAGAACCGCCGGCTCTCCCAGGCCACCTTGGTGCCGTGGTGGTATTCGGCGGCCGCGATCGCCGACTTCACGCGCGGCGCGAAGTCCGAAGGGATCTTAGCCAGCACGGGCAGCGGGATCGTACAGATGCAGTAGTCGGCCTCCAGCGCCTGTTCGCCCGCCTTGTCGGCATAGACGATCTTCACACCCCTGGGCGTCTTGCGCAGTTGCTTGACCACCGCTTCGAACTTCACGGCCGGCTTCACTTGTTCGTAGAGGGCGTAGGAAATGCGGTCCATGCCGCCAACCGGCTGCAGCATGGTCGCCTGCATGTCGATGATCTCCTCGAAGATCAGGCTGGCGCCCCAGAACCGCGACTTCATCATGTCGGCCATGCGCAGCGGCGGCCCGCCCTTGGGCGGATGGTCGTAGCCGCCGGGCGAGGCCAGGAAACCAGCGCGGGTCGAGCCCTCGTAGGCGTTCTTCGACAGGTCGCCGTAGGCCGACAGGTAGCCCAGCAGCTTCTGCTTATCGATCCCGGTCAGTTCCTGGTCCAGCGCGCCCTTGTCGACGGCCTTGGCCAGCAGCTCGGTGAAGGCGCCCCGGGTGTCGTTGACCGCCTGGCGCTCGGTCACCACCTGGCCAGCGAAGTCCAGCTTGGCCGACCGGTTGGCGTTGACCATCACCTCCAGCGGCACGCCCAGCTCCTGGCAATACCCGAGGATGGCGTGATGCCATTGCGGGATGCGGGCGGGACCGGCGTTGAAATAGTCGTTCCTGCCCGTCGACCAGTCGACGATCTGGTCCGGCCGGCCCGTCTGGACGATCTTCGTGCCCGAGCGCACCGACCAGGCCCGACCGCCCGGGCGGTCGCGCGCTTCCAGCACCGTGACCGAATAGCCCGCCTTGCGCAGCTCGTAGGCGGCGACCAGGCCGGCTATGCCCGCCCCGAGGATCGCCACCGACGCGCCCCGCCCGCCGGCCAGCTCCAGCTTGGGCGCGCCGGCATAGGCTCGCGGCGCGGCCAGCAGGCCCATGCCCATCATCGTGGTGTAGAGCGCCCCATAGCCGCCGGCCCTGCCCACGGACGTCAGAAAGCTGCGTCGCGAAATTCCCATCGTCTGTCCCCGATACTAGACTTGAAGGCTGAAGGTCGGCGTGAAGCCGCAGGCCCCGTCGCAGCACGAGGCGCGAGCTTGGGCCAGAAAGTCGGGCTCATGCCACCAGTATTCGGCGGACGCCTCGCAAACGAAGCGCCGGCCGCGATCGAGGGCGGCGTGCTGCACATGCTCGGCGAACGGACCGACCAGGTCGGCGATCGTGAAGACCTCGCCGTGCTTGATCACCTTGACGACCTTCGCCGCGTCCTCGATCCGGGCCAACGGATCGCCGTCGACCAGCACGAGATCGGCATAGGCGCCGGTCGCGATCGAGCCCAGTGGCTCGTCCAGATATTCGCCCGAGGCGCTGGTGGCGGTGACCAGGGCCTCGAATGGCGTCATGCCGTAGCGGACCATGGCCCTCAAGTTCATGTGCAGGCTGACGGCGTTGAAGTCGATCGGCGAGTCCGTGCCCGTAGTGATCCGGCCACCCGCCCGGACGGTTCGCGCCACCTCGGCGACGTTGCGCTCCAGAGAAGCCAGGATCGGCGTGCGGTCCATGGCCGCCATCTGCTTGGCCCGCTCCAGCAGGCGGGCATACTCCCACGGCGGATACAGGGCCTTGATCCGCGGATCGTCGACCAACGAGCGGTCGTCGCCCAACAGGGCCGTCGAGGTGAACAGGGTCGGCGTGCGGGCGGCCTTGCTGGCCACGAAGGCGGCGTTGACGTCCTGGTAGATGTTGCCCAGGGCGCTGACTGTGCGCGAATAACCGGTGCGGCTGGTCGCCCCAAGGTGCTCCATCCCGTCCATGCCCAGGCCGAGAGCCGGATAGTGATAGTGCGAGGTCAGCGGCAGGCCCTTGGCGTGGGCCCAGGCGATGACCTCCTTCTGGCGTTCTCCCGAGAGGCGAACATAGGTCTTGATCAGGTCGTAGGACAGCGCCTCGGCCCGCTTCAGCTCCAGCGCCATCTGGCCCGGCTCGGTGACCGGCCGCATGAAGTTGTAGAAGATCCGCGAGCCGTCGATCGCCTCGCCGGTGGCGTAGTAGCGGGGACCGACCCGCTTGCCGGATTCGATCGCCTCCTGGTCTTCGACCGTGTGATAGGCCGGACCGCCGGGCGAGCGGGTCGTGGTCACGCCCAGGGACAGCCAAAGCCGCCCTTCCCGATCGCCGTATCCGTAGCCTTGCATCTGGCGATGGGTGTGCATGTCGATCAGTCCGGGCATCACGGTGCCCGTCGGCGCATCGATCACCGTGACGTCGGCCGCCACCTCGCCGCGTGGAGCGACGCCAGCGATCCGGCCGTCGGAGATCAGGACATCGACGTTCTCGCGAAGGCTCGGCGACTTGCCGTCCCATAGGCGAGCGGCGCGGACCACTATGCGTTCCTTGGGCCGGACATTGGCCCAGGCCAGACCGTGCGGCACGAGCTTGGGCGCGCCGCCGGCCGCCGAGATCAGCTTCAGCTGGCCGGCCGAGAGATAGACCAGGCTTTTGCCGTCGCCGCTCCAGCTGACCGCGTCGGTGAGCTCGTCGTTCAGCGCCTTGGGCGGGCCCAGCAGCTTGCCGGTCTCGTCGACCGGCGACAGGTGCAGGCGGCTGGCGAACACATAGGCCAGGGACTTGCCGTCGGGGGACCAGGCCGGGCCATCGTCACCGCGCGTGCCCAGCGAGCGGTCGGGCAGGATCGGAGCGTAGGTCCCCTTCCCGCTCACCACGTCGACGGTCAGGATTTCGCTGAGGCCCTCGCGGAACCGGGCCGAGTACGGTTTGAAGGCTGCGTAGGCGATGGTCTTGTCGCCCGGGCCCCAGCTGGGCTTGCCCGGTTCCCAGAGGTCGCCATAGACGCGGCGGGTCTCGCCAGTCGCGGCGTCGGCGACGAACAGGCCGCCGTTCTGGCTGAGAAAGGCGATCGACTTCCCGTCGCGCGACCAAGCGCTGGACACCGCCGCCCCGTCGAAATGGGTCAGCTGCTTGCTCGCGCCCGTCGCCATGTCACGGAGCCAGAGGTCCAACGAGCCGCCCTTGTCGGTCGAATAGGCCAAGGTCTTGCCGTCGGGCGACCAGGCCGGGTCGACCTTGCTGAAAGCGTCCTTCGTGAGAGCCCTGGCCGGACCGCCGCCGATGTCGAGCAGGTAGAGGTCGTTGAGCGCTCGGAACACCACCTGGCGGCCGTCGGGCGACAGGGCCGGACTGCCGATCCCGACCACCGGTCGGGTCTTGGCCGACAGGAAGTCGCGGCTCTTCTTGACGTAGCGTGGCGTCAGCACCGGGACCGTGGCGGTGAAGGCGACCGCCTTGGTGGCGCCGCCGGCCGCGCGGCGCTTGATCTGGCCGTCGGCGGTGTAGACGAACTCGCCAAACGGCAGCCACGAGGCGCGGAACGGAAAGACGTCCTCGTCTCGCACCAGGACGCCAGCGCCGTTTCGCAGCTCGGCTTTTCCGTTTTCGATGGCGGTGAAGACGACATCCTGACCATCGGGCGTGAAGGCCGGACTGGCGACCGAGGCGGCGTTGAAGCGATCGGCCGAGGGCTTGACCTTGGCTACTGTGCGCCGTGTTCCGTCCAGGCCCTGGACGTCGATGCGGACCTTGTCGACCGTGAAGGCGAGGCTTTTGCCGTCGGGCGCCCAGGAGGGCTCGAACTCGTCACCGGGTCCCGAGCTGAAGGCGGTGACCGCGCCGCTGGCGAGGTCGAGCAGGTGGACGCCGTAGCGCCCGCCCCTATCCGACGAAAAGGCGATCTGGCGTCCGTCGGGCGACCAGCGCGGCTCGCGGCAATCGAACACGCCCTTGGTCAACTGTCGCAGCCCTGTTCCGTCGGCGCCGATCGTCCAGACGTGGAAATTGCCGTCGCGGTAGGACTGGAAAGCCAGGGTCTTGCCGTCCGGCGACCAGTCCGGCTGGGCGATCTCGTAGATCTCGTCGGTCAATCGCCTGGCGGGACCGCCCTCGATCGGGATCAGCCACAGCATGGCGTAGACGTCGAAGGCCACGGTCTTGCCGTCGGGCGAGACCGTCGCGCAGATATTGGTCCCTTCGGTCGCCGTCACCATCCGCGTGTCGGCGGCCAGCGGCTGGTCGGCCTTCGCCCCGGGCGGCGTCAGGGCCGCGACGCCCGAGGCGGCGATCGCCCCGCCGCCGATCGAGAAAAGCCGGCGACGGCTGACGCCGGGCGAGGAACTCTTGGTCATCGTGAACTCCGAGAGGACCGGTCCGGACCTGCGCCCGGACCGGCGGCAAGCCTAGAACCGGGCGGCGACGCGGGCGTAGTAGAAGCCGCCGCTGATCCCGTACGGAGAGTACTGGTTGTAGTAGGCGAAGGCGGGCGTGCCGCGGTTGGCGGCTCTGACGCTGTCGGGGTAGGCGTCCAGCAGGTTGTTGGCGCCGACGCTGAGCGTGATGTTGTCGGTCGCCGCGTAGCTGAGGTCGAGGTCGACGATCAGCTTGGGGCTGACGGTCTCGTCGTTGGCCGCCAGCGACGTGCGCTGGATGACCTCGCCGTAGCGGGTCAGGCGCAGGTTGGTGTCGAACTTACCGAGGGTCCAGTCGGCGCCCAGGATGAACTTGTCCTTGGGGGCGCCGACGGTCAGGTCGCCGATCTTCACGCGGTCGATATAGACGATCCCCGCCACCGCCAGGGCCGCCGGCGGCTGCACGACCCGGGTGAACTCGTTCTTGGTGTGGTTGGCCGAGAGCGTCCACCGCACCGACCCGAAGTCGCCGAAGTCGGTCCGATAGTCGACCACAAAGTCGACGCCGCGCGTCTTAGTGTCGGCGAAATTGCCGTAGTAGAAGGCCGCCTGCTGCGGGTTCAGGCCCTGGCTGGCCAGGGCGGTGCTGACGGCGACGTTCGGGCCCAGCGTGCCGCTCTGCAGGATGCGGTTGTCGATCTTGATCTGGTAGACGTCCAGCGTGACGTTCATCCGCGACAGCGGCTGGGCCACGATCCCGACCGAATAGTTGGTCGACTTCTCCGGCCGCAGCGGCTTGGCGCCCAGGGCGATGGCGGCCGGGTTGTCCGGCGGCAGCAACTGCACCGGATAGAGCTGGGTCGTGGTCGCGGGCGGTACGATCACGCCGATGGTGCTGGACGAGGCGTAGTGCTGCTGCTGCAACGACGGCGCCCGGAAGCCGGTGCTGGCCGTCCCGCGGATCGCCAGGCGCGGCAGGATGGCGTAGCGGCTGGACAGCTTGAAGGTCTTGGCGTCGCCGAAGTCCGAATAGTGCTCGAAGCGACCGGCCAGGGCGAACTCCAGCTTTTCGGTCACCTTCTGCTCGACGTTCAGATAGGCCGAGATGTTGTCGCGCGAGAACGATCCAGCCGAGAATGGCGGGAAGCCGGTCACGCCCTGCGAGCCGCCCGCGAAGACGACGCCCGCCTGCGGGCTGCCGGCCGGGGCGACATAGCCGCCGTTGACGTAGGAGGCCGGTTCGCCCGCCACGATCTCGAACTTGTCGTCGCGGTATTCCGCTCCCAGCGCGACGAACAGCGGCTCGGCGAAAACGCCGGTCTCGACTTCGCGCGTGAGATCCAGGTTGCTGGTCCACTCCTGGAACTTCAGCGCGCCGATGTAGAAATAGGTCGGGCTGGCTGGGCCCAGCGAGGCGTTCAACGAGTTCTCATAGTAGTCGACGTCGTCGCGGCTGAAGGTCGTGGACAGGTCCCAATCGAAGCCCAGCACGTCCGAGCCCTTGGCGCCGAACGCCACCTGGAAGTCACGGTCCTTGAGGAACAGGCGCGGCGTGTAGCCGTCGGGATTGACCGCGGTGATGTTGTTGCTGGCGTTCGGGTTGCGGAAGGTCAGCCAGGCTGCGGTGTTGCGGCTGGAGAAGGTGCCGAACGAATAGACGTCGATATCGTCGGTGATCGGCGAGCCGGCGCTGTAGCCCAGCGAGAACAGCTGCACCTGCGGCGAACCCGGATGGCTGGTGTGGCGGTTGGCGGTCGCCTCGCGCGGATCCGGGGTCGAACCGGCCGTCCCCACTCGCACCGGCTGTCCCTGGGCGTTGCGCGGAAAGTACATCAGGGTGGTGTTCGGCGTCTTGTCGCCGCGATCGGTCGGATCGGTGATCCGCACGTCGCCCGTCAGGTTCAGATAGCCGGCCTCGCCGAGCTTCAAGCCGATATTGCCTGAGAGCTGCCCGGTCTCGCCGTCGCCCTCGGCGGTCTTGCCGTAGAGGGCGGTCATCGAGCCGCCCTCGGGCCGCTTCTTGAGGATGACGTTGATCACTCCGGCCAGGGCGTCGGAACCGTATTGGGCGGAGGCGCCGTCGCGCAGCACCTCGATCCGCTCGATCGCGGCCGACGGGATCAGGTCCAGGTCCGGCGGCGATTGGCCGTTCTGGGTCGTGCCGTTGACGAACAGGATGGCGGTGTTGTGCCGGCGCTTGCCGTCGACCAGCACCAGGGTCTGGTCGGCCGACAGCCCACGCAGCGACACGGTCTTGATCGCGAAACTGGCCCCTGCCCCGCTGTTGGATGTGTTGGCCGACGGCACCAGGGTCGAGATCAGGTCGCGCGTCGACTGCTTGCCGCTCTTGGTCAGCTCGGCCGACGAGATCACGTCGATCGGCGCCATGCTCTCGGTGACCGTGCGCGAGGTCGAGCGCGTGCCGGTGACGATCAGTTCCTCGATGACGCTGGGCGCGTCGGGTTCCGGCGGCGGCGCGGGCTCGGGGGCCGCGGCCATGGCGCCGGCGCCGGCGCCCGACCATCCGGTCCGGATTAGGCCGGCGCGCGGCGGGGCCAGGATGATCGTCTTGCCGTCGTTGGAGACCACCGACAGGCCCGTCCCCGCCAAGAGTTGCTCCAGGGCGCGATCGACCGGCAGGGCTCCGCGCACCGGCGCGGTGCGCCGGCCCTGGGCGGCGTCGGACTGGACCAGAATCTGCACGCCGGCCTGCCGGGCGAACTGGCGGATGCCCGCCGCCGCCGGCTGGGCGTCGATCTTGAACGGCATGGCCTGAGCCAGGGTCGCTCCCGCGCTCAGCGCCCAGGCGGCCGAGGCCGCGCACAGCAACCTCCGCCTGGCGGAACGGTTCCAGTCACGCATCGACAATCCCCCATCGTTCCGAGGCCCGCCACTCGCGGCCTCCTGACAGGACGAGGCGCCGGAGCCGATTTTCCGGTGGGTGGGCGTGGGATTGGTCCGCTCACGGTCCAACACGCTCGCTTTTGCGCCAGCTTCGCCGCCCGGCGCCCATTTCGCACGCTTGTCAGGGTGACGGCCATCGGCGAAAGTCCTTTTCGCCGGAACCCGCTCTCTTCCAATTTTCATGAACACCTCGACCTTAAAGGTAGAGGGTATTAGGTCGATCAGTGCGACTTATGCGAAGCCAATATACATGCCTCGGACAGAAGATTTACTCATATCGCCAAACCGAATGAGTGATATTCAATCAACTCATATCGTCGCGAAGAATATGTACTCATGAAATACGAGCGCGCGCGATCCTGATCGTGCCTTCGTCATCGCTGACGGCCGCCCCGAGCGTCTTGGCGACTGCCGCCGCGAAACTCTCCGGTTCGTTGGTCTGGAACAGACCCACGAAGCGCTCCTGGGCCAGGGCCGGATCGTCGATAACGATCTGGCGGCTGTTGTAGCGATTGAACAGGCGCGCGGCCTGCTCGAGGCTCTCCCCATCCAGAGCGATCTCGCCATTGCGCCAGGCCAGGCTACGCTCGATCTCGGAGGGCGACTCCGCCACGGTGGGCGAGACGGTGCTGGCCAGGACGATGCGGCTGCCGGCCGACAACCGCCGCCGGGGTCCCGGATCACCCTCGACCCAGGTCTCGACCACGCCCTCGGTGACCATCACGTCGACGCCGACGCCGGCTTCGGCGTCGCGGCGCACCGAGAAGGCCGTGCCTAGGGCGCGGACGCGAACTGGCCCCGCCGCCACGACGAACGGACGCTCGGGATCCTTGGCGACCTGGAACCAGGCCTCTCCTTCCTTCAGGACGACATGACGCGACTGGGGCTTCATCGCCACTTCCAGTGCGGTCTTGGTGTTGATGGCCACCAGCGAGCCGTCGGCCAGCGGCACGCGACGGATCTCGCCCAGGCGCGTGTCCAGCCGCTGGGGCCGCGCGGTCCACAGGCCGATCCCGCCGACCAGCGCAGCGGCGACCGCGCCGCCCGCTCCGGCGATCAGGGCGCGACGATCGGGACGCTGGGCGACCACGGCCTCGACTGTCGGCGCGACATTGGCCAGGGCGCGCCCCCGGTCCAGGAAGCTGATCGCCGCCTGCGCCCGCAGCAGCGCCCCGGCCCGTCGCGCGTCGGCCTTCAGCCAGGCCTGCAGTTGGGGGTCGCGCTCGACGTCCAGCCCATGCGCGTCGACGCGGGCGGCCCAGTCGGCCGCTTCCTCGTCAATCTCGCTTGCGGACCGAATGGAGCTCATGAGCCTTGCCGACTGCTGCTTGATCCTGCGCCGTTGTCTCCGATAAGGCGCGCAGGATTAAACGCAAGCCTCGGGCCGATTGCATTTCCACGACGTTCTCGGTCACGCCCAGACGCGCGGCGGTCTCCTTCTGCGACAGGCCGTGGATCCGGCGAAGGGTGAAGATCTGTCGACACCGCTCGGGCAATCCTTCGATCAATTGCTGCACCCTCCCCAGTTCGCGACGGCCCGCAACCACGCGTTCTGGAGAAGGCTCATCATCTACGACGTTCAGGGCGTCGATTTCCGTGACGCAATCGATGCGGACGATGCGCGCGCGGCGAATTTTCTGGATGGCGATGTTGCGGGCCGTCCGGAAAAAATATGCGCGGCCGTTGGCGATGTGGGCGACGGTTTCCAGCGCGGCCAACCGACAATAGGTTTCCTGCACCACGTCGTCGATGTCCGCGGCGGAACTGCCCGACCGGCGCAGCCACCCGCGCACGTCGGCTTCATGCGGTAGAATCTGGCCGCTGACGAAGGCGACAATCTCGGCGCGGCTCTGCTTCAACGGCCCCTCGACAACGCAATCCCGACGGGACTCAGGTTTCGGTCAACCGGTCAGGCCGGCAACACCCCTGCGGGTCAATCACCGCCTGTTCCCCGTTCGGCGCCGCCGCATGGGGCAGAACTTGGCGTCCGGCGCCTCGCGCTGGCCATGGCGACCGGCCCGTCAGCCAGGCCTGGCCAATAGCCGCGGTGTTTGGGCAGGGTGTCGGCCGCATTGGCGACACGGCGGTTTTAGAAGGCGTGGAACGTCGGGGCCGGTAGCAGTTCTGGGCGATCGAAGGTTCTGGAAGGCACGAAGAACGTGTTGAAGGGTCCGCCTGATCCGGGCTTTGAGCCTTGCTTTGCGCTGCCCGAAAACGCTGGTTATCAGGACCCTGCCGAAACGAGACCCTATCCTAGCTTCCTTCGTCGCGCCTCCCACGCGAAGCTAACGCCCTTTTTCGCTTCCCGCGCCCAACAGCCGATGGACAGCCTCGTCGGCGTCCGGCCCGGGGCGCATCATCGCGCGCTCGATCGGCACCGCCTCACCCGTCTCGGCGTCGACAAGGGTCAAGCGCAGGGGGCGTCCGGTATGGCGATCGACCATCTCCATGGGCACGCCAAAGCCGCTGGCGTCCCATCGGTCACCCCACTCGCGTAGCGCCACCGTGACCTTCCACAGGTCCCGTCCCCTGTCGGTCAGCCGATATTCGTCGCGTGGCGGGCGTTCCTGGTATCGAACCCGTTCGACTAGGCCGCCCTCCACCAGGTGCGTCAGCCGCGCCGCTAGCGTCGCGGGCGGGATGCCTGTGCTGGCGCGCAGTTCGTCATAGCGGCGCAGTCCCAGCGACAGGTCGCGGATCAACAACAACGCCCAGCGATCGCCGACCACTTCCAGGGCGCCAGCCATCGAGCACCGCATTCCGGAGAACGATTTCGCCTTCATCACCGCCGCCCTCTTGTCACTTCAATAATTGAAGTATATCTCTGCCTCATCAAACCGCAAGCCTCGGCGCCGGTGCGCGAGCCCTTGCAGGCGGGAGAAGGCGCATGGCCGCCGAGTCGTACAGGAACACGCCCAACCGCAACATCACGGTCGGCGAGGTCCGCTTCGCCTACCGCGATTTGGGTCCTCGGACAGGAACGCCCGTCGTCCTGCTCAATCACCTGGGCGCCACGCTGGACAATTTCGACCCTCGCGTCGTCGATGGCCTGGCGAGCAAGCATCGCGTGGTCGCGGTGGACAATCGCGGCGTCGGCGGATCGAGCGGCGCCACGCCGCGCGACATCGCCGCGATGGCGCACGACGCGGTCGCCTTCATCCGCGCCATGGGGTTCGAACAGGTGGATCTGCTCGGCTTCTCGATGGGCGGCTTCGTCGCCCAGCAGATCGCGCTCAGCGAACCCGCGCTCGTGCGTCGGCTGATCCTGACAGGCACAGGTCCCGCCGGCGGGGCCGGGATGGACAAGGTCACCGGCGTCACGGTGCGCGCCATGATCAAGGGCGCCATGACCTTCAAAGATCCCAAGCTCTATCTGTTCTTCACCAAGACCGCCAACGGGCGTCGCGCCGGCCGCGAATTTCTGGCGCGCTTGAAGGAACGCACCGCCGATCGCGACAAACCGATCACGCTGGCCGCCTTTGGGCGCCAGCTCACCGCGATCAGGCGTTGGGCGGGGCAGCCGCCGCAGGATCTATCCGTCATTACCCAGCCGACCCTCGTGGCCAACGGCGACGATGACCGGATGGTGCCGACCGAAAATTCGCGTGACCTAGCCCGCCGCATCGCTGGCGCCAAGCTGGTGATCTACCAGGACGCCGGTCACGGCGGCATCTTCCAATATCACCGCCCCTTCGTGTTGGCCGCGCTCGAGTTCCTGCGCTGACCGCTTGATCGCAACCCTTCCGATCCGGAGTCCTCGACATGACCGACACCCACGTCACCGCTCCCAGCCGCTTTCTGGAAATCGACGGCGACCGCTTCGCCTATCGCCGCTGGGGAAACGCCGAAGGGGGTGAACCGCCCTTGCTGCTGATCCAGCATTTCCGGGGCGGCATGGACAATTGGGACCCGCTGATGACCGACGGTCTGGCCGCCGGACGCGAAGTGATCCTCTACAACGGACGCGGCGTCGCCTCCTCGTCAGGCCCGCCCCGCAACAGGATCGAGGACATGGCCGACGACATCGCCGCCTTCATCCGGGCGTTGGGACTGGAGCAGGTCGATCTGCTCGGCTTTTCCCTGGGGGGCATGCAGGCGCAGGACGTGGCGCTACGGCACCCGCGACGGGTCCGCAGGCTGATGCTGCTCGGCACGGGCCCGCGTGGCGGCGCCTTCGGCTCCGATAAGCGCGTTCTGTTCCATGCGACGCAGCGGGTTCCGAGCCTCGAGGATTTCCTGTTCCTGTTCTTCGGTCGCTCGGAAGCGGCGCAACAGGCCGGCCGCGAGTTCTGGGCGCGGTGCCACCAGCGCGCCGATCAGGACACGCCCAGCTCACCGGCGGCGATGCAGGCGCAGATGGAGGCCAACCTCGGCTGGCTGGCGCCGCTCGATCCCGCCGCGCCTTTGGCGCATCTGCGCGCGACCACCCAGCCAACCTTCATCCTGAACGGCAACGACGACGTGATGATCCCCACGATCAACTCGTACGAAATGGCGCAGAACATCCCGAACGCCCAGCTCTTCATCTATCCGGACGCGGGCCACGGCGCCCAGTTCCAGTATCCCGAACGCTTCCTGCGCCACGCCATCCAGTTCCTGGATGAAGCGTGATCGCATTCCGTCCGCCAAGTTTCAGTTTCCAAGCGAAAGATCGAGAATGACCAGCAACGCCCTGTTCGAACCCTACGCCTTCGGCGAGCTGACGATCGCCAATCGCATCGTGATGGCCCCGCTGACGCGCAATCGAGCGGGCGCTGGTTTGGTCGCGACCGATCTCATGGCCGATTACTACGCCCAGCGCGCCACCGCCGGCCTGATCATCTCGGAGGCGACACAGGTGTCACGGCAGGGCCAGGGTTACCAGGACACCCCCGGCATCTACACGCTCGATCAGGTCGACGGCTGGCGCAAGGTTACGGACGCCGTTCATGCCAAGGGCGGCCGAATGATCGCCCAGCTGTGGCATGTGGGCCGGGTCAGCCATGTTGACCTGCAAGACGGCGGCGCGGCGCCCGTCGCCCCCTCCGCCATCCGCGCCCAGACCAAGACGGTGGTCAATAACGCCTTCGTCGACGTCTCGGAACCGCGCGCGCTGGCGCTGGACGAGCTGCCGGGCGTTATCGAGGATTTCCGAAACGCCGCGCTCAACGCCATCAAGGCGGGGTTCGACGGGGTCGAGGTGCATGGCGCCAACGGCTATCTGCTCGACCAGTTCGCCAAGGACGGCGCCAATGTCCGCACGGACGCCTATGGCGGTTCGGTGGAGAACCGCGCGCGGCTGATGATCGAGGTGACCGCGGCGGTGGCCGAGGCGGTCGGCGCCAACCGGACCGGCGTGCGGCTGTCGCCCGTGTCGCCTGCCAATGGCGTCTCGACCAGCGATCCCCAGCCGCAGTTCGACTATATCGTCGATCGCCTGAACGCGCTGGGCATCGCCTACATCCATGTCGTCGAGGGCGCGACGGGCGGTCCGCGCGATGTCGCCCCGTTCGACTTCGGATCGCTGCGCAAGCGTTTCGACGGCGTTTACATCGCCAACAACGGCTATGACCTGAACCTCGCTACGACCCGGCTGGCCGAGGGCAAGGCCGATCTGTTCGCCTTCGGACGTCCGTTCATCGCCAATCCCGACCTGGTCGAGCGCCTGAAGACCGGCAGGCCGCTCGCCGCCCTCGATCCGGCGACGCTCTATGGCGGTGGGGCCAAGGGCTATACCGACTATTCGACGGCGACCGCCACCGTCGCCGCCTGACAAGCCACCCGCAGGCCGCGTCACGGGGCGGCTCCGACGGAACAAGGAGACGCCTGATGAAGGCCTATATTCTCGATCGTTACGGCAAGGGGCAGCCGCTCCGCCTGGGAGACTGGCCCGATCCCGTGGCGGGGCCGGGGCAGGTGCTGGTGGATATCCGCGCCGCCGCGCTCAACATGCTGGACGCCAAGATCCGCGATGGCGCGTTCAAGCCGATCCTGCCCTATCGCCCGCCCTTCGTCTTGGGCCACGATCTTGCGGGCGTCGTCTCCGGCGTCGGCCCTGGGGTGTCGCGGTTCAAGGTGGGCGACGAGGTGTTCGCGCGGCCCCGTGATCACCAGATCGGCGCCTTCGCCGAACGGATCGCAGTCGCCGAGGCCGATTTGGCGCCAAAACCCACTACCCTGTCGATGGTCGAGGCCGCGTCGCTGCCGCTGGTCGCCCTGACCGCGTGGCAGGTGCTGGTCGAGGCGGCTCGCGTCAAGCGCGGCGACAAGGTGATGATCCATGCCGGCTCTGGCGGGGTAGGCACGATCGCGATCCAATTGGCCAAGCATCTGGGCGCGACGGTCGCCACCACGACCAGCGCCGGCAACGCCGAACTCGTCGGCGGTCTCGGCGCTGATGTCGTGATCGACTACAAGACCCAGGACTTCACCGAGCGCTTGTCAGGTTACGATGTCGTGCTCAGCAGTCTGGAGGACGGAACGCTGCAACGCTCGCTGAAGATTTTGAAGCCGGGCGGCAAGCTGATCTCCATATCCGGTCCGCCGGATCCTGCGTTCGCGCGGGCGCAGGGCATGAACTGGTTGATGCGGCAGGTGGTAGGACTGCTGAGCCGCAACATTCGGCGTGAGGCCGCGCGCCGCCAAGTCGAGTATTCCTTCCTGTTCATGCGGGCCGACGGCGGCCAGCTCGCCCAGATCGCGGCGCTCGTCGACAGCGGCGCGCTGCGCCCGGTCATCGATCGTGTCTTCGCGTTCGACGCCTTGAACGAGGCCATGGCCTACCTCGCGACCGGACGCGCCAAGGGCAAGGTCGTCATCGCGCGATGAGCATCCGGGCAAGACGACCGTAAAGGGCCGGTAATGGCCGTCGGGCGCCAGAAACGCCTGATGCCATTACCGGGACAGGACTGACTGAACCTACTCCGCCGCCGCAAGCGTCGGGGCGTAGCGGTTGGCGGGAAAATCAAGGCCCAGGCTCTCCCGGAAGGTCGTCCCCTCATAGTCCGCCCGGAAGAGTCCCCTCGCCTGCAGGATCGGCACGACCAGCTCGACGAAGGCCTCCAGTTGGCCGGGCAAGCTCTCGAACAGCACGAAACCGTCGGACGCGCGTTCCTCGAACCACCGCTGAAGGCTGTCGGCCACCTGCTCGGGGTCGCCGACGAAGTGGCCGCGCGGCGTGGCGAAGCGCAGGGCCGTCTCGCGCAGAGTCAGGCCTTCTTCCTTCACCGCTGCGACGATGCGGTTCACGGCGCTCTGGTTCGAGTTGGCCCCGAACTCGGCCGCCTCCAGTGGGAACGGGCCGTCCGGATCGTGCTGGCCGAAGTCGTATTCGTTGAACGGGCGGGCCAGCATCGACAGCGCGTTGTCCAGTGACACCAGCTCAGTCAGCTCTTTGTAGAGCGCCTCGGCCTCCTGCGCGCTGCGGCCGACGACCGGGCGGGCGGCGGGCAGCACGTGCAACTGGTCCGGATCGCGACCGTAGCCGGCGGCGCGGGCCTTGATGTCCTGGTAGTAGGCCTTGGCCGTGTCGATCTCCTCGTGGGAGACGAAGATGGCGTCGGCCCGCTTGGCGGCGAACGCCTTGCCGTCTTCGGACGCGCCAGCCTGGAAGATCACCGGCTGGCCCTGCGGCGAGCGGCTGATGTTGAGCGGCCCTTTCACCGAGAAGAACTCGCCCTTGTGATCCAGGGTGTGCAGCTTCTTCGGGTCGAAGAACTCGCCGCCGGCCTTGTCGAAGGTCAGGGCGTCGTCTTCCCATGAGTCCCACAGCCCCTGGACCACGTCCAGATACTCGCCGGCCAGGCGGTAGCGTACGTCATGGGCGTAATGCTTCTCGCGGCTGTAGTTGGCGGCGCTGCCCTCCAGCCAAGAGGTGACGACGTTCCAGCCTGCGCGGCCGCCGCTGATGTGGTCCAGCGAGGCGAACTGTCGAGCGACATTGAACGGCTCGCTGTAGCTGACCGTCAGGGTGGCCACGAGGCCGATATGGCTGGTCGCACCGGCCAGGGCCGACAGGATGGTCAGCGGCTCGAAGCGATTCAGATAATGCGGGCTGGACTTTTCGGTGATGTAGACGCTGTCGGCCACGAACAGGAAGTCGAACTTGCCCGCCTCGGCGACTTGCGCCTGGCGCTTGTAGAACTGGAAATCGGTGCTGGCCCCGGGATGGGCGTTCGGATGGCGCCAGTCGCCCCAGCCCGGGCCGACGCCGTGCAGGATGAAACCCAGCTTCAGTTGGCGTTGTGCGGTCATGGTCGTGTCCAATCTATTCGGCGGGAACCAGGGTGATGTCGCGGACGGCCTCAAGGACGGGGTCCGCCTCGGTGCGGACCAGCCAGTCAGGGCTGACGTCGACGAACCGGACGACTCGCTCGTGGTCGATGACGACGACGGCGGGCTGCGGCAGCTCCCAGGTTCCCGTGCCGGTCGTATCGCCGATGAAGCCGCCCTTGGCGCGCTGGGCCGCCTGGCTGGCCTCGTCGGCCGTGTAGAGGATGCCGAACCGGCGAGCGAGGGCGTTGTCCGGATCCGAGGCGACCTTGAAGCTCAGGTCGTGGCGGGTCTTGATCTCGCCCAGGCGCTCCGGAACCTGCGGGCTGACCGCCACCAGGGTCGCGCCCAGATCCCGCAGGCCGGGGGCCAGCGCTTCCTCGTAATACGGCAGAGCGATGTTGCAGGCCGGGCAGCCCGCGAAACGAAAGAACACCAGCACGGCCGGCCCGCGCTGGATCAGCGCCTCCAGCGGCAGGTCTCCACCTTCCACGTCACGCAGCACGAACGGATCCAGGCGGTCGCCGACCTGGATCCATCGCGCGGGATCGGCCGTCTCGACCAGCGTGCGCCGTTGGTCGACATTGATCTTCAGCGCTGCTGGGTCCCAGGTGCGCACGCGCTCGGCGTGCAGGTCGGCCAAGCGTTCCTTCAGGCTCTTGCGGCTCATGTGGAGCATCCTTCCTCAGTGCGAGCGGTCTTGGCGGCGGCGATATCGATCGCCTGCAGGCGGGCGCGCTCGAAGATCGCTCCCATCCGCCAGTGTTGGTTGGTGTGGGGCGCCGCGTGTTCGCCCCAGCCGTGGTCGCGCCGGAAGGCGCCCAGTTGGCCGGACGCCAGGGCCCGCTCGGCGGTCACGCCCGCGACCCGGTCGGTCTCGGGCCAGACGAACAGGGCGTCGGCTGGACAGTGGAGCTCGCACAGCAGGCACGTCTGACAGTCAGCCTGGGCCGCGATCACCGCCTTGCCGCCCGCCCCCAGCGCCAGTACATCGCTGGGACAGGCCTCGACGCAGTCGCCGCAGCCTGAGCAACGATCCTCGATGACGACCTCGATCATCAGGCCACCTCCGCCTGCGTCGGCGCGGGCTCGAAGCGGGTGACGACGCGGTCCAGCCCCTGCGCCCGCTGACGGCTTGAGAGGCGCGGATCCAGGCCCGGCGCATCCTCGCGGCGGTGCATGCCACGGCTCTCGCGCCGCGACAGGGCGGCGGCCTTGCTCCAGCGCCCGGCGGCGACCAGGGTGGCGGCCTCCCGCAGGCGCAGGCCCGCCCGGCCTTCGGCCCGGCCATGATCGGCCAGCTCCTTCCAGATCTCGTCCAACCGCACCATCGAAGCGGCCAGCGCCTCGCCCTGGCGGAAGATGTTCTTGTCGTAGGCGTTCAGTTCCTCGCGCACGGCCTGGACGGCGCCCGCTGTGTCGACCACCCGAACGCCGCGCCGCGGGGCCAGGCCGGTCTGGCCCGTCGCGATCGCCAGGTCGGTCTCCCGCGCCCCGGTCGAACGCGCTCGCCGCGCCGCCGCCGCGCCCGCCCACTGGCCCGACGACAGGGCCCAGGACGAGTTGACCGCCCCGCCGCCCGAGATCGCGCCGGTCACCAGCTCGCGGCTGGCGTTATCGCCTGCGACATAGAGACCGGGCACGGCGGTCTGGCAGTCGTTGTCGTCCACGCGCAGGCCGCCGATCCCGCGCACCGTGCCCTCGGCGTGCAGCACGACCTCGAAGCGCTCGCCATACGCGTCGATCCCCAGGCGCGCGAAGGGCAGCACGAAGTTGGGCTGCACCTGCGGCATCACCGCGCGGATGTCGGCCGGCACGCGGTCCAGCCGGCAGAACAGCGGCCCCTTCAGCAGAGCGCGCGCCAGGTGCGGGGTGACCTCCGGACCGTTCGGGATGTCGAGTTCGTGGTCGTCGGCGTCGAACCAGCGGGCGAAGCTGTAGGCCATGGAGCGAGCCATGTTCGTGCCGGCCAGGGCGGGCGTGTAGTAGTTGGTGAACTCCATGCCCGAGAGGTCGGCGCCGGCCTCGACGCCCATCAGCAGGCCGTCGCCAGTATTGGTCGCCGAACCCAGCAGGCGCGAGGCGAAGGCCGTGCCGCCCGCCGCCAGCACCACCGCGCCCGCCCGGATGGTCCACGGCCGCTCGCCGCGCAGGGCGATCCCCGACGCGCCGGCGATCGAGCCGTCGCCATGGCGCAGCAGCTGCAGCGCCGGATGGTGGTCAAGGATCCTGGCGCCCGCCGCGACCGCGTAGGCGCGCATGGCCCGCATGTACTCAGGGCCGCGCAGCGCTCGGTACTGGACCTCGCCCCGGTCGTCGGTCGAGAAAGCGTAGTGGTCGGCCAGACCCGGAAGGCTGCTCCAGGTCAGGTCCAGGATCCGGCGCATCCAATCCGGATCGCCCAGGCCTAGTGAGCGCTTCAGCCGGTCGGTGACGGCGGCTTCACGGCGATCCGGAGGCGCCCACCAGTGGCCGGGACCGGCCGTCGCGGTGACACCGCTGGTCCCGCAATGCCCTTTGTCGACCAGCACGACGTCCGCACCTTCGCGCGCCGCCGCCACAGCCGCCCATGCGCCGGCCAAGCCACCTCCGATGACCAGAACATCCGTCGCCAGGGACAAGGACGCGATCATGCCAGGGCCCCGTTGAACGAGGTGTCGAAGGCGCGGGCCACGTCGCGGTCCGAAGTCACCGTTCCCGCCGCGCGAAAACGGTCGAGCACCGCCCGCGACTCCTGGACCGCCTCGTTCCCCAGCGGGGTCGGCAGGATCCGATACTGGCGGACGGTGTAGAGCGCGACCTCTTCGGAGAGGCCGGTCTCGCGAGCCAGCACCTTGCCGAAGGCGTCCGGATTGTTGGCCGCCCAGCGCCGCGCCGTCGCCAGGCGCTTCAGAAAGTCTTCGATCTGCGGACGCTTCTCGGCGATCGCCTTCTCGCTGGCGGCCTCGTATCCGAACCCGCTGAGCAAGCCGTCGCCGTCGATCAGGATCCGTGCAGCGTCGTGCAGGCGAGCCAGCGCGACATACGACCCCCACGTCACCCACGCGTCGATCGATCCGGCTGTGAAAGCCGCCTTGGCGTCGCCGGGATTGAGGAAGGCGATCGACACGTCCGTGGGCTTCAGGCGAGCGTTCTCCAAGACCCGCAGCAGCAGGTAGTGGCCGATCGAGCCACGTCCCGTGGCGATCTTCTTTCCGCGCAGATCGGCCGGGGATCGGATCGGCGAATCCTTGCCCACGAGGATCGCCGTCGCGGCCCCGCCGCTACGGCCGGCCTGGACGGCCTTGATCCTGGCGCCGCCGGCGTAGGCGAACAGGAAGGGCGCGTCGCCGGCCTCGCCGAGGTCCACCGCCCCGGCGCTGACCGCTTCGAGCAGCGGCGCGGCGGCCGGGAACTCGCTCCATTCGATCTCGTACGGAACGCCTTCCAGCGCTCCAGACGAAAGCAACAAAGCCTTGGTGCCGCCCCGCTGGCTGCCGACCTTGAGGATAGGCTGGCCGCCGGCGTTCTTGGCGCAGGCGGCCAAGCTCGCGGCCAGGCCTCCGAAGGCGAGACTGGCGATGAGCTGACGTCGATCCATCGCGCCCTCCCTCAGAACTGTTGGGTCAGGCGGGCGTAGTAGTAGCCGCCGGTGATGCCGAAGGGCGAGAAGATGCCGAACTGGCCCGTGCCCTGGTCGGCGTTGAGAATCCCGATCTTGTCGGGATGCTTGTCGAACAGGTTGTTGGCGCCGATTGCGATGTTGGTCGATGGCCGGACCTGCCAGGCGATGTCCAGATCGGTGATCCACTTGGGATTGAAGGTCCGGTCCAGGCTCGCCGAGGCGCCGGCCTCGGTGTAGCGGCCAAAGCGGGTGTTGCGCAGGCTGGCGCTCCAACCGCCGCGCGACCACTGGGCCCCGACGATGATCTTCTCGCGCGGCGTGCCGATGGTCAGGTCGGCGATCTTCTGGCGGTCGAACAGGACGAGGTTGGGGTTCACCGCCGTCAGTACGGCGGGTGTGACCTTCAGCTCGGTGATCTTGGTCTTGTTGAAGGCGTAGGCGGCATTGAGATTCAGTCTGCCCAGGTCGCCGAGGCTGAAGCCGTACTCGCCCACGAAATCGAGCCCGTTGGTCCGGGTCGAGACGGCGTTGGTATAGTAGGTCGCCGTCAGTCCCTGCGGGAAGCGCGCCAGCAGCGGCGCGAGATCGGCTCGCGAGGACAGCTGCGCGACCGAGAGATCAAGGTTACTGGTGTCGACGATCCGGTCGTCGATCTGGATCTCGTAGGCGTCCAGCGTCAGTCGCAGACCGGCGACCGGCTCGGCGGTCACGCCGAAGCTGTAGTTGGTCGAGGTCTCGGGCTTCAGCGGCTCGGCGCCCAGCGCCTTGGCCTCGGCGCTGTCGGTGCGCAGCACCTTGGTCGGGAAGGTCAGGTACTCGCCCGCCACGCAGGGGGCGCCCCGGAAGATGTTGTTCGGCGCGGCCGGGCACAGGCTGCCATTGATGGTCGAGGTGGCGAATAGCACCTGGCCCAGCGATGGAGCGCGGAAGCCGTTGCTGACCGTGGCGCGCACGGCGTAGCCCGGCAGGAATTCCCAGCGCGTGGTCAGCTTGCCGCTGAAGGTGTCGCCCACGCCCTTGCCGTACTTTTCGTAGCGGCCGGCCAGGCCGACGTACCAAGTGTCGGTGACGTTGGTCCCGACATCGACATAGGCCGCGCCGCTGTGGCGATGGGTCGAGCCGGCGTCCTCCGGCGCGGTGCCGGCGTAGGAGGCCAGACCCGGGTTCGGGCGCAGGCCGGCGAACGGCTGGCCGGCCGGGATCACGTAGTCGCCAACGACGTAGGACGCCTCGTCTCCCGCCTCGATCAGGAAGCGCTCGTAGCGGTGCTCCAGCCCCCAGGAGACCTGCAGCGGGTTTTTCAGCCAGCCCGGCGTCACCTCGCGGGTGGCGTCCAGATTGTTGGTCCACTGCCGGAATTCGTGCGTCGACAGGTGAAAATAGGTCGGACTGGACGGGCCCAGCGTGGCGTTCAGCGTGTTCTGGCCGTCCAGCTGCGCGTGGTCCTGGGCCAGGGTGGTCGACAAGTCCCACGCCCAACCCTCCGCCTCGCCGCGCGCGCCGAAGCTGGTCTGGAAGTCCAGCTCGAAGATCCGCCGATAGGCGTTGAAGCCGTCCGGATAGACCTCGGGCAGCGCGTTGCGGCTCAGCGGTCGACCGGCCGTGACACCGGCCACTGGAGCCAGGTTCGGCAGGAAGCTGCCGGTGTTCTTCCGCGACGACCGGTGGCTGAGCGTGCCCGACGAATAAAGCTTCAGGTCCCGCCAGGGCAGCTCGGCGTTGTACGAGGCCGCCAGGATGTCCTCCTCGCCCGGCCCGTAACTCAGGCCCCAGGCGTCGCGGTCGGCCGTGGCGTCGCGCGGGTCTGGCGTGACGGTGGTGACACCGCCGACCGTCGTGACTGTGGGCTGGTAGATGTACTGGGCGCGCGAAGGAATGGCGCGAGTGGCCGCCTCGTTGTTCTTCCAGTTCAGGGCCAAGCTGAGGAAGCCGCCAGTCTCGCCCAGCGGCCGCCCCCAGTTGAGCGTCGCGGCGCGAGTGTCGCCGTCGCCCAGGTAGTTCTGGCCGCCGGTGTAGCTGAAAGAACCGCCTTCGGAATCGTCCTTCAGGATGATGTTGACGACGCCGGCGATGGCGTCCGAGCCGTACTGGGCCGAGGCCCCGTCGCGCAGCACCTCGATCCGCTCGATGGCCGAGGCGGGAATGAAGTCGAGGTCGACCGGCGCCCCGCCTCGACCGACGCGGGCCAGGTTGTTGATCAGGGCGGTGCCGTGGCGGCGCTTGCCGTTGACCAGGAACAGGGCCTGGTCGCCGTTCAAGCCGCGCAGGGTGATCGCCCGCACCGTCCACGAGGTGCCGCCACCGTTGATGCCCGGCAGGTTGAACGACGGGATCAGAGTGTTGAGCACCTCCTTCAAGCCCACCTTGCCGGTAGCCAGGAGTTGCTCACCACCGATCACGTCGACGGGCGCGGGGCTGTCGGCGACGGTGCGCCGCACGCCACGCACGCCGGTGACGATAACGCTCTCAAGCGCCACCGCGCCGTCAGCTTCGGCGGCCGCGGGAACGGGCGGCGCTGCCGCTGTATTCTCGGCGCGAGCCTGGCCTCCCAACGCCAGAACCGAGGCGCAGGTCATGAGCGCAGCGTGGTGTTGGAGCTTGCGGTGTCGTTGTCGGGCGGCCACGCGGACATACAAAAAAGGCAAAAGTCTATCCCCCGCGCCCGGCGGATCGCCGGGCGTCGTCGTTAATTCGTGGATTGGAAAGTGTTCCCGCCTGACGCTCGGCTCAGGCGGGCTCGCGCTCGCGATACGGGATGTCGTCGCTGCCGATCAGCACGCGTTCCATGACCCGTGGGAAATCGCCATAGTCACGCACGGCGTAGTGCAACCCGGCCCGGTTGTCCCACAGGGCGACGGAGTTGGGTTTCCAGCGGAAGCGGACCTGGTGCTCCGGCCTTTTGACTTCATCATAGAGGCGGGCGAGCAGCGCGCGGCTTTCATCCGGCGCCAGGTCGACGAACTGCGGCTTCAGGCTGAAATTGATCCAGAAGATCTCCTCCCCCGTCTCCGGATGCGTGCGGATCGCCGGATGGGCCACCAGCGGATAGCGCTCGCCGGCCTTGAACAAGGCGTCCTGGTAGTCGTGGATCACGTAGAGATCGTCGATCCGTGCCTTCAAGTCATTGGGCAGGCCTTTCCAAATGGCGTGCCCATCGGCCCAGATCGTGTCGCCGCCGACTTCCGGGATGTGAACCGCCTTCAACACGGCCCCGAACGACGGGTTGATCCGCCAACTGGTGTCGGTGTGCCAATGGTTGTCACGGATGTCGTACTTCTTGAGCGCCTCGGCGGAGATCGGCTGCACGGCGCGATGGGTCTCAACACCGCCCACCGGATGGGCGTAGACCTCGCCGAAATTGGCTGCGAAGGCCAGTTGCTGGTCGCGGTTGATATCCTGGTCGCGGAAAAACAGGACCTTGTGGCGCAACAGCAGCGCCTTGAGGGCGTCCCGCTGCAGGCGATCGAGCTTCTGGCGAAGATCCACGCCTCCGATTTCGGCTCCAATCGTAGGGCTGAGCGGCGTGACGCTCAGGTCGGCGCTCTGGATCTTGTCGCGGATGGCGCTCATGGAAACCTCCTTGGAAGCCGCCCCCTGGGCCGGCGACGGCACCATGGCCGGAGGCTTTAAATTGAGCGACCTAGTATTTCTTTGAACAAATTCAGAGTTTTATATATCGCCCGAAGCCATAAGCCGCATTTGCGCGACGCATATGGGCGATGCCGATTGCAAGTCGGTGCGGACGACGGGCAGGAGCCCGCTGATCACAGAGTTCAGCTGGACACGTTGCGCGGCGCCTGTCCCGTCATCGTCGATACGAGGTTCAGCGGCGCCAAGCCTGCCCGGCCAAAATCGTTCTCGGAATTTGGCCTCAGATCTCCCGATCTCTAGAGTTGTCCCAGAAATCTTGAGCTCCACGGCGGCGCGTACGCACCCATTTCGTTCTCTTAGTCCCAGCGCCAAGACCAAAGCTGAGCTGATCTACCGGCGATGTTTGTCTGGAGCCGCCACAAAACCGGTGGTCGTCAATACTTGAAGATCTGCGACATTATGACCTCAGACATTGGAAACGGCGCCGCCAAACAAAGAACCTTCGTTAACTTTGCTCAGGCCCCATGGTGCCGCGACGAAGGGTGCGCGGGGGACTGGCCTTGAAATTCATCGACAGCTGGAAAATCTCGACCAAGATCCTGACGGCTTTGACCCTCCTGGCCTTGGCCTTCACCGCCTCGGCGACCTACAGCAGCGTCGCCCTCAAGAAGGCGGACAACGCCACAAGGGCGCTGGTCGCTCATCGCGCGCCGGCCGCGCTCGAACTGGCGCGCGTCGGCCGCATGGTCAACGTCATCGGCTACGCCACCTATCGCGTCGTCGCGGAGGACGGCCCGACCCCGGCGGCGCGCCAGGCCAGGGCGGACATCGACGGGTCGACAGCCCAGTTGCTCAAGAATCTGGAAATCGCCGAACGGCTGCTGCCCGAAAACGCGGCCACCTACAGGACGTTCGCGGCGCAGGCGAACCAGATCGCCGGACTGGCCGATCGGGCGGCCGACCTGGCTCTCGCGGGTCAGGACGACCAGGCCAAGCGCGTCATGACCCAGCTCGACCCCAAGATCGTGGGAATGACCAAGGAGATTGTCGCGTTCAACACCACGGCCGCGGCCAGCGACGACAAGGCCGTGGTCGATCTCAGTTTGTCCACGCACATGTCCATAGCGACAAACCTCATCCTCGCGATCGGCGGCATCGCCTTGGGCGTGGGCGTCGGCCTCTGGGTCGCGATCGGCAAGATCGCTCGACCCCTGAATGTTCTTTCCGAACGTATGCGCCGCCTGGCCGGGGGAGACCTTGAGGTGGTCGTCGAGGCTCAGGACCGTGGCGACGAAGTCGGCGGCATGGCCCGCGCGGTCCAGGTCTTCAAGGAGAATGGCGTCAAGGCCAAGGCGCTCGAGTGCGAAGCCGAACGGCTTCGCACTGCCTCGGAAGAGGAACGGCGTGTTCACGAAGCCGCTCGAGCCATAGCCGCCCGCGAACAGGCGCGCGCCATCGAACAGGTCGGCGCCGGCCTGTCGAAGCTTTCCGGCGGCGATCTCACCTACCGCCTGACCGAGGCCTTCGCAGCCGACTACGCCAAGCTTCGCGAGGATTTCAACACGACCGTCGAAACCCTTCAGGCGACGATGGAAGAGATTTCCGGCAACAGCCAGGGCATCCGGTCCGGCGCTGGCGAGATCACGGTGGCGTCGGACGACCTGTCCCGCCGCACCGAGCAACAGGCCGCCAGCCTGGAGGAAACGGCCGCCGCCCTCGAGCAGATCACCGCGACAGTGAAGAAGACCGCCGAAGGCGCGACGCACGCACGCACCGTGGTGGCCGCCGCCAAGCTCGACGCCGAGACGGGCGGCGAGGTGGTCGGCAAGGCGATCGTGGCGATGAACGCCATCGAAACCTCTTCCCAGGGCATTACCCAGATCATCGGCGTCATCGACGAGATCGCGTTCCAGACCAACCTGCTGGCCCTAAACGCCGGTGTCGAGGCCGCCCGGGCGGGAGACGCCGGTCGCGGCTTCGCCGTCGTCGCTCAGGAGGTGCGCGCCTTGGCCCAACGTTCGGCCGAGGCCGCCAAGGAGATCAAGACCCTCATCGCCACATCCACCGGCCAGGTCAGCGCCGGCGTCGATCTGGTGGCGCAGACCGGAAAGGCCCTGGAGCGCATCGTCGGCCAGGTCTCGCAGATCAACAGCGTGGTCAGCGAGATCGCGGCCTCAGCTCAGGAGCAGTCCGGCGGCCTTCAACAGGTCAATGTGGCGATCAACCAGATGGACCAGGTCACGCAACAGAACGCCGCCATGGTGGAGGAAAGCACCGCGGCGAGCCACGCCTTGGCCCGGGAGGCTCAGGACCTGGCGCGACTGATCGGTCGGTTCAAGGTTGGCGAACAGGCCGCTCGGGCAGCGGTCGCCGCACGGATTGTGCGCCAGGCCAGCTGACCCGATACCAGGGCCGCCTTGAAACAGCCCGGCCGGGACCCGCCGATGCTGAAGGCCGGCCTGCCGGTCGAGGTGGCGGCGCCGCTGCGCAAGCGTACGGCTCTGCGGTATCTGGTCGAGCCGCTGCAGCAGCGGATGTTCCGCGCTTTCCGAGAACAGTGAACGCGGCCTGCGTTCGTGTCTGCGCCGAAGCTAGGCGTGGGCCGAAACCCGTGCGAGGCGGCACAGCAGGCGATCATAGGTCGAGCGACGGATCGGCCGCCCCGTCCGCAACCGCGTCCAGGTCGTCTCGCTGACGCCCAGCACCTCCTGGAGGCAGACCTTCGTCACCGCCGGAAGCGCGGCGCGAAAGGCAAGGACCTGTTCCTCGTCGACGAGAACCATATTCATCAGATGCGCTCCTAGATTCGAATGGCCGGGCGCCGCCTCCCCGGCGACGTCCGCGCGCAAGGTCAGGGCTTGAGGATCCCGGCCTTGAGCTTGGCGCCGCCGCTCAGGGCCAGGTCATTGGAAGCGCCTCCGACGCCCACCTGGTAGCGGCCGGCGTCAATCACCCAGCGCCGAGCCTTGGCGTCAAAGCGACCCAGCAGGCGGGCGTCGGCGGTGAACGTAAGGCGGCGCGTTTCGCCGGGCTTCAGGTCGACCTTGTCGAATCCGATCAGCCGCTGGACCGGCTTGCCCGCCGCGTCGGTCAAATAGACCTGAGGCGCGTCCTTGCCAGCCCTCTGTCCTATATTGGCGACATCGAAACCGACCGTCAGGGTGTCGCCGCCGGTCACCTTCAGGTTCGAATAGGCGAACTGGGTGTAGGACAGGCCGTAGCCGAACGGGAACAGCGGCTTCAGGTCGGTCTGGGCGAAGCGGCGATAGCCGACGTCGGCCCCCTCGGTATAGACGACGTCGAACTGGGTCTTTTCAGGTACGCCACGGCCCGGCAGCGCCTCCCGCGGATATTGCGCCAGGGACGCTGGAAAGGTCATCGGCAGGCGGCCTGAGGGATTGACCGCGCCGAACAGTACGTCCGCGATCGCCTCGCCGCCCTTGACGCCCGAGTACCAGGCCTCGACGACCGCGCCAGCTTGGCCTAGCCAGGGCATCGACACCGGACCGCCGGTCTGCAGCACCACGATGGTGTTGGGATTGGCGGTCGCGACGGCGGCGATCAGGGCGTCCTGGCCGTTCGGCAAGGACAGGTCCGCCGCGTCCTCCCCCTCGCCCATCCACTGGTTGCCGAACACCACGACGATGTCGGCCGCCTTGGCGGCGGCGACGGCGGCGGCGATGTAGCGGCCGTCGTCGAAGGAGACCTTGGCGTTCGGCGCGGCCTTGCGGATGGCGGCCAGGGGCGAAGACCCGTTGAAATACTCGCTGCGGAACGGTCCCATCATCCCCTCGCCGCCCAGCGGGACCATGCGCTTCGCGCCGCCCGGCGGCACCACCTGGGACGAACCGCCGCCTGACAGCACGCCGGCGTCGGCATGGCCGCCGATCACGGCGATGGTCTTGGCCGTGGCGGCCAGGGGCAGCAGCCCGTCGCGGTTCTTCAGCAGCACGATGCCCTCGGCCGCCGCGGCCCCGGCCACCTCGGCGTTGGCCGCGTAGTCTATAGCGCCGCCCGGCAGCACCGGCTTGTCGAACAGACCCGCGGCGAACATCGAGCGCAGGATGCGGCGACTGGCGTCCGACACCCGCGCGGCCGGTATTTCGCCCTTCTCCACGGCGGCCTTCAGCGGCGCGCCGAACCAGACCTTGGCGTCCAGCTGTTCTCCCGATTGCTGGTCGAGTCCCTTGGCGATGTAGTCGGTGGCGTGGACTGCGCCCCAGTCCGACATCACCCAACCCTTGTAGGCCCAGTCACCCTTCAGCACCGTGTTCAGTAGGTGATCGTTGCCGCAGCTGTAGTCGCCATTGACCAGGTTGTAGGCGCACATCACCGAGCCGGGCTGCCCCTTCTCGATCGCGATCTGGAAGGCCAGCAGGTCGCTCTCGCGATGCGCCGCCTCGTCGATCACCGAATTGGCGAAATGGCGGCTGGTCTCCTGGCCGTTCAGCGAGAAATGCTTGATGGTCGAGACGATCCCCTGATCCTCGATCCCCTTGATCGACGCCCCGGCCAGGTTGCCGGCGAGCCATGGGTCCTCGCCGAGGTATTCGAAGTTGCGGCCGTTGCGCGGATCGCGCGCCAGGTTCACACCGCCGGCCAACTGGACATTGAACCCCTTGGCCCGCGCCTCGCGACCGACCACCGCCCCGCCTTCGTAGGCCAGGCGGGTGTTGAAGGTCGCCGCCAGCGACAAACCCGATGGCAGGGCCGTGGCTCCATCGCCCGGCCGCACGCCGAGGGGGTTGGTGACCCCAAGGCTGGCGTCGCTTTCCTGAAGGGCAGGCACGCCCAGGCGCGCGATCCCCGGGATGTAGCCGGCCGAGCCGATCGCGCCCTCGGGCTTGGTGATCCCGAAGATCGGCATCGACATCGGCCCGTGCAGCAGGCCGATGCGCTCGTCGAGGGTTAGTTCCTTCTCCAGCAGCGCCGCGCGCTCGTCCGGCGACAGCTTGACGTTCATCCAGAGTTGGTCGGACGGTCCGGCAGCCTGCGCCGACGTCGCGACTAGGATGGCAAGGCTTGAGACGAGCGTGAAGGTGCGAATGGTCATGACAGGCCCCGTGTTTCCTCCGGCCCCTCCGCGGAGGCCTTGCTGCCGGCGGTTTAGGAACCACAACGACAACGTTGTCGTACGAGACCACGACAACGTTGTCTATAGGACAAGAAAAGACACCGCTGTCGGAGATTCGGTCGCCGGATTGGGATCATTGCGCCACAACGGGAAAGCCCAACCTTGCGGGGAGGCCGTTGCCGGCCCTCCCCGCGCCGCCTCGGACGATCTGGGCGGTCGCCAGCCTCGCAGAGCCGAACGCCGACGCGCCAGAAGCCGCATGATGTGACCCTCGTAGAGCCTCATCATGCGGCGCTCCACGCCAGCGCGAGAGAAGTCGATTCGCAAGCAACGCCCTCGTGGAGAGGCGGGGCGGCGCTCCTGGTCAGAACTTGGCGCTGAGCACCAGGCGCACGTCGCGGCCCGGCATCAGGACCGAATCCTTGTTCAGCGCCGTGGCGTTGCGGATCGTCTCGTCGGCCAGGTTGTGACCGACGAGCGTCAGCGCGATCCCAGGCTTGGCCTTGAACGGCTTCCAGCGGACCTGGGCGTCGACCGAGGTGTAGCCGTCGGTCGCCAGGTCGGCCACGCCGACATGGTCCTGCGAGGACACCGCCAGCACCAGGAAACTGGCGTCGACGACGTCGTTGTCCCAGTCGAGGCCGCCCCCGAACCGGCCGGGCTGGATGCGCGGCACGTCGCCGCCGCCGCCCGTGAACTTGGCGCGCACATAGTCGCCCAGCACCTGGCCCGACAGCTTGCCGCCGCCCACCGACGCCAGCGGGAAGAACGCCTTGGCCTCCAGGCCCCAGAAGTTGGCGTCGCGCTGGCCGTAGTTGAGTTCCTTGAGCTCGCCGTCGCCGCCGGCCTCGCAGACGCCGCTCTCGTTGCACAGGCGTCCGGTCAACGCGCCGTAGATGTAGTTGTCGAAATGCGCGGCCCAGGCCGAGGCCTCGATGCGGCCTTCTGAACCGAGTTTGTACCGCGCCGTCGCCTCCAGGGAGTTGGCGCGCTCGATCTTCAGTTCCGGGTCGCCGGTCTCGAACGTCGCCGGGCCGTCGTGCGGACCCCGGGCGAAGAGTTCCGTCTGGGCCGGGGCCCGAGCCGCCGAGGCGACCGTCAGGCCCAGGCGCAGGGCGTCGGAAGCGTCGTAGGTGAAGCCGGCCGACAGGCTGAAGGGCGTGAAGTCGCGGCTCGTCTCGATTCCCGTGGTTGGCGTGCCGTCGATCTTGATGCGCTCGATCCGCGCCGCGCCCTGGAACTGCAGGGCGCCGACCGGGGCCTCCACGAAGGCGAACGCCGCGGCGCTCTGGGTATGGGTGGGCAGCAGATAATCGGCGCCTTCCCCCAGGGCGCTGAACTTGCGGTCCTGGAACTGGACGCCGAGCGCCGAGGCCGAGAGCGGCCCAGTGGCGCCGAACAACGCTTCTGCGCGGCCGTCCCACTCCTTGTTGTTGAAGGTGGACAGGACCGCATTGGTTTCAGGGTCGATCTCGCTGTGGGTGTAGTCGGCGTAGCCGGCGTCGACATTGATCCGTTGCAGCAGGCCCTGGCTGAACTTGAACGACCCACCGACGGCGCCCTTGTCCTGCTTCATGCGGATGAAGGTGTCGTCGGACGGAATGCCGTAGCGCGCTTCGTAGTGCGTGCCGCTGGCGCCGACGCGGCTGTCGTCGCCGAAGAAGTAGGACGCGCCGCCCGAATAGCCGTTGCCCCGGAAGAACGAGTTCGGCTGGACGCCATCGGGCGTGTCGTAGCTGCTTGCCCGGCGCCCGAAACCGTCCAGGTGAACCGCGAACGGCCCCTGCCCTGCGTCGAGGCTGACCGTACCCTCGCCGGTCGACGAATTGGTGGAATAGGCCGCCGTTGTTTCCCCCTCGATCCCATCGATCGGCTTGAGCGGGATGCGGTTGTTGATGACGTTGACGACGCCGCCGATCGCCTGGCTGCCGTAGCGCAGGGTGGCCGCGCCGCGCACGACCTCGATCTGCTGGGCGGCCAGCGGGTCGATCGGCACGCCGTGGTCGGGACCGACGTCCGAGACGTCCGAGCTGGACAGGCCGTTCTCGGCCAGCTTCACGCGTTGCGCGTCCATGCCGCGGATCACCGGACGGCTGGCGCCGGCCGCGAAACCCGTCCCGGCGACCCCCGGAACGTTGCGCAAGGCGTCGGCCAGGCTGGCTCCGCCGTTGCTGAGCACCTGATCGCGGCTCACCTGCTCGACGATGGTCGCGAAACGGTCGGGATCGCCCGCCAGGGGCGAGGCGGTGATCACCACCTCGGACACCGAATGACCCAGATCCTGGGCTACGGCTTGGTTGGCGCAGGCCAACAGCCCCCCGACTCCGGCCGCCGCCAGCAACATCGTACGCAGTCGCATTTGATCCTCACAAAAGAATGCTCGCGGCTGGCTTATGTTATATCGTAACAGCTTCCAAGCGGATTTTTGAACCTGCGAGAAGACGGCGGGGTTTGCGACGCTTTTAGGCATCGCAAACCCGCCCCATCGCTATTTGACGCCTAAATCGCGCCTCTATGGCCGGATCGTGTTCAGCACCCGTCCCGGGCCGTCACGACGGTGTTATCCTTCACCACGACGGTGCGGCCGTAGCAGCCGATGGCGCTGTCTTCGAGCCGATACGCTTGGACCGATGAACCCGAAGCGTTCTGGAAGCGTCGGGCGGCGCGGTTGAATTGTCCCTGGGCGGTTGGCGCGACGTGATTGCTGAGGGCCCGTGTCCAGACCCGGCCGTCCGAGGTGACTTCGCGTTCGGTCCGGGCCAGGGTCAGGTCGACGGCGGCGGTCTGGTTGGTCCCGTCGGCCGTAATCGTCTCCTGGGTGACGGAGCTGAAGGGGTAGGACGAGATTTCCCGGCGCGTCGCGGTTCCTGACGCGTCGGTCCGCCGCGTATCGACCTGCAGACGCGTCGACTGCCGCATGCGGCCGATCTGGACCTTGTCATTGGAGACATAGCTTTGGCGGTTCGAGAACGACATCGCGTAGCGCACGCTGGTGGTGACCTCACCGTGGGAAGTCTGGAGAACGCCCGCGATCTCTCCCTTCTGCGCCAAGCGCGTGTCGATCCGGCCGTTCAAGCCCTGCTCGCCAACCTGAACGTGGCGCGCATCCGTGGTCTCGCGCGGCGCCGCCAGCGTATTGTGGAGAAGCCGCCCGCGGGTCGAGCTGGCGCCGGCGTCGCGCCAGGCCAGCAGGCTGGCCGTGACCAGATAGTAGTTGCGCACCCCGGGCACCGCGACCTCGACGCGATGCGGCCGGCCGTCGTTGACCAGGCCGGCGAACGGCGTCAGGTCGATCCGCGAGGGTGTAAAGTTCAGGGTCTCCGGCGCGGGAGCCGGGAACCACAGGTACGGATTGATCCCGCCCGTAAAGATCCACGGAAACAGCGAGGCCAGTCCCGCGCGTTGGCCGTCGACGAACACCTCGACCTGCCGGAAGGCTCCGCCCCCGCATCGTCCCTCCTTGTCGGAGGCCAGATGATCGGGAACGCAATCGTACCAGAACTCGTCGTCCGCTTGTCCTTGGGCGACGACGTCCAAGGCTAGGCGCTCGACATTGGCCGGCAGCACCACGGTCTGGGCCAGGCGGTCCTTGTCCTTGGTGAGCCTGGCGAGACCGCCGGAGATCGGCTGCACGATCTGCGGCGCCGCCGGGGCGGGCGTCGCGGTCGAGGCGGGATAGAACAGCAGGCGCGCGCCTGCGGTCAGGCGCCCGGTGTAGGTCTCGTTGACGACATTGGCGATGAGGACCTCCCCAGCGCCCGGCTGCGCCAGCAAGGCGGCGTAGTCGGTTACGTCGCGCTCCACATGCCAGGCTGGCGCAATGGCTTTGCGCGGCTCCATCGTGGTGCCGTAGTAGAGGTTCACCCCACCCAGATGGATGATGGCGGTGCGATCGAACTGCCGACCGGCGGTGACGTCGAAATCGGCTTCTAGCACGACCTTGGCCCAGGGGCCGGGACAGGCCGCTGGCGGCGTATAGGAAAAGGCGACGGGTTCCACGCCCTCGAACTGCCGCGGGGCGAACAGCGGCGCGACGCAGGGCTCGCCCGCCGGCCGCGGAACACGCGGCTCGACGTCGGCGACCGTATTGACGCCGGGCGCTGGCCGCGGCGGCGCGGCGAAGCCAGCGGGAATGACGCTTTCCGCTCGAGCGACGGTCAGCGGTCCAGCGAGGCCGAGGATGACGGCGAGAACGGAAACGAGGGCGTGACGAGACGTCATAAGCAGGACTCGAATGAGGGATGAAACGGGCCGGCGCTAGAAGCCCAGACTGAAGGCGAGATGCAGGTCGCGCCCTAGCGGGTCGTAGGTTCCGGTGTAGGTGTTGGGGTTATTGGTGGTGCCGTCCACGAAGGTCGACGGAACGACCGGCGGGGTCAGGTCGAACAGGTTGTTGGCCACCAGGCGGATGGTCAGGCCGGGACGCAGCCGCATCGAGATCCCGAGATCGAGATAGTCGTAGGCCTCCAGCCGAGCGAACGACGGATAGGCATAGGGCGGCGCCCCGGCGCTGAGGGCGGAGCTGTTGGCCGCCAGCCGCGTCGGGCCGACATGGCGCCAGTTGAGCGACACGACCGCCTCACGCCAGGGCAACCGCCAGGTGGCGGCAAGGTTGTGACGCCAAAGCGGCTGCGGCGCATAGCACTGGGGCGGCCCGAAATAGCCGGCGCAGTTGCGCAAAGGATCGTCCGGCGCGCTCCTGCCGCCAGTGGTGATCAGTCGCATGCCGGTCAGATTGAGACCAAGCCGTCCGAGCGCACCCAGCGACATGTCATAGCTGGCCTGAACGTCCACGCCCTCGTTGATCAGCAATGCGGTGTTTTGGGCGCCGGTGGCGATATATCCGCCGGTCGCCGGGCTGCCGAACAGAGCCCCCGTGTCCGCCGAGCGATGCACGAACCGGCAGTAGTAGTCCTGGCCCGTGCTCAAGCAGCTTTGAAACACGCTGTCGGCGAGGATCGGGCCGATATAGCCTTTCACCGCGATCCGGTAGTAGTCGGCGGAGACGCTGAAGCCGGGCAGACCGCGCGGCGTATAGACCAGGCCTATGGTCCGGGTCCTTGCGTTTTCGGGACGAAGGCTTCGATTCCCGTTGCCGCCATAGGTCTGGCACAGCTGGTCCGGACAGTTGGGGATGTGGCCGTATTGCGCGGCGGTCACGCCGGTGCGCTGGCAGGCGATGAGGCTTGCGGCCGGAGACGAGCCCGAACACGGATCCGACAGGCCGATCACGCCATAGGTGGAGCCGGTATAGAGTTCGGAAATGTTCGGCGCGCGAGCAGCCTTGTTGAGACTGGCGCGGACCAGCCAGTCAGCCGTGGGCTGGTACTGCAGCTCGTATTTCCGGGTCGCCAGGAGGCTGTGGTCGGTATTGTAGTTGGAATAACGGACCCCCGCATTGATCTCCAGCCGTTCGATCCAGGGCCGCCCTTCGGCGATGGGCGCCTGCAGCTCGCCGTAGAATTCGCGCACCGATTGGCGACCGCGCAACGGCGGGCTCAGCTGTTCGAACTCCAGCGCCGCCGGGTCGATCTTCTGCTTGAGGGAATCGGCCCGATATTCGACGCCCAGCGCCACCGCGACGCCCTGGCCGGCCCATGGACTCTTCACGCCATAACTCGTCAGGTCTCCCGATAGGTTGGCGATCAGGTCCGTCTGGCCATAGTGGTTTGCCCAGACATAGTCGCGGTAGGCGTAGGCGTAGAAGTGCGGGTCGAGACCGTTCTGCCGGAAGATGTCGGCCGGCACGCAGGCGCGATCGGTTCCGTTGAGCTTGGCGACGCAGGTCGGGATGCCGTCAACCAGTTCAACGTTCAGGGCCTTGTTGAGCCGGCTCGGATCGACCTCGTTGCTGTCGGAGAGCGAACTGAAAACCGTCGAGCGGATTGCTGACAGATCATAATGCCAGTGGTCGAACACCTCGCCGCTCAGGCCCAGGCTGATCCTGTAGTCCTGGTTGATGGCTTCCGCGCGCAACGGTCGGCTGCCCGGGCCGCCCATGATCGCGGTGTATTGAGTTGAGACCAACTGGTCAGAGCCGACCGCGGAACCGCACAGCAGAGCGGCTTGGCTTGGCGATAGAAACGGATTGCGGCAATTGACCTGGAAGCCCCCCGCGGGGACTTCCGCTGTGTTGATGTAGGGATAGAATTGGCTGTAGGTCGCGTCCTTCATGTAGAGCAGGCTGGCGCGGAATTGCGCGGCCCTTGATGCCCCGAAGTTCACGAAAGCACCCGCGGAGCGCCGCTCGTCCGACCTCATGAAGTTGAAGTTCTCGCGCGTGTTTGCTGCATAAAGGTCGCGGTCGGCTTCCGGCGCGAACGCGCCATCCGCCCCGGTGTAGAAGACCTGCCCCGCCGAAGGACCGGTAAGCGGCCGAAAGCGGCCATGGTGGGTATAGAGCGCGCTGACCGCGCAGGACGGCGCGCCGTTATCCTCACTCGCGATGATCCGGCAAGCGGAAAAGTCCCGATCCTTCCACTGCACCGGATCCTGGCTGCGGTAGGCGCCAAAAAGGGCGATTTCGCCGCGTCCTCCGGCGAACCGCCTCCCCGCCGCAATCGTCAGATCTTTGCGGACGCCATCGGTGACGCGCTCCGCCGGAGCCCTTATGTTGGCGAATTCCGCGACTACGCCGCGAACGGCGACGTCGTCATTGGCGTGCTGATAGACGCTGTAGCCGCCATCAATTCGCACGCCCTCAAAATCGCGATCGAGCATGAAGTTGACGACGCCAGCGACCGCGTCCGAGCCATAGGTGGTCGAGGCCCCGCCCGTCAGGATGTCGACCCGCCGAACCAGGGCGGCCGGTATGATGTTGAGATCGACCGCCTGCACTGGGGCCAGGCGCTCGCCATCGAGCAGGACGAGGGTCCTCTGATGACCCAGATTCCGCAGATTGATCTGGGCTCGCCCGTCCGCATCCGAGCCGTTGGTGAACTGGGTCGAGTCGGCGCGCGCCTCGGGGAGTCGGTTGATCGCCTCCTCCAGATTGAGCACGCCGCTCAAGCGCAGGTCCGCCTGGGACAGGGTCGTCACGGGCGCGGCGGCCGTGGTGTTGGCCCGGCGGATGCGCGTGCCCGTTACCACGAGCTCGTCCAGCGAAGTCGGCGCGGCGACTTGCGTCGACGGAACAGACTGAATCACGACAGGCGCCGTTGATGGCGGGCGCGGTCTAGGTTCCAAGGTAACCGCGTAGATCCCCGGCGCGAGATGACGGGCCCGCAGGCCCGTCCCCTTCAACAACAACTCCAGCCCCTGGCCGACATCAAACGTCCCGTTCAGGGCGTTGGTGCGTCGGCCTCGCGCCGCGGCGGCCGACAGCACCAGTTGAACATCCGCCTGACGCGCGAATTCAGTCACGGCCGGGCCGGCGTCCTGGGCCTTGATCCGGAAGGTCTTTACGCCGGCCAAGGCTGGGTGGGCTAACGCCGCGCCGATCGCAATCAGGCAGGCCAGAAGGCGTCGCTGGCGTCCGTGCGAAGACCCCGCCGACCTGGGCCGAGGCGATGGCCCGACGCCGTCTGCGAGGTCTTCGGGAGCGGACGGCCAGGTTATGACGCGCGCCTCCGGCCCAGGATGATTTCACTGCTGCGAACCTCGACCTCGACCCCCAGGCTAGCGCCGACCGCCGCGGCGAACGCGTCCGGCCCGCCCGTGTTGAAGGCGCCGTAGAGGCGCTCGTCGGCGATCCCCGGATCGGCGATGACCAGCTTGCGCTCGTTGTAGCGATTGAAGTCGGCGACCGCCTCGCCCAGCGTTTCGCCGGCCAGGTCGATCTTGCCGTAACGCCACTCCAGCTTTCGATCGACGGCCTCGGGCGCGGCGACCGCCGGACGCATGACAGCACTCGCATCGACGAACGCCCCCTGTCCGGCCTTAAGGCGCGACGGCGCGCGCGTCGCCCCTTCGGCCCAGACCTCGACCACGCCCTCGGTGACCAAGACATCGGCGCCATTGGCTCTTCGCCGCACCGAGAAGGCCGTGCCCACGGCCCGCACGCGAACGGCGCCAGCCTCCACCACGAACGGCCGCTGGACGTCCTTGGCGACCTGGAACCAGGCTTCGCCGTCCCGCAGGCGAACGGTGCGCTGCGTCCGCCGGAAGGCGACTTCCACCGCCGAGGCGGTGTTGATCGCGACAGCCGAACCGTCCTCCAGCGGCACACGACGAACCTCGCCAACGCCGGTGCTGAAACGATCCTCTCGCAGGATCAGGACGCCGCTCCCAACCATCGCGGCCGCAATCGCTCCGCCGGCTCCGGCCAGCAGGACCCGGCGCGATATCGGCCGGGCGGGCCTCGCGAGAGAACGTGATGCAATTCCCCCTGCCCGATCCAGCAACGTCCAGACCGACTCGGCCTTCAGAAAGGCGCCACGACGGCGTGCATCGCCCGCGAGCCAGGCCTCAAGCTGGATTTCCAGTTCCGGGATGCGGCCGTCGCGATCCAATCGCCAGACCCATCGGGCGGCTTCCGCCTCGATATCCTCAGCCGTTTCGCGATCGGTCATTCGTCTTTCTCACCCGGTCGCCACGCACCTCGGCGCCCTCTTCCTGCAGCGCGCGCATGATCAGGCGCATGCCCCTGACCGCCTCGTTCTCCACGGCGCTCTCGCTGATACCCAGTTGTCGGGCGATTTCACGTTGCGGCACGCCCAGAACCTTTCGCAGCTCGAATACCCGCCGGCAGCGTTCCGGCAAAGCTTGAATCAAGGCCTGCACCCGGGACAGTTCACGACGCGCGGCTGTGGCCTGTTCGGGTGACGGCTCATCAGAACAGACGGACAGCGCGTCGATTTCCGTAGCCGTTTCGATACGAACCACCCTGGCGCGCCGTAACTTATCCGTGAGCAGATTGCGAACGACCTGGAAGAAATAGCCATCGGGGCTCTCGATCTGGTCGACGCGCTGCAAGCCGACCAGCTTGGCGTAGGCCTCCTGCATCAGATCATCGATTTCGTCGGCCGGCACACGCGCGCGGCGCAACCAGGCCCGCACACCGGCCTCATGCGGCATGACCTCGTTGGCCACCCATTTGACGATGTGTTCCCGATCGGACGTCACGGCGTGCGTCGCCTTGAAGGGTCGGCCAACGACCTTGCGGGCGCCGAGAACCTTGGCTCGATCTGGTTGGTCATCGGAATGGCGACTCTGAGCAAGCTGCGCCTAGTAGGGGCGGCCTGCGGCGGCGGCGAGTCAAGAACACAGTCGCCATCCTCTTTTCCCGCCCCTGCCTTTTGATGAGGCAGCCGCCCGTCGACTTCAATGACGCTGGACCGCCCCGAAGACCGACAAGCCACGATTGTCGCGAAAATCACATAATTTCGTCAACCCGACCAAGGAACGGCGCCGGGCGTCCGTCTTGACCTCTAGGGGACGCCGGGAATTCACCCGCGCCTAGGGGATAATCAAAATGATTGGCAGATCTGATCGGCTCAAAGCGGGTCTCATGGCGTCCATCGCCGTGTCGGCGCTGGCCTTCTCCCAGGGCGCCCACGCCCAACAGGCGGACACAAAGGCGGACAAGGACAACACCGTCGACGCGGTCATCGTCACCGGCACCCGCATCCGCCGACCGAACGTCCAGTCCGCCGCGCCGATCGTGACGATGGACAAGCAGGAACTGCAGTTCCAGGGCGTCATGAACATCGAGGACGCCCTCAATCGCCTGCCGCAGGTCCGCGCCGACAACAACCAGTTCGGCGCCGGCTTCGACAATGGCGGCCAGGCCAAGGTGAACCTCCGTCGACTGGGCAACCAGCGCACCCTGGTGCTCCTGGACGGCGAGCGCCTGCTGCCCGTCCAGGCGATCGACCTCAACATCGTGCCGGTGGCCCTGATTTCGCGCGTCGACGTCCTGTCGGGCGGAGCCTCCTCGACCTACGGCTCCGACGCCGTGGCCGGCGTCGTGAACTTCGTGCTGAACAAGAAGTTCGACGGCGTCCAGGTCAACGGGTCCTACAGCTTCTTCCAGCACACCAACGACGACATGGCCATGCGAGGCCTGATCTCGCAGTACCCGAACTTCCCCGTGCCTCCCCAGCATGTGACCGACGGCGGCCGCTGGGACATCAACTTCGCGGCGGGCAAGAACTTCGCGGACGACAAGGGCAACATCAGCATCTTTGCCGATTATCGCGACCAGAAACCGGTCAAGTGGAGCGCGCGCGACTATTCATCGTGCCGCGTGGCGGGCAGCACCACCGCGCTGTCGTGCTCGGTCAACACCAGCTACACGCCGTTTGGCCGTCTCGACATCGCCAGCGGTCCTAACGCCGGCAACGGCTACTTCATGAACAAGGACGGCACCCAGAGCTTCGTCTCGACGGCCAACGCCGCCGACTACGCCAGCAACACCCGCAAGGACTGGAACTTCATCCGCTCCGACAAGCGGTTCACCGGCGGCCTGTTCGCCAACTATCACTTCAACGATGCGCTCGAAGCCTACGCCAACCTGCTGGTGATGCGCGACGTGTCGATCGAGCAGCAGTCGGGCGCCTTCGACCAGGACGTCAGTATCAGTTGCAACAACCCCTTCCTATCGGCCAGCCAGGGCCAAAGCCTGTGCGGCTCGTCGGCGGGTACGACCACCACGGTCGATGGCCACTACTACCTGCTGCAGGAGGGGCCAGGCAGCACGCCCGTCCAAAACCGTATCGTGAACGCCGACTATCGCTTCAGCGGCGGGTTGAAGGGCGACCTGTTCGACGGCTGGCATTATGACGTCAACTTCATCGCCTCGCGCGTCGAGAACACCCTGTCCGACCGCAACGAGATCAACCCGACGCGCTTCGCCCGCGCCGTGAACGTCGTCAGCGTCGGCGGCACGCCGACCTGCCAGTCGGTGGTCGACAAGACCGACACCAACTGCGTCGCCGCCAACATCTTCCAGGCCAACAAGATCGACCCGAAGGTCTATCCTTACGTCTACGACAACTACCGCTGGACGAACGTCGTCGAGCAGCGGGATGTGACGGCCAACATCACCGGCGACCTGGGCCAGTACGGGATCAAGAGCCCCTGGGCCAAGGAAGGCGTCGCCATCGCCCTGGGCGCGGAGTATCGCCGGGAAAGCCTGAAGGTCCTGGCCGACCAGGCCACCGTCGACTACGAGGGCTGGTTCAGTACCACCGGCGGCCACTATGGCGTCAAGGAATTGTACGGCGAAGCCCAACTGCCGATCGCCAACGACCTGCCCTTCGTCAAGAGCCTGGTGTTCAACACCGGCCTGCGGGCGTCCAAGTACGACAATCAGAAGAAGGAGCTCTACACCTCCAAGGTCGAAGGGCTTTATCGCCCGGTCAGCGATCTGCTGGTGCGGTTCAGCTACAACTCCGCCGCTCGCGCGCCCAACATCTCCGAGCTCTATTCGCCGCGGAACTTCAGCTATAATGGCGTCGATCCGTGCTCGGCGACCTCGCTCAGCCAGCCCGGTGCGCCGACGGCCGCCCAGTGCGCCAACACGGGCGTGACGGCCGCGCAATACACCAACAAGTCCATCGCCGATTGCGGACCCAACGGCTGCCGCCGCTACGCCGGCGGCGGCAACATCAACCTCCTGCCCGAGAAGGCGATCACCCAGACCCTGGGTCTGGTCTACACGCCGTCCTTCGTGCCCGGCCTGATGTTCTCGATCGACCACGTCGACATCAAGATCAAGGACTTCATCGGCTATATCGACGCCAACGTCGCCCTGTCGAATTGCCTGACCACCGGCCTTGACTACTACTGCCGCTTCGTCAAGCGAGACCCCACTACCGGCCGCCTCGACGGCACGTCGGCGACCAACGGCTTCATCTCCGGCGGCACCGAAAACACCAACATCCTCAACTACAAGGCCAACGACATTCAGGTCGGCTACAACTTCGGCATCGGCAAGTACGGTCGCATGGACCTCAACCTGGTCGGCACGCTGTTGATCGACAGCATGGGCCAGGACTCGCCGACCACGCCCGCTCAGGACTGCGCGGGCTATTACGGCCAGCCCAGTTGCTACGCTCCGGCCCCCAAGTGGGCGCATAACGCGCGCGCCACCTGGAGCACCCCGTGGCGCAACAGCAACATCTCGCTGGCTTGGCGCTATATCGGCGACACCAAGCTTTCGGCCAACAGCACCGACAACGCCCTCAACGGCGGCGCCGGTCCCCAAGGCTACAAGATCCTGACCAAGATGAAGGCCTACAGCTATTTCGACCTGGCGGCGTCGGTGATGGTGGTCAAGGACATGACGGCGCGGATCGCGATCAACAACGTGTTCGACAAGTCGCCCCCCGTCGTCCCCGCGACCTTCGTCGACGGCACCACCAACAACCCCAACACCTATACGGGTCTCTATGATCCGCTGGGCCGGGCGGTGAACATCAGCCTGCAATATAACTTCTGATACCGGCAAGCCGCGTCGTCCTGGGACGACGCGGCTTGTGCTTCGGCTCGCACCTTGAGGTCCTGACGTCGGCGAGCGTTTGTCCGCAAGCCGTTTCTTCACGCGAACCGGAACCGGTTCGCGTGAAGAAGCACCTCAGATGGGCTTACGCGTCGCCCAAGGTGATGACTCCCAGCTCCGCGAACGCGACTTGCGCCTCGCCTGCCGCCGCCCGCGTAACTTCCAGTTTTAGATACCGCCCCTCCCGACGAGCGAAGGTCACGCGCTGAGGCGCCAAGCTGGCCGCGATGTTGGCGAATTCGCCCTCGCCTGCCGCCGTCCAGGTGACGCCATCGGCGCTGGTCGCGACCCGATAGCCCGCCGGCGCGCCCGCGCCCTGCGGTCGGTCCCAGGCGGGTTGCAGCGTAAAGCCGGACAGCGACCTGGCCTGTCCCAGATCCAGCACCACGAGCGCGGGGACCGGCGCCCGCCAGACGGTGCCGCGCTCGTCGTCGATCAGCGCCTCGGCGCCCGGAGCACTGGCCTGGGCGATGCGCCAGTCGGATTTCCGCACGTCGAAGGCCCGTCGCGCCGGCGCGCTGGTCACGCCGCCGGCCGGCTCGACCGCAATGGCTCGAACCTCCCCGCCCTCGGGCAGCGGGAAAGGTCCGTTGAAGCGCAAGGCGTTGCGCGTCGGCGGGGAGCCGTCCACCGTATAGCGCAGCTCCAGCCCCGGCGCGTCGCCGATGATCGACACCAGACCCTCGCGGTCGCGCTGGATGGCGGGGGGATCGACCAGCACGGGTTGCCGGAACAGGCTGATCTCGCTGATCGCCGGGCCAGCCGGCGCGTCCAGCACCCGCAGGCGCAACTTGCGCGTCGTGACCGGGGCGGCCAGCCGCACCAGCCGCTGGGCTCCGATCCCCTGATGCCGGGCGATCTCGCGCCAGTCGCCATCCCAGACGTCCAGGGCGAACTCGGTCACCCGCAGGCCCAGCGGCAGGTGCTCGCGCAGGCGCACGACGTCGAAGGTCTGCGCCTGCGGCAAGGTGAGGGTCAGCTCAGGCGTCGCCGCGCCCTCGTCGCAGGCCCAGTAGGTATCCCGCACGCCGTCCAGCACGTTGGCGGCGGCATGTCCGACGCGGGCGTTTCTGGCCTGGGCCCTGCCCCCGTCCGCGAGATTGCGGGCGAACAACTCGCGCCGGGCCTTGCCCCAGGCGGTCAGGGCGGCGACGTCCTCGTCGGGAATGCGGCCTCGGCGATCTGGCGGCAGGTTGAGCAGCAGGTTCGCGCCGCGGCCGACGGACTCGAAATAGATCTTCTGCAGCCGTCCTGCAGACTTCACCTCGGCGTCCTCGTAGGCGTGCCAGAACCAGCCCGGACGGATAGACACGTCCACCTCGGCCGGCCACCACACCGACCCGCCGCGCACGCCGCTAGTGCCCTTGGCCTCGGTATAGGGCCCATCGTCCATCGTCGCCCAGCACGGATCGCCGGCGAAGCCGCGCTCGTTGCCCACCCAGCGCAGGTCGGCGCCCTTGGGGTCGAAGGTCACGGCCATGGGTTGCAACTCATGGACGAAGGCGACGATCGAGGGCCAGTTGTAATAGTTGGGCCCGATCTTTCGAACCTCGCGGGCCCCGCCGTAATAGCCGTCCCCGCCATTGGCCCCGTCGAACCACACCTCGAACAGCGTTCCGTATTGGGTCAGGAGCTCGCGCAGCTGGTTGCGATAGTAGGTGACGTATTCCGGCCGGCCGTAGTCCGCGTGATTGCGATCCCAGGGCGACAGATAGAGGCCGAACTTCAATCCGCCGCGCGCGCAAGCCTCGGACATCTCCCGGACGATGTCGCCCTTGCCGCCCTTGTAGGGGCTGTTCTTGATGCTGTGCTCGGTGAAGCGACTGGGCCACAGGCAAAAGCCGTCGTGGTGCTTGGCCGTCAGGATCAGGGCCTTGAGCCCCCCGGCCTTGGCCGCGGCGACGATCTGGTCGGCGCTGAAATCGGTCGGGTTGAACAGGGCGGGCGACTCGTCGCCGTAACCCCATTCGCGATCGGTGAAGGTGTTGATCGAGAAATGGACGAAACCGTAGGTCTCCAGGCCGTGCCAGGCCAGTTGCCGGGCCGACGGCGTCGCGCCGTAGGGCGTTGGTGCAGCGGCGAAGGCCATGCCGGGCAAGGCCGAGGCGGCGGCGCCGGCCAGCATCAAGCGGCGACGAGATAGATGAAGTTCGGGGCGCATCGATCGGCTCCGGTCAGGGGGAAACAGAGGAAGAAACGGGATCGGGGATCAGCCAGACCTCGGCCACCTGGTGGCCGCGACCGCCCCCTCCGACACCGGGCGGGCGCGTCCAGTCCAGGCGTAGCTGGCCCGACCGCATGACCTCGGGCGGAACAGCCAGCTCGACCGTCATCGGATTGGTGGCGCGCGGCAGCGGCGGATGCAGTTCGACGCCATTGGCCGTCAGGCGCATGGGCAGTTGGTAGTCCTCACCGGCGTAGGTGGCGCGCAGCCGCCACGTCCGCTTCGGATCGAGGTCTCGATAGACCAGAGTAATCGGCCGGTCGTAGAGCGTCTCGGCATAGGTTGTCCAAGCTCCGCGCCAGCCGTCGTCCGGGACCTTGTCGGCGACGCCGTCGATGGCGCTCTCCAGCATCTGGGGATCGCAATCGAAGCCGAGGCCGCGCACCAGATGCGGTTCGCGATCCGGGTCACCGAGGTCGTCGTACAGGCCCCCCTGCCCGGTCATCGTCGGATCCCCGATCTTGGCCAGCTGCGTCCGGCGCTCGGCTTCGTCCGTCAGCGCACGGATGTCTGCGAACTGGCGGGTCAGCCAGATCCGGTCGTTCAGCGAGACGTCTACCTGGTCGAGATTGGCGCCGCGCTCGATCGCCGAGGCGCCGTAGCGCTGGACGCTGAGCTGCAGGCCGGCATGAGTGTAGAGTCGTCCCGCCAGCTCGAACAGCCGGCCGCGCAGGACCAGGGCTTCCGCCGTGTCCGGTTCAGCCAGGGCGTGTTCGGCCTGAGCCATGGCGGCCTCTGCTCCAGTCGTGGAGACCTGCGCGAGCGCCGCCATCGCCGCGGCCTGCCGCGCCGCCTCGGCCCGCGACCGCGCACGAACCCAGGCGTCATAGACCGCCCGGTAGAGCGCGGACTCGAACCGCCAATTCGCGCGCTGGATTGGCGAGGCGCTTCGCTCCAGGCCGTCGAACAGGGTCAGGGTGGCGTCGATCCCGGCGTTGCCGGCCGCCTTGCCCGACCAGTTGCGTTCCAGCGCCATCACGCCGTCGGCGAACCGGTCGCTGGACTGATCACCAATGCGCGGACCGAGGAACACGCGGACGTAGTCGCCCAGTACTTCACGCGGCTCGACTTGCGGCGACCAGCCCAGCTGAAACCACAGCGTCATGTTGACGTCGTCGTTCACCCCCTCCGAATAGGTCACCGCCCCGGTGTTCAGCGCCGCGAAATGGCGGAAGATCGTGGCCTGACCCAGAGGACGGGGATTGATCGGCTCGCGCCCCTCGGTGATCGCGAAGGCGGGATCCCACTCCGGAACCGGAAATTGGGCGTGCATCGTGTGGCCGATGTCGGGATAGAACTGGATCGGATAGCGGGCCGGGATCCGCCGGCGCTGCACGGCCATGGGATCGCGGGTCTGGGGGCCGAAGAACACGCCGGTCAGCCAGCCGGGTCCGCGCGCCAGTTGGGCGTAGAACGCCTCGCTCTCCGCTTGGTCGAACCCTTGCGCCGATAGCCACACCCTGGCTCCGGGGTGGACGCGCGCCAGCACGCCCGCCTCCTGCTCGACCAGGGGAAACAGCTTGTCCGGCGGCGTGTGTCCGGGATCGCCGCCCGGGACGTACAGCGCGTCAACCTTCGGCAGCCGGCGAACCAAAGCCTCGAAGGCCTTCAGCTCCGCCGCCACGGCCTCCGGGTCACCGTAGTCCTTGGCCAGCTGCGGATAGTAGAGCGCAAAGTCCAGGCCGTAGCGCTCGGCCAGGGCCGACAGGCCGACGATCGTCTCCAGCGCCGGCGCTGGGAACAGCGGGCTGGTCGCCGCGTCGTCCGACAGCGGCGCGATGACCTGAATCGTGTTGCCGCCGAAGATCGCGATGTCGCGCACGCGGCGCTCGAACATCGTCAGCGTCCAGGCGTCGTAGCTGTTGTTCTTGAAGCGGTAGCCAATCTGCACGCCGCGGACGGCCTGCACCGGCGCGGTGTCGATCGCCAAGGCGCTGGGGGCCACCACCCTCCCCGACTCCATCTCCAGCTTGCGCAACAGCCAGCCGACGCCGAACAGTCGCCCGCGCGGCGTTTCAGCCGCCACGACCAGCGCCGTCCGTGACCCGGCGCGCAGGCTTCGTACCGAGAACCCTTCCGGCGTCCGGGCCGCGCTCCCGGCGGGATTGGCTCGCCACGTCGCTCGCAAGGCTATGGGCAACAGCCCCTCGATCGCATCGGGCCGCGCCACGATCACCAATGGCGCCTTGGCGTCAGAACCCGCTCCCCAGGGCCGTTCGAGGCGCGAAGCGATCTCCTCGGCCAGGAAGCGCGCCGCCATCGTCGATTCCGCGCTGGTCTGGACCAGCCGCGCGCGCGTCAGGTCCTCGGCTTGCGCCGCCGCGGCCGCGCTGGCGGCCAGCATGGCCAATCCCAACGCGAGGCGGCGCGGCTTCACGCGAACTTCGGCGTCGAGGGCGGACGAGACGACCGCGCCGCGCCGAACGCCGGGTTCGGCCGCTCGCCCATCTGGAACACCAGCCGCCCGCCCTTGGCCAGTTCGTCGTGGCCGATCCAGCAGCGGTCGTGCGCCGCGCCGTTCCAGGTCACGGACTGGATGTAGAAGCGGTCCGGCGCGACGCCCTTGGCCTCGATCACCAGCTTCCGCCCCTGCCCCACCGCGATCTCGGCCCGCGGGAACAGCGGTGAACCGAACACATAGGCGCCCATCACCGGGTCGACCGGATAGAGGCCCAGGGCGCTCATCACGTACCAGGCGCTCATCTGGCCGCAGTCCTCGTTGCCCGACAGACCGTCTGGCTTGGCCTGGTACTGGCTCTTGAGCAGCATCCGGACCTGGGCCTGGGTCTTATGGTGGGCGCCGCAATAGGCGTAGAGGTAAGCCACGTGGTGGCAGGGCTCGTTACCGTGCGCGTACTGGCCGACCAGGCCGGCGATGTCGGGCGGCGAGCCCGGCGGCATCTCCGAGCTGGCGGTGAACAGCGCGTCGAGCTTGGCCTCCAACCCCTTCTCGCCGCCGAACAGCTCCATGTAGGCGTAAAGGTCGTGCTGGGTCAGGAACGTCGCTTGCCAGGCGTTTGCCTCGGTGAAGTCGCGCCACTTCTCCATGTGGCCGATGGCGCGCGGCTCGAACGGCGTCACCCAGGAGCCGTCGGCGTTGCGCGGCCGCATGAACTGGGTCGAGGCGTCGAACTGGTTACGGTAGTTGCGTGAGCGCTCCAGCAGGGCCTTGGCGTCGTTGTGGGCCCCGGCCGCGGCGGCGAGATGCGCCATGGCCCAGTCGTCATAGGCGTATTCCAGAGTGCGGCTGGCGCCTTCCATGACCTCGTCGACCGGAATGAAGCCCAGGCGCTTGTACCAGTCCAGGCCCAGTACATCGTCGTCGAAGGCGCGTTTGCGGAACGCCTTCCAGGTGCGGGCCGCATCCAGGCCGCCCAGCCCTTTGCCCTGCGCCTCGGCCAGCACGACGGCTGCGTGCCAACCGTTCATGGTGCCGGTCTCGATCCCCTGCAGCGGCCAGACCGACGGTCCCTTGGGACTTTCCTCGGCCATCGGCACGAGACCGGCGACCACATCGGCGGCCCGATCCGGCTGGGCCAGGGTCAGCAGTGGATGCAGCGTCCTATAGGTGTCCCACAGGGAATAGGTGCTGTAGTTGCGGCGGCCGGCCGGGACCTTGTGGTCCTTCTGGTCCATGCCGCGATAACGGCCGTCCACGTCGCTGAACAGGGTCGGCGCCAGCAGGCTGTGATAGAGGCCGGTGTAGAAGATCTTCGCGTCGGTCTCGGGCGCGTCGTCGATGCGGATCGAGGACAGCGCCTTCTCCCAGGTCGCGCGTGCGGAGCGCCGCACGCCGTCGAAGTCCCAGCCGGGAACCTCGGCCTGGAGATTGGCCAACGCGCCTTCAATGTCGACGCCGGACAGGCCGACCTTGACGAGCAGCGGCGTTCTGCCGGCGTCGGGATAGCGCAGCACGCATTTGAGGTTCTCGCCCTTGGCCTCGCGCGCGTCGGCAGCCAGCGGCTGGTCAGCGGCGTAGAGCTGGGCGTCCTTGAACGGCCGAGACAGCTTCAGGGCGAAATAGATCCAGCGCCCGGGCGCCCACTGGAACACTTGGCGGGCCCCGACCAGCGTGTCGTCGCCGACCAGGCGCAGACTGGCGTTCTTGATCCGGGTCTCGGGCGACTTCTCCCACCAGTCTTTCTGGCCATGCTGCAGGTCGATCAGCAGGTGCCCGGGCTCGCCCTTGGGAAAGGTGTAGCGGTGCAGGCCCACCCGCTCGGTGACGGTCAGTTCGGCGTCGATCCGCGTGTCGGTCAGGCGAACCTTGTAGTAGCCCGGCGAGGCATGCTCGCTGGCGCGGTCGTATCGCGAGCGATAGCCGTCGTCGGGCTTGCCGGGCTCGCCAGGCGTCAGCAGCACCGGGCCGGTGGCGGGGACCACCAGCACGTCTAGCAGGTCGGCGCAGCCCGTTCCGCTGAGGTGGGTGTGCGAGAAGCCCATGATCGAGCCGTCCTGCTGGTGATAGCCCGAGCAGGAATCCCAGCCGTTGTTGCTGGTGTCCGGGCTCAGTTGCACCATGCCGAACGGCAGGGCCGCGCCCGGATAGGTGTGGCCGTGACCGCCAGTGCCGATGAACGGGTCGACGAAGTCGCACAGCGACTTGCGCGGCGCCGAACGGGCGGGCGCGGCCGCGGCGAGCCCGGCGAGCCCGGCTCCGGCCATCAGGGCGCGACGATCGAGGGTGGGAACTTGGGTCATGCGGTCGGGTCCAGGGGGCGGGCCAGCAGGGCGGGCCGGCGGTCGGCGATCTCGACGATCAGCTCGCCGAACAGGGTGTTGGCCCAGGCGAACCAGTCACGGGTGAACTTGGTCGGGTCGTCCTTGTGGAAGGCCTCGTGCATGAAGCCCGTGCCGGCGTGGGTGGCCTTCAGGGTCCGCAACGAGGCCAGGACCGTGGCGTCGTCGCCGTCGGCCAGGGCGTTCAGCGCCCGCATGATGATCGACATCGGCCAGATCAGGTTCAGACCCGCGTGGGGACCTCCGATCCCCTCCGCCGCCGCCCCCTTGAAGAAGTAGGGGTTACGCTCGCTCCATGCCAAGCGGGCGGTGCGGCGGAACACCGGGTCGTCGTGCGGAACGCAGCCCAGATAGGCCAGGCTCAGCAGGCCAGGTGCGTTGGCGTCGTCCATGAAGGCGGCATTGCCAAACCCGTCGACCTCGAACGCCCAGACCGGCTGGCCATCGGCGTCGCGCGTCAGGCCGTGGGCCTGCAGCGCCGCTGTCACCTCGTCGGCGAAGGCGACGCAGTCCGCGGCGAAGGCGGTGTCGTTGAGCACCTCCGTCGCCAGTTCCGCCAGTTGCCGCAAGCTGGCGGCGGCGAACAGGTTGGACGGGATCAGGAACGGATAGACGCAGGCGTCGTCGGACGGCCGGAACATCGAATGGATCAGCCCGACCTTGCGGGTCGGCGCGCCCTTGCCTTCCAGCATCAGGGTCTCGGTCGCCAGGGTGCTGGGTCGCTGGAAGCTGTAGGGACCGGGGCCGGTCTTGCGTTGCTGCTCGCGGAAGGTGCGCACCACCACGGCCATGGCCCTGCGCCACTCGGTGTCGAATGGCGCCGGGTCACGGGTCGCGCGCCAGTAGCCGTGCGCCAGGCGGATCGGATAGCAGAGGCTGTCGACCTCCCATTTTCGTTCGCCGACGCCGGGTCGCATCTCGGTGACGTCCTGCTGCGACCACTTCAGGTTCGTCCGCGCCGTCGGGTCGTGCATATAGGCGTTGGCGTAGGGGTCGATCAGGATGCAGCGGGCCTGCCGGCCGATCACGCCCCGGAACAGGGTCCGCAACTCGGGCGCCTTGGCGGCCAGCGGCAGGTAGGGCCAGACCTGGGCCGAGGAATCACGCAGCCACATGCAGTCGATGTCGCCGGTGATCACGAAAGCGTCCGGCTTGCCGCCGGCTTCGCCGAGGAAGACCGTGGTGTCCAGGGTGTTGGGGAAACAGTTCTCGAACAGCCAGGCCAGCTCGGGGTCGGCGACCTTGGCCTTCACGCGCTTGATAAGGGCCTCGACCGCTGGACTGGCGAAGCGCCGAGCCTCGACCGGAGGCCGGTGCGAGATGAACGGGGCTGCCTTCGCCGGCGTGGCGGCCAGGGCCGCGGCCGCGCCGGCCAGCAGGGTCTGGCGACGGGAGAGACTGAGACTCATCGCGGAAGCTCCTGCTGGCCTTCGATCGTGAACGTCACCTCGTGACCAGGCCCTTCGCCCGGCTGCCCGCCGCCCACGAACAGCGTGTACTGACCGGGGACCACTGCGCGCGCGCCGTTGCGGGCGACCTGAGAAAGGTCGCGGGGCGACAGCGTGAAGCGGACCTTGCGCCGCTCGCCGGGCTTCAGAGTCACCCGATCGAACCCGACCAGGGTGCGCAACAGCAGCCGATCGGCCTGCCGCCCGCGATAGTCCGCGGGCTTGGGCGGGATCAGATAGGCCTGGACCACCTCGTCCCCCGCCCGACCGCCGACATTGGCCACCTCGGTCTCGACGATCAGGTTCTCGCCGGCCTTCGGAGCTGCCGATGACACGCTGGGAGCGCCGTAGTCGAAGCGGGTGTAGCTGAGGCCATAGCCGAACGGATAGGTCGGTTCGCCCTCGAAATAGCGATAGGTCCGCCCCTTCATCGCGTACTCGACCAGCGGCGGCAGGTCGCGGGCCGATTTGTAGAAGGTCACCGGCAGCCGGCCGGCCGGATTGTTGAGGCCCGCGAGGGTCTCGGCGATGGCGACGCCGCCGGACTCGCCCGGATACCAAGCCGCCAGGATCGCGTCGGCATGAGCCTTGGCCCAGTCAAGCTCGACCGCCCCGCCGGAGGTCAGCACCACGACCAGGGGTTTGCCGGTGGCGGCCAGAGCTTCCAGCAGGCGCCGTTGCGGTGCGGGCAGCGCGATGTCGGTGCGGTCCCCGCCGTCGAAACCCGGCACGGTGACCTGCAAGGCCTCGCCTTCCACGTCGGGCGACAGGCCGACGACCGCAACCACCACGTCGGCCTGGCTCGCGGCCTTGACAGCCTCGGCCAGTTGCGGCGCGGCGGGTGCGCGCCATTGCAAGCGCACGCCCTGGTCCTCGCCCGTGTGCGACAGTTCCAGGCGGATGCGGCGCGGACGCGTGTCGGCGAAGTTCAGCACGGCCTCGAGCGCCTTGCCCGAACCATCGTCGTCAACCACCAGCTTGTCGTCGACCCACAGCCGGACGGGATCGTGGCCCTTGCAGTCGAAACAGCGGGCGACGCCGACCACCAGAGCGTACTGGCCGGGCCCCGGCGGGACCAGCGCGCCGGTCCAGCGCACGCCGTAGCGGGCGGGATCCAGGCCCGGCGCCGGCGCGGCGCGATCCCAGTCGAAATTGACGACCCGGTCGGTGCGGGTCACGCGCGGTGCGCCGCTCAGCGCGGGATCGTCGAAATAGGCGCCGATCAGACCCTGGACCGCGTCCGAGCCGACGCCGGTGCGCAGCGCGGTTTCCGGCACGGCGACGGGCACGCCCTCGGCCACGGTCGAGCCTTGGGCATAGCGGATGTTCCCCTCGCCCCACTGGGCGCGCAGACCCCGCAGCGGCGTCACCGGGTCGACGGCCGTGCCGTGATAGTTGGCTTCCAGCACCTCCAGGGCGTCGGCGTCCGGCCCGATCACCGCGATCTTGGTCGTCACGGCCAACGGCAGGCGTTTCCGATCGTTCTTCAGCAGCACGATCGACTTGCGCGCCGCCTCCAGCGCCAAGGCGCGATGGGCGGGACTGTTCACGGCGTCAGCCCCGATCCTGGCGTAGGGGTTGGCTGGATCAGGCGCGAACAGCGCGCCCAACGCCGCGCGGCCCTCGAACAGCCGGACGACGGCGCGGTCGAGCATCGCCTCGTCGAGGTCCCCCCGGCGGACCGCCGCCGGCAACTGGGCGTAGGCGTTGCCGCAGTTCAGGTCGTCGCCGGCCACCAGAGCCGCAGCCGACGACGCGGCGTTGTCGAGGCGGAAATAATGGAACTGAGTCATGTCGTCGACTGCGTCGCAGTCGGAGACGACAAAGCCCTTGAAGCCCCAGTCGCGGCGCAGGGTCTCGTCCAGTAGCAGCGGCGAGGCGCAGGCCGGAAAGCCGTGGATGGCGTTGTAGGCGCACATCACCGAGCGCGCCCCGCCCTCGACCACCGCCTGGCGGAAGGCCGGCAGGTAGGTGGCCTCCAGGTCCTGCGGCGAGACATCGACATCGAAGCCATGGCGGCCGGCCTCGGGTCCCGAATGGACCGCGAAGTGCTTGGGCGTGGCGATGGCGCGGGGGTGCTGCGGATCAGGCCCCTGGATCCCGCGCACGAAGGCGGCGGCAAGGGTCCCGGTCAGGTGTGGGTCCTCGCCATAGGTCTCTTGCCCTCGCCCCCAGCGCGGATCGCGATAGATGTTGATGTTCGGCGACCAGATCGTCAGGCCCTCGTAGCGGCCCGGGTCGCGGTCACCGACGGCGTTGAACTTGGCCCGCGCCTCGGTCGACACCGCCTCGCCGACCCGGCCCATCAGGCCCTCGTCCCAGGTCGCGGCCAGGCCGATGGCCTGAGGGAAGACCGTGGCCGGACCGTTGCGGGCCAGGCCATGCAGGCCCTCGTTCCACCACTCGTAGCCGCGGATCCCCAGGCGCGGGATCGGCGGCGCGGCGCTTTGCAACTGGGCCGCCTTCTCCTCGAGGCTCAGGCGCGAGACCAGGTCCGCCGGGGTCTCGGCGGCCCAGGTTTTGGCCAGGGGGGCGGCAGTGGCGAACAGCAGCAGCAAGGCCGTTAGGGCGTGGGGTCGAACCATTATGCGCTCCTAGGGCGTCACAGGCTTAGTGGCGCCATAGAGGCTGCGCAGGGTCAGGGCCCGCTTCAATTGGGCCAGCGAGGCCTTGGACGTCACCTGGACGGTGACAGCCTCGCCCGGGGGCAGGTCGAAGGCGTTGTCCGACAAGGTGGCGTCGAGGTCGCCGAAGCCCAACCAGACCGCCCGCGCCAGCTTGGCGGCCTTGACGGTCACGGCATAGCCGTCCGCCGTCTTCGACCAGGTCGCCCCCAGGCGCGGGTCCGGCAGGGCCATGGCCTTGGCCGGAACCTGTGTGACTATGCCGCGCGAGATCGTCCGGCCGTTCTCAATCAACTCGACCACGGCGAAGGTCCGGGCCGGATCGGCGCCCTCGAAAAGAGTCGCGTCCGGCAAGTCGGCGACCTGGGTAGCCGCCAGCGGCTTGAGCTCGGCGTCAGACGTGCTGTCCGACAGGACCTTGCCGTCGACATCCATCACCCGCATCCGCCAGCGGACCGTCGCGGCGGTCGTGCGGTCGGACAGCAGGGTGATCGTCGTCGCGCCCTTGTCGTGCACGGCCGCGAGCGCGACTGGGGCGTAGAACCGGCGGGCATGGTACTGCAGCGCCTTCCAGCGGCCATAATAGTCCACGCTGGACCAAGAGGCGCCCGGCCAGACGTCGTTGAGCTGCCAGTACAGCGACCCCATGGTCTGCGGCCGCGAGGATCGGTGGTGCAAGGCCGCCAGCTCGATACCTTCGGCCTGCATCACCTGGCTGAGATAGACGAAGTCCTCGAAGGTCTTCGGCTCGCCGTAGTTGCGGCGGATGTAGAACAGGATCCGCTCGTTGCCCTCGCCTTTGGCGTATTTCTGGTGGGCGCGCATGACGGTGGAATTGACCGACAAGTCCTTAGACCCGGCGACCGTCCTGAGCGTCCGCATTTCCGGCTGCGACTGCAGGCCGTATTCAGACATGAAGCGCGGCGTGACGTGGAGATACTCCTCGACCGGCAGTGAGCCGCCCCAGACGCTCCAGTAGTGGCGATCGCCATCGGTCAGCAGGTCGGAAGCCCCGTCATAGTCCGTGCTGGGCGACCCGGCCCAGTAGGGCGTGTCGGGATCGTTCTCGGCGACCGCGCCGCGCAGCACCTGGCCGAACAAGGTGGTCATGCCGACGACGATGCGCTCGCGCTCTTCGGGCGGGATCGAGGTCTTGAAGGCGACCCGGTCGCTCCAGTTCTCCCAGCCGGTCTGCACCTCGTTGTTGCCGCTCCACAGCACGATGCTCGGATGGTCGCCCAGGCGCTTGACCTGCTCGACAGCCTCGATCCGGGTGTTCTCGCGGAACGCCACATCATAGGGCGGGATGGCGCCGCCGAACATGAAGTCCTGCCAGATCATCAAGCCCAATTCATCGGCCATCGCGTAGAAGGCGTCGCTCTGATAGTGGCCGCCGCCCCACATGCGCAGCATGTTCATGTTGGCGTCGCGAGCCGAGGTCAGGATCTGACGCATCTTTTCGTCGGTGACTCGCGGCGAGAAGCTGTCGAACGGGATCAGGTTGGCGCCCTTGGCGAACACCGGCACGCCGTTGACGACGAAGCCCATGCTCTTGCCCCAGGCGTCGGTCTCGCGGCGCAGCTCGACCGTGCGCAGGCCCGAGCGGCGCTCGGCCTTGGCTACCACCGCGCCGTCCAGGGCGACGGAGGCGCTGAAGCGGTAGAGGTTCTGAGCGCCGTAGCCTGCGGGCCACCACAGCTTGGGCGCGGCGATCGGCACGGGCACGGAAACGCGGTTCAGACCGGGCGCCAGGGTTACGGTCTGGCGGACAACGGGCAGCGCCGCGCCGTCGGGCGCGGTAGGCGTGACCGCCAGTTCGATCGTGCGCGTTCCGTCGGCCTCGATCTCGAACTCGGCCGAAAGGCGGGCGTGGTCGGCGGCGACCTGGTCCTGGCGGATGCGGAAGCCATCAATGCGCGCCTCGTCCCAGGCCTCCAGCCGCACCTCGCGCCAGATGCCTTCGGTGACGTAGCGCGGCCCCCAGTCCCAGCCGTAGTGATAGGGCGATTTGCGGACATAGGTGGAGGTGTGCTTGGCCGGCGGCTCGTCACCGAACGCAGAGTCATAAGCGCCGGGCAGCACATAGGGCTGCTTGAGCAGGTCAGGCTGCAGCTTCTTGATCGGTGACTTGAAGGTGATCGAGATCACGTTGGCGCCGGGCTTCAGCACCGCCTTGACGGGCACACGCCAACGGCGGTGCTGGTTGTCGGCCGACAGCAGCTTGACGCCGTTGACGAAGACTTCCGCGAAGGTGTCGAGGCCGTCGAACACCAGATCGACGTGATCGCGGTCCAGCAGGGCCGGGTCTGCGTCCAGCGTCCGCTGGTACTGCCAGTCGGCCAAGCCAATCCACTGCAGCTGCGCCTCGTTGGTTCCCGCGAACGGATCGGGGATGCGGCCGGCGGCCAGCAGGTCGGTCTGCACCGTGCCGGGCACCGTCGCCGGCCGCCACTGCGCCGCCTCGGCTGCGTGGGTCTTGGCCGCGGCGTCGGCCGGATCAAGCCGGAAGCTCCAGCCCTGGTCCAGGCTTCGGGTTTCGACGGGTCCGGCCAGGGCGGTGGAACCCATGGCCGCTAGGGCGAAGGCGGAAAGCAGCGCGGATCGAAGCATGGTCTGGTCTCGCCTTGGGGACTTGATCAGTTGGAAGAGCGGGGCGTCAGGGCCAGGGCCTCGACCGCGTAGAAAGGGCCAGACAGCGGCGCGGTGAACAACAGGCAAAGGTCGGAATCGCCCGTGCCCGACGGCAAGGCGCCCTGGAACTTCAACCGGTTGTCGGCCGTGGCCGGATCGGGCAGCGGGAAGGTCGCGACCACCGTCCCCTCACAGCCGCCCGCGCGCACGACCAGTTCGCCGAACCGCGTGGCGTTGTAGTGCCAGCGGACCTTGTCGGTGTCCGCCGCCAGGCCGTAGTGACGGGGCACGCGCGCGACCTTGACCTCGAACCCGCCGGCCAGGTCGAGCGGCGCGGCCGGGTACATCGCGCAGGTGTCGAACAGGTTGACGTTGAAGGCCGGCGCGTCGGCCTGGGCTTCCGAGGTCAGCGGCACGCGCAGGCCCAGCGCCCCCTTCGGACAGGCCGTCAGTTCGGTATTGCTCCGGGTCAGCAGCGCGTTCCGGCCAAGGTCGAAAGACTGCGGCTCGGCGGTCGGGCGACCGTCGGCGGCGAACGCGGCCGCGCGAACCGTGGTCCCCACCGGAACCTTGAGCGGCTTGCCGTACAGCGCCGAACGCCCCGTCGGCGTCTTGCCGTCCAGCGTGTAGCGGATCTGGCCGAAGCCGGTCTGGGTCGACAGGGCCAGGGTGGCCTGTCCCGAGCGTAGCGCCGCGCCGCGACCACCGTCCAAGGCGAAATTGATCGCGAAGGCGCCGACGGCCGCGTTGATTCCCTGGCGGGCGTAGCGCAGGCGCTGGATGTCCAGGCGATTCAGGAAGCCCGACCAGTCGCGCCGATCCTTGGGCGACCATGTGATCTCCGAAACCGCGTCCAGGCGCGGGAAGATCGCGTGACGCACCTGCGACGGCGTCACCAGGTATTCCGTCCAGGCGTTGGCCTGAGCGCCCAGCACGTGGCCGGCCTTGTCGGGGGCGATGCCCTTGGGCATCGGCTCGTAGGCGTAGACGTCCTTCAGGGTCACGATCGACAGCCGGCCGGGCGGCTCGTCGGCGCGGTTGCTCTGCAAGCTGTCCAGGTACAGTGTCGGGGCCGGCGACAGCACCACGTCGTGACCCGCATTGGCGGCGTCGATCGCCCCCTGCTCGCCCCGCCACGACATCACCGAGGCCGAGGTCGGCAGGCCGCCCTCGAGGATTTCGTCCCAGCCGATCAGCCGCCGGCCATGTGACGCCAGGTATTGGCCCAGATGCTCGATGAACCAGCTCTGCATCTCGTGCTCGTTCTTCAGGCCCAGTTCGCGCATGCGGGCCTGGACGGCGGGCGAACTTTGCCACTGGTCCTTGATCGCCTCGTCGCCGCCCACGTGGATGTAGGTCGAGGGGAACAGGTCCATCAGCTCGTCCAGCACGCCTTCGATGAAGGTCAGGCTGGGCTGGTCGACGTCGAACAGGTAGGGGTTCACGCCCCAGTCGACGCTGACGGGCGGGCGGTCGCCGAAGACCCCGATCTCGGGATAGGCGGCGACCGCGGCCTGGGCGTGGCCCGGCAGGTCGATTTCCGGCACGATGGTCACCGACCGTTCTCGCGCATAGGCCACCAGGTCGCGGATCTGGTCCTGGGTGTAGAAGCCGCCATAGGGCTGGGCCGAGGGGGCCTCGCCCGCCGTCGGCGGTGTGCGCCAGGCGCCGATTTCCGTCAGCTTGGGATAGCGCTTGATCTCGACCCGCCAGCCCTGGTCGTCGGACAGGTGCAGATGCAGCACGTTCATCTTGTGCGCCGCCATGGCATCGATCAGCGGCTTCAGCGACTCGGCCGGCTGGAAGTGGCGGGCCACGTCGACCATGATCCCGCGCCAGGCGAAGCGCGGTTGGTCGCGAACGGTCAGGGCCGGAACCTTGACCGGGCGACCGAACGCCGCGTCGGGGCTGAGCAGCTGGGCCAGGGTCATGGCGCCGTACAACAGGCCGGCGTCGTCCTTGGCGGCGATGCGCGCCCCCTTAGGCGTCACGGTCAGCACGTAGCCTTCGGCCGCACTCACCGACGGATCCCGGATCAGGACGATGATCCCGGCCCCGCCCTCTTGCGCGACGAGGTCCAGGCCCCGCGTCTGCTTGACCTGGCCGGCCAGCAGCCGCGCGGCAGACAGGGCGGCGGCGTCGCCGGCCGGGACCGAGATCACGGCCCCAGAGCGGACGGCGAGCGCACCGTGGCCGGGCGTCAGCTCGGCCGGAACCGGAATGATCGGCGCCGGCGAGGCGGCCAAGGCCGAACCGGCGGCCAGGGCCAGGGAGAGAGCCGCCAGACTGGCGGCCGCGAAATGGTGAGCGGGTCGCATCGGCAATCCTTAGCGCTTGACCACGGGAAGGGCGTCCCAGACGGCGGGATCCTCGGACCCCAGCACCCAGGCGCTGAACCCGGCCAGGCCCTGTTGCTTGACCACCTCGTAGCGGGCCTTGAAGCTGCGGGCGTCCGGCATCGACACCCACTCGTTCATCTGGTCGCGGTAGAGCACGTACCAGCTCTCCTTCTGGACCTCGTCCCACTGCACCTTGACGCCGTATTCCCGCGCCATCGGCATGGACTCGTCGGCGTCGAAATAGACGCCGCTGATGTTGACGGCTTCGGTCCCGTCAGGGCGCACCGGATTGTCGGCGAACCAGCGGTAGCCGTAGAGCGGGATACCCAGCGAGATCTTCTCGCGCGGGACCACCTTCAGGGCGTAGTCGAGGTTTTCCATCACCCAGGGCATGCCGCCGACAGGACCCGGCGGGGTCCAGCGCGTGTGCTGGTCATAGGTCATCAGGCTGACCTCGTCGGCGATCTTGCCCAGGGCCTCGATGTCATAGGCGCCGCGCCAGTATTCCCACATCCACTTGGAATAGGCGCCCTTGCCCGGATGGCCGGGGGCGTTGGGCACGACGGCCACGCCCATCGTGAAGCCGGCGGCGTGCAGGGCCTCGGCGGTCTGCTTGGCCATCAGGGTGAAGGCGTCACGGTCCAGATAGCTAATGTTCTCGAAGTCGAAGTGGAAGCCGACATAGCCGTTGGCCTTGGCCTCGCGAACCAGGGCCTTAATCATCGCCTTCTTGGCCGCCTCGTTCTGCATCAGCTGGTGCAGGCCGGCGCGGTCGGTCAACGAGATGATCGGCATCACCGGCAGGCGCGCGGCCTTGGCCTTGGCCAGGATCCCCGGATTGGGGGCTCCAGTGACCAGGCCGTCCTTGGACACCCCGTACCAGGTCGGCACCAGCAGGCCGATCTTGTCGATATGCTGCTCGAAGGAGCGCGTCGATTTGGGCGTTTCCATCAAATAGAACAGCGCCACGGGCTGGGTGGCCTTGCCCTGGGCCTGGGCGGCGCCGGCAAAAGCGGTCCCCAAGGCGGCGGCGAGAAGTACGCGGGTCAGGATGCGGCGCATGACGGCCCTTTCACTCAGGCGAAGTTCGATTAGGCGAGTTCGATGCGGTAGACGTAGGCGGCGTGGCCGGCGGGCTGTCCGCTGACCGCCAGCCGCAGGCCCTCGGCCGTCTGGCTGAAGGCGACGGGCCGGCCAGTGCTGAGCGCAGTGACGGAGCGAACCTGGTCCGCCGGCTTGATCGAGGCGATCAGGGCCTGGTCGCCTTCCGGCGCGCTCAGCTGCAGGGCGTAGAGCCGCCCGTCCCGGGTGGTGAACCGGAAGTCCTTGGCCGTATAGGGCTTGGTCTTGGTTTCCTGGAAGGAGCCGTCGGCGATCTCTGTCGGCCCTTCGCCGAACACCCGCCAAGGCCGCGAGCCGTAGATCGCTTCGCCGTTCAGGGCCAGCCACTGGCCCATGGCCAGCAGGGTGTCGCGGGCCGCCGGCGGAATGCTTCCGTCCGCGTGCGGGCCGACATTGAGCAGCAGGTTGCCGTTCTTCGAGACCACGTCGACCAGCAGGTGGATCAACTGGCCGGCGCTCTTGTAGGTGTCGTTCTCGATGAAGCCCCAGGCCTTGTCGCTGATCGAGGTGCAGGTCTGCCACGCCGAGGCCTGGATGCCCGGCGCCTGGCCGCGCTCGATGTCCAGCACCCCGGCCCCGACCGGCATCGAGCCGAGCTTGTAATTGACCACGGCCTGCAGGCCCTTGGCGGCCTTGGTGTTGTAGTACTGGGCCAGCATGGCCGGCAGGGCGGCGCGGAACTCGGCCTTGCCGATCCACCAGTCGAAATAGATCAGTTCGGGATCGTAGAGCTCGACCAGCTCGGCCGTCCGCGCCAGCCAGTCGTCCACCCAGGCCTGGGAGACGGCGGTGAAGTCACCATAGAGGTCGGCGTCGTCCTTCCCCGACAGGCGCAGCTGGGCGGGGCCGTAGAGCTCCAGGTAGCGGGGGTCGTTGACGTCGGACGGGATCTTGCGGCCTTCGTCGAAGAACCAGTCGTGCTCAGCCCGATGGCTGGAGAGGCCGAAATGCAGCCCCTCGGCCCGGGCGGCCTTGGCGAAGGCGCCAATCAGGTCCCGCTTGGGACCGGTCTTGACGGCGGTCCAGTCCGACAGCCGGCTGTCGTACATCGCATAGCCGTCGTGGTGCTCGGCTACCGGCACCACGTAGCGGGCGCCCGCCTGCTTGAACAGGCTCGCCCAACCGGCCGGGTCGTAGGCCTTGGCGGTGAACTGGGGGATGAAGTCCTTGTAGCCGAAGCGGTCTTGCGGTCCGTAGATGGCCCGGTGGTGCTCGTATTCCTTCGAGCCCTCCTGGTACATCAGGCGCGAGTACCACTCGCCGCCAAAGGCCGGCACCGAATAGACGCCCCAGTGAATAAAGATCCCGAACTTGGCGTCCTGGTACCAGAGCGGCGGCTCATAGGCTTTCAATGATGGCCAGTCAGGGCGGAACGGGCCGGTCGCCGCCGTCGCGCGGGCTCGTTTGAGCACCGCGGCGCGCGGCGCATCGAACTTGGTCGCCGCCCGCCGCCAAGCCTGGTCGATCTTCTCCGGACTCAAGGTCTTGGCCGTCGGCGCGGTGGGCGAGACTGTCGGCTCGGCCGCGAGAGCCGGCTTGGCGACGACGGCTGTCGCACCGGCCGCGGCGACCGCCAGAAAGGCGCGACGGTCGAGGCTGTTCGGATCGGTCTTGGACATCAATGCACCGCCGGATTGCTGGAAAGCTGCGCGGGATCGGGCGGGAACGGCGCCGAGCCCAGCTTGAAGGGTCGATATTCGGCCGTCTCCCCGCCCGAGCGGACGCCGGTCAAGGTCAGGACATCAAGGGTGAGACGGACGACGCCGTCCACCGGCTTGTCCCAGGCGCCCGTCACGATCGCCGGAGCCCCGAGATCAATATCCGTCGGCGGACTTTCTCCGACCACCGCGCCGTTCTGGTCCAGGGCCTTCCAGCGAACCCGCTGGCCGATCAACGGATAGGACGGCAGGGTCCCGGCCGCGCTCGGCGCAACCTTGGCGGTGAAGCCCTTGAGACCGCCCTCGCCCACCGTCCAGGACACCGACACATCGAGCGCGCGGTTGCGGTGTTCCCAGGCCGCGTAGGACGGCTTGCGCTGCCGATACTCGTCGACGACGCCGTGGTCCACATAGCCATCGACCGACCCGGCATAGAGGTTCCGGTTGGAGTGGTAGTCCTGGTAGGTCCAGAAGATCGCGCCGCCCACGAAAGACCGCTTCTCGAACGCCGCCATCTGGCCCCGCAGGTTCTCGACACGCGCCGCGTCGGCCGTCTTCGGATCGGCCGAGAACGGGCCCGGCCAGCCGAACTCCGAGATGATCAACATCTTGTCGGGATAGGCCTTGTCGAAGAAGTCCAGCCATGGCTCCACCGAGCCGGCCCCGCCGCTCCAGGTGCCGAAATAGGCGTTGGCCATGATGAAGTCGGCCTCGCGCAGCGCCTGGGCCGGCTTCCAGGGCGCGATCGACACGTCTGAGTCCGCGAAGGTCACGAAGCGGCCGGGATCCAGCGCGTTGATGTGCGCCTTCATGGCCCGGAAGAACGCCAGGCCGCCAGGCTTGGAGGCGTCGCTCTCGTTCATCACGCTCCAGGCCAGGACGCTGGGATGGTTGCCAGCCTCGGCAATCATCTCATCCATCTGGCGCTTGGCCAGCGGCAGCAGGCGCGGATCGGCCAGTTGGGCCTCGTTCATCTGCCAGATCGGGATTTCCGGGACCAGCAGCACGCCCTGGCGGTCGGCCTCCTCTAGCACGGCCTGCGGCTGCGGATAGTGCACCGGCCGGGTCAGGGTGACGTGCAGCGCCGCGAGGTCGTTCCAGTCCTGGCGGATCGTGCCCGCACTCTCGGCCTGCCCCTCCCATGGGGAGTCCTGGTGGCGGGTCACGCCGGTCAGGCGCACGGCCCGGCCGTTCACGTACAGTTTGCGGTCCTTGATCTCGATCTTGCGGAAGCCGATCGTATCCGTCCGTTCGTCCAGCAGCCGCCCATCCTCGTCGCGCAACTGCACCGACAGGCGATAGAGCTTGGCCGCGCCGACGTTCCACAGCTGAGGTCGCTCGACCGTGAAGCTCAGCGACGGCTCGGCCGCACCGCTCGCCGCTACCCGCAGCGTCTGTTCGGCGCGGCCCACGACGCGGCCGTCCGGATCCTCGATCGCGGCGGTCAGGCGATAGGCGCGTGTCTCCGCATCGACGTTCTCGACCCGCACCCGAGTGACCGCCGTCGCACGGTCAGCGGACAGCTGCTGGGTGATCGTCTGTTGACGGATCAATCCTCCGTCAGCCACGCTCAGCCAGACGTCGCGCAGGATACCGCCGTTGCGCCACCAGTCGTACCAGACGTTGCCCGAGGCTTGGAGCCGCATGGCGTAACCCGGGATGGTGGCTAGGCTCGGCCGATTGTCGATGGCCACGGCGATCCTGTTCTCGCCGGGCCGGACCAGCTTGCTGACATCCAGATGATAAGCTGTGAAGCCGCCTTCGTGGGCGCCGGCTTCGACGCCGTTCACGAAGATCCGGCTCTTATAGAAGGTTCCGCCGAAATTGAGCTCGACGTGCCGGTCCGTCAGGCCTTCGGGCAGGACGAAGGTTTTGAAATACCAGCCGACACCATCAAAGGCCTGGTCCTGGCCCAGGTTCCAGGTGTGGGGCACGGTAACCGCCCGTGCGCCCTCGGGCGGCCCGGCGGTCCAGCCGGCGGAGAGCCCCTCTCCTTTCGAGTCAGTGCGAAAGCGCCAGGCGCCGTCGAGATCGAGCCGCGTAGCGGCGGTGGCATGGCCGCCCAAAGCCAAGGCGAGGATCAGCAGGCGTAGAAAATTGCCAATCGTCCTCATCCCCACTCCCTATCGTTTCGGCTTGAAAGCCGACACCGAAGACTGAGTCTTCGAAAGCATGCACTCGCCGGGATCCAAGCCTCGTCGTCGGCGTCACGACGTCGTCAGTGTCCCAGCGCGCTTGGACGCCTCCCAAAAAAAGGGCCGCCGCCTTGCAGGTGCGGCGGCGGCCCAGTCGGGGAGAAAGTAAACCCTACATCTTGTAGGCGAAGCTCAGGGCCAGCACGCGACCGTTCTTGTAGAAGGCGGTCGGGGCGTCCTTGGTGCCGCTGTACGAATAGTAGGTTTCATCCAGCAGGTTCTGGGCGTTCAGGTTCAGCGACATGCGGTCGGTGAACTTGTATGAGGCCGAGAAGTCGAGCTGGTTGTATCCGTCGGTGCTGTCTTTCGAATTCAAACGACCAATGCCGGTGAAATACGAAGAGCGGTAGTTGTAGCTAAGACGCGCTTGGAACGGTCCCTTCTCGTAGTAGGGAATGACGTTGACCGTGTACTTCGACAGGAACGGCATGTTGTAGTCCTGGACCTCCGCTTCCGAGTAGGAAACGTTGGTCTGGATGCCGAAGCCCCAGGGCAGATCGCTCTGGAACGACACGAGCAGGCCGCTGACCTTGGCGTCCTGCGCATTGATCGGCAGCGTGACGCTATAGGTCTCGGTTTTCTGAGTATTCGGATTGAACAGCTGCATGTCGGTGGTCTTGGACACGACATAGGAGCTGATGTCGCGATGGAAGACTTCCGCCGAGAGCATGGCGCCCGGCGCGAAGTACCATTCGGCCGACAATTCGAGGTTCAGCGCCTCATAGGGCTTCAGGTCGGGATTGCCGCCGCCCGCCGTGTGCTGGTTGTCATCCCGGCTGAACGCCCCGGCCAGTTGGCCGTAGCGGGGCCGAGCGACGACCTGGGCCGCGGCGCCGCGCACCACCACGTTGTCCCCAAGCGCGTAAGCCACGTTCAACGACGGCAAGAACTTGTTGTATTCGTTCATGGTCTTTGCCGGCACATAGGTATTGCCGTTGTCGTTGCTCAGCCAGTAACGCGAGTCGTCGTTGGTGTTGACGAAGCGGCCACCGATATTGCCCCGCCAGCCGTTTTGCTCGAAGTCGCCCTGCACGTAGGCGGCCGCGATGCTTTCGTCGACCTTGAAACTGGCCCCATAGTCGGTGCTGTAGAACGAGTACTTCCGCGCCTTCAGCAGACGGATAACCTCTTCCTTCGGAATGGTCGTGAACTGAGTGGCGTTGCCGGTAGCGCCCAGACCGCTGAACAGGTCCGCCGGCGTGGTGATCGTCTTAATATCGGCGAGGCTGAACGGCGTGTCCGAATAGTCGGACGTGCCGGCCGAGGATTCCTCATTGCTGTGGTCGGAGTACTTCAAGCCGAACCGGATCTTGGTGAAAGGACCCCACTCAACATCACGCTTGAAGTCGACCTGGCCGTAAGCCTCTTCGTCCGAGGTCACGCCAGTATAGACACCGCCGAGTTGGAAACCCGTGAACGTCTGGCCGTTGCGGTTGACGGTGCCGTTCTTGCGGCTGGCGAAGGTGCCCGGGGTGCTCGGATCGGAGGTATAGTTGACCACCGTGTTCTTGCCGTCGAAGGCATAGGTGAAGCCTGCGCTAGTCATCGCCGAGAACAGGTACTCGGGATCCTTGCCGCCCGTGGCCTTGGTGTAGCCGACGTCGGCGTGAATGTCCCACGCGCCAGGCTTCCAGTTGGCGGCGAAGTTCAGGCTGTCGTTCTTGATCGTCGTCTTACGATAGTTCGTATCAAGCTGGGCGGTGTCGCCGTTCGACTTGGGACCGAAGACGCCCTGGGTCATCAGGCCGTTATTGACCGTGGCCGCCTGAAGGGTGGTCGGCGTCCAGACCGCGACCGAATATTCCGACTGGCTGTAGTTGTTGTACTTGCCGTCGATGTGCAGGCCCGTGACCAGGAACTCCAGATCATCCGTCGGCTTGTACTGCACGGCGCCCGAAAGGCCGATCCGCTCGCGCGTCTGGTCGAAGTAGGCGAAGTTGATGCAGCACGGCAGGCGCGAGGCGCGCAGGGTAGCCAGGCTGGCGTTGGTCGGCGCCGCACCGTTGATCGTCGGGCCGCCGGTGACGTTGCCGCTGGCGTCGTAGGTGAAGGCGCTGTCGAAGCTGTCGCCGCCGCTGTAGCCGAAATATTCGACGCCAGCACGGGTCAGGTGCTGCTTGTCGTAGGTGGCGCCCAGCAAGATGCCCAGGCTGCCGGTGCTGTCCTTCCAACTATAGAGACCCGAGGCGCGGGCATTGCCCTTCTCGGAACGATCGTTGTAGGCGTAGCCGAGCGAGCCTGAGAAGGTGTTGGCGTCCAGGTCCAGCGGCTTGCGCGTGTGGACGATGACGGTGCCGCCCAGGCTGCCTTCATCGATCCGGGCTTCCGGCGACTTGAAGACCTCGGCGCGGGCGACGATCTCGGGCGCCAGCAGCGAATAGTTGAAGCTGCGGCTTGAGCGATCGGACGGGTTGCCGCCCCAATCGGCCGAGGCGATGCTGTGACCGTCGACCAGGATGCGGTTCAGCGCCGGGTCGGTGCCGTGGATGGCGACCCGCTCACCTTCGCCGAACTGGTGGTCGACGCTAACGCCCGGCACGTGAGCCAGAGCTTCGGCGACGTTGCGGTCGGGGAACTTGCCCACGCCATCGGCGGTGATGACGTCGACCACGGCGTTGGCCTCGCGCTTGACCTGGATCGACTTCTTCAGGCTCTCGCGCAGGCCGGTGACGACCACTTCGTCGACCGTCGTCGCCCCGCTGGCCGTCTGAGCCGACGCTGCGCCGGCCATGAACACGCCCGCCAGCGCGGTCGTCAGCAGAATATGTGCTTTGAGGCTCATTTCGAGTCCCCTCCCCTTGGGCGCCGCAGCTCCCACCCTCGCCAGACCGTCGCCACGACAGCCGCCCAAGCCGCCAAGACCCCTAGAGACCAATCCAGGACCATTGGAATACCTGATGCGAGCCTGAGCCTACGTTTGGGCTCCCACCTTCGTCAATTAGTAAATTAAATTTCATATATAATTCTGAAATGGCCTCAGAGGCGTAGTCCTTTAGAATGATCAGGACCCACGTATATGGTTGTAGAAAAAGGGGATTTTTAGGGACCGCGCCACGCAAAGGTCCACGACCGGCCATTGTGGGCTGCCCAATTTGGACAGGGCCAGCCGTGGTAATTAAAGCAAATTGATGTTAGTTAGCCATTGGGCTGAAAATGGTCTCATAGGTGGTATGCGCTTGGTTGATCACTCCAGGACGTCCCGCGTGATCCCCGGCTCTCGCCCGCCTCCCTGAAGGGGCAGGTCATTTATTCCCTTCCGGCCGCTTGAGACCTCGCTCCCATGAAAGACCTAGGTAATCCCATGTCCTTCTCCGACATCGTGGGCCGGCTTGAGATTGAAGACACGACGCCGCTTTATCTTCAGCTGCAGCGCGTCGTGCGAAACGCGATCAAGCGTAACGTGTTGACGCCGGACGTCGCCATTCCGCCCGAACGGGACCTGGCCGAGGAATACGCCGTTTCACGCATCACCGTGCGCAAGGCGCTCGGCGGCCTGGTGGACGAAGGTCTTCTCAGCCGCCGTCGAGGCGCCGGCACCTTCGTCACCGGTCGGGTCGAGAAGAGCTTCTCTAAGCTGTCTTCGTTTTCAGAGGACATGCTGTCTCGCGGGCGCCGCCCACACAGCGCCTGGATCAACCGCTCGCTCGGCGCCGTGACCCCCGAGGAATCGCTTTCGCTCGTCCTGTCTCCCGGCGCGCCGGTCTATCGATTCCACCGGATCCGCTACGCCGACGACTCGCCTATGGCCCTGGAATATTCGACCATCCCGGCCTACTGCCTGCCGTCGCTCGATGCGGTGGAGGACTCCCTTTATGAAGCCCTGCACAAGGCCGGCTATCGACCTGTGAGGGCCTTGCAGCGCCTCCGCGCCGTCACGTTCACCAGGGAGCAGGCCGAGACGCTGGGTGTCCGTCCGGGCGACGCAGGGTTGCTGATCGAACGACGCGGCTTCCTGCCGGACGGCCGCGCGGCGGAGTTCACCCAGTCCTACTATCGCGGCGACGCCTATGACGTGGTCGCCGAGCTCAACCACAATCTCTAGGGCGGCCCGGAGCCGCAAAGGCTGCCCGAAGGGTTCTTCGAACGGCCTTGCCCAGCGTCCTTCGCAGACGCCTAGAACTGCATGTTGGCGCCCACGAACACCGTCCGTCCGCTGGTGGTGTCGTTCCACAGCCGGTGGGCGCCGGTCGCGCCGAACCCGTTATTGTAGCTGTTGTACTGGGACTCGCGCTCGTTGGAGAGGTTCACGGCGTCAAGCGTCAGGCGTATCCCCGGCGTCAGCTGATAGAAGGCCGCCGCGTCGATATAGGTTGTCGCCTTGAAGCCGCCGCTGTCGATCGTGTACTCCGAACGATAGTTGGAGGAGATCCGCGCGCCCCACTTCGCCGTCTCGTAGTAGAGCGTGACGTTGTGGTTCAGGTCGGACATCCCGTAGATCGCGCCCTTCTGGGGCTTGCCGTTGACGAGGTTGGTCGTCTCGGAGTCGATGAAGGTGACGTTGGCGACGACACCCATGTTCTTGAATGGACCCGGCAGGAAGAAGAAATCGCTCTGGGCGCTGAGTTCCAGGCCGGTCAGCGTGGCCTCGTTGAGGTTCACCGACCGGGTGTAGGACGATACGATCGTCGACCCGGTGACGCCCGGGTACAGGCCTTCGGCCAGGCCGGTGCTGGCGTAGGTGACATTGTTGACGGTCTGGCTGCTGACCAGGCCGTTGATCTTCTTGTGGAAGACGCCAGCGGTCAGCATGCCGATGCTGCCGAAGTACCATTCGGCCGACAGATCGAACTCGTCGGAGGTGTAGGGGTTGAGGTTGGGATTGCCGGTCGACACCGTCACGCTGGTCCCGTCGACGCTGATCGTTCCGTTCATCGCATAGGCGGCCAGCGAGGGACGGTTGATGTTCTGGGCTGCGGCGGCTCGGATCTGGAACTGGTCTGATACTTCCAACACGGCGTTGAAGGCTGGCAGCACGCCGGAATAGGTCTTCTTGGCCTCGGTCGGCGTGTTGACGCCCTTGACCGCCATGACGCCAGACGAGATCAAGTCGGTGTCATAGGCCCGCAGGCCGGCGTTCCCCCGTACGGGCCTGCCAAACAAGATGGTCTTCCAGTCCAGCTGGAGATAGCCGGCCTGGGTGTCCTCCTCGACCTGGTAGATCGCCTTGGGCGCGCCCAAGGTGCGGGTAACCCCGTAGAAGGCCAGAGCCTTGTCGAAGTCGACGTTCACCCAGGACTGGTCGTGGTGCTTGTCGAAGATCGTGTAGTAACTGGTGACGTGATCATCCAGCGTGCCCTTTTCCCAGGCCGTCTTGTTCACGTCATCGTTGGTCTGGGTGTAACCCGAGTTCTCGAAGCCGCGATACGAAACGCCCGCCTTGAAGGTCAAGGCGCCGTTCAATTCCCAAGCTGCGTTCAGCTCACCGTTCTTCAACTCGGTGCTCTGATAGGTGGCCGAGAAGTCGATCTCGTGGGCCCGGTAGTTGTTCGGATCGGTGGTGTTCCACTTGTAGGTGTTGTGGCCTGCGTCGCCGCGATAGTCGGTGATCAGCCCGCCGAACGCCTCGGTGTAGAACTTGTCCGAGATAGGAATGTCGTAATCCGACGTCTCCTGACCGATATGACCGTCGACCGTCAGGCGGTCGGTGGGCTTCCACTCGCCGGTCAGCACCAACTGATCGAACGTGTTCCTGGTCTGCTGGCGACGGGTCTCGGTGGCGAAGACAGTGTTGTCGACATCCGCGTAAACGACCGTGTTGTACTTGTCGTACTGGATCGAGTTCAGCACCGGCGGGGGACTGACCAGGTTGCCTGAGTGAGGGGTGGCTGCGCCCAGTATGGTCGAGTTCAGGCTGGCGCGGGTGGCCAGACTGTTCTCGTCCCTGTCGTTAGTGAACTTGCCGTGCAGGGCGTCGAGAGTCAGGGTGAGGTTCTCGACCGGACGCCATTGCAGCGCGGCCGTCACGCCAAGGCGCTCCTGGTCCGAGCCCCAGACGGTCAGTCGGTTGCCGCGCTGGAAGATCAGCTCGCCATTAATGGCCTTGGCCTGGTCGGCCGCGCTGAGATTGACGACATTGGCGGCGAGGGCCTTGGTCGTGGGGGCGGCGTAGGTGTTGTAACCCTGCTCCTGGGTCTTGCGCTTGGAATAGGCCACTGAGACGAGGACGCCGAATTTGTCGTCCCAGTTCCTGCTGAACATCGCCGCGCCGCGCGGCTGGAAGTCCTTGGTCGCCGAGTTGGTGCCGCCCTGCAGGGACAGGGCGGCCTTGGTTCCCGAATAGTCGAACGGCTTGGCGGTATAGAGGCCCACCGTGCCGGCCATGCCGCCTTCGTCCTGCTCGGCCGAGAACGACTTCCGTATGTCGACCTTCGAAAACAGCTCCGAGGCGAAGATGTTGAAGTCGAACGCCCGATCCCGCGAGGTCTGGCCGCGGCTGTCCATCGGCGAATCGACGTTGCCCAGCACCTCCATGCCGTTCAGCTGCACACGGGTGAAGTCAGGGCCCAGGCCGCGCAAGCTGACTCGACGCCCCTCGCCGCCTTCCCGGTTGATGGCCACGCCCGGCAGGCGCTGCAGCGACTCGGCAAGGTTGAGGTCGGGGAACTTGGCCATGTCCTCGGCGACGATCACGTCGGCGACAATGGCGCTGTCCTTCTTGGCCACGCGCGCCGCGCCCAGCGACTTGCGAAAGCCCTGAACGACCACTTCGTCGACGGCGTTGTCGGCCGGGGAAGCCGCCGGCGCGACGTCGGCCGCCTCGGCCGAGCCGGCGGACAGGACCGTGACGAAGACGCAGGCCGCGGCGCTCATGACCAGCGCCTTCTTGATTGGTGACATGGAAAAGCCCCTGTACTGGCGGCGGAGGGAGACAACCCAAGCTGGGCGTCCGGCGAGAGGCCGGGCGTTAGGGGTGTTCCGTGACTCCCGGTTCTCGTTTCGAATAAGGGTTTGTGACGACGACGGACGGGGCGTCGACCACCGACGCGAAACCGTCATCGAGCGTGGCTAGTCGGACCGCGATCTTCGGAGGACCTCATGCTAAGTCTCGTCGCCGCGCTTCTGATGGGCGCCAGTCCCGCCGCCGCCGAGCTGCGCATGAACGACCTGACCGCGGTCGGCACGCACAACAGTTACAAGCTGGCCGTCCCGCCCGAGGAGATGGCGGCCATGGTCACCGCGCGCGGACAGGCCGCCCTGGGCGTCGATTATGCGCACCGGCCACTGGTCGAGCAGTTGGACGCCGGGGCCAGGCAGCTGGAGATCGACGTGGTCGCCGATCCGGGCGGCGGTCTCTACGCCAAGCCGCTGACCGCCCTCGGACACGGGACCATCCTGCCGCCCAGCGTCGCCGCCGCCTTGGCGAAGCCCGGCTTCAAGGTCCTTCACATGCCAGACGTCGACTTCCGCAGCTCGTGCCCGACCTTCGTCGCGTGCCTGACGCAGGTGAAGGCCTGGTCCAAAGCCCATCCGGATCACGTGCCGATCCTGATCCTGCTCAACGCCAAGGATGGCCAGGCCAGCCTGCCCGGCGGCGTCACCCCCCTGCCCTTCGACGAAAGGACGTTCGACGCCCTGGACGCCGAGATCCGCTCGGTGTTCGACGACGGCCGGTTGATCACCCCCGACCAGGTGCGCGGCCGACGCGCCACCCTGCGCGAGGCGATCCTGGCCGACGGCTGGCCCAGCCTGGCCGCCTCGCGCGGCAAGGTGTTCTTCGCCCTGGACGAGCCCCCCGCCAAGGTGGCGCTCTATCGCGGGACGCGAACCTCGCTGGAGGGCCGCGCGATGTTCGTCAACACCGACGAGGCCTCGCCAGCCGCGGCCTATCTGACCCTCAACGACCCAGTCGGCCAGAAGGACCGCATCGCCGCCGCCGTGAAGGCGGGCTTCATCGTCCGCACGCGCGCCGACGCCGACACCTGGGCCGCGCGAACCAACGATGTGACCCAGCGCAGCGCTGCGCTGACAAGCGGCGCGCAATATATCTCGACCGACTACCTCTGGCCCGATCCACGCTTTGCCGGCGGATACGCCGTGCGCCTGACCGGGGGCGATGTCGCCATCTGCAACCCCGTGCGGGCCGCCGATCGTTGCGACAGCCTGGCGATCGAAGCCCAGCCCGGCGTCCCACCGCGCGGCTATCTCTCACCCCAGGCTCGGCCGGACCTGACCAAGATCCTGGCGCCGCCGCCCGCCAAGGGCTCGCCCCGCGCCGTCGCCGACGCGGCGATCTTCGACCAGACCCGCGCGCTGAAGGACTCGCCTCGCTGGGCCCTGGCCACCGCCGACGTCGATGGGTCCATGTACGATCACTTCGCCCAGGCCCTGGGCGTAAGACTGACGCCCCAGGCCGCGCCGGTGCTGACCGCCCTGCTGCAACGGGCCGGCGAGGATCGCTCAGTCGTCAGCCTGGCCAAGACCTACTGGGACACGAAGCGGCCCTATATCGGCAAGGAGGCCGCTCCGATCTGCGAACCCAAGAGCGACCACCTGGCCGGCAATCCGGATTATCCATCCGGGCACTCCGTCCATGGCGAGCAGGTGGCGATGATCCTGGCCGAACTGGCCCCCTCCCGCGCCGCCGCCCTCTACGCGCGGGGCCGCGACTATGCCGAAAGTCGCTATGTCTGCGGCTCTCACACCTTCAGCGCGACGGAAGCGGGTCTCCAGGCCGGCGCCGTGATCTACGCGGCCGAACACGCTTCGCCGATCTTCCGGCGGGACATGGACATGGCCCGCGCTGAACTGGACGCAGCCCTGGCAACGCCCTCTCGATAATGAGCGCTCCAGGGACTGGAGGTTTCCTCACGCCGAAGCCGTTGGCGGGATCCGGGTAGGAAAGCGAATCCGAACTCCAGCTCTCCACGGTGCAGCTTCTCGCGAGGCCGCTGGGCTTTCGGTAACGATCATCGGGACGAACTGTTGTTTTAAAAACGCCGCCAAATCGAAAATCGTGCGGCTTGCAGTTTGCTCGACAATATCAGGATTTACCCGCTGAAATCTGGTGAAATCTCTATAAACCCATTGCTACGGAGAACCTATTCCAGATTGTAACATTAATTCACGTTCTATCTTTTTATCTACACCTATAAAATCAAGCCAGCCGACTTTATGAGCGCCTCGAGGAAGGTAATAGAGACTTCTATTCTTGACGGATTTGCAAAAATTTACTTCAAGATCCGCTCATTTTAACCACGACCGCGCCACTAGCCATACATCACCCCGTGTGACTTTCAACACCGAGGACCTGTAGGCGAAAAGTACAGGATAAGCGTCCGGCGCCACCCGGAAAATCATCTTTTATCCACAACCCACAATGGGCCTAATCACCAGATCAGCCACCTCATGCAAGAGATGCAACGACACACATATCGCGCCGAAACCGAAACATGGGATTTATACTATCAGCTAGCCAGGGCAATTCCCCGGAAACAGCTCGTGCCGCTCGACAACTTCAGCGCTGCGGCTTTCGAGAAACGGCCATTTCACTTTTCCGCCTACCGTTCCGAGATATACTTTAACATGTCTATAGAATCGGGTAATTTTTCACAGATATACTAAGCAATTTAACTCGTCACAAACTAAAGCGCAATAGCTTTGCCACAAAAGCCACAGATAAACTTGAAATATAATATAGCTATACCTCTTTTCCCACCTTTCTAGTAGTTGATATCGATAAACGACACCCAATGGACCGCGCCACGCTAACCATGTGTTAAGAATTTAAGCCGCTGGCTCCCCTCTACATGCCACCTAAGCGGGAAGGTGATGCGATTTCGGGAAGCTGGGGCGCCCAGAACCGCATCCACCGGCATCAAAAGAAGGTTGAGGGCGAAGATGAATCAAGTATTGGCGGGCAATAATCTCCGACGCCGCGCTTTTGCAGCCGTTGTCGGGCTCGCGCTCATTGCTGACGTCAGCGTCTTGGCGCCCGCCGCCGCGGCGGCGGCCACCGCTGCGCCGGCGAACGCGGCGGTCTTCCGCGATCAGGCCAACAAGGTCGGCGCGCGGAACTGCGCGGATCTCTACGAGGCGCTTGGTCAGGGCCTGACCCGCGGGGCGGCGTTCTCGGTCAAGACCGAAACGGACCAGGCCGCCCCCGACGCCCATCTCGTCCGAGGCCTTCTGGGTCTGACCTACGACCAGCCGGACCTCAAGGGATCGGCCGGCGGGGTGGTGGTCGCCGCGCCCGGCCAAGGGGGATGCGAAGGCTACCTCGTGCGCGTGGCGCCTTTCCAGAAGCCCTGCGCCGAGGTCGTCAGCCTCCTCCCGGCCGGCAGCACGGCCGGCCAGCCCCTCCTGGGCGTCTGGCAATACCAGCTCGCCGGAAACCAGGGACAGGCGCTGATGATCCCCAGCGGCTCCACCTGCGTGGTGGTCACCCTCTCCGGGATGACCCAGCGCCACTGATCCAGCGCGCGTGAGCCCGGCCCCGCCAGCCAGGCTCGCAAGATCGGTCGTGCGGACAGGCGCCCGCCGCACGAGAGAAGTGAAGTGGGCCCAGATCGCGGCTCTCGCCAATGCCCAGCAGGGCTGGCGGGCCGATATTGAGGGGTAGCGTTGCCATGAATGCCTACGTGTCGAAGGATCGTCGTCTCGCCGGTTTCGTCCGCAACTGGATGGGCCGCAGCGATGGGCGCAACTGGTCGCAGCTTCGCCGGCTGATGGCGATCCTGCGCCGAGCCCACCAGGTGCTGGGCGTCAGCCGCAAGGGCCTGGGGCTCGGCGCGCTGGGCGTCGGCGGCGGCCTGCGTCCGGCCAGCGCGATCGGCGGCGTGGCGGCGATCGTGGCGCTCGGCCTCTGCGCCCCGGCTCAGGCGCAATATGCGGCCGGCGGCGGTTCGGCGCCAGCCAGCGGCTCTGTCGCCATCGGCGCGAGTTCGTCGGCCACCAATCTCAATGCCGTTGCGATCGGAACCTCAACGGTCTCGTCGTCGCAATATACGGTGGCGATCGGACAGGGCGCGCAGGCTACGGGCGCCGGCGGCGCGGTGGCCCTGGGCGCCGGCACGATCTCGAACAACATCAATACGACCGCGATCGGCGTCAACGCCAACGCCACCGGGGCCGGGGCCAGCGCGCTGGGCACCGCCTCCCTGGCTTCAGGGGGCAACTCCACCGCGGTCGGCGTCGGCGCCACCGCCAGCGGCAACTTCGCATGGGGGGGAGGCTATCAGTCCGTCGCTGGCGGGCTGCGCACCGTCGCGCTTGGGTATCAGGCCAATGCATCCGGGATCGATGCGATCGCCCAGGGCAGCACCGCCACCGCGAGCCAGCAGAACGCCGTGGCGATCGGCTTCGGGACGGTCGCATCGGGGATAAACTCCGTCTCTCTCGGCTCGCGCACCCTGGCTGGAGCCGGCGCCCTCGGCCAGAGCACCGTCGCCATCGGCACGGACGTGACGGCGTCCGCGAACGACGCCCTTGCGATGGGGCGCGCAAGCAAGGCGACAGCGGCCAACACCATCGCAGTCGGTCTCCGGGCCTTCGCGGACACGGCCGACGCCGTGGCCATCGGCAACAGCTCCACCGCCACCGGTGGCAAGGCCGTCGCTGTCGGCGCGGGCAACGTCGCGAGCGGCGACGGCGCGGTGGCGATCGGCGATCCCAACACCGCCACCGGCGACGGGGCGGTGGCCAGCGGCAAGGACAACACCGCCACGGGCGCCGGGTCGGTGGCGATGGGCAACACCAACATGGTCGGCGGCGGCGGCCAGGGGGTCAGCACGGCCGGCACGGCGGCCCAGGGCGCGGTCGGCATCGGCTACCAGAACACGGTCATCGGCCAGGGCAGCGTCGCCATTGGCAACGCCAGCCGCGCGGGCGCCGCCGGCGCCCTCGCCTTTGGCGACACGGCGACCGCCAACAACGCCGGCGACGTCGCCCTGGGCTCGGGCTCGGTCACGGCCGCCGCCGTGGGCACCGCGAACACCACGATCAACGGCACGGTCTACACGTTCGCGGGCACGGCGACCCCGACCAGCACGGTGAGCATCGGCGCGGCGGGCGCCGAGCGGACGCTCACCAACCTGGCCGCCGGGCGGATCTCGAACACCTCGACCGACGCGGTCAACGGCTCGCAGCTCTTCGCCACCAACCAGGCGGTCACCACGCTGGCCAATACCGTCAGCACCACCGCCATTCACTATCTCAGCGTCAATGACGGCGGCGTGACGGGCGGCAACTACAGCAACAACGGCGCGACCGGGACGAACTCGATCGCCCTGGGTCTGGCCGCAGCGTCGGCCGCAAGCGATAGCGTCGCCATCGGCAATGGCGCGTCCAATCCAGGCATCGGCGTCAACGGGGTTGCGATCGGCGCCTCGGCGCTGACGGGCAACAACGGCGCAACGGCCGTCGGCGCCCGCGCGTCGGCCCTTGCCACGGGAGCGGTCGCGCTCGGCCAGTCGGCCTCTGCGTCCAACGCCTATACCGTCGCCATCGGAGCCGGGACGGTGTCCGGCCTAGGCGCCAGCGCGACAACGGGCGGGGCAATCGCCATCGGCGGAGGCGGCGGCGGTATTCTCGGCACGCCGGCCTCGGCCGGCGCGGCTCGAGCCATCGCCATCGGCCAGAACACGACGGCCAACTTCGCCAATTCGGTCGCCCTTGGCTACAGGTCCACGACCGGCAGCGCGTCCTCGGTGGCGGTGGGCGACTTCGCCAGCACGGGCGCGACCGGCGTCAACGTCGCCATTGGCAATCTGAGCACCGCCAACGCCGGCACGGCCGGCGGCGGCGCGGTGGCGATCGGGCGCTCAAACACCGCCTTCGGCGACGGCGCGGTGTCGATCGGCGACCCCAGCTACGCCAGCGGCACGGGCGCCTTCACCGGCGGGGCCAACAACATCGCCAACAGCGACGGCACCACCACGGCGACCGCCGCCAACCAGGCCAATGGCGCCGTCGCGATCGGCAACAACAACCGCGCGATCGGCCAGGGCAGCGTGGCGCTCGGCAATGGTTCGACCGCCGGCGCGGCCGGGCTGGCGGGCAATGTCGCGCTCGGCAATGGCGCGACGGCGACCGCCAGCGCCGGCGACGTGGCGCTGGGCTCGGGCAGCACGACCGCTGTGGCCGTCGGCACGGCCAACACGGTGATTGGCGGAAACACCTACAGCTTCGCTGGAACCGCCCCGGCCAGCACGGTCAGCGTCGGCGCTGGCGGCGCCGAACGGACCATCACCAACGTCGCGGCGGGACGGCTCAACGGCGGCTCGACCGATGCGGTAAACGGCTCGCAGCTGTTCGCCACCAATCAACAGGTGACGACCAACACCACCAACATCGCCGGCAACACCGCGGCGATCACCAATCTGACGAACAACATCAACAGCGGGGCTGTGGGTCCGGTGCAGCAGACCGGGTCGGCCAATCAGCTGGCCCTGGTGGCGCCGGGGGGAACCGGCGCGGCGCCGGGCGCGGCTCAGAACTTGACCAATGTGGCGGCAGGCGCGGTGTCGGCGACCAGCGCCGAAGCGATCAACGGCTCGCAGCTCTACGCCACCAACCAACAGGTGACGACCAACACCACCGACATCGCCAATCTCAACAACACCGTCACCAACATCAACACCGGCGCGGGCATCAAGTACTTCCACGCCACCTCGACCCAGCCCGACAGCCAGGCCCTGGGGACCGACTCCGTCGCCATCGGTCCCAGCGCCGTAGCCAACAACGCCGGCGACATCGCGCTGGGCTCCGGCAGCAGCACCGGCGTCGCGGTGGGCACGACCGGAACGACGATCGGCGGCAACAACTACAGCTTCGCTGGAACCGCCCCGACCAGCACGGTCAGCGTCGGCGCGCTTGGCGCCGAGCGCACGATCACAAACGTGGCGGCGGGCCGGCTCAACGGCGGCTCGACCGATGCGGTCAATGGTTCGCAGCTGTTCGCCACCAACCAGCAGGTGACGACCAACACCACCGACATCGCCGGCAATACGGCGGCGATCACCAATCTGACCAACAGCGTCAACAGCGGTACGGTCGGTCCGGTGCAGCAAACCGGGGCGGCCGACCAGTTGGCCCTGGTGGCCCCCGGAGGAACCGGCTCGGCGCCGGGTGCGGCCCAGAACCTGACCAATGTGGCGGCGGGCGCGGTGTCGGCGACCAGCACCGACGCGATCAACGGCTCGCAACTCTACGGCGTCAGCCAGAGCGTCGCGAACACTCTGGGCGGCGGCTCGACCGTCAATCTCGACGGTACCGTCACCGGACCGACCTACACCATCCTCGGCGGCAACTATACGACGCTCTTCGACAGCCTCACGGCGGTCGACGGCGGCCTGACCAGCCTCACCAACCAGCTCACCACCATCAACAATGGCGGCGGCATCAAGTATTTCCGCGCCAACTCGATCCTCGCCGACAGCCAGGCGATCGGGACCGACAGCGTGGCGGTGGGCCCGCGGGCGGTGGCCAACAACACCGACAGCGTGGCCCTGGGCGACAACGCGGTCGCCAGCGTCGACGGCGCCCTGGCGCTGGGTTCCGGCTCCGTCGCCGATCGGGCGATCGCGCCGATCTCGGGCACGATCGCCGCCGGCATCGGCTTCGTGCCCTACAACACCACCGACGCAACACTGTTGGGCGCTGTCTCGGTCGGCAACGCCACGACCAGCCAATACCGCCAGATCACCAATGTCGCCGACGGCACCAGCGCCCAGGACGCGGTGACCCTGCGCCAGCTGCAGGGCGCCATCGGCTCGGTCTCCGTGACCCCGGTGCGGTACTTCCACGCCAACTCGACAGCTGTCGACTCGCTGGCGGTCGGACAGGACTCGGTGGCGGTCGGCCCGACCACCGTCGTCAACGGCGACAACGGCATTGGCATCGGCAATGGCGCGGTCGTGCAGATAACCGCGCCGGGCGGAACCGCGATCGGCCAGAACGCCCAGGTCTCGCAGGCCGACGGCGTCGCCCTGGGCACCAACGCCATCGCCAACGGCATCCAGTCGATCGCCATCGGCCCCGGCGCCAACGCCAGCTTCTCGGGCAGCGTCGCCCTGGGCGCGGGCGCGACGACGACCGTCGGCTCGCGGACCGGCTATGCCGGCTACGGCCTGGCCGCGCCGCAGAACTCGGCGGGCGAGGTGTCGGTGGGCGGCGTCGGCGCCGAGCGGCAGGTCACCAATGTCGCGGCCGGCTCGGCCCCGACCGACGCGGTGAACGTCAGCCAGCTGAACCAGGTGGCCCAGAACACCGCCGGCGCGCTGGGCGGCGGGGCGTCCTATGACCCCACAACCGGAACCTATACCGCGCCGACCTATACGGTGGGCGGCGCCACCTACACCAATGTCGGGGACGCCCTCGGGGCCCAGACCACGGCGGTGACCAATCTCGACGGTCGGGTGACCACCGTCGAGAACACCGTCACCAACCTCGGCGCCAATGTCACCAATCTCGGCGACAGCGTGGCGGCCGGCCTGGGGGGCGCTTCGAGCTACAACGCCACGACCGGCGCGGTGACCACCAGCCTCAACGTTGGCGGCGCCAACTACAGCAACGTCAACGACGCGCTGCAGGCCCTGAACCAGACAGCGGGCGCGGGCTGGAACATCCAGGCCAACGGCGGCCCAGCCACCAACGTCCCGTCCAACGGCACCCTCAACGTGACCGCCGGGACCAACACCGTGGTCACCCTCAACGGCAACCAGCTGCAGATCGCCATGGCGGACAACCCGACCTTCAACGGGGTGATCAACGCCAATGGTGGCCTGACCGTGGGTCAGAACACCACCGTCGACATGGGCGGCAACGTTGTCCGCAACGTCGGGGCCGGCGCGGTGACCGCCACCTCGACCGACGCGGTCAACGGCTCGCAGTTGCACCAGGTCCAGCAACTGGCCAGCAATTCGGTTCAGTACGACGCCGGCGGCAATGCGGTGACGTTCAATCCGGGCGGCCAGGCCGCGACCCTGCACAATGTCGCCGCCGGCGTCGCGCCGACCGACGCGGTCAATGTCCAGCAGCTCAACGACGGGCTGTCGAATGCGATCTCGACCGCCAACGCCTATACCGACGCGCGGCTGCAGGGCTTCGTGGTCGATATGTCGAAGGCGCGGCGCGAGGCCTTCGCCGGGAACGCGGGCGCGCTGGCGGCGGCGGGCCTGCCCCAGGCCTATGAGCCGGGTCGCAGCATGCTTTCCCTGGGCGCGGGCACCTATGGCGGACAATCCGCCTTCGCCATGGGCCTGTCGCGGATCATGGACGACGGCCGCACCATCCTCAAGGCCGGCGCAACCTACGACACCCAGGAACGCACCGGCGCCAATCTCGGCATCGGCCTCCAGTTCTGATCCCCGCCATTTGCGCATTCAAGGAGGACACCATGAAAGCCAAGCGTCTCGCTCTCGCGGTCCTTTCAGGACTCTGCCTCGCGGGCCCGGCCGCGGCCGTCGCTCGAGACACCCCTTCCCCGTCCGCCAACACCTATGTGGCGTCGATCGATCCCGCCGCATTCCACGAGGTTCCAGGCGAACGCGACAAGCTGGGCGTCACGGTCAGCCCGGCCTACGTGCGGCTGATTACGCCGGGGGTCGACAAGTTCAGCATCTATCCCCTGCTCGGTCCGCCGCACTTCGCGGAGAGCGTCCGGCGGCGGTGGAACTACGTCTTGTTCTTTCCCGTCGCACCGGGGAGCGTGGAACGGGTACGCTGCCGGATGGAGATTCGCTTCACCCGCCCGCGCGGGCACTACAACGTCACGGTGTCCGAAGTGGTCTGGCAGGAGAAATCCTGTGCGGACCGGGTCGCGGCCGCGAGCTGATCGGGCGAGGATGATATGCGTTTGATCGGGGGGCTGGTCATCGGCCTGACAATGATCGTCGGTGGGCCTGCGACCGCCCAGACCTTCGGTCCGCCCATCACCGGCATGTGCCTGCTATCGCGCGTCGGGGCGATCGGCGCCTCGCGCGCCGGCCAGTCGATGCAGGTCCAGCTGCGCCAGCTGCAGGCCTCGCTGAGCAGCGAGCTGGCGCAGCGGCGGGCCTCGCTCGACGTGCAGCGCCGGGCGCTGGAAGGGCGACAGGCGGCGATCGCGCCGATCGAGTTCCAACGACAGCTGGCGGGCCTCAGCCAGCAAGCCCAGGCGCTGGAGCAGCAGCAGAACACGCGGTTCATCGCCGCCCAGACCCGCGCCCAGCAGCAGGTCGACCGCGCCCTCAATGACGCGCTCACCCGGGTCATTACCCGCAGCGCGTGCAGTGTCGTGATGGAGCGCGACAATGCTTACGGCTGGAACAATGCGATGGACATCACGCCGGCGACCGCCCGCGAAATGGATGGCGTCCTACAGGCCGTCACGATCCAGTAGCCGAAGGTCAGACGCGGCCTGATCGTCCGGCTTTGCCTTGGCGTGAGTTTGGGAAGCGAGCAGCTTTGCACGCTCTTCTAGGGGCGCGCCGATGGACGCCACGTTCAGTCAGGGGCGAGCCGAAATCTCGGCTTCCTGGGCCCGCGTCCAAAGGCGTTCGAGCTCGCGGAGATCCGCCGTATCCCATCCTTCGACGAAGGCTTCCCGAAGCGATCCCAAGAGAGTCAGCGCTTGCCGGGTCTTTCCCTGCGCCAGCCAGAGTTCGGCCAAATCATGCGCGGACCGCAACTCCCACGCCCGTGCCCCCTGCTTCCGGCTGATGTCCAACGCCTCGTCCAGCAGCCGTTCGGCCTCAGCCAACTGGTCGGCACCATATTGTTGGACGATACGGGCGCGAAGCCGAAGTAGCTCCGGCAAGGCGAAGGCCTCGCCGTTCGCGCGGCACCGCGCCAGCGTGGCGTCGACTGTGCGGAGAGCCTCGTCGGGCTGGCCGTCGAGCAAAAGGCCGTGCGCCAGGGCGTGCTCGAACGCGGTGGTCAGCAACTCGTAGCGGGCGGCGTGCAGACGCGCGAGGCTCTCCTGGATCCAGGACACGCCCTCGCGGACTAGCCCTGTCTGGATCGACCGCACGCCTCTCTGACCGAGGGCTACAGCGATGTAGGGCACGAAGCCGTTGACCTCCGCGATCTGGGCGAAGGTGTCCAGGCTCGCCTTGGCCTGAGCCTCGTCGCCCGTCCAGACATAGATCGAATGGCCCCAGATCAACGCGATGCAACGCGTTACCGGATGGTCGAGCGCGATGGCCTCGACCTCGGTCTGCACCGCCAGTCGCCGCGCCTGGTCAGGCAAGCCCTGCAACCACAGAACCCGCGAGAGCGCGATGCCGGACCGGTTGCGATGATCGAATCCGTAATAGAGCGTTCGGCTGCGCTCGGACGGCGCGCTCTTCTGGAGCGAAGTCTCCAGTTCCCGTCGCGCCCTGGCCTGGTCCCCGAACAGATGATGCGACACGCCCGCCAGCGAGGCGGCCAGACCGGTCGCTTCGGGGTGGCCGACGCTTTCGGCGATGTCCACGGCCTGCTCGGCCCAGGCCAGGGCCTGCTCGAACTCGCCTATCCGCTCATGGAAGATGTGCAGCCGGCCCAGCAGCCGCAGCTGGTTCCAGCGATCCCCCAGTGCGGTTGCGATGTCGAACGCCCGGCGCAAGGCGACGCCAGCTTCGGGGGCGTTGCCACGCGTGAACATGAGGGTCAGGCCGAGGGCGGCCTGCAGCTCCATCTCCACCGCCGTATCGCGAAACTGATCGTCCAGGCTCCGGACCGCCCGCTCACACCAGGTGCGCCCCTCCACGAACAGCGAGAGATAGGCGAAGAGCGGAACACTAACGGCCACCAGGGACGTGGCCACCGCGAGATCACCCCGCCCGCCGAAGCTCCAGTCGAGGGCGTCGCGGATGTTGCCGATCTGGCCGGACATCGTGGCCGCGCCGGCGAAGATTTCCTCGGGCGTCTCACCCAGTTCCGCCATCCTGTCGCGAAAGAAGCGCGCATGACGTCGGCGAACTGCGTCCAGCTCAACTTCACCCCGTTCGTCCAGCTTGGCCTTGCCATAGGCGCGGGTGGTTTCGAGCAGGCGGTAGGCCTCGGGACAGTGGGTGCGGTCAGGCGCGACCAAGCACTTGGATGTAAGCTCCTCGAACGCGGCGACCACCCGGGCCTCGTCCAGTTCGTCGTCCGAAACGACGGTCAACGCCGCCCGGAGGGAAAACGGGCCGCGAAAAACCGACAGCCTTTCCAAGGTTCGCCGTTCGGACGGGTTGAGGAGCTCGTAGCTCCAGTCCAGGGTGGCCTGAAGGGTCTGCTGCCTGGGTAGAGCGGTGCGCCTTCCCGCCCAGCTCAGGGCGAACCGTTCGCCGAGCATCGCGCTGGTCGTCGCGAGGCCGTGGGCGGCCACGCGCACGGCGGCCAGTTCGATGGCCAGCGCCATGCCATCGAGCCGCTCACACATCTGGGCGATCGCTCGCGCGTCCTCGACATCCACCGCCAAGGCGCTGTTCGCGGCCGACGCCCGTTCCACGAAGAGTTGGACGGCGGGAAAGGTCAATATTTCCAGCAATGACAGGCCGATCGCGTCGCTCGGAAACGGCAGGGCGCCCAGCCAGTGCACGTGCTCGTCACGCGCCCGCAAGGGTTCGCGGCTCGTCGCCAGCACGCTGATCTGCGGCGCCGTTTCCCTGATGCGCTCGGCGACGCCGCAAACGGCGTCGATCAGGTGCTCGCAGTTATCGAGGATCAGCACGATGTCCTGGGTCCGAACGTGGCCCAGTAGGACCGTCATCGGATCCTCGGTCTGCACCGGTATGCCGAGCGCGCCCGCCAGGGCCCACGGGATCAGCGCGCCGTCAGCCAGGGCCGCGAGGTCGACGAAGCGCACGTGGCGGCCATGCTCGCTGGCCAGCCTGTAGCCAACCTCGACCGCCAGGGTGGTCTTGCCCATGCCGCCTGGGCCAACGACAGTGAATAGGCGCGGATGAGCTAGACCGTCCAGAATGCGCTCGACATCCGACTCCCGGCCGATCAACCGCGTCCGGACCGGCAACGCGCCCGCCGCCCTCAGCGACAGCTCCGGGACGACGCTTCTGGGCGGCGCCGGAGCGACGGCCGCGACTTCCCTGACCGTTCCGACGAACGCGTAGCCGACGCCCACCTGGGTGGCGATATAACGCTCGTCCCCCGCCCCGTCGCCCAGCAGCTTGCGAAGGCTGGTCACGTGAAAGCGCAGGCTCGTGTCCTCGACAGTCCGGCCGGGCCATACGCGGTCGAAAAGTTCTCGCTTGGACATGACGCGTCCGGGCTGTTCCACCAGAGCGATCAGCAGGTCCAGCGCCCGGCCGCCGATCTCAACAGGCGCCCCGTTTCGCATCAGCAGACGCCTGTGAGGCGCCAGCTCAAAAGGTCCGAATGCGAGCCGACCGACCTCGACGTCGGAAAATGCACGCTCCAAGACGGACCCTTTCATCGTGTTCAGGCGCATGGCCGCCCCTCAAGTCGAGTTCGCCCTAACTAGGGGAATTCGTCCGGATCGATCAATCGGCCAGACGTCTGAGCTGGTTATCCTGCTTTTCGGGGCTCGGATAACGAGCCCGCCGATTCCACGGGCATCGGCGGCTGGTGAAGATTTGGGGGACGGATGATTCCACAATGGTATCGAACGCTCGACATCCAAGGTCGCGGAACCTTCTGGACGGCGTTCGCCGGATTCGTCCTGAACGCCCTGGCCATACAGCTCTATCCGCTGCTGCTGCCGACCATCGCCGCCGTCTGGAGACTTGACGCCTTCGAAGCTGGCGCGATCGCCAGCATCACGCTGATCGCCTCGACGGCAGGCGGCTGGATCGCCGGCGCCCTGTCTGATCGCTGGGGACGCGTGCGGGTCCTGCAAGCAACGATCCTTTTGTTCGCGGCGGCGACGCTGATGTGCGCGGTCTCCCGCGACGCAGTCCAGTTGACGATCGCCCGAGCGCTGCAAGGGGCGGCGTTCGGCGGAGAATGGGCTGTCGGGATCGTGCTTGTCGCCGAGGCCGCCGCCCCGGCGATGCGCGGCCGGATGGTCGGCGCGGCGCAAAGCGCCTGGGCTGTCGGCTGGGCCTTGGCGGCGGGCGGTGCGTTCGCTGTGGTCTCGTTCCATGATCCTGTGTCGAGCTGGCGGGCGGCGTTCAGCTTGGCCGCCGTACTGGCGTTAGGCGTGCTGCTTCTGCGCCATCGCTTTCCGGCTCCGCCCGCTGCAAAGCACGACGAGCCGCCGGCGATCTGGCGCGACCTTTTCGCCCGTCGGCACGCCTACGCCACCTTCCGCGGCGCGCTCCTCGCCATCGGGCTGCACAGCGGATACTGGGCGCTGGCCACCTGGCTTCCCACGCTGCTGCGTTTTGGGGCAGCGACCGATCCCGGCGAGGCGGGACGCCGGTTGGCCGTGCTGATCGGCGGCTCGTTTCTGGGCTATTTCGGCGGCTCCTGGCTCAGCGACCATCTCGGCCGACGCAAGGCCTTGCTGGGCTTCGCGGTGACGGCGGCCCTGTTCGTCCCGGTCTATTTCGCCGTCCCCCACGCGAAGGCCCTCGCCGTCGTTCTGGGTCTCCCGCTTGGCTTCCTGGCCACGGGCATGTTCAGCGCCAGCGGACCGGTGCTGGCCGAACTCTATCCGACCGCGCTTCGAGGATCAGGCCAGGGCTTCTGCTACAATCTGGGGCGGGGCGTGGCCGGGGTGGCGACCGGCTTCATCGGCGCCGGGGTCGTCAAGATAGGTCTCGCGCCCATGCTCACGGTCTTCGTCACCGGGGCCTACGGCCTGGTCGCCCTGGCGGCCCTCCTCCTGCACGAAACCCGAGGCCGGTCCCTGGCCGGCGACGGCTCTTAGGGTTTCGCGAGAACTCACAGCGCCTCACGACGCCTAACATGCCAAATCATTGAGCTTGAGCAAGATTGGGTTGCGGTCGATGACCGCTGCGCCTCGCGCATTTCTTCATCCCAAGCTCCGGGAACCGACCCATGCCCAAGTTGATCAGCGCGCTCGCCGTGATCCTGGCCCTCAGCGGCTCCGTCGCGCTCGCCGCGCCGCCTCCCAAGCCTGTCACGATTGTCCTCGTCCATGGTGCGTTCGCCGAATCCGCCAGCTGGAATCGGGTCGCCGCTCAGTTGAAGGCCGACGGCTACCACGTGATCGCCGCCGCCAATCCGTTGCGCGGCGTCAAGGACGACGCCGCCTCGGTCGGGCGGATCGCCGCCGCCGTACAGGGGCCGGTCGTGCTCGTCGGCCATTCGTATGGCGGCGCGGTGATCAGCGAGGCTGGCGCGACGCCGCCAAACGTCAAGGCGCTGGTCTTCGTGGCCGCCTTCGCCCCCGACGCCGGCGAGAACGCCCTGGAACTGACCGGCCGGTTCCCCGGCGGCACCCTGGGCCAGGCCCTGGCTCCCCCCGTCATGCTGCCCGACGGCAGCAAGGACCTCTACATCGACCAGGACAGGTTCGGCGCCCAGTTCGCCGCCGATATCGCGCCCGAGGAGGCGGCGCTGATGGCCGCCACCCAACGCCCCGTGCGCGACGCCGCCTTGACCGAGGCCTCGGGCCCGCCCGCCTGGCGGCGGCTGCCCTCGTGGTTCGTGTACGGGACCGGCGACAGGAACATCCCGCCCGCCGCCCTTGGCTTCATGGCCAAGCGCGCGGACTCCAAGAAGACGGTCGTGATCGACGGCGCCTCGCACGTCGTCATGGTTTCGCACCCAAAGGCCGTCGCCGAGGTGATCGAGGCCGCCGCGACCGCGCAGCCGTAGGTGGCGATGGCGGCGATCCACCCGCCGCCGGACCTTCGATCTTCAGGGGGCGAGATCTCGCATCCCCCAATGCGTCCTAACGACAAGACCAACGACCTGGGCCCAGTTTTCCTACGGCCTTTTCAACACGAAGGCGCCCCCATGCCCCATGACCTTTCCGCCCCTGCCATCGACGCGCGCCGCCGGCGCCTGATCGGCGCCATGACCCTGACCGCCGCAACGGCCCTGGTGACACAAGCCAATCGTGCACAGGCCACAACACCCGCCAGAGCGCTGCCGTTCGGCGCCCTCAAGCAGATCGACGCTGGCGTACTCAGCATCGGCTACGCAGAGCTGGGGCCGATCACGGGAACCCCGGTGCTCCTGCTGCACGGCTGGCCCTACGATATCCATGCCTTCGCCGAAGTCGGTCCTCGGCTCGCGGCGGCGGGCTACCGCGTGATCGTCCCGCACCTGCGAGGCTACGGTTCGACGCGGTTCCTTTCCGCCAACACGCCGCGCAATGGCCAGCAGATGGCGTTGGCCGCCGATGGCCTGGCCCTGATGGACGCCCTCGGGCTGCGGCAGGCGATTGTCGCCGGTTTCGACTGGGGCGCGCGGACGGCCGACATCATGGCCGCCCTCTGGCCGGAACGCTGTAAGGCCCTGGTCAGCGTCAGCGGTTACCTGATCGGCAGCCAGCAGACCAACAAGGCGCCGTTGTCGCCCAAGGCCGAACTGGCCTGGTGGTACCAGTTCTACTTCGCCACCGAACGCGGCCGCGAGGGCTATGCCGCCAATACCCACGCGTTCGCCAAGCTGATCTGGCAGTTGGCCTCGCCGCAGTGGAAGTTCGACGATCCGACGTTCGAGCGCAGCGCCGCCTCGCTGGACAATCCCGACCATGTCGATATCACCATCCACAACTATCGCTGGAGGCTAGGTGTGGCCGATGGCGAGCGTCGGTACGACGACCTTGAGCGCCGTCTGGCCGCCGGCCCGACGATCGGCGTGCCGACCATCACGATGGAAGGCGACGCCAATGGCGCCCCGCACCCTGAGCCCGCGGTCTATAGCAAGAAGTTCACCGGCAAGTACGCCCATCGCCTGATCACGGGCGGCATCGGTCACAACCTGCCGCAGGAGGCTCCATCCGCCTTCGCCCAGGCCGTGATCGACGTCGATCGCTTCTAGGCAGGAGTTCCCTCATGTTCTCCTCCTGGACACTGGCGGTCGGCGGCGCCACCGCCATGGTCGTCGGCCTGTGCTGGGCCTGCGCGCCGATACGGACTCCGTCCGTGGCCTCGCCGATCTACGGCGTGACCCTTCCGAACGGGTATCGCGATTGGACCCTGGTCGCCCCGGCCCAGGAAGCCGCGCCGCTGGACGAGTTGCGGGCAGTCGTCGGCAACCGCAAAGCTCTGAAGACCTACCGCGTCGGAGCTCGGCCGTTCCCCGACGGGACGGTGCTGGTGAAGCTGGCATGGAAACACACGCCCTCGCCGGACTTTCCGCCCGCCTCGATCCCGGGTGCGGCCACCACGGTCCAGGTCATGGTCAAGGACTCCGAGCGCTACGCCTCGACCGGCGGTTGGGGCTTTGGGCGGTTCGTCAATGGCAAGCCCGTCGACAAGGCCCAGCACGAGACGTGCTTCGCCTGCCACGCCGCACGCGTGAAGGACCGCGACTACGTCTTCACCCGCTACGCGCCCTGACACGTGGGCGCCGGACCTTTCCTCTCATTCTCCCAAGCTCCACGGAGTTCCCAGTGAAGAACCTTCTCCTTCCGGCCAACCGCCGCGCGGTGGTCGGCGGCCTCGCCGTGGCCGGCGCCGCCGCTCTTGCCCCTAACCTGGCCAAGGCCGCTTCGCCGGCCGTCCGCCCCTTCCAGGTCGCCATCCCCGAAGCCGATGTCCTGGCCATGAAGCGCCGCATCGCCGGCGCCCGCTGGGCCGACGCCGAACCGGCCGGCGACGACAGCCAAGGCGTGCGCCGCCAGACCCTGGAGCCGCTGATGCGCTACTGGGCGAACGGTTACGACTGGCGCAAGGTCGAGGCGCGGCTGAACGCCCTGCCGATGTTTGTGACCCAGATCGACGGCCTGGACATCCAGTTCATCCACGTTCGCTCGCGTCATGAAGGCGCGATGCCGATGATCATGACCCACGGCTGGCCGGGCTCAATCCTGGAATTCCTGAAGGCCATCGATCCCCTCACCAATCCGACCGCCCACGGTGGCAAGGCCGAGGACGCTTTCCATCTGGTGATCCCCTCGATCCCCGGCTTCGGCTTCTCGTCCAAGCCAAAGACCCTGGGCTGGGGCTCGGACCACATCGGCCGGGCCTGGTCCACGCTGATGCTGCGCCTGGGCTACGACCGCTACGTGTCGCAGGGCGGCGACTGCGGCTCGGTGATTTCCCAGCGCATGGCGCTGCAGAAGGTGCAGGGTCTGGTCGGCATCCACCTCAACATGCCCGCCGTGGTGCCCGCTGACATCGCCCGGGCCCTGGCCGCCGGCGATCCCGCCCCCGCCAGCCTGTCGCCCGAGGAGCGCACGGCCTTCGACCAATTGGAGGCGTTCTATCGCGACAACGCCGCCTATGCCGCGATGATGAACACCCGGCCCCAGACCATCGGCTATTCGCTGGTCGATTCGCCCGTCGGCATGGCGGCCTGGATGTACGAGAAGATCGCCCAGTGGACCTATAGCGGCGGCGATCCTCTGAAGGTCCTGACCCGTGACGAGATCCTCGACGACCTGTCGCTGTATTGGCTGACCGGCACCGGCGCATCGGCCGCCCGGATCTACTGGGAAGATCACACCAACAACTTCAACGCTCGTGGGATCATCGACCTGCCGGTCGCCGTCAGCGTCTTCCCCGGCGAGATCTTCCGCGCGCCCAGGACCTGGGCCGAGCGCTGCTACCGAGACCTGATCTATTTCAACGAAGCCCCGAACGGCGGCCACTTCGCCGCCTGGGAGCAGCCCGGGCTGTTCGCCCAAGAAGTGCGCTCCGCCTTCCGCTCGCTGCGCTGATCCATATCCACATCCACAGGAACTGACACCATGAGCACCGCTCTCCGCACCCTCTACACCGGCAAAGTCCATGTCGCCGGCGGCCGCGAAGGCGCCGCGCGCAGCGTCGATGGCCGTCTGGACATCAAGCTGTCGACGCCCGGCGGTCCCGGACCAGGCACGAACCCCGAGCAGTTGCTGGCCGCCGGCTGGTCCGCCTGTTTCGAAGGCGCAATCGCCATCGCCGCCAAGCAGATGAAGCTCACCCTGCCCGAAGCTCCGTCGATCGACGCCGAGATCGATCTCAACCTCGATGACGACGGCTACGCCCTGGCCGCCCGGCTGAACATCGCCTTGCCAGGCGTGCCCCGGGACATGGCGCAGGCGCTCGTCGAGGCCGCCCATCGCACCTGCCCCTACTCCAAGGCGCTGGCGGGTAATATCGACATCGTGATCAACCTGGTTTGAGCCCGACGGCGAGGTCGATGGACATGGCCCCTTCACGCCCTCCAACGGCGCAACCGGCCGCCTCTTCATCGAGTTCCTCGCCCCGGGCGTCCGCGCTTATGCCTTCACCTTCCGCAAGGGAAATCCCCAATGTCCAAGACCTGGTTGATCACCGGCGCGTCTCGCGGCCTGGGTCGCGCGCTTGCCGAAGCCGTCCTCAAGTCCGGGGATCGGTTGGTCGCCACCGCGCGTGATCCGGCGAGCCTGCAGCCCATGCAGCAGCAATACGGCGCGGCGGTTCTCACCACCTCGCTCGATGTCACCGATCCGGCGGCGGCCCAAGCAGCGATCCAATCGGCGGTCGATCATTTCGGCGGCGTGGACGTGCTGGTGAACAACGCCGGCTACGGCGATATCGGCTCGGTGGAAGACACCTCGCTCGAGGACTTCCGGCGACAGATCGAGGCGAACCTGTTCGGCACGATTATCGTCACCAAGGCGGCCATTCCGGTGATGCGCGAGCAGCGCCGGGGCCACATTATCCAATTCTCGTCAGTCGGCGGTCGCGTTGGCGCACCCGGGCGCGCAGCCTATTCGGCGGCCAAGTGGGCGATCGAGGGCTTCTCGGAGATCCTTGCGCAGGAAATGGCCTTGATCGGCGTGAAGGTCACCATCGTCGAGCCTGGCGGCTTCCGCACCGACTTCGCCGGAGCGTCCACCTCCCTGAACCCCGGTCGACCGGAATACGACGCCGTCGTCGGCGCTGCAGCCCGTCGGCAGGCCGAATACAATGGTCGTCAACCCGGCGATCCTCGAAAGGCGGCGCAGGCGATCCTGCGCATCGTCGCCGAGCGCGAACCGCCGCTTCGTCTGCCTTTGGGCGGAGATGCCTTGGCCGCGATCGCCGCCGCCGATCGCGGGCGGCTGGCGATGCTGGAGGCCTGGCGCGATCTCAGCGCGTCGACCGACTACGTCGAATAGCCTCAGGCCTTGAGGGTCACGTCGACCCCGTTTGCCTTGAGCTGGCCGGTCATCCAGTCCGCCACCGCCAGCGAGCATGCCCTGTCACCCACCACGTCAGCCCAGGGCACGCCGCCAGCCGCGCCGTGGGTGCCGGTGAACTTCTTTTCCTCGAGGACGCCGTCGCCGTCGAGCCAGCGCCCGGTGTTGTAGAAGTAGAAGCGCGACTTGACGGGGTTTCGGATCCAGAAGGCCAGATCGCGCGCCGTCCGGGCATGGGCGACGAAATCGACGTTGTCGGGGATGGTCTGCGAAAGGCCCAGTTCGCTGGTCTGCATGTCGACAGCGTCGAAGAGGAACATCGCCTTGACCCGCTTGCCCTGGGCCTTGAGGCGCTTGGCCGCGATGATCGCCGTACATCCGCCGCGGCTGTAGCCCACCAGGATCACCGGTCCGGCCCCTTGAGCGGCGCCGACCGCGCGGTCGGCGATGCTGGAAACTTCCTTGCCGGTCAGCGAGGGGCCTCGAAAATAGGTGCTGCCGACGACTTGCTTGGCGATCTGGCTGGGGAACGAGTTCCCCATCTCCTTGGCGTACTCCTGGTCGTTGTCAGGTCCGGTCCCATCGATGATAACGATCATACTCTTTCTCGCTGGCCTGAAGTGCGCGGGAGCCTAGCGTTGGTGCACAGCTTACTCAATACAGCTTTGCCACCTTTTGTTGTATTTTGAAAATGATGTTTAAAGTCAATCAGATGCATCCATTCTCGCCCTGGTAAACACCCTCGAGGCCAAGCAACGTCGCACAAGTATATCGCAGCTTAAGCTTGGGAACCTTTTTTACCGCTAACCGTTCTGGGCCGCCCGCAGCGCATCTAACCTGTCGCGCATCTTCCGGAAGGCCGCCAAAGCTTCACCATTGAGAGCGCGGCGACTATTGGTCTGGAAGGCCATCGGATCGACCTGCACATCTCGAACGATCACCTCGTAGTGCAGGTGCGGCCCTGACGAGAGGCCGGTATTGCCCGAAAGCCCGATCGCTTGGCCCTGGCGCACGGCCGCCCCCACCGACATCCCTGGCGCGTAGCCGGACAGGTGGGCATAGGCCGTCTGGAGTTCCGGCGAGTGCCGGATCCGGACGAAGTTGCCATGGCCGCCGTGCGGTCCCATGAAATCCACCACCCCGTCGCCCGAGGCATAGACGGTGGTCCCCACCGGAACGGCGAAATCGGTGCCCTTGTGGACCCGGGTATAGCCCAAGACAGGGTGCAACCTTGGCCCAAAGCTTGAGGTAATTCGGGCGCCTTCCACGGGTGTCCGCATCAATCCGCGCGCGACGGCGGCGCCATTGCCGTCGAACCAACTGGGCTTGGCCTCGCCGGCCGGCTGGAACAGGTAGAGCGCGCGAGACTTCGTCTGGGTCTGCAGCGAGGCGTAGACCAGTCGCTCCGCCCCCACGACGTCGCCTCGGCTATCGACCTTTTGTTCAAACGCCGCCTCGAAGATGTCGCCCGGGCGGATCTCCCGCTGGAAATCGAAATCGAAGGCGAAGGCGCTGGCGAAGTCGTCCACCAGCGAATCCACGACACCGGCGGCCACCGCCGAGGAGTAGAAGCTGTTGGCGTCCATCTCGCCACGCACCACCTTGATCCGGACCTGAAGGTCCGAGGCCAGGTCTTTGGCGACCAGGCGGCCGCTGCCGTCGGGATGAATGACGAAGCCCGAGCCGTCCGGGCGCCGCAACTCGATCCTCTCGACGTCATCCGCCTTGCCGTTCGGAAAGGTCAGCGAGACGCGCAGTTCGCCCGGCGCGCCTTCGAGCTTCTCGTTGGCGGCGAGCCCGAATCGCAGCGCCCGGTCCGTCGCGACGCCCTCGGCGGTCAACGCGGACGCCAGGTCCTGTATGCGCGCGATCACCAGCGTGCGGTGAAATCCGCCGGGGGCCGCAGGCGCCTTGGACACGGCGGAACGGGCGGGCGCGGACGGGCGATGCAGGACGCCCCACCCGATCGCGATGAGGATCGCCAGGATCGCCCCGGCCGCCACGGCCGACAGCACTGGCTTTCTTATGCTCAAGCTTGTTTCAGACGAGCGTGACTTATCCTCCCGCACGCCGTTCGGCGCGTCAGGTTTCCCTCGCCAGCTGCGAGGATCGAACGACGGTTCGTCTTCCCGTGAGCCCCGCATCCATCTCTCGTTGCTTGCCTTTCTCCAAGCATAGCCGCAAGGCGCGGGAGAACCAGAGCCGCAGATGGCAAATGCGTCTTCCGCAGCTCTGCCGACTAGTGTTTAAGTGGTATTTCTAGAGTCCGTTGAGGGAAGCGTATGCAGAGCGACAGCCGCGTCGCATGGCGCGAGGGTCTATTCCTTCGACAACAGCATTTTCAGCAGCAGGATCGGTATCTCGAAGCCCTGGTCGCGGCGCGCGCCAACGGTCTGCGCCCCTATCCGTGGGGTCTGTCGGAGCTGAAGATCAACGCCGACCTTGCGGCCTTGGGCAAGTTCGCGATCGAATCGATGACCGGGGTCCTGCCCGACGGCCTGCCCTTCTCGATTCCCGGCGACCTGCCGCCCCCGCCGCCGCTCGACATACCGGCCGACGCCCGCGACGTGATCGTTCACCTCACCCTTCCCGCCCGCCAGAGCGGAGCGGTGGAATTCAAGAGCCGCGGCGAACGCGGCGGCGCGACGGTACGCTATATCGTTGACGAGGAGGACGTCGCCGACTCCTTTTCCGACGAACGCGGTCAGGAGCCGATCGAGGTGGCCCGACCGAACCTGGCGTTCGGCGTCACCCAGGACCAGACCTATGGCCGCGTCCTGTTGGGATTGGCGCGTGTGCGCGAAGTCCACAACGGCGCCGTAGTCTTCGACGACCGCTACATTCCGCCCACCTTGGACATCCGCGCCAGTCCACGACTGTCGGGTTTTCTGACCGATATCATCGGACGGGCGTCGCAGCGTGTCGACGAGCTGGCCCTGAGAGCGGTCGAGGCCACGGATGGCGGGGCGGAGACCTTCGCCAGCTTCCTGCTCCTTCAGGCGCTCAACCGATGGGTCAGTCAGCTGCGCCACCTGGCCGGCTTGCCCATGGTGCACCCGGAGCGGCTGTACGAAACCTTCCTTGGCATGGCCGGTGAGCTGGCGACGCTGACGCGTCCCGATCGGCGACCACCACCCTTTCCCAGCTATGTCCATGAGCAACTTCAGCTGACCTTCGAGCCAGTGTTCGAGGTGCTTCAGGCCGCGCTCTCGGCGGTGTTCGACCGTTCGGCGATCCAGTTGCCGCTGCAGGTCGCCGGACTGGGCGCCTACACCTCCCGGATCACCGACCACAATCTCTACAAGACCGGCTACTTCTATCTGGCGGTCAACGCCCGCGCGTCGCTCGACGACATTCGGGGACGCTTCCCCGCGATCGCCAAGATCGGCGCGGTCCAGAAGATGCGCGAGATCGTCGATTCCGCCCTGCCGGGCGTGCCCCTGAGACACACCCCGACGCCGCCGCCGCAGCTTCGCGTCATCCCCGGTTACGTCTATTTCGAGCTCGACCGCTCGGTTCCCGATTGGCGCGACTTCGCCAATGCCGCAGCTCTGGGTCTGCACGTCGCTGGAGAGTGGCCCGACCTGAAGCTCGAGCTCTGGTGCGTCAAGGGGACCGGCCGATGACCGGCGACGACGAGGAGAAGAACCCGAACAAGACGGTCTTCCGGCCGTCGCCGCTGCAGAATCTACGCACGTCCGGAAACCTCACCCCGCCGTCCGCGCCGGCTTTCGCCGCCGGTGAACCGGCGGCGTTCGCATCGTCATCGTCTTCGTTTGCTTCTGCCGCTTCCCCACGTCGCGTCATCAGCCGCGACGACGATATTCCCGCGCCTCCGCCGGCCGCGCGCGCGCGAAATCCGATGATGATGGCGGCCGCGCCGGTGTTGTCACTGATCGTCGGCGTCCGCTCCGGCCGCGTTCACCTCAGCCTGCCGGAATTGCACCAGAAGACTTCCACCGCGGTCGCGAGCTTCGATCAAGCCCTTCTGGCCGCCGGCTACGACACCGAGACTCGCCAGAGGGCTCGCTACGCGGTGTGCGCCACAGTCGACGACATCGCCCAGAACCTTCCCGGTCAGGCGGCGGACGGCGCGGAATGGGCGCGCCGCAGCCTTGTCGTGCAGGTGTTCAACGAGAATATCGGCGGCGATCGCTTCTGGCGCCTGCTCGAAGACATGCTGGCCAGGCCCGCGGAATTCGCCAACCTGATCGAGCTCTACCATGCGTGCCTGGCCGCGGGCTTCGAAGGTCGCTATCGCGTCGCGCCGGATGGCAAGCGCCGCCTGCACGAGATCATGGCCAGTTGCTATGCGGCCCTCGACCATACTCGCGCCCTGTCTCAAACCGAACTGTCGCCGCATTGGCGCGGCGAGCCGACGCCGGCGGCCCGTATCAGCTTCTGGGCGACCCTGGCCCTGGCCGGCGCGATCGCCCTGGCCGGTCTGCTGGCCCTCTTCATCCTCTTGCGCGTAACCCTGATCCAGACGGGCCAGCCGTCGCTGAACGCCCTGAAAGCCATCAATCCGGACCAGCCGCTGCGCATGTCGCGCGTCGCCCCCGCCCCGCCGGTTCCGACCAGCACTCAGTTGCAGCGCATCCAGGGCTTCCTCGCGCCCGAGATCGCCCAGCATCTGGTGGTCGTCGAGCAGGATAGCAAGTCCATCCGCGTACGCACCACCGTCGGACAGCTTTTCAGGTCGGGATCGGACAGGCTGGAGCCAGGCCGCGAGGCGCTGTTCGCCCGGATCGGCGCGGCGATCGAAGCCGAGCGCGGAGCCGTCCGCGTGGAGGGCCATGCGGACTCCGACCACCTGATCAGCGTCACCTTCCCGGATAACTTCGCGCTGTCCAAGGCGCGGGCAGACGCGGCCGCCCAGATCCTTCGCGGCAAGATCACCGACGCCAGCCGCGTCAGCACCGAAGGGTTCGGTGACAGCCAGCCGATCGCGTCGAACTCCACCGCCAACGGCAAGGCGCTGAATCGCCGGGTCGAAATCGTCATTCCGCGCGCCGAATAGGGCCACGATGAAGCGCTTCTTCCTGAACTGGTGGCTGCTCACCGGCCTCGCGGCGGTCCTGGTCGCGGTGCTGTTGGTCTTTGTTCTTCCGCTGGTCGCGCCGTTCCTGAGGCCGTGGTGGGTCAAGACCCTGCTCGCCTTCCTCGTCGCCGCTGTGTGGGGCGTTTTCGCCACGCTGCGGGTCCTCAAGGCCCGCAGAGCCGCCGCCGAGATCGCCAGGCAGTTGGCGGCCCCGTCGCCAGGCGACGTCGAGGCGGAGGCGCTGACGGGGCGCATGCGTTCGGCCTTGGCCAAGCTGAAGACGGCGACAGGCGACAAGCGCGACTACCTCTATGCTCGCCCCTGGTACGTGATCATCGGTCCCCCCGGCGCGGGCAAGACGACTGCGCTGCTGAAGTCCGGCGTCCAGTTTCCGTTCTCGGACGCGGCGCTCAAGGGCGTCGGTGGAACCCGCAATCTCGACTTCTGGTTCGCTGACGACGCCGTGCTGATCGACACCGCCGGCCGATACACCACCCAGACCTCCGACGCCTCTGTCGACCACAAGGGCTGGGACAGCTTCCTCAAGCTGCTACGCCGCACCCGCCCCTTGCAGCCGATCAACGGGGTCCTGGTGGCGATCGGCCTGGACGAACTTCTCAACACCGATCGAGCGGGGCTGGACGACCACGCGGCCGCGGTGCGTCGCCGCCTGCTCGAACTGCGGCGCGCGCTCGAGGTTTCAGCGCCGGTCTATGTGCTGTTCACCAAGGCCGACCTGTTGGCTGGCTTTGGCGAATTCTTCGACGACCTCGATGTCGAGGGGCGCCGCGCCATTCTTGGTGCGACCCTGCCGTTGGAAGCTCCGACCAGCCTCGACGTCGTGTTGGCCGAGTTCGACGCCGTGGTCCAGGCCTTGGCGGACCGGGTCGCCAAGCGCCTGCAGGAAGAAACCGATCCACATCGCCGCAGCCTGATTTTGGGCTTCCCGTCGCAGGTGGCGTCGCTGCGCGCCAGGCTCAGCCGTTTCCTGGACGGCGCCCTGCTGGCTGAACAGGATATGCGGCCGCTGTTCCGGGGCTTCTATCTGACCAGCGGCGTCCAGGAAGGCGCTCCACTGGACCGGATCCTCGGGGACGTGGCCGCCGTCTACGACGCCCCTGCAATTCCGCGTTCTGGGCTGGCTGGCCAAGGCGGCAGAGCCTATTTCCTCAACCGGTTGCTCAAGGACGTGATCTTCGCCGAGGCAGGGCTCGTCCAGAGCGATCCGGCGGCGCGCGCCCGCCGTCGAACGGCGCTGATCGCCGGTGTGTCCGGCATCGCTGTCCTGTCGCTGCTCATTGCTCTGCTCTGGGGTGTCAGCTTCACTAGAAACAGGGCGTTGCAGGACCAGCTCCTGGTTGGCGCCCAGAACGTCGGCGCCGAGGTGCGCGAGACGGGTGTCGACCTGGTCGAGGTGCGCGAAGGCGACCCCGACCTGGAACAGGCGCTGTCGCTGATCCGGGCCCTCCGCGACCTGCCGCGCGGCCATGGCGACCAGGCCAAGGGCGGACCACCGCTGCTGATGCGGTTCGGCTTGTTCCAGGGCGGACACGCCAAGGCCGCCGATCAGGCCTATCGCGAGGCGCTCCAGCGCATCCTCCTGCCTCGCATCCTGCTACGCCTGGAACGGTATATGCAGGACCACGCCCAGGAGCCGCTCAAGGTCTATGAGCCGCTCAAGGTCTATCTGATGCTGGGCGGCCAGGGACCGCTGGATCCGAAGACCGTCAAGGCGTGGGTGACCGACGATTGGGCCGAGAGCGCCTTGCCGGGCGCAGATCGCGCCGAGGTTCGCGAGGAACTGTCCAAGCACCTGGACGTCCTGCTCGCCGACCCGCAATTGGGCCGGGTCTGGCCCGGGCGCGAGGCGCCGCTGGACGGGGCGTTGATCGAATCGACGCGGGCGGCGGTGCAGACCCTGTCCCTGGCCGATCGGGCCTATGCGATCCTCCGCCAGAAGGCGGCGGCGGCCGATCAGCCCGACTGGCGGGCCGACAGCGTCCTGGCGAGCGGCGATCGCCAGGCCTTTATGAACGGCGACGCGGTCCTGGACGCCAGCGTGCCATACTTCTTCACCCGCGCGGGTTTCGAACGCGCCTATCAGCCGGGGCTGCAAACCGTCGCCTCGGATCTCGAAAAGGACCTGTGGGTCATGGGCCAGGACGCCGACAAGGCGGCGATCCGAGGCCAGATCGCCCAGGTCAAGCCGGGCGTCGCGGCGCTGTACGCCAAGGAGTACATCGCCGCCTGGGATGGCGTGGTCCAGGGCCTGAAGCCAGCCGACTACTTCACCAATCCCGCCGCCCTGGGCGCCTTCACCCGCACGCCGTCGCCGCTGAAGGTGCTGCTGCTGGAGGTCCGCAAGAACACCACCTTCGGCAAGCCGCCGGCGATCCGGGCCCCCAGCAAGCTGAAGACCGCCGCGCGCGTCGTGGGCGGAGCGGTGCTGGACTCCGGCGGCGTCGACGCCGGCAAGACCATCACCGACTACTTCCGGCCGCTCGCGACCTATGTCGGCGACGGCAAGGGCGCCGCGCCGATCGACGAGTTCCTGGCGGCGGTGAAGCAGGCCGCCTCGGCCAACATGGCCGCCGGGATCGCCGGCGGCGGGTTGGGCGGCGTCGCGGCGCAGGGAGAACTGGCGTCGGCGCTGGGACAGGTCGCCACCACCAGCGTCGTCGCACCGCCACAGCTCCAGGGCTTCGTCGCCCAAGCGACGCAGAGCGGTCGCGGCGCGGTGGTGTCCTCGGCGCAGAACGCCATCGGACAGGAATATGCGACCAACCTTGCGGGCGCCTGCCGCAGCGTCAGCGACAACCGCTATCCATTCTATGGCGCGGCGCAGAACGACGCGACGGCGGCGGACATGATGCGGGTTCTGGGTCTCAACGGCCAGTTCGACAGCATGATGCGCGATCGCCTGCAGCCCTTGCTGCTGACCTCCGGTCCGGTCTGGCGCTGGCGTTCGGACGACCCGGTGGCGTCGGCCTTCGACCCGGCCAGCGCCGAGCAGTTCCAGAAGGCGGCTCAGGTCCGCGACTTGCTCACCTCCGGCCTGCCAATCCGCGTCGAGGCCGCAGGCTTCGGCGGGGCGGTCACCGCCGCCGAATTCTCCGCCGGCGGCGCGACCTATCGCTTCGAGCCCAACAGCGTTGGCGCCAAGCCCGTGATGTGGGCGATCTCGGGCCTGCCTGAAGCTCATCTCGTCCTCTATGCCGGCGCCAAGGAAGTGCGGCGCTACGACGCCCAGGGGGTATGGGCGCTCTTCCGCCTGATGGACGCCGCCCAAAAGGAAAACGCTGGTCCGAACGCGATCAAGGCCACCTTCGGCCAGGGCGCCCAGTATTTCACGCTCAAGGTCAATCTGCCGTCCGACAAAAACCCGTTCGGTCGCGGCGGCCTGTGGTCATTCCGATGCCCAGCCAAGCTTTGAACGCGCCGCAGGCCTTCGCTTTCGGCAAGTTGCCGACCCACGGCGATTTCGTCGCCCGCGGCCTTTCCGGCCCGGACCGCGAGGCCTGGGACGCCTGGGCGAGCGCCGGATTGGCGCTGGCGCGGACTGTCCTGGGTCCGGATTTCGAAGCTCGGCACGACGCCGCGCCGCCGTTGCGCTTCTCGTTTGGGCCCGGGCCCTTCGGCGACGGCTGGCGAACCGGAACGCTGGCGTCCTCGATCGACTCGGCGGGGCGACGCTTCATTATCGTCCTTGGCGGCCGCACGACCGAGGCTCTTTCAGCGCGATCCGCCGAACGCATCGCCGCGGCGGCCGAAGACGAAATCCATCGCGCCTTCGAAGACGCCGCGAACATCGACGCGATGGTGGCCAGCGCGCAAATTATCTTTCAAACTGTGGAATCAGAGGGCGGAGCAGAAGCGCAAGGCCGCTTCTGGTTGCCGGACTCACCGTTCGATCTGATTGCCAGCCAGCCACCCGCCGACCTGATGACCCAGGTTCTGACGACATAGGAGCTGTCCATGGATGACGGGAGTTTGCGATTTCACGACGCCACCCTGACCCATCCCGGGAAGGTGCGGCGCGACAACGAGGACCAAGTGCTGGCGCGTCCGGACCAGGGCCTCTGGGCGGTCGCCGACGGCATGGGCGGTCACGCCAACGGGCAGTGGTCGTCCAAGACCATCACCGCGACCCTGGAGGCCGCAGTCCTGCCCGCCGACTTCGACGACGCCGCTTCGGCGGTCGCCGCGGCCGTGCACGAGGCCAACGAGCGCATCTGGACCAAGTCGGTCGGACAGCCCATGGGTTCCACGGTCGTGGCCCTGCTTCTGCGCGACCGGCGCTTCGTGGTGCTGTGGGCCGGCGACAGCCGTTGTTACCTGCTGCGCGACGGTCAGCTCTACCAGCTGACAGTCGACCATTCACAGGTCCAGGACATGGTGACCTCGGGTCGGTTGACGGCCGAAGAGGCCGAAAACCACCCCATGTCGCATGTGCTGTCGCGCGCGGTGGGCGTTGCGCCCCGGCTTGAACTGGATGCGGTCTCTGACGAAGCCAAGGTTGGGGACGTCTTCCTGGTGTGCAGCGACGGCCTTACCCGGACGATCCCAGACGCCGAACTGGCAACGATTCTGGCCCAGGGCAATCCAGCCGCCGCCGCCGACGAACTGGTGAAGATCTGCTTGGAGCGCGGCGCCCCCGACAATGTCAGCGTGGCCGTGGTCAATTGCGACGAGACCACGCTGCTCGCTCTGTCCTGATCCGCCCAGCGGCCGCCAAGCGCCGTGGTCTAGGGCCGCCGCTTGGCCTTCATGTCGGCGGCGATGCGTTCGTAAGCGTCACGGAACTCCTTGGCGAAGACCTCCATGAAGGCTTCGTCGGAGCCCCGGGTGACACCCTCGAACTCCCGTTCATAGGCTTGCCAGAGCGCCGCCGCCCGCGCGCCAGGTACGATCTTGGCCAGCAGCCCCCGGTGCTCCGCCCGGCCCCGGATCGCCGAGGGAGAGAAGCGATCGAGCGTGGCGGCCAACGCGCCCTGCATCGCCGTCAAGGTGGCTAGCTGGTGGGCCTGCAGGTCTCGGAAGGCGTCCTCCACGGCCAGGTCGGCCGGCATGAAGCCGCGATCGGGTCGATTAAGCATCTGCGCCATCGCCTTGTCGGCCGATCGCGTGAACTTCAGCGGATTGTTGCCGTCAAACTCCAGGCTGGTGTTCTGCGCCCCAAGCTGGGCCTTCGCCCTGGCCCTCGCCTCCATCATCACGACCATGCCGCCCAGCAGGCGTCGCAGGACGCCGCCTGCCGCCGACAGCACTTCCAGGGGTGAACTGCTGAAATCCTCGGAGCGGAGTCCGGCGCCGTGCAGGAAAGCGCGCCATTCGGCGCCGTCGCCGGCCGCGGGCGTCGATCGCGGCTTTCGCTCCGGCGGCGGCGGCGCGGGGGTCTGGCCCCAAGGCGCCGTGGAAGGCGAGGCCAAGGGCGGCGCCTCGAACGCCGGCGTGGCGGGGCCGCCGAAGCCGCGGGCCCAGTCGACCTCGTTGGTGGCCGCCAGTTGCCCCCATACGTCCACCGCCGAGGGCGTGGCCTGGGTCGGCGGATCGCTGGACCAGGCCGAAGGCGGCGGCGCTTCCGAACGAGCTGGAGTCCAGGCCGAGGCGGGCTGGGGGGCGACGTCCATGCGCGGCGGCGCCCAGGCGCCCGAGACGGAACCCTGGCCCGTGATAGCAGCCCGTGGCGCTGGTTGATCCCAGCGCGCCGGGTCATCCGCCACCTCGCGGGCGCCGTGGCTGTCCCAGCCGCTCCAAGCGGCGGCTGGCGCGGACTCTTCAGCGCCAGAGCCCCTGCCCTGCTCCAGCCGGGCCTCGATTTCGTAGTGGCCGATCAGGATCACGTCGCCATCGACGATCTGATGCGGCGTCGTCAGCCGTGATGCCGACCGGTTCACAAAGGTGCCGTTGGTGCTTCGATCGACCAGCACGTAAGCCCCATCACGGTAGTGGATCTCGCAATGGGCGGAGGAAATATAGCTGCGCGGATCCGGCAGGCACCAATCCATGTGGGGCGAGCGTCCGATGCGCGCGCCATGGCGGTCGAGCTTCAGGCGCGCCGTCTCTCCGTTGTCGAGACGATCCAGCGCCTTGATGGTCAGCACAAGGGTCATGGGTGTGCGGTTTCTCGGCCGCTGGCGATCGCGTCGCCGAGCGCGAGCGCCGAACGAAGGCTCTCCAGATGGCGTCCGCTCTGTGTCGCAGCGGTGAGCACCGCTCCCGCGGCGAAGGCTCCGACCGTGTCCTTGGGCGGCAAAACGGGTTCGACATCCACCGGCGCGATCGAGCCGCCCGAAAAGAACACCGCCAAGGCGCACTGCCTCTGGGGGCTGGCCCCACGGGACTGCTCAGCGATCGCGAACGCCGCCCGGCGCCGACCGTCGCTCGGGTCCTGCAGCCATAGAAGAGTCGCCTTGAGCGCCTCGGCGTCCTGAGCGCTCGGGGTCAAGGACAGCTCCTGGACGGCCCGGGCCGCCCAGGCCACGGCTTCGAAGCGAGGCAAGGCCTGGCCGAGGAACAGGGCCGCGTCGTCTTCACGTCCTTCCTCGATCAGGCGGTCGAAGACCGTCTCGGGTGGATCGGCGTCGTGATTCGACTTGGGCCATCCGAGAATTGCGGAGACTTGGCCCGCTTCGGCCCACTTAACCTGTTTCCAGCGTCTCATACGCGATCCTAATTGATCTTCACGGCGCCGCCCGTGATCGTCGTCATGCCGTCTCCGTGCACTTCGACCTGCGGCGCGCTCACGGTGTTGACGCCGCGCGCGTGGCTGGTGACCGTCTGGGCGCTCAGCGTAATGCTGGAGGGATCCATCACAATCAAGCTTGAGCCGACCTTCAGCGTGATGCTTTGCGCGGCTTCGATCGTCACCGTCCCCTTGTTCACCTTCACGCTATAGTTGCCAGAGCGCACGGTGGTTCCATCGTCAAGCTCGATTGTCGTCGTGCGCTTGCCCTTGCTGACCTCGTGGGTTTCGTCGCCGGTCTCGATGGTGGTGGCTTCATGCCGCTTGACCGCCGTCTTGCGATCGCGCCCCACCCGGGTGGCGCGGTCGCGCTGGACGGTCAGGGTGTCGTCCAGCAGCACGTCGCGCACCATCTCGCGCTGGGCGTGGATGTAGATCTCTTCCGAGCCGCCCTTGTCCTCAAGACGGATCTCATTGAAGCCCAGGCTGTTGGGCGGCGGGGTTTTCTCGGCCCCGGCATAGTCGCCCAGCCGCCCGATCGTCTGGGTACGCCACAACGACCGGGTCTTTTGGGCCGGCAAGTCGTAGGCGTGCTTGCGCTGGCCGTTATAGACCCGCCCGGTGATGATCGGGCGATCCGGATCGCCGTTCAGAAAGTCGACGATGACCTCCTGGCCCACCCGTGGCAGGTCGACATTGCCAAAGCCCTCGCCCGCAGCGTGGTGCGAAACGCGCATCCAGCATGAGGTCTTGCCTGGCTGATCGGGCGAGCGATCCCAGTGGAAGCGCACCTTCACGCGTCCCCATTCGTCGACATAGACGACCTCGCCGGCCGGCCCGGTCACCGTGGCGGTCTCGACGCCGCTTGAGATGGGCTTTTCGGCGACGAGCGGCGGCCGGAACAGCGTGTCGCTAGGGATCGCCACCACGTTGACGCGCCTGGCCTGACGATCGTCGCCGCTGCGATGGCTCTCGGCCTCGACGACATGGTTGAGGCCGATGATCAGGTATTCCTGGTTGAAGCGATCGACCCCAGCTTCTGTCAGGGTGAAGAGGCCGCCGCAGGCCAGACCCAAGACGTCGCCGCCCCCGCTGTAGAGCCGTCGCGGCGCGCGACTCGCGGCCAGACGAGCCTGCCCCCGCGTTTCGCCCTCGCTCTTGTCGGTAAAGTCGCCGAGATATTCGTACACCTCGAGCGCGTCGCCCGGGTGCTGGCCAGCGCCCTGGCTGACGGCCTCGACCGGATTCTGCGGCTTGGTGAAGTCGAAGCTGCGCAGGGTCACGCTGGCCTGGCTGACCGAGCTGATCCGTTCGTTCCATTCCGAGAGGGTGTCGGGCGTGCTCGTTTCGTCGCCGGAGACCGGAAGGAAGCGGATGCTCTCGTAGCCCGGCTCGGGCTTGTGAGCCGATTTTCCGTCACAGAGGACCAGCTTGTGAGCCGCTTCCTCGTGCCGGAAATAGTAGTAGATGCCCTCGTCCTCGAACAGGCGCGAGACGAAATTGAAGTCACTTTCCTTGTACTGAACGCAATATTCCCGCGGTTTGTAGCTGCCGGTCAGCCGGTCGAACTCGACGTCCTTCATGCCGGCGTCGGAGAACACCTGCTTGACGATGTCGACGACGCTCTTGTCCTGGAAGATCCGATAGTTTCGGTTCTGGTCCAGGAGTGACAGCCATGGCCTGAGGGTGAGCCGGTAGTGGGCGCCGTTGATATCGACCTTGATCAAGGCCGCTTCGGTCAACAACCCATGGAAGTAGCGGACGTGGTCCATCTCATCGCCAGCGTCCAGGGAAACCGGCTTTCCAAGGTGCGGCAGAAAATCGACCTCGTCGGCAGAAAACCCTTCTACAACAATCACAAACGGCTCGCTCAAGCGCTCGATCGACTCGAAGCGCTCAAGGTTAAGCTTAGCCGTACCAAGAGCGACAGATATCGTAGCCTGCCGATCCATTAATCGCTCCCGTTACTGCGCCTGAAACCTACGGCCCGCGGCCCGCTGTGCATAGGTGTAGCGATCAATTTCAACATCTCAACCAGACAGACTTGCCAAAACGATTTCTTGGGCCACACTCCGCGCCCGCCCCAACCGCCTGCCTGCGCAGGTTCGGCGACAAACGGCTCGGGCGCGATATCAACGTTGAGGCGAACGAGAACATGGCGCTTGATCCGAGTCGACTGTTGGCGCCGGTTTCCGACGACGACCCGACCGGCCCGGACCTCGCCTACGACCCGCAGCGCTATGAAATCGAACAAGCCTTCGAGACGGAGGTCTCGATCGACGCGTCCGGCGTCGAGGCTCAAGCTTCCGACATCGACTGGCGCGCGATCATCGCCAAAATCGTCGAGCAAAGCGCGCGCACCAAGGACATCTGGCTGCCCATCTATCTCTGCCGCGCCGGAGCCCGGGCGGGGGACCTGCAAACTGTCGAGGCCGGTGCGAAATATCTGGCGGGCCTTCTGGAGGCCTACTGGCCCAGCCTGCATCCGCGATTGGAGGACTATGGGTTCCAAGGGCGCAAGGGTCCTTGCGATTCCCTGACCGGAGCGTCGCAGTTCATCCAACCCCTGCGCAGGATCACATTGATCCGCCATCCTCGCCTCGGTGACTATTCCATCGACCACTTCGAACGCTTCCGCTTGGGAGGCGAAACCGAGGAAGGCTACGGAATGTTCCGGGCCGCGCTGGAGGATGTGAGTCAGGACGATCTTGATGTGATCGTCCAGCGGCTGAACGCAATTGAAGACAGCCTGCGTCGCGTGGACCTGGTGCTCACCGCCAACGCCGACGAGGGCGGCTCCACGAACTTTCGGGCGACCTACGACGCGCTCGCTCAGATGCGACGCGCGGTGCAGGCGTTCGGAAAAAAGACCGAGACGTCAGAAAGTGGGGAACCATCGGCGGAACCGGACGTTGCATCGCCAAGCTTCTTGAACTCGTCGCCCACCCTGGGCGCGAGGATCGAGACCCGGGACGACGTCGTCCGCGCCCTTGAGGCGCTGAGCGACTACTACCGGCGCAGGGAACCGGGGCACCCGATCCTGACGTTGCTACAGCGTGCGCGTGAATGGGTTGGGTTGGATTTCATGGCGATTCTTGAAGACATCGCGCCGGGGAGCGTCGAAGAAGCTCGCAACGTTCTGCAATCACGAAAACATCGCGAACAAGCTTGAGCTATCGGTTGAACATCGCCATGATATAGACCTATGATGGCGAAGTTTATTAGCGACATATAACGTCTAATTGCGGGTGGATGACCATGGCGTCGAACAAAGGTGGACAGCGTTTCATCAAGGAGAATCGCGCTCCTCGTGTTCACATTGAATACGAAGTGGAGACTTTTGGTTCCCGCCAGAAGATCGAAATTCCGTTCGTGGTCGGAGTTATGTCCGACCTGTCTGGAAAATCGAATGTCGAGAAGAAGCCGCTCGACAAGCGCGACTTTGTCGAATTCGACATGGACAATTTCGAACAGAAGATGGAAGCGATTGCGCCACGCGCCGCTTTCACGGTCGACAACACATTGACCGGAGACGGTAAGATCGGCGTCGATCTGACCTTCAAGTCGATGGAAGATTTCTCGCCGGGCCAAGTCGCCAAGAACGTGCCCGCCCTGGCCAAGTTGCTGGAGGCGCGGCAGCAGCTTAACGACCTGATGCTGTACATGGACGGCAAGGACGGCGCTCAGGACCTGCTGGACAAGGTCCTGAAGGATCCCGAGCTGATGAAGGCGCTCGCGGCTGCGAAGCCGTCCGCCGATAATACCTAGACAATCTACGGTAGATCTACAATGTTTTCCCCTACCCTGCCCGTTGGGAGACCTTGATGGCGCAAGAAACGCTTCAGCAGACTGGCGCCCCCGCCGCGGAAACCGTCACCGTCGACGATTTCGCGTCTCTGCTGCAAAGGGAGTTCAAGCCCAACACCGACGCCAAGCAGGCGCGGATCGAAGAGGCGGTGAAGACCTTGGCGCAGCAGGCGCTCGAGGACACCCAGATCATCGGGGCCGACGTCTTCTCGACCGTGGACGCCCTGAAGGCCGCGATTGACCGCAAGCTGACCGAGCAGGTCAACAAGATCATCCACCACAAGGACTTCCAGACTCTGGAATCCGCCTGGCGGGGCCTTTGGTATCTCGTCGGCAACACCCCGACCGGCAAGGACCTCAAGGTTCGCGTGCTGAACGTCTCCAAGGACGAGACCCGCAAGATGCTGCGGCAGTTCCGCGACGCAGCCTGGGACCAGAGCCCCCTGTTCAAGAAGATCTACGAGGCGGAGTTCGGCCAGCTGGGCGGGCAGCCCTACGGCGCGTTCATCTGCGACTACGCGTTCGACCACACCGCGCCCGACATCGAGGTGATGAAGGGGCTGGCGAAGATCGGCGCGGCGGCGCACGCCCCGTTCGTGGCGGCGGCGGACTCGCAATTGCTCGGCATGGAAAGCTGGCAGGAGCTGGCTAATCCGCGCGACATCGCCAAGCAGTTCGACGCCACCGACTACATGGCCTGGCGCTCGTTCCGCGCCTCGAACGACAGCCGCTACATGGCGCTGACCCTGCCGCGCTTCCTGGGGCGCCCGCTCTACGGCGCCAACAGCGAGCCGGTCGAGGAGTTCGCCTTCGAGGAAGACACCGAAGGCGGCCAGCACGACAACTATCTGTGGCTGAACGCCTCCTATGCGCTGGGCGTGCGGATCACCGAGGCCTTCAAGACCTATGGCTGGTGTACGCGCATTCGCGGCGTGGAATCCGGCGGCACCGTCGAGGACCTGCCGACCGCGATGTTCCCCACCGACGATGGGGCCATGGACGCCAAGTGCCCGACGGAGATCGCCATTTCCGATCGTCGCGAGGCCGAGTTGTCCAAGGCCGGGCTGATGGCCCTGGTGCATCGCAAGAACACCGACCAGGCCACCTTCATCGGCGCCCAGACCCTCCATGCTCCCAAGGCCTACGAGGACGCCGACGCGACCGCCAGCGCCAACCTGTCGGCGCGCCTGCCCTACATCTTCGCCAGCTGCCGCTTCGCGCATTACCTCAAGTGCATGGTGCGGGACTGGATCGGCAGCAGCCGCGAGGCGCCGGTTCTGGCCAGCGACCTGCAGTCGTGGATCATGCAGTACGTGGACATGCAGCCCGACTTCTCGACTGAAGAAGACAAGGCTCGCAAGCCCCTGAAATCCGCCTCGGTGGATGTCATCCCCGACCCCGAGAACCCGGGCTACTACCGCGGCGTCTTCCGCATGGTGCCGCACTACCAGCTCGAGGGGATGGACGTGTCGCTCAGTATGGTTTCGCGCCTGCCCAAGGGCCCGAACTAACTGTCAGTAGATCATTTTTCGTGAGGAGAACGCCTTATGGCCGTTGATATGTTCCTGAAACTTGAAGGCATCAGTGGTGAGTCCAAGGACTCCAGCCACAAAGGTGAAATCGATGTCCTGGCCTGGAGCTGGGGCATGACCAACTCGGGCACGGCCCACGTCGGCGGCGGCGCCGGCGCCGGCAAGGTGAACGTCCAGGATCTGTCCTTCACCAAGTACGTCGACCTGTCGTCGGCGCCGCTGATGTTGGCCGCCGCCAACGGCAAGCATATCAGCAAGGCGACGCTGGTGGTCCGCAAGGCCGGCGAGACCCCGCTGGAATATATCACCATCACCATGACCGACTGCCTCGTCAGCTCGGTGTCGACCGGCGGCAGCGGCGGCGAAGATCGCCTGACGGAAAATGTCTCGATCAACTTCGCCAAGGTCGAGGTTGCGTACAAGGAGCAGAGCTCGGCCGGCAAGGCCGCGGGCACGGGCGACTTCAAGTGGGACATCGCCGGTAACGCCAAGTTCTAGGCGAGCCGCGCCGGTCTTCGGCCAATCATAGAAGCAAAGAATGCCTAACGCCGACGACCTCCTACGCGCTGGTGATCTGGACGGCGCGCGCCAAGCCCTTGTCGAAAGGGTCAGGCGCGCGCCGGACGATCAGCCCAGCCGCATGTTTCTGTTCCAGCTGTTCTGCATCCTGGGTGAATGGGACAAGGCCAAGGCGCAGCTGAAGGTGCTGACCCAGCTGTCTCCCGAAGCCCAGATGCTGGCGGTCGCCTACAACCTGGCCATCGACGCCGAAATCGAACGCGAGAAGGCCTTTGCGGGACAGGTTCCACCAGCCCTACTGGTCAATACCAGCCCGTGGGCCGGCGACCTGGCCGTTGCCCTCGGCGCGGGCCTGCAAGGGCGGATCGATGACGCCGAGGCTGCCCGGTTGCGGGCCTTCGACGCCGCCCCCGATACGCCCGGGCGCTTCAACGATCAGGATTTCGACTGGATCGCCGACGCGGATCCACGCTTTGGCCCGGCTTTCGAGGCCGTCATCCACGGGCGCTGGGGACTCGTCCCCTTCGACGCCGTGCGCAAGATCACCAGCGACGGGCCGCAGGATCTGCGTGACCTCGTCTGGCTGCCCGTGGAAATCGAATTCAAGACCGGACAGGGCGTAGCGGCCATCCTGCCCGTCCGCTACCCCGCCACTCAGGACGCGACGGACGCCAATCTGCTGCTGGCCCGGGCGACCGACTGGCGCGAGGGATCTCGAGGCGCCGAAGGCCTCGGCCAAAAGCTCTGGTCGCTGGGAAACGGCGAAGACGTGGGAATCCTGGCGCTTCGCCATCTGGCGTTCGCTTGACGCCATGCCAGCCCGGATCAATCCGACCCTGTTCGACAAGCTCGTCGCCGATCTCGACTTCGACGACGTCCGCGACGATCCGAAGGTCGAAGGCCAGGTCAGCCGCGCGGCGACGCGGCGGCTCTATCCGATCCTGAAGATCGAACGCTTCAACGAGGCCGCGCTGCGGGCCACGGTCCTGCGCGAGCTGAACTGGATCCTCAACACCACCCAATTCGGCGCGATCCAGAACCTGAAGCCCTATCCCGAGGTGGCGACCTCGGTCCTGAACTACGGCGTGCCCGACATGGCCGGCAAGCTGCTGCAGCGGCGGGCGGTCGAGAACCGGGCACGCGAGATCAAGCAGGCCATCCGGCGCTTTGAGCCCCGCATCAACCCGCAGCGTCTCGACGTCACCGCCACAGCCAAGGACGCCAAGCCCAACGCCGTCACCTTCGTCATCCGGGCCGATGTCACCAGCGCCGTCATGGCCCTGCCCGTCGAGTTCAAGACAGACGTCGAGATCGACACGGGCTCGGCGACCCTCCGGGAGTAGGCGGATGGATCCTCGACTCCTCAGGGCCTACAACGAAGAACTGCTCTATCTTCGCGAAACCGCACGTGAATTCGGCGAGGAGTACGAGACGGTCGCCGGACGCCTGGGCCTCAACGCTCCATCCGACACCGATCCCCATGTCGAGCGGCTCCTGGAAGGCGTGGCCTTTTTGGGCGCTCGCGTGAAGCTGAAGCTGCAGGACCAGTTCCCCGACTTCACGCAGCATCTGCTCAACGCCATCCAGCCCCACTACCTGGCGCCGACCCCGTCGATGTGCGTGGTGACGCTCGAACCCCAGGACAGCGACCAGGCGATCGCCGCCGGGTTCGTCGTCCCTCGCCTGACCGAGATGTCGGCCACCTCCGGCGACGACGCCGCCACGCCGGTCATCTTCCGGACCGGCCAGGACGTGACCCTCTGGCCCTTGAAGATCACGGAGGCCGAATACCTGCCCACCCGCGCGGCCGTCTCCGCCTACGCCGGCGCGGCGGGCGTGCGGGCCGAAGCCGGGCTGCGCCTGAAGTTCAGCGGCCTGGGCGGCGTTGCGCTGTCAGCGATGGCGCCCGACGCCTTGCCGATCTATCTGGACGGCTCGGAAGTGGTGCCCGGCGAGCTCTACCGCCAGCTGATCGGCGACGCCGTGGCCACGGTGGCCCGGCCGGTTGACTCCGCGGCCGGTACAGCGGCCTGGATCAAGCTGCCCTCGGCCGAGCAGCACGGTTTCGAGGAGAACTGCGCCCTGCTGCCGACCGGGCGCCGCTCCTTCCGGGGCTATCGCCTGCTGTCGGAATATTTCGCCTGTCCGGAACGCTTCCTCTTCGTCCGTCTGCGCGAACTGGGTCAGGCCTTCGGCAAGTGTCGCACCGAATGCGAAGTCGTCTTCCTGTTCGATCGCGCGTCCACGGCCTTGGCCGGCGCGGTGTCGCCCGCAAACTTCAAGCTCTTCGCGACGCCCGCGATCAATCTGTTCGAGAAGCAGATCGATCGTGTAGCGATCAGCGAGTTCGATCACGAACACCAGTTGATCGCCGACCGCACCCGGCCGCTGGATTTCGAGATCTTCCGCCCGCTGGAGGTGACCGCCCATTCGCAGAAGAATGGCGACGCCCGTCCGGTCGCGCCGCTGCACGCCTTCGGGAGTCTGCTCTACGACTGGACGGAGGCGCTGTTCTACGTCACCCGCCTGCGCCACCGGCGCCTGTCAACCAAGGAGCAGCGCCTGAGGCGCAGGACCGACTATCTGGGCACGGAAACCTGGATCAGCCTGGCCGCTCCGGGCGAGCCGAGGCGGCTGGAGGGGATCTACGAACTGGCCGTCCGTGCGCTGGTCACCAATCGTGAGCTCGCCGAGACGCTGCGCACCGGCGGTGCGACGGACTTTCGGATCAGCGGCGTTCCCGTGCGCGCCGTGACGATCGTCCGCGCCCCGACCAAGCCGCGACCGCCGATGGGCATCAGCGACGGGGCGTGGCGGGTCATCGGTCACCTGACTCCGAACTACGCCTCATTCGCCTTGGGCGATGACGACGATCCGTCGGTGTTGCGCGATCACCTGGCCCTCTATGGACGGATCGACGATCCCGCCCTGCGGCGGCAGATCGACGGCGTGCTGTCCATCCGCTCCGAACCGGTGACCCGGCGGGTGGGCGGCGGGGGACGCAGCGCCTTCGCCCGCGGCCAGCGCCTGCGCCTCAAGCTGGACGACGCCCCGTTCGAGAACGGTCGGATGTTCCTGTTCTCGGCCGTTCTGGAGCGGTTCCTCGGCGAGTTCGCGACCGTCAACGCCTTCACCGAATGCATCTTTGAAAGCCCCCAGGAAGGAACCTTCGCGCAATGGCCGCCGAGAATGGGCGAACATCGCAACATCTAGAGTTTCTTCGCCAGGCGGCGGGGAACGCGAGGCGGTACGGGCTGTTTGGCCTGCTGCGCGCGGCGGAGGCGCGCGCGCCGGATCTGCCGCGCATCGGCGACGCCCGCCTCCCGTCGCAGAACCTCGTCGACCTGGCCCAACTCCCCGCGCTGGGTTTTCCCGGTTCCACGCTGGAAACGATCACCGTCAAGGGCGGGCGCGCCAAGGTCGAGGGCTACTGGTTCGGGTTGACCGGGCCGATGGGGCCCCTGCCCCTGCACCTCAGCGAGTTCGCTCATTTCGAGCGCCGCTATGCCCAGGGCCGTCCGTTCGGGCACTTCCTCGACGTGCTGGCTGGGCGCATGCTGCAGTTCTTCTATCGGGCCTGGGCGGAGTCCAATCCGGCGGCCAATGCCGACCGGCCCGGTGACGACCGCTTCGCCGGCTATCTGGGCGCCCTGACCGGCGCGACCGCGGGAGTGCCTGACGACGCGGCCTTCCCGGCCCGGGCCCGCCTCTACTATGCCGGCCTCTATGCCTCGCGGCGCAGCGCGGCGGGCATTGAGGACGCCGTCGCAGACCTGGTAGGCGCCCCCGTGCGGCTGAAGGAATACCGTCCGGTCTGGCGCGACATCGAGCCCGCGGACCAGACCCGTCTGGGCGGAGCCTACAGCCGGCTGGGCGGCGACGCTGTCTGCGGCCGTCGCACCAGCACCGTGTCAGACGCGTTCCGCATCGCCGTGAAGGTCGAGACCTTCCACGACTACGAGAACCTGTTGCCGGGCGGCCCGCGCTTCGCGGTCGTGGCCGAGGCGCTGGATTCCTTCGCCCCGTCCCATCTGGAATGGGACCTCGAGATCGAAGCCAGCGAAGCCGCCCGCCGCCCTGCGTCGCTGGACGGCCGCGCCCGGCTGGGCTGGACCAGTTGGATCAATCCGCCGGCCGGCAGCGGCTCGCGCGCCGAGACCCGTCTTGGCCCGAGCTCGCGTCGCGTCGCTCGAGCCGCCGCCAAGAGAGATGCCGCATGACCGAGATCAACCGCTCCGCCCTGTTCGGCCGCCTCAGCCCCACGGGCCTGAAGAGCATCGAGACCGCGACCGGTTTCTGCAAGATGCGCGGCAATCCCTATGTCGAGCTGGTGCACTGGATCCATATCCTGCTGCAGGATCCGCAGAACGACCTGGCCGCGATCCGCACCCGGTTCGCCCTGGACGACACCAAGCTGGCCCGCGACGTCGTCGCCGCGCTGGACGGCCTGCCGCGCGGCGCGACGGCGATCTCGGACTTCTCGCCCCAGATCGAGGAGGCCATCGAGAAGGGCTGGCTTTATGCGTCGCTGATGTTCCAGGCCAGCCGTGTGCGCACCGGCCACCTGGTCTTCGGCATGCTCAAGACCCCGATCCTGCGCAATGCGCTGTTTGCGATCTCGCCTGAGTTCCGCAAGGTCTCGGCCGACGCCCTGGGCGACGAGTTCGACAAGATCGTCGCGAACTCAGCCGAAGTGGGCGGAGCCCTCGCCGCTGAGGCGACCCCCGACCAGGCAGGCGCGGCGGGCGGCCCGTTCGCCAGCGCCTCAGGCGAGACGCTGGCCAAATATTCCGTCGATCTCACCGAGCGGGCCAGGGCTGGCGAGATCGACCCGATCGTCGGCCGCGACGCCGAGATCCGCCAAGTGATCGACATCCTGCTGCGCCGACGCCAGAACAACCCGATCCTCGCGGGTGAGGCTGGGGTGGGCAAGACGGCGGTCGTCGAAGGATTGGCGCGCCGGATCGTCGATGGCGACGTCCCGCCGGCGCTCAAGGACGTTACGCTCCGCGCCCTGGACATTGGGCTGCTGCAGGCCGGCGCCGGCGTGAAGGGCGAGTTCGAGAAGCGGCTGCGGCAGGTGATCGACGAGATCGAGTCCTCGCCCAAGCCGATCATCTTGTTCATCGACGAAGCCCACACCCTGATCGGGGCCGGCGGCCAGGCCGGCACCGGCGACGCCGCCAACCTGCTTAAGCCCGCCTTGGCGCGCGGTCGGCTCCGGACGATCGCCGCCACCACCTGGTCGGAATATCGCCAGTACTTCGAAAAGGATCCTGCCCTTACCCGGCGGTTTCAGACCGTCAATGTCGGGGAGCCGGAGACTGGCGTGGCGATCGCCATGCTGCGTTCGGTGGCCTCGGCCATGGAGCAGCACCACAAGGTGGTGATCCTCGACGAGGCCGTGGAAGCGGCCGTCAAGCTGTCCCAGCGCTACGTGCCGGCCCGGCAGCTTCCCGACAAGGCCGTCAGCCTGCTCGACACCGCCGGCGCCCGCGTGGCCGTCTCGCAGCACGCGACGCCCGCGCCGGTCGAAAGCCGTCGCCGCCGGGTCGAACTCCTGAATGTCGAACTCGGCGTCGCCACCCGCGAGGCCGAAGGTCAATACGCCGGCGTGGAGCGTATCGGAAAGCTGAAGGAGGCGATCGAGGAGGCGCAGGCCGCGCTCGATGCGGTGGAAGCCAAGTGGGCGGCCGAGAAGGACGCCGTCGCCAAGGCCTACGAGGCCCGCCAGGCCCTCGCGGCCGCCGCATCGGCGGAGGCCAGCGACACGGCCGGGCTCAAGGCCGCGCTCGACGCCGCCTTGCTGGCGGTCGCCCAGGCCCATGGCGACGACCCGATGGTGTTCGGCGAGGTCGACGCCGACGCCGTCGCCGCCGTGGTCGGCGACTGGACCGGCATTCCCGTCGGCCGCATGGTCAAGGACGAGATCGCCTCGGTCCTCACCATCGCCGACCAGCTGAAGAAGCGCGTGGTTGGCCAGGATCATGCGATGGACGCCGTCGCCAAGCGCATCCAGACCAGCCGCGCCAAGCTCGACAATCCCAACAAGCCGGTCGGGGTGTTCATGCTGTGCGGCCCGTCCGGGGTGGGCAAGACCGAGACGGCGCACGCCCTGTCCGAACTGCTCTATTCCGGCGACGATAGCCTGATCGTCATCAATATGAGCGAGTTCCAGGAGGCCCACACCGTCTCGACCCTGAAGGGCGCGCCAGCCGGCTATGTCGGGTACGGCCAGGGCGGCGTTCTGACCGAGGCCGTGCGGCGCCGGCCCTATTCGGTGGTGCTGCTCGATGAGGTGGAGAAGGCCCACCCGGACGTCCACGAGATGTTCTTCCAGGTGTTCGACAAGGGCTATATGGACGACTCCGAAGGGCGTCACATCGACTTCAAGAACACGCTGATCCTTCTGACCTCCAATGTTGGCTCCGAGTTGATCACTTCGCTGTCGGAGGACGAGGAGATGAAGCCGGACGCCGAGGCGCTGGCCCAGACGCTGCGGCCCGACCTGCTCAAGGTGTTCCCGCCCGCCCTGCTCGGCCGGTTGATCGTCCTGCCCTATTATCCGTTGTCGCCGGACATGCTGCAGGGCATCGTCCGGCTGCAGCTGGACCGCGTGAAGAAGCGCATCGCCGAGAACCACGGCATCGTCTTTACCTACGACCAAGCTGTCGTCGAACTGATCGTCTCCCGCTGCACCGAGGTCGCGTCCGGCGGTCGGATGATCGACGCCATCCTGACCAACACCATGCTGCCCGAGCTGTCGATCGCCCTGCTTGAGCGCCAGATGGCCGGCGAGGACGTGGCCAGGATCACAGTGGGCGTCGAGAACTCAACCTTCACCTATGCGTTCGAAAGCGGCGAAGCGTCACCGCAAGCCGACGCGCCTTCGATCCCGGAAGCCGCGGCCTGAATGCGTGAGATCCTGCATAACCGCTTGCAACCGCCGCGCGCTCAGGGCGAGGTTGTAGTCAGAGTTGGAAAGAGACGCCCCCAGTGAGCATGCCCGACGATCCCTCTGATGAAGACGTCGCGTCCCTGACGAGCCCTCCGTCCGGCTCCTGGAGCAAGCGCGGCTCGCGCAAGCCCGCCCAGCGGGGCATCCTGCCGGTCGGCTTCGTGCTGAACGGCATCTACGAGATCAAGCGCTTCATCGCTCGCGGCGGCATGGGCGAGGTCTACGAGGGCGCAAACGTCAACGCCGAAGAGCGCGTGGCGGTCAAGGTCATCCTTCCGCACCTGGCCGCCGATCCGAAGGTCCAGGCGCTGTTCCGCAAGGAGGCCAAGACCCTCACCAGCCTGGCCCATCCGGCATTGGTGCAATATCGCGTCCTGGCCCGCGAGCCGCGCAAGGATCTGCTCTACATCGTCACCGACTTCATCGACGGCGAGCCGCTGACCAATCTGATCGGCCGCCATCCGCCGACGACGGCCGAACTGGTCATGCTCACCCGCCGCCTGGCCGAGGGCCTGCACGCGGCGCACAGCCACGGCGCCATCCACCGCGACATCTCGCCCGAAAACGTGCTGCTGCCGGACGGCGTGCTCAGCCGCGCCAAGATCATCGATTTCGGCATCGCCAAGAGCATGGAAATCGGCGCCCAGACGGTGGTCGGTGACGGCTTCGCGGGGAAGCTCGGCTATGTCGCACCGGAGCAGTTCGGCGACTTCGACCGCCGCATCGGTCCGTGGACCGACATCTACAGCCTGGCCCTGGTGGTGCTGGCCCTGGCTGGCGGCCGGGCTCCGAACATGGGCACGACGCTGGTCGAAGCGATCGACCGGCGCCGCGCCGGCGCCGACATCACCGCCGTGCCGCCGCTGCTGCAGCCGTTGTTCTCGCGCATGCTCAACCCCGACCCTCGTGGGCGCCCCCAGACCATGGCCGAGGTGATCACGGCGCTGGATGCGCTGGACGTGCCGGTCGAGGCGCCCTCGCCGCGGTCGTGGATCCCCGACATCGGTCAAGGGAGGCCCGGGGACAACGCCCCCGAGATCGAGCGGACGGTGATCCACCTGGGCTCCGAACCGCCCTCCTGGCAGAGCGCCGAGCCGCGCGGAGAAGACAGCGCTCCGCCGTCGCTGGCTGCCGTCGCAAGTGACGAGAGCGCTCCTGAGGGACGCACGATCTTCGCGCCCAGCCTGCCGGACTCGCCGTTGGAGTCAGTGGACGAGTCGATCGGCGACGAAGCCTCGCGTCCAGCCGCAGATCAGGCGCCGTCGCCCGCACCGACCGTTCCGCCGATTGCCGCCGACAAGGCTTCTTCGCTTCCGCCACTGATCTCCGCCCCGCCCCAGGACGAAGAGATCGCCCCCGCCAGCGCCACGATCTTTACGCCCCAAGCAGGGCCTCCCGAAGTTCCACACGCCGATCCGCCGCCGAGCGGGGTCGAGGCGAAGGCGCACGAAGCGACGTCGCCGCTCAATGATATCGACCAGACCCGTATGGATGAGGAGGAGGAGCCTGCATCCCCCATCCCGCCAGCGATGGACGTCGCCTATAGGCCTTCCGGCAAGCCGGCATCGCGCCCGGCCAAACTTCTGGACGAGGAGGAGCGCAAAGCTCAGAGCCCAGAGCCGCCGGCGCGAGGCTTTTCCAAGGGAAAAGCCATCACGGCGATCGGCGTGGTGGCGGCCGTCGCCGTGGTCGGCATCGGCTTCGCCGTTCTCTCACCACAGAAGAAAGCCGCCCTGCCTGCACCGTCGGCGACGGCGCCCAGCGCGCCGTCACCGGCCGCCGCTCGGGCCGACGAGGCGATCGCCGCGGCGCTGCCGAACGTTCCCTGCTCCTGGCTTACCCTAAGTCACGGCCAGAACGCCGACGGCTCGTCCAGCATCAAGATTTCCGGCGCGGCTGGAGATCCGGCGGGCGCGAACCGCGCGGTGGCGAGCGCCGCGCGCGCCGCCGGCGTGGAGGGGCTCCAGGTCGACACCACCGAGATCCTGCCTGCGGACCAGGCCTCCTGTCCGCTGCTGGACACGGCCAACCGGTTCCGCGGCCAGGCCGGCGCCGTTCCGAGCCTTGTCGCCCAACAGCCGCGCTTCGAGATCGACCGCGGCATCCAGGGCTGCCCCAAGGGGCTCTGGTCGCAATCGATGATCAATGTCGCGCCCGACCCGTCCAACGGCTTCAGCCTGGTCGCCATACAGCCTTCTGGCCGGCTCCAGCAGTTCACGACCAACCGCGAACAGTTCGCGGCCTTGGCCGCCCGCAATCCGGATCTCTACAAGGATCTCGGCGGCGGACGCTACCGGGTCTCCATGTGCCAGAACGCCACCGGCCTGGCGGGGGTCCTGATGATCGAGGGCGACGGGCCGTTCGATATCGGTCTGCGTCCCGGCGCCATCGAACGGCCGACGCGGGACTTCCCCGCCCGTCTGGGTCAATTGGCCCAGGCCCGTGGCTGGAAGATGCAGATGGCCTGGTTCCAGTTGGCCAACGATCAGCCGGACTTGCCAGAGCAGGCCAGCACCGATGAGGCCGAACGGCATCGTCTGGCGATGGCCGAAGCCGCCAAGATCGCCGCGGCCGCCGAAGCGGCCAAGGCGGCCGAGCCGGTCGAGATCGCCGTGCCCGCCGTCGAGCCTCAGAAGCTGCCTGCCGACTATGTGGCCTGCCGCCGATTCGTCGACGGGGCCTGGGAGGAACTCGGCTATGCGACACGGCCGTCTTGCGTGGAGAAGGTGTTCGCCGGGCGCTGTGACGTTCTCACCGGCCAGTCCGGCGACATCGCGCTGCGGCGCTACAACGACCGTCTGCAGGCCAAGACCGGCCGGGGCTTCAAGAAGTGGGACAATGTCGGCAAGTCCGACTGCGCCAAGTAGCGTGATCTGAGTCGGATGAGCATCGGTCGTTCGCCGAAACTGCGAAGAGCCGTGCTCATCCGACCGCCCTCCCCCAAGGGCGAGGCGTGGCGGTCGATGGTTATCGAGCCGCCCTTGCCTGAACCTTCCCGCCAATGGCGAGGATCATGATTTCTCCGCGTCCAGAGCGTCGGCGATCATCCGCTTGGCGGCCTCGCAGCGACTCGCGGCGATTGGGACCTCCGGCATCCTCGACGCCTTGGCGTCGGCATCCCGAGCCAGCGCCTCGGCCGCCGCCTCGTCGATCGCGCGCCGCAGGTCGACCAGGCGCCTGTCGGCCGCGGCCAGGCTGGCCCAGAAACTCTTGTCCTGCGCAGTCGGCTCCCATTCGGCGCCCGCCTCCGACTTGGGCGCGAAAGGTGGGTCTTCGGCCATTGCCGTGGGCATGGCCGCGTCGTCTCCGGAGATCAAGCTTCTGGCATGAGCCAGGATCGCACCCGGGATCTTGAGCAGCGGCACGCTAGGCGACGACATGGATCTTGCGCTCACAGTCGCGGATCGCCGACTTCGCGAAGCCCATGACCATTTCGGTCACGCGCGTAAGGTCGGTTTCGGCCACGCCGTGGTCGCGCGCCCAGATCCTGACGGCGTGCTTGAGAATGCTCGCCGCGGGGTCGGAGGCTAGCGCGCCGAGGCGCGCGTCTTCGCCGGTTCGAAATTCCTTGATGACAGCTGCGTCGAGAGACATGGCAAGGTTCCTGATGCAACGTGGAAGCCGCGCTGGAACATTGGCGCGACATGGAAACGCGGTCGGCGAGTCGGACCCGATCGATGGGGATGATCGGGCCCGAAAGCCGCTTAACGACCCGCGGTGACAGGTCGAAAGCGGTGCAGGTTTCGGCGGCGCTCCTGCGATGGCGATCGACAGAGGCGTTCCGCGACCGTCCGGCCAAGGTCGCCGCAACCTGCGGATCGAACCATGTCCGAGGGAGCAACCCCTTGAATGTGCGGATCTGCACATCTCCGGAGATAAGGAGATCGCGTGTAGAGCGATCAGGCCCGGGTCAGGTTGAAGATCGGGGTCGCGGGAAAACCTTTGCGGCCCTGGGTGCGGCCGACATAGCCGCAGCGCACGCGGTCGCCGTGGAAGGTGGCCAGCGCGCCGGCCAGGGCTTCGCTGACACAGGCCGAGCCGGGCGCGACGTCGGGTTCGATGCGGGCGGCGACCACCACGTGGGCGCCGATCACGGCCGGGGTTCGGGTTAGCGGGTTTACCCCCAGGTGCACCGGGCCGTAGTGACCGCCGATTCGCAGGCCCAGGCCGCGCGGCAGGCCTAGAGCCCGAAGATCCAGGGCGCGATGCGCCTCCTGCAGCGCCAAGGCGGCCAGAGCGGCGTCGATCGGCTGGTCGAAGACCAGGAAGAGGCCGTCACCCCAGGTCTCGACGTGTCGGGGGCCGGCGTCGAGCTCTTCGACGACTTTGGCCATCCGCCCCATCACGGCCTCGAAGAAGGCGGGAATCTGGTCGTCGCGCAGGGTCCCGAACCCCTTCACGTCGGCGAACAGCATGGCCTTCATGCCGCGCGAGCCGGATGAGTCGACGTGTTTCGGCGGCGCGCGGGAGGGCGGCGGCCGTCGAACCGTGATGATCTCCCGCCGACGGCCGCCTTTCGCCCAATAGGCCAGGTCCACGGCCACCCCTGCCGGTCCCGCGGCGGGATGGCCGTCCCATACCCCCACCTGGATCGCCTCGGTCGCCAGGGTCTGGGCGCGCAGCACCGCGCATCCCATGGCGATCTGGCTGGCATAAGCAAAGACCTGCTCATCGCCGGCATAGGGATCTTGCGAGGCGTAGCGCACCGAGGCGGCGCGGGTGAAGCACTGCTCGAACCGCTGGACCCAATCGGCGCCGAAAGGCGCGACCGACACAGCGACGAAGGACTCCAGGCTTACGGGCAGGACAAGGTGAAGCTCGGCGCCGGCTTCCAGCAAGGCTTCGGCGAAGATGATATCTGCGCCGGCGGCCAGACCGCCGTAAGCGAAACCGATCCCATGCTCCCGCACCACGCGATCCGCCTCGCGGCGCAGGTTGCTGTCGAGCCCGCCGCTCAGGGCGCCCTGCCGCGTGGCGTCCAGAATGTGGCCCGTGAAGTGCGCGCAGGCCGGCGGCCGGAAGGTCGACAGCCAGGCCGGATCGGCGCCGGTTTCCCGGCACAGCATTTCCAACTGGCGCAAGGTGGAGGCGTGAGCCGCAAAAGCCCGCGGCGCGAGGGCCAGGGCCCGGGACATGGTCTCGCTCGCCGCCCTGAGATCTCCGACCAGGAATTTCGCTTCGGCCCGGCTGGCGGTCTCGTAGTAGGCCGCTTCCCCTTTCAGTCCCGGCGGCGGCGGGATGCGCAAAGCGGCGGCCGCCAAGGCCCGTCCACCCGCCCGATCGCCGGCGACCAGCGTCATGGTCGCGGCGTTCACCGCGCCGTAAAGACCTCCGAAGCGTTGAAAGAGCGTGTGGTAGCGACGTGTGGAGGCCTTGGCGAAAGCTATGCGGCGCCGGCCATGCGCAGCCAAGGTGACGTCCTTCAGGAGGCGTGCGCCCAAGGCGATGGCGTCGGGATCGTCGTCCGCCTGGTCCAGCCCCAACCGGACATACTCGGCGCGCGCGAAATCGACGGCGCCAGCCCGCGCCAGGCAAAGCACCGCGGCGTAGGCGGCGTCTCGCGAGATCTCGCCGGCCTCCAGGGCGGCGCGGGCGAGGTCATAGGCGGCAAGGATCTCGCCGCGCTGGATCAGCGCGGCGACCTCGTTCCTGTCGAAGAACGTGGGGCCAGTCAGGGCACGTGGCCCGCGCCGTTTTCGATCTTCGGATCCAGGATGATGTTCTGCTTGTGCGAGTCCGTCATGAACAGGCTGTAGATATATTCGCCGACCCGATTGTCTTCGTAGACGATCATGAAACACGTGAACGGTTTTTGCGGCACGTCGTACAGCGTTTCGATCCAGGTGTAGCTGGAGAAGTTGATGCCGAAATCGTCGGTGAAGAGGATCGGGCGCTTCTGGAACGTCCAGCCGACCCGGATGAGGTCATCGCTCAGCCGGAAGACCAATCGGCTCGGAGCATCAAGCTTCAGCGCCAATGGAATCGGATTCTCCGGATCGAGAACGTTCATGAAGTTGATGTTGTCGGCGATGCCGACGACCAATTCGATGATCGGTAGCGAGTCTGTCATGTGAGCCCCCCTTGAACGGTGGCGCCATCTGGAGGCGACTCCCTCCAGAATGCAAGGAAACCGGGATGGGCATAGCCCTGTTTTCGCAGGCTCGTCACAATCGCCTGCGCCTGATCAGATCGCCCCTGGGCCTGATAGGCCCGCGCCAGGATGTCGAGGCTGGTCGAAGGCAGGGACCCGCGTCGCGGCGACAGGGCCGAGATGGTCGCCGCAGGCCGCCCCGCCGCTAGGTGAGCGGCCCCATAGAGAGCCGCGCGCTCGGCGGCCGTTTCCCGCGATACGGGGGTGCGGTCCAGCCGGCCCAGCAGCGCCAGCGCCAGGCTCCGCTCGCGCATGAGATCACCGTCCAGGCGGGCCAGGGTGACCGCCTGCATCTCGAGCCGGCCATCAAGATCAGCCCGCCAGCTTTTGGCCTCGTCGCCTGTACGGAGGTCGGCCAGGATGGCTACAGCCTCGGCGCGGGCCGAGCGCGCCTGCGCCAGCCGCCCCGACCAGGCGGCGAAATCGACCGCGTCCAACTGGCCGATCAACAGGTATTCGCGCCAACGGGCGTTGGTCGGATCCAGGGCTACGAGCGCACGCAGCCCGTTCAGGGCCTGGGTCGAGCGCGCCGCGCCGTGCGCCGTCCGGCCCAGATCCAGTTCCAGCCGCGCCAGCGCCAATTGGGCGGCGAGGCTGCGGGCGGCCAGGGGCTTGTCAGAGGCGGTCTTCGCCGAGGCTTGGGCCAGGAGGTTCGCCGCGCCCTCGCGTTCGGCGTAGGCCTCGCGCGGACGGCCCAGCTTGACGAGCGAATCCGCCACCCAGGCGTGGGCGTCCACGGCGTCGACCAGGCGGTCCTGGTCGTTGGGCGCTCGGGCCCGTTCGGCCTCGAAGGCGGCCAGGGCGGCGCGGAAGGTGACCAGCGCCTCTTCCGCCCGGCCCTGTTCCAGCAGCAGCGTGCCGAGATTGCTCCTGGCGTAGGCGACCTCCAACCGCCAGTCGGCGCGGTCCGGATCGAGCCGCACCAGCGTCTGAGCCAGTTCGCCATAGCGCTTGAAACCGCGTTCAGCGCCGGCGGTGTCGCCCTGACGCCATTGCATATAGGCCAGCCAGTAGACGTTCTGCGCCTCGTCGTAGATGCGCTCGCCGTTGTCGGGGGCGCGCAGGGCCAGTTCGTGCGTCGTGACCGCCGCCTGGCCGAAGGCGTCACGGGCGCCGGCCAGGTCGCCGCGCTGTTCCCGGATCGTGCCCAGCAGGGTCTGGGCCTTGGCGCGCTGGGCCAGGGCGCGGTCGTCGAGCCGGTCTGTGCGCGCCTTGCCGTAATAGGCCAGCACCTTGGCGCCCACGCCGTCCAGGACGTCCAGCCGGCCCACGGGCTCAAGCTGTTCGCGCAGATCGCCCAGCATGTAGGCCACCAGCGCCTCGGTCTCGTCGCGCTGGTCGCGAGCGATCTGACGAGACTTCAGGGTGGCGACGGTCATCCCGCCCATGGCGAGGGCGACCACCAGGGCCAGGGCGGTGAAGGCCGCCATCACCTGCATGCCACGGCGGGCGTCGCGCTGGACCAGTTGGTCGAGGCTGACGTCCAGCAATCGGGCGGCGATCTTCAACCGGGCCAGGCGCGGCCCGTCGGCGTCGCGCCGCGGATCCACGGCCAGGGGCTCGACGCCCGTCGGCAAGGCCGCCCGCAAGGCCGGCGGCAACAACTCGGCCAGGGGTGTCCCCTTCGGCGTCGCCTGCGAGATCACGCAGATGATCTGCCCAAGACCGTGGTCCTTCAGGAAGTAGGCCGCCTCCTGATCCACCCAGCGCGAGCTTGCGGCGGCCGGAGAGCAAAGAACGATCAGGGCGTCGGAGCGGTCCAGGGCGTCGCGGATCACCCCGCCCAGGTCCGGCGAGGCGCTCAGGTCGTCGCGGTCGCGAAAGATCGGCGTCAGCCGACGAGTCGACACCTGGCCGCCGGCCGTGGCCAGGCGACGTGGCGCGCGGTAAGTCTCCAGGGCGCGGTGCAGCCATCCGGCGGCTTTGCGGTCCTGATGGCTATAGCTGATAAAGGCCCGGTAGCGCGGTCGGCTGTCCATTCGTCGTCCCCGGATCGACTGTTCAGGAGCGTTCTCGATGGCCGTGCCCCCTCCCTCGTCCCCGCTCGCCCCGAGCCAGGCGCCGCTCGCGCCGTCGCCCGAAGGCGACTATCGCGCCAACCGGCTGTTCCGGCACATGGCGCGCGACGAGATCGAGGCCCTGGCGCCCCAGGTCGAGCACCTTCACTATGGCAAGGGCGAGCTGATCGTCCAGCGGTTGGATGAAAGCGGCGGCATCCATCTGCTGTTGAAGGGCGCGCTGTTGGCCAACCAATACGCCCGGTCCGGCCGCGAGGTGGGTTATCGACGCATTTCGGCGGGCGGCTATTTCGGCGAGATCTCGGCGATCGACGGCTTGCCCCGCTCGGTGAACATTGTGGCGCTGGAGGACGTGCGGGTCGCTCGCTTGCCCCAGGGACTGGTCCAGACCCTGTTCGAGCGGTCGCCCCGTTTCATGCGGGCGATCCTGGAGGACCTGGCCAACCTGACACGCGCCCTCACCGACCGCCTGTTCGAGCTGAACGCCGTCTCGGTGGCCTGCCGCGTCGACATCGAACTTCTGCGCATGGCGGCCTCGGCGGGGGGAGACGGCCGCGAAGCCGTCATCCATCCCTGCCCGACCCACGCCGAGCTGGCGGTGCTGGTGGGAAGCCAGCGCGAGCCGGTGACGCGGGAACTGAACCGGCTGGCCGGGCTCGGGATCGTCGCCCAGACCGGCCGCACCTTGCGGGTTCTCAACCTGCCCGCCCTGGCCGACGAGATCGAGCGCATCGGCGGCGAAGTCTAGAGCAAGCCGCGCGATATAGGACTCAGGCGGCTTGCTCTAGATTTTTGTTTTCGCATCGCTTTTGCGGAAAACCGGCATCCACTTTCCCGCGCGATGCTCTAGCCGCGCCGCCATCAAGCCAAAACCCGCATCGGTCGATAGCGCCTTTGGCTTAGACCGCCGCCGCCGCCGCCCATAGCCTTTGCTGGAACCTACGGTCACGGCGGGGACGGCGCGACGCCCTCTCGGCGAGAAGGACCGACGACGAGCGAGGACTTGATGAGCAGAATGACGCCGTCCGAAATGGCCCGGCAGATCGGCGGAGGGTTGCTGTCGTTCCCCGTCACCCCTTTCGACGCCCAGCACCAGTTCGCCGAGGCGCCGTATCGCGAACACTGCGCCTGGATGCTTGAGCATGAGCTGGCGGGCCTGTTCGCGGCCGGCGGCACCGGCGAGTTCTTTTCCCTGACCCCGCCGGAGGTGGCCCGGGTGGTCAGGGCCGCCGTCGAGGAGACGGCCGGCAAGATCCCGGTCGTCGCCGGCTGCGGCTACGGCACGGCCATCGCCGTCGACTTGGCGAAGGCCGCCCACGCGGCCGGCGCCGACGGCCTGCTGTTGCTGCCGCCCTACCTGATGAACTCCACCCAGGAAGGCTTGGCGGCCCATGTCGAGGCGGTTTGCAAGGCCACGCCGCTGGGGGTGATCGTCTACAACCGCGACAATGCGATCCTGACCGAGGATACGCTCGAAAAGCTGTGCGACCGCAACCCCAACCTGGTCGGCTTTAAGGACGGGGTCGGCGACATCGAGCTGATGATGCGGGTCTACGCCCGGATGGGCGAGCGCCTGACCTATGTCGGCGGTCTCCCGACCGCCGAGACCTTCGCCCTGCCCTATCTGGAGATGGGCGTGACCACCTATTCCTCGGCGATCTTCAACTTCATGCCGGAATGGGCGCTCTCCTTCTACAAGGCGGTGCGGGCCCAGGACCGGACGGCGGTGATGGCCGGCCTGCGCGACTTCGTGCTGCCCTACATCGCCCTGCGCAACCGCGGTCGCGGCTATGCGGTCTCGATCGTCAAGGCCGGCATGAAGGTGGTCGGCCGCGACGCCGGCCCGGTCCGCACGCCCCTGACCGACCTGAGCCCCGCCGAGCTGGCCGAGCTGGAGGTGCTTATCCGGCGCGCCCAGGGCCAGGCCTAGACGGTGGTCGCCGTCGGCGTCCGGCGGGCTCACGGCGGCCCCCTCGCCAAGGCCAGGCCCGCGGCCGTGGCGACGGCTACCCCTTTGTTGCCCAAGCGCCTAACCTCGTCGGCCCACGGGGTCACGAGCGGGCGCTATCCGATGTTCGAACTGAGTCAGCTGCGCTGTTTCTTGGCCACGGCCGAGGAGCTGCATTTCGGCCGCGCCGCCCAGCGGCTGAACATGACCCAGCCACCGCTCAGCCGGCAGGTCCAGCTGCTGGAGCGCATCCTCGGCGTCACCCTGCTGGACCGCACCAGCCGCTCGGTGCGGCTGACGCCCGCCGGCCGCGCCTTCTTGCTGGAGGCCCGCCGGATCCTGCGCCTGGCCGAGAGCGCCGCCCTGGCCACCCGCCGCATCGCCGTGGGCGACGCCGGCCAGATCGCCATCGGCTTCACCGCCGCCTCCGGCTACAATTTCCTGCCCAGCCTGGTGATCCTGTCGCGGGCCCGGCTGCCCAACGCCGACCTGACCCTGCGCGAGATGGTCACCCGGGAGCAGGTTGAGGCCCTGCTGACCGGCCGCATCGACATCGGCCTGGTGCGCCCCCCGATGGAGCGCGCCGAGTTCGCCACCGCGCGCGTGCTGACCGAACCCCTGGTCGCGGCCCTGCCGACCGGCGACCCGCGCCTGGCCAAGGCGTCGCTGGCCCTGGCCGACTTCGACGACGCGCCGCTGATCATGTATTCGGCCGAAGGCGCGGGCTATTTCCACAACATGCTGACCACGCTGTTCGACTCTAACGGCGTGACGCCGCACTACGTCCAGCATGTCACCCAGATCCATTCGATGCTGGCCCTGGTCCATGCCGGCCTCGGCGCGGCCCTGGTGCCGGAAGCGGCCATGAGTCTGCATTTCGACGACGTGCAGTTCCGCCCGGTCGAGACCACGCCAGATCGTCCGGTCGAGCTCTACATGGCCTGGCGCAAGGACAATGATAGCCCGATCCTGCAGTCGTTCATCGACCTCTGCACGGCCGAGGCCTCGCCCGCCGAGACCCTCGTCGACTAACCGCCCTCTCCTTGGAGCGGGCCAAGATGCATGCCTGGGGAGACGCCGTTCATGACCACCCATCGCCGCGCCGTCCTGGCGGCCGCCGCCGCGACCCTGGCCGCCGCGACCGGAGCGCGGGCCGCCATTGAAGGTCCGATCGCCGCCACCCGCTACGGCAGGGTGCGCGGCGCCGAGGTGGACGGGATCAAGGTCTTCAAGGGCGTGCGCTACGGCGCCGACACCGCCCCGCGCCGGTTCAGGCCCGCCCTGCCGCCCGAGCCGTGGACGGGGGTGGCGGACGCCCTGGCCTACGGGCCGGCCAGCCCGCAGTTGAAGACGGCGGAGGCCGTCAGCGAGGACTGCCTGTTCCTCAATGTCTGGACCCCGGCGCTGGATGGGAAGAAGCGGCCGGTGATGGTCTATGTTCACGGCGGGGCCCACGCCAGCGGCTCAGGCTCGGATCCGCTCTATGATGGCGTAAGACTGGCCCGGCGCGGTGACGTGGTGGTGGTGACCGTCAATCACCGGCTCAACGTGTTCGGCTATTGTTACCTCGCCGAGCTGGGCGGGCCGGACCTGGCCGACAGCGGCAATGTCGGCAACCTCGACCTGGTGATGGCCCTGGAATGGGTTCGCGACAACATCGCCGCGTTCGGGGGCGATCCCGGCAACGTCACCGCCTTCGGCCAGTCGGGCGGCGGGGCCAAGGTCGTGACCCTGATGGCCATGCCGGTCGCCAAGGGCCTGTTTCACAAGGCCGCGACCATGAGCGGCCAGCACGTGACCGCCATGGGTCCGATCCACGCGACGATCCGCGCCAGGACGTTCATGGAGGCGCTGGGCCTGCGTCCCGACCAGGTCGACGTCCTGCGCGCTCTGCCGGCCGAGCGGCTGGTGGCCGCGCTGAAGACGCCCGACCCGCTGGAGCGCAAGGGCTCGATCCTCTTCTGGTCGGTGATGGACGGCGGGGTGCTGCCGCGCCATCCGTTCTATCCGGACGCGCCCCGGCAAAGCGCCCAGATCCCGATGATCATCGGCAACACCCACGACGAGACCCGCGCCTTCCTCGGCGGCGATCCCCGGAACTTTGCCCTGACTTGGGAGGAGCTGCCGCAGCGTCTGGGGCCGGAGCTGGTGCTGGACGTCGCGCCGCGCCAGGTGATCGCCCGCTATCGCGAGCTCTATCCGCACTATACGCCGTCCGAGGTGTTCTTCGCCGCCACCACGGCGGGGCGTTCGTGGCCGGGCCACCTGATCCAGGCCGAGCAGCGGGCGAGGATCGGCGCGCCGGCCTGGATGTACCAGCTGGACTTCGGCTCGCCGCTCGACGGCGGCAAGCTGCGGGCGTTCCACAGCTTCGACATCGCCCTGGTGTTCGACAATCTGGGTGCGCCGGGCTCCAAGACCGGCACGGGGCCGGCCGCCCGCGCCGTGGCCCGCCAGATGAGCGAGGCCTTCCTGGCCTTCGCCCGGACCGGCGACCCCAACTGCGCGGCGATCCCGGCGTGGGGCAAGTACGAGCTGCCAAAGCGGGCGACGATGGTGTTCGACGAGACTTCGATGATGGTCGACGATCCGCGCAGGGAAGAGCGTGAGTTGTTCGCTGTCGCGCCCTTCCTGAAAGAGGGAACCTAGTCGGCGTGCTTGCGAGCCAGGGCCTATGCTGAAATGGTCGCCGCAACGAAGGGAGGCGCTCATGCAGGCCTCGGTCTTTGTCGGCGCCAGCGTCGACGGCTTCATCGCCCGCCCTGACGGCGGCCTCGATTGGTTGCCTGTCGGCGGCGGCGAACCCCATGGCTACGACGCGTTCATGGCCACCGTCGATGCGCTGGTCGTTGGCCGGAACACCTACGAGATCGTCCTGGGCTTCGACGCCTGGCCCTTCGGCGCCAAACCGGTCTTCGTACTGAGCACCGGCACGCTCCTCCCCGCGCCGGGCGGCGCCGTCGTGGAGCGCCTGTCGGGAGCGCCGGCCGAGATCGTCTCGCGGCTCGCGGCGCGCGGCGTCGGTCACATCTATGTGGATGGCGGGATCACCATTCAGCGGTTTCTCGGAGCCGGACTCATCCAGCGTCTGATTATCACCCGCGTGCCCGTCCTGCTCGGCCAGGGCATCCCCCTGTTCGGCGCCGTGCCGGGCGACATCAAGCTTCGGCACGTGGCGACCAGGAGCTTCGCCAGCGGCCTGGTTCAAAGCGAGTATCATCTGGGAGATGCGGCCGATCAGACCCCAACCGCGCTGTGGTGAGCGCCTGGACGATGCCCGCCGACTGCCGGTTCAGATCGCCCGATCCCACGGAAAGCTCAGGGTCGGCGGGTTCACGTGGCGCTTCATCTTCAGCACCAGCCGCGCCCCCGCTCCCGCCGCCAGCCGCACGGTGAAGGCCGAAGCGTCGACCAACACAGGTGCTCCGTCGTCGGCCGCCACGCTCAGCACCTGGTGCTCGCCATAACCGCCGCCCTGCACGGTCACGGTCCGGGCCTGGACCGGGTTGGTGTTGACCAGGATCACGCTCGCCCCCTCGTCGCTGAGGGTCTCGACCAAGGCGGCGACGTCCTCGGGAACGCCGGCTCGGCGGCGCTCGGGGTCGAAATAGCGCAGGCGGGCATAGAGCAGCGCCCCGCCCTGGGCCGGCGAGGTCGGCGACCAGGGCGGCCGGGCGATGTGGATCCCGCCCTGCATCAGGTGGATCAGGGCGTTGGCGCTGGCGGGATTGATGTCCAGGGCCGCGTCGGCCAGCCGGGTGTCCGGCGTGGAGCGGTCGTCGCGCTGGGCCTGAGCCCTGGCCCGCACCTGTTCCAGGTCCTTGCGCAGGATCCTCACGGGGAAGTCCGGGTCCTTGCCGTCCAGGAACGCCAGCCACGGATGCTCGGCGGCCCGGGCCCGGTCCGAGACCCGCATCGACAGGTACCAGATCTCCAGGCCGTTGATGCGATAGTCGCCGGGCGCATAGCCGTACCAGCCCTTGTCCCCGTACATGCGCGGGGTATGGACCTTGCCGTCGATGACCTTCTTCTGGGCGTTGATGACGTCGGCCTGCCGGCGCCAGACCTCCAGGTACTTGTCGTCGCCGGTCAGCAGGTAGGCGTTCATGAAGCCGACGATGGCCCGCGGCACCCGGTTGCGGTCCTCACGCTTGCCGGTCTGGGGCACGACCGGGCTGAAGCCCCAGCCATAGACCCCGCCCCACCACTTGCCGCCGGTCGCGCCGCCGATCCTGCCGTCCAGGCCGATATTGCTGGGCAGAACCCCGCCATTGGCCTGGGCCCGCTCGACCCAGGCGTCGACATAGCCCAGCAGCCAGTCGCGGTATTTCGGCTCGTGGTCCAGCATGTAGGCGTTCAGCACCAGGCTGGTGACCTGCAGGTTCAGCGGCCCGTCGCCGATCACCTCGGTGTATTCGTCGTAGTGGTGCAGGGTCTCCGCGTAGGTGCGCTCGCCGTGCTCCATGAAGAAGTCGCCGACCTCGAACGGGTCGCCGGCCCAGTCGAGCGGCGTGGCCTTGCGCAGCATCGGACCGCGGCTGCCGGTGATCATGCTGCGGATGATCCTGTGCTGGGGATCATAGTTCGGCGCGCCGGGGTCCTCATTCATGTAGAAACCGGAGAACCGCCTGACCCGATCGCGGTAACGGGCGTCGTAGGGATCGGACAGCCCCAGCAGGTTGAACACCGACAGCCCCTCGGACAGGTGCTGCCAGTCGGTCATGACCGGGAACTCCTTGTAGTACATGCCCTCGCGCGCGAACGGCACGTCCTTGGTCCGGGCCAGGGTGTACTGGCGGACATTGCCCTCGTAGGCATTCTTCGACAGCTCCAGCAGCCGGTCGCTGGCGCCCAGGGCGTGCAGGTGCGGCCAGTCGTTGACGTTCTCGATCGCGTCGTCGGGCCCGTCGTTGGCGCCCCAGCGCTCGACCGCCAGCAGGAAGCCGCGCTCGTCGAAATAGCGGGCGAAGAAGGCCTCGCAGGCCTCGGCGTTGGCCCGCAGCAGCGCGCGCTCCAGCAGCGCCCATTCGGGCGGGGCCATCGGCGTCGTGATCTCCAGGCTGGTCGCGGGCGCGGCCATCGCCGGCGCGGCGACGGTCGCCAGCAGCAAGGCGGAGGCGTTGCGCAGAAAGCGGCGGCGGCTGGTCATAGAGGCCCCTCTCCCGCTCAGGCCGCCGGCTTCAGCACGAGGCGCTGGATCTTGCCGACGATCAGGAAATAGGCGGCGATGGTGATCAGGCAGTGGACGCCCACGAAGATCAACGCCCCGTCGAACGACCCCGTGCCCTTGACGATGTAGCCGATGACAATCGGCGTCACGATGCCGGCGATGTTGCCGAAGGTGTTGAAGATCCCGCCCGTCACCCCGGCCATCTCCTTGGGCGAGGTGTCGGCCACCACGGCCCAGCCCAGCGAGGCCACGCCCTTGCCGAAGAAGGCGACCGCCATGATCACGATGACCAGCCATTCCTGTTCGACATAGTTGCAGGCGATGATCAGCGAGGCCAGCAGCATGCCTACCAGCAGCGGCGTCTTGCGGGCGATGTCCAGCGAGCCGGTCTTCTTCAGCAGGCGGTCCGAGATGATCCCGCCCAGCAGCCCGCCGACGAAGCCGCACAGGGCGGGCGCCGCGGCGGTGAAGCCGGCCTGCAGGATCGACAGTCCCCGCTCCTTGACCAGGTAGATCGGGAACCAGGTGACGAAGAAATAGGTCAGCACGTTGATGCAGTACTGGCCCAGATAGACGCCCAGCAGCATGCGGCTGGTCAGCACCTGGCGCACATTGGGCCAGGTGAAGGCCGCGCCGTTGCTGGCGGCCTTGTCCTCCATGCGGACAAGGCCGCCGCCGGACTCGATATAGTCGAACTCCGCGGTGTTGATCGCCGGGTGCTCGGTCGGGGCGTGGATGAACTTGACGAACACCACGGCGGCCACCAGGCCGACCGCGCCCATCACGAAAAACACCGAATGCCAGCCGAACTGATGGACCAGCCAGCCCATCAGTGGCGCGAAGGCCACTAAGGCGAAATATTGGGCGGCGTTGAAGATCGCCGAGGCCGTTCCCCGCTCCGAGCCCGGGAACCAGGCGGCGACGATGCGGGAATTGGCCGGAAAGGACGGCGCCTCGGCGACGCCGACCATGAAGCGCATGGCGAACAGCGCCACGGCCGCGGCCAGGCCGGTGAAGACCCCCGCCAGGCCCTGCAAGGCGGTGAAGAACGACCAGGTCACCAAGGCGATGGTGTAGATCTTCTTGGAGCCGAAACGGTCGAGCAGGATCCCACCCGGGATCTGGCCCAGCACATAGGCCCAGGCGAAGGCCGACAGGATGTAGCCCATGGCCACCGGGTCCAGGCCCAGTTCCTTGGACGCCGACTGCCCGGCGATCGAAAAGGTGGCGCGGTCGGCGTAGTTGATCGTGGTGATGATGAACAGCAGCAGGATGATCAGCCAGCGGACACGGGTCCTTCTGGCGGCGCCGTCGGCGTTCTGCGCGCTCATCGCGTTCCTTCCCGTTCTTATCGTCGCGGCTCTTCGAGTCGCGCGGGGCCCATTGGCGGCCGCTCAGGATCGAAAGGCTTAGAGGGGCGAGCCGGCGGGGTCTAAGTCAAATCGCCTATCGACCGATCCAACGCCAACATCGATGACGACGGATGCGCGCGGGCCTGGCGGAGCCCGAGGCCTTGTTTCGTCCGGGTTTCCCGCCAGAAAGCCCGGATCGCACGGCCATCGCCGTAGCATCGGTGCAGATCCTGCATCGGTTCATGCCCGATTGGGATTGGCCGTCGCCGCGAGCCGGCCCCTATCCTTTTCGACACCACGAGAGACCGACGCAGATCGATCTCGAAAAGAAGAAGACCCGCCATCGCGGGCTTGGGAGGGAATATGACGTCTCGCGATACGTCGAATCTTCGCACCATCCTGCGCTGCGGCGCCTCAAGCCTGGCCGTGAGCCTGGCCGTCGCGGCCGGGGCCGCCCACGCCCAGGACGCCGCCCCGCCCGCGCTTTCCCAGGCGATCGAACCCGACAACGCCGTCGAGGAGGTGGTGGTCACCGGCTTCCGCGCGAGCCTGGCCAGCGCCATCAACGTCAAGCGCAACGCCTCGGGCGTGGTCGACGCCATCAAGGCCGAGGACATCGCCCAGTTCCCTGACCTGAACCTGGCCGAGTCGCTGCAGCGCATTCCCGGCGTCGCCATCTCGCGGATCAACGGCGAGGGCCGGCAGATCTCAGTGCGCGGCCTGGGTTCGGAATATACCCGTGTGCGGATCAACGGCATGGAGGCGATCACCACCACCGGCGGCACCGCCAACAGCGGCGGCACCAACCGCGGCCGCGGCTTCGATTTCAACATCTTCGCCTCGGACCTGTTCAACAGCATCGCCGTGCGCAAGACCGCCTCGGCCGACGTCGAGGAAGGCTCGCTGGGCGCGACCGTCGACCTGAACACCGCCCGCCCCTTCGACTCCGGCAAGCCCCAGCTCGTGCTGTCAGCCCAGGCCAGCTACAACGACCTGGCCCGCAAGGCCGGCCCCCGCCTGTCGGCCCTGGCCAGCCGCACCTGGCGCGACGGCACGATCGGCGCCCTGGTCTCGGTGGCCTACGAGGACCGCCGCCTGCTCGAGGAAGGCGCCAACATCACCCGCTGGACCTATGGCGGCAGCAACGGCGGCTTCAACGCCGCCTCCACCCTGCCCGGCTACACCCTGGCCCAGATCAACGACACCAATCCGGCCACGGCGATCTATCACCCGCGGATCCCCGCCTATGTGAGCTACGACATCGAGTCCAAGCGCTTGGGGGCCAGCGGGTCGCTGCAGTGGAAGCCGACGGACAACACCACCGTCTCGCTGGACGCCCTCTATTCTTACCTGGCCGGCACCCGCAAGGAGGCCCAGTTGCAGGCGATCGGCCTGTCGCGCTCGGGGACCGGGAAGCCCCAGACCATCATCCGCGACGGCGTGGTCGACGCCAACCACAACCTGGTCTACGCCAGGCTCGACAATGTCGACCTGCGCACCCAGTCGGCCTATGACGAGCTGAACACCGAATTCAAGCAGTTCACCCTGTCGGCCGAGCACCGGTTCACCGACCGGTTTAAGGTCGGGGCCCTGGCCGGCTACGCGGACTCGACCTTCACCCAGCCGGTGTCGACGATCATCACCTTCGATCGGGCCAACAGCCAGGGCTATTCCTACGACTTCCGCGACCACCGCCTGCCGACCATCGGGCTGGGCTTCGACCCGACCAACCCGGTCAACTGGAGCGCCGTCAACGGCACGTCCGAGGTGCGCCTGCGGCCCCAGTTCGTCGAGAACCAGTTCACCAACGGCAAGCTGTTCGGCGCCTACGAGTTCAACGACCACCTGACGCTGAAGGCCGGGATCGACTTCCGCAAGTTCGAGTACGACAGCTACGGCCAGTATCGCACCAGCGAGACCGTCTCCCAGACCCTGACCCCGGCCCAGCTGGCCGCCGTGTCCAAGGTCTATTCCGGCTTCGGCCGCAACCTGGGCCTGCCGGACGGCAACGCCACGGCCTGGCTGGTTCCCGACATCGACGCCTACGCCAAGGCCTACGGCATCTACAGCAACACCGGCATCTACGCCCTGACCAACACCAACAACAGCTCGGCCCGCGGCCAGTACGGCACGGTCGAGGAAAAGGACGCCGGCGTCTATGCCGAGGCCGAGTTCAAGTTCGACGCCTTCGGCCTGCCCTTCCGCGGCGACGCCGGCGTGCGGCAGGTCAACACCCAGCAGGAATCCGGCGGTTATGCGGTCGTCAACGGCGCGGTGCAGCTGGTCAACGTGCGGCGCGACTACAACATGACCCTGCCATCGTTCAACCTGGCGGCGGACCTTACGGACACCGTCGTCGCCCGGATCAGCGCGGCGAAGACCATCTCGCGGCCCGGCATCGGCTCGCTGACGCCCGGCGGCGACGTCAGCGTCCAGGGCGCCAACCGCACCTTCTCGACCGGCAACCCGGACCTGGACCCGACCCAGTCCAAGAACCTGGACCTGTCGCTGGAATGGTATCCCAGCCAGGGCGCGATCCTGGCCGTGGGTGTCTTCTATAAGAAGATCGACACCTTCGTGGCCACGCTGCGCACCCAGGTTCCCTACAACACCCTGGGCTTGCCGGACTCGCTGATCGCCGGCACCAGCGCCTCGTCCACCGACATCTTCGACGTCACCCAGCCGGTCAATTCCAACGGCGGCAGTCTAAAGGGCATCGAGATCAACTGGCAGCAGCCGCTGACCTTCCTGCCCGGCGCCTGGCGGCACTTGGGCTACATCGTCAACTTCACCCATGTCAGCTCGGACATCACCTACCTGACCTCGACGACGCCGGGCGCGCCCACGGTCAACGCGCCGCTGGTGGGCCTGTCGAAGAACGCCGCCAACGCCACGCTTTATTACGAGACCGATCGCTGGAGCGTCCGCGGCTCGGTGGCCTATCGCGGCGGCTACCTGACCCAGGTGCCGGGCAATGACGGCAACGCCTATCACGGGACCAATTCGACCGTGAACGTCGACGCCCAGGCCAGCTTCAACGTCCGCCCGAACCTCAAGCTGAGCATCGAGGGCGTGAACCTGACCGACGAGTTCAACGACCAGTATGTCGGCGATAGCAACCGGCTGAACGTCTACACCCACAGCGGCCGGACCTTCTTCGTCGGCCTTCGCTACAACTTCTAGGGCGCACCCTTCCTCCCGACAGCGCCTTGGTCACGGCGTCGGCCCCCTCCGGCCGACGCCGTTTTTCCCGTTTTCAGGCTGAGGCGCGGCCGCTCACCGGTCGGGCGAGGTCACGTCCTTCAATTCATAGGCGCGGCAGAACACGTCGACGGCCGCCTCCGCCGACGTGACCAGATCGGCCTCGTCGACAGAAGCCGCCGCTCCTTCCATGAGCCTCTGGACCGGACCGGCCTCACACAGGGCGAAGAAGTGCCCCACCGCCCGCCAGGGATCGGCCTGGCGCATGCGCCCCTCGTCCATGGCGCGGCTGAAATCGGCCGCCATGCGCGTCCAGCCCCGCTTGGGACCGTTCTCGAAGAAGAGTTTGCCGAGGTCGGACTTGGCGCCCTCGGCATAGATGATCCGGCGGAAGGCGACGATCTCCGGATCGTTCATGAAGCGCAGGAACTGGATCGCGAACTCGCTCAGGCCGGTAGGGAGATCCCGATTGTCGTGGAAGCGGTCGAACAGCGGATCGATCATCCTCGCCCCCTTCTCCAGCATGACCGCGACGAGAAGATCTTCTTTGGAGGCGAAGTAGCTGTAGAGCGTCTGCTTGGACCCCCCGACCCGAGCCGCGACCTCCGACATGCTGGCGGCCATATAGCCGCGCTCGAGGAACACGCCCTTGGCGGCCTCCAGGATGGCCAGTCGTTTCTCTTCGGTCTTAACCCGCATGCGGCGCTTCTCGGCCTTTCGATCTTTTCTGGACCAGACCGTACGCTTTTCGCTTGACGGCGTCATGCGAAAATATAAATGGACCATACGGTACGGTTTGAGAAAGCAACCCACATGTCCTTCACCGCTCGCAAGCGCGCCCTGGCGGCGTGTCTCCTGTCGGCCAGCTGCCTCTGCGCGTGCGCGGCCGTTCCGAAACTTCCGCCGGCCCAGGCGATCAAGGCCCCTCAGGCCTACGCCGCCGAGGCCAGCCTGGCCGCCCCGGCCGCCGACTGGCCGTCGGACCGCTGGTGGACGGCCTATGGCGATCCGCAGCTGGACGCCCTGATCGACGAGGCCCTGAGCGGCTCGCCCGACCTGGCTGCAGCCCAGGCCCGCGTCGCCAAGGCCCAGGCGCTGGCCGGCCAGGCCAGGGCCGCCACCCTGCCCAGCGTGACGGCCAACGGCTCCTACGCCTCGGTCAAGCAGAGCTACAACAACGGCGCCCCGCCCGCCTTCGTGCCGCAGGGCTACAACGACAGCGGCCGGGTCAGCCTCGACTTCGCCTACGAGTTCGACTTCTTCGGCAAGAACCGCGCGGCCCTGGCGGCGGCGATCTCGGACGCCCAGGCCTCGCAGGCCGAGGCGGCGCAGGCCCGCCTGACCCTGTCGACCAATGTCGCGACCGCCTATGCGGACTTGGCCCAGCAGTTCGCCGACCGTGACGCCGCCCAGGACGCCGTCCGCACCCGCGAACAGACCGCCCAGTTGACCGCCGACCGGCGCGAGAACGGCCTTGAGAACCAGGGCGCGTCCGAGCAGGCCAAGGCCAATCTGGCTGCGGCCCGCGCCAGCCTGGCGGCCGCCGACGAGGCCCTGGGCCTGACCCGCAACCGTCTGGCGGCGCTGCTCGGCGCGGGGCCCGATCGCGGCCTGGCGATCGGGCGTCCCAAGGTGGGCGTCCTGAAGGCCTTCGGCCTTCCCGCCAATCTCCAGGCCGACCTGATCGGCCGCCGCCCCGACGTCATCGCCGCCCGGCTGCGGGCCGAGGCCGGCGCCCAGCGCATCCGCCAGGCCAAGGCCCAGTTCTATCCGGACATCGACCTGTCGGCCTATTTCGGCCAGCAGGCGCTGGGCCTGGACCTGCTGACCAAGGCCGGCTCGCGCATCGGATCGATCGGCCCCGCGGTCAGCCTGCCGATCTTCCAGGGCGGCGCCCTGCGCGCCAACTATCGCGGCGCGGCGGCCGACTACGACGCCGCCGTGGCCAGCTACAACGGGACCCTGACCCAGGCGCTGCAGGACGTGGCCGACGCCGCCGTCAGCGCGCGCGCCCTGAACGCCCGCCTGTCGGAAAGCCGCAACGCCTTCGAGGCCTCCCGCAACGCCCACGACATCGCCCTGCAGCGCTATCGCGGCGGCCTGTCGACCTATCTCGACGTGCTGACCGCCGAGGACGCGATGATCACCAACCAGCGGACGGTCGCCGACCTCGAAGCCCGCGCCTTCACCCTCGACGTGGCGCTGGTTCGCGCCCTCGGCGGCGGCTTCCACGCCGCCTGACCCTCATTCCTCTCCCCGGAGCTCCTCCCATGTTCGACTCTCAAGACACGCCCGAGACCGACGCCCTGGCCGCGCCTGCGCCCGAGGCCAAGACCAACGGCAATCGCAAGGCCCTGTTCGCCGGCCTCGGCGCCGTCGTCCTGCTCGGCGCGGCTGGCTATGGCGCCTACTACGCCCTGGTCGGCTCGCATCATGTCGAGACCGACAACGCCTATGTCGGCGCCTATGTAGCCCAGGTGACGCCGCTGGTCGGCGGTCCCGTGCGCAGCGTCGCGGTCAACGACACCCAGGCCGTCAAGCAGGGCCAGGTGCTGGTCGTGCTCGACGACACCGACGCCCGCATCGCCCTGGCCTCGGCCCAGGCCGACCTGGCCACCGCCCAGCGCAAGGTCCGCGGCTACCTGGCCACCGACCAGAGCCTGTCGGCCCAGATCGCCGCCCGCGACGCCGACCAGGTCCGCGCCGCCGCGACCCTGGCCTCGGCCCGATCCGACCTGGACCGCACCCGTGTGGACCTGGACCGCCGCAAGGCCCTGGCCGCCACCGGCGCTGTGTCAGGCGACGAACTGACCCGCGCCCAGAACGCCTACGCCAACGCCCAGGCCGCCTACGACTCGGCCAAGGCCGCCCAGGTCCAGGCCGCGGCCAACCGCGCCGCCGCCGTCGGCTCGCTGGCCGCGAACACGGTGCTGACCGACGGGACCAGCGTCGACACCAATCCCGAGGTGGCCGCCGCGCGCGCCAGGGTCGACCAGGCTTCGGTGGACCTGGCCCGAACGGTGATCCGCGCGCCGATCGACGGGGTCGTGACCCGTCGCAACGTCCAGGCTGGCCAGAGGGTCGCCGCCGGCGCGGTCCTGATGCAGGTCGTTCCCGTGCAGCAGGCCTATGTCGACGCCAATTTCAAAGAAGGCCAGCTGCGCAAGGTCAGGATCGGTCAGCCGGTCGAGCTGGAGGCCGACCTCTACGGCGGTTCGGTCAAGTACCACGGCACGGTGACCGGCCTGTCGGGCGGCACCGGCTCGGCCTTCGCCCTGATCCCGGCCCAGAACGCCACTGGCAACTGGATCAAGGTCGTCCAGCGCCTGCCCGTCCGCGTCGCCATCGACCCGGCCGATCTCAAGGCACACCCGCTGCGCGTGGGCCTGTCGATGAAGGCGACCATCGACACCGCCTCCTGATCGCCCTCGTCCAGCCCCTTCATACAGCCAAGGACCGCCGTCATGGCCAAGGCCCCTGCCGCCGCTTCGGCGGCTCCCCCCGCGCCCCTTACCGGAGCGGCGATGATCTTCGCCGGCCTGGTCCTGGCGGCCGCCAACTTCCTGGTGGTGCTCGACACCACCATCGCCAACGTCTCGGTGTCGAACATCTCCGGCGCTCTGGCCGTCTCGCCCAGTCAGGGCACCTGGGTGATCACCTCCTACGCCGTGGCCGAGGCCGTGGTCGTGCCGCTGACCGGCTGGCTGTCGGCGCGGTTCGGGGCCGTGAAGGTCTTCGTGCTCGGCATGATCGGGTTCGGCTTCTTCTCGTTCCTCTGCGGCCTGGCCCCCTCGCTGAGCCTGCTGGTGCTGTTTCGAGTGCTGCAAGGCGCCTGCGGCGGCCCGCTGATGCCCCTGTCCCAGACCCTGCTGCTGCGCGTCTTTCCCAAGAAATACGCCGCGGCCGCCACCGGCCTGTGGGCCATGACCACCCTGATCGCGCCCATACTCGGGCCGATCCTGGGCGGGACCCTTTGCGACAACGTCGGCTGGGCCTTCATCTTCTGGATCAACGTGCCGGTCGCGGCCGTCTGCAGCTGGTTCGCTTGGCGGCTGCTGCGCAGCCACGAGACCCCGCTGGCCAAGGCCCGGGTCGACCTGGTGGGCCTGGGCCTGCTGGTCGTCTGGGTCGGCGCCCTGCAGGTCATGCTGGACTTGGGCAAGGAGCACGACTGGTTCGCCTCGCCGATGATCGCGGGCCTGGCCGTCGTGGCGGCGATCGGCTTCGTGGCGTTCCTGATCTGGGAGCTGACCGACGCCAATCCGATCGTCGACCTGCGCGTCTTCCGTCACCGGGGCTTCACCGCCAGCGTCATCACCCTCAGCGTCGCCTTCGGAGCCTTCTTCGGCATCAATGTCCTGACCCCGCTCTGGCTGCAGCAGAACATGGGCTACACGGCCACCTGGGCCGGTTACGTCTCGGCGCTGCTGGGCGTGACCGCCGTGCTGGTCGCGCCGCTCGCGGCGGGCCTGTCGACCAAGGTCGACCCCCGGCGGCTGGTGTTCCTGGGCGTGATCTGGCTGGGCGCGATCACCGTCATGCGCAGCCAGGCCAATTCGGACATGGGCTATTTCGACATCGCCCACTGGCTGCTGCTGCAGGGCTTCGGCATGCCGTTCTTCTTCGTGCCCGTGACCGCCCTGGCCCTGGCCAGCGTCACCGAGCCGGAGACCGCCAGCGCCGCGGGCCTGATGAACTTCTGCCGCACGCTGGCCGGCGCCTTCGCCACCTCGATGGTCAGCACCGTCTGGGCCGACAGCGGCAGCCGCAACCGCAGCGAACTGTCGGGCCTGCTGAACGGCGCGCAGGACACCATGGACCAGATGACGGCCAGCGGCCTGTCGCCCGACCAGGCGCGCGGTAACCTCGAGCAGATGGTGCAGGGCCAGGGCGTGATGCTGGCCACCAACCAGGTGTTCCTGGCCATGGCGGCGCTGTTCATCGTCGCCGCCTTCATCATCTGGCTGGCGCCGCGTCCCACGCGGGTGGCCGACACCTCGGCGGTCCACTAGGCGTCCTTCGCCCCGCCCTTTCCTCCAAGCGTTTCCACAAGGATCTCCATTGTGAAAGCCAAGCCCCAGACCTCCACCCCGGCCCATCGACCGGCGTCCGACCGCCTGATCGACGCGGCGACAGAGCTCTTCTACCAGCATGGCTTTCGGGCGATCGGCGTCGACGATATCGCCGCCCGAAGCGGCGTCACCAAGACGACCCTGTACCGATACTTCGAGTCCAAGGACGACTTGGCCGCCGCGTGCCTGACCCGGCTGGCGCTCGAGGACCTGGACCAGCTCATGGCCATCGCCAAGCGGCACCCCGACGACCCGGTGGCGCAGATCCGCGCCATCGTGACGGCGGCCGCGACCAAGGTGACCCAGCCCGGCTACCGCGGATGGCTGCTGTCCAATCTCGAGGCCGAGATCAGCGACCAGGACCATCCGATCCGGCGGGTCTCAAAGCTTTACAAGACCCGCCTGCGCGACCACTTGATCGAGACCGCCCGCCACGCCGGTTTTGGCGCGCCCGCCTCCCTGGCCGACGGCCTGTTGCTCCTGATCGAAGGGGTGGGCGCCAGTTGGCACAGCCTGGGCGCGGTTGGGCCGGCGGCCAATCTGACGCTGAACTGCGAGTTGCTGATGCAGGGACACCGCGCCGTGGCGCACGCAGCGTAGGGCGTTCACCCGGTCAGCGGCGCGTCTATCCGGTCTTAAGGTCATCCGGGCGCCCGAACTCTGGGGCGCAGGCTCGTCGAGGCTCATGCGCGCGACAGGCCTGGCGATGGGCAGGAACGCCTCGAGGAAACGCCAGGCGGGCTCGTCATGGTCCAGGTGGTGCGTCAGCAGGCCCAGCGGCTGGCCCCAGGCCCCGCTCGTCCGACGCTCGGCCAGCAGGCGGCGGGCCCGCAGCAGGAAACGGATCGCGCCCCGAAAGCGCGCCGTGGGCTTCCAGCGCATGACGTCCAGGTGGGCGTCCAGCCGATTGGGCTCGGCCGCGCGCCGCATTTCGCCGTAGCAGGACAACTCCAGGCCCTGCTGGTCCAGCGCCTGCTTCAGGGTGCGATGGGCGTTGTTCCAGGGCGGCACGAATAGGCGCGGCGTCACGCCGGCGCGGCGAAACACCTTCGTGGCCGCGCTCAGGTTCGACATCACGTCGGCCAGGCGGTCCTGGTCATTGACCTCGCCGGAGGGCTGTCCCGCCGGCGCGCGGTTCTCGTGGCGGAAGCCGTGGATCGCCAGTTCCGCGCCGGGAACCGCGGCGCAGGCCTTGGCCAAGGCCGCGATATCGCCGTCCGGCACGGCGGCGATGGTGATCGGCGCGTCGAAACGGATGGCGAGGGTCAGCAGGCGATCCAGGGCCAGGGTCGGTCGTCGCGCATCGTCGTCGCGCCACCAGAAGACTGGGGCCCGACCAGCGGCTTTCCAGCGCGCCAGTTCCGGCCCGATCACCCCGGCGATCAGAAGACGAAGCAGCGACATGGCGAGGCCTAGGCCGAATGCCCCAGCCTGGCGTCGTCGAGGTCCAGGCCGATCACCGCGCCCGGGCGCAGGGTCTGCACGCTCTGGCCGCCCAGCATCCGGATCTCGCGCGCCTTGAGGTTGGAAAGCACCGGATAAAGACCGGCCATGAGGGCGATCAGGAAGCCCATGTCGCCCTCCTTGTAGCCCTTGCGCGAGACATAGCACTTGTAGAACCGGCGCATGCCGCGGAACAGGTCGTCCCAGAGGCTCTTGATCTTGCCGCTGTCGGCCAGATCCTGACCGCGCAGAGCGGTGTAACGGTTGAGGCGCTGGACCATGTCGGCGATGTCGTCGTCGACCTTGTGCAGGATGGCGTTGGACAGCCGGCCGCCATAGGCGCCGGCGAAGGTAGTGCCGGGATGGACCCGTTCGTTCTTCCAGTGCTTGACGCCCTTGCGGAACAGCCGGGCCACCGAAGAGGCGCCGAACGAGCCGCCCCAGCCGTGGCGCACCAGTTGCGCGCCCACGAAGTTGTCTACCGGCACCTGGTACCAGTCTCCGGCGTCGGCGCGGGCGATCGTCTCGCGGATCTCCCGGGCCAGGGCCGGGGTCACCGCCTCGTCGGCGTCCAGCTCGACGATCCAATCACCGCGGCAGGCGACGACGCCGGCCTCCTTGCGCAAGCCCTCGACGGGGAAGATTCCGGAGACGACCCGCGCGCCCATCTTGCGGGCGATGGCCTCGCTGCGATCGGTGCAGCGATCGGCGACGACGACGATCTCGTCGCAGAACGCGAGCCGCGCCAGACACTCGGCCAGACGCGCCTCTTCATTGTGGACGCAGACAAGTCCCGACAGGACAGACATGTGATTTCCCCGACCTAGGGCGGCCTTCCAAACACACCCCGTCAGGAAATAAACGTCGCCCCACCCACGGAACCTCAGAGCTTTTTTTGCGTTTGCGGGCGCGAGAAGGCTTCGCGTTCCCTAAAACGTGCGAGAAACCGCGAAACTCCAGGTACGGGGGCGTAGCGGCGTGACCTGGCGCACCTGGCCGAAGCTGAACGGGTTACCGTAGGCGAAGGTGTCGCTCGAGGCGTTGGCGGGATTGGTCACCGCCAGGGTCCAGGTCCAGTCCCGCGTCGCCAACTCGGCCGACAGCCGGCCGGTGACATAGCCGCCCATCGACGGCGAGAGGCGGCGGTCGAAGGTCAGGCGCGAGCGGCCGACATATTCCAGCTCGCTGGTCAGCACCAGGCGTCGCGCGCGGGCCAGGTTCCGCTCGTACCGCGCCATGAGCCCGGCCGAGACGTCCGGCACGCCGGGCAGCCCGCTCTGGGCCGCCGAGGCGAAGTTGGGGTTCACCTTGCTCAGGCGCGGGCGACTGAACAGGGCGTTGGCGTCCAGGGTCAGGCCGGGAGCCGCCAGGACGGTCGCCTCGACCTCCAGGCCGGTGTTGCGGCCATCGCCGACATTGGCGGTGTAGGACAGGCCCGAGCTCAGATACTGGTCGGTCTGGATGTCGGTCCACACGTCGTGGAACAGGGCGGCGCGCAGGATCATGCGGCCGTCGCCGGGCCGGAAGCTGCCGCCGATCTCATAGTTGCGCAGGTGATCGGGCTTGAACGCGCCGCGCAGCGCCGACGGCGCGACCAGCCCGCCCGAATTGAACCCGCCGGAGCGATAGCCTTCCGAGGTCAGCAGATAGACCAGGCCTCCGTTCCAGGTCCTTTGGAGCGAGAGTTTCGGCGAGACGCCGGTGAACCGCGCCTTGCGGTCAAGGGCGCGCGACTGGCCCGGCGCCGGCGCCTCGACCGACGAGGTGGTGTGCACCTCGCTGCTGAAGGCGCGGCCGCCGAGGCTGGCCGTCCAACCGCCGCCCAGGTCGTAGGCGGTCTCGCCATAGAGGGCCAGCTCTCGTCGCCGGTCGCGGCGGGCTTCCAGATAGATCAGGCGCGAAGGATCGAAATAGGTCCGCGCCCGCAGTTCGCCGTCGGAGTCCTCCAGGCTGGCCAGGCCGTAGAGCCCGAACAGCCACCGGAAGCGGTCGGTGTCGGGAGACGACAGCACCACGTCCTCGACCAGCAGTCGCACCTTGCTGGCCTCGTCGAACAGGCCGACGTCGAGGGAGTCTCCTCCCGCGCCGTTCAGCGCCGCGGTGGCGTCGAACCGGCTGGCGAACCGATGGCGGACATAGCCGGTCGACGACACGAACCGGCCCCAGTCGCCCGCCCCCGTGACCGTCACCGCGCCCTGCTCCAGGACGTTGTCATGGGTCTCGCGCACCTGGTTGGCGCGCTTCTGGCCGCCCAGACTGGGGGTCGTATACTGGCTGTCGGTGGCGTGCAGGTCCTGGCGCGCGCCGGACAGCTGGATCGACCATTCCGGATCCAGCGCCACCGCCAGGGCGGCGCGACCGCCGGTCCGCGTGGTGCGGTCGACATTGGAGAGGCGCAGGTTGACGTCGTCGACATAGCCGCCATCCACGTCACTGTAGCCCGCCAGGCGAAGGGCGGCGCGGCCGGCGGCGATCGGCAGGTTGACCACGCCCTCGAAGCGACTGCTGGGCGAGCCGGACTCGGTGACGGCCGCACCGGCCAGCAACGATCCCGACCGTTCGTCCAGCACCGGCTTGGCGGAAACGATGCGGTAGACCCCGCTCAGCGAGCCGCCGCCATAGAGCGCGCCTTGGGGCCCGCGCAAGATCTCCACCCGGTCGACATCGATCAGCCGCAGGTCCGGATCGGGGGCGTTGTAGGTCAGCGGAATGTTGTCGAGGTAGGTGCCGACCGTCTGCTGAGTGCGGCCGGTGAACGTGCCGTCCGACAGGCCGCGCAGCATGATCTTGTTGCGCGCCGCCCCCAGGTTGGTGGTGATGAAGCCGGCGGTCTGCTGGGAGATGCTGGTCGTGTCGATCGCGCCGGCGTCGCGCAGCCGCGTGGCGCTGATCACGCTGAGTCCGCCGGCCGCCGCGCCCAGGCGGGTCGGACGCTTGGTGGCGGTGACGATGACGCTGTCGATGGCCGGGGTCGCGACCACCGGCGACGGGGCGACGGCGTGCGGCCTCTCCGCCGGCTCCGGAGCTCGTGTCGCCCGTGCGGGACGGATGCTGACCGTGGCGTTGTCGAGGATCTCGAACCGGCACGCCGCCCCCGCCGTCACCGCCTGGAGCGCCTGGCGCAGGGTCAGGACTCCGACCACCGCCTCGCTGCGTCCCGGGCAGGACGAGGCGCCGCCCAGGGTCACCCGCGCCCGGACGCCCAGGTCAATCAGGGCTTCCGACCGGGACTTCGCCGGGATGTTGAAATTGAACCGCGCCGAGGTCGCGGCGGCTTCAGTCACCAGGGCCAGGCTGGACGCCAGGGTCAGGACCAGGACGGGACCGGAACGGCGCAGGCGGACGACGGCGATCGCGCCGGGACATCCCGGATCGTCAGGCCGACCGCGAAGCTGGGATTCCGTGTCCGAAATCATCGGGCTCCAGCTCTATCCCCCTAGAGCTCAAGCTTCGCGCTTCGAACGATTCCGGTTCCGTCAGCAAGACCCTAGCGCGCCCGGATCACGATGGCGTCGTCGGTCGTCGTCGTTCGTACCGGAAGCAGGTGCGACAGTCGGTCGACCATCGCATCCTGGTCATCGACGATCAACACGCCGGAAAGTCGCAGGTTGGCGGCCTCGGCGTCGGCCAGCTTCACCGGACGCGGGAACAGCCGGTTCATGTCGCCGGCGATCTGCGAAAGCGGCTGGTCGCGATAGATCAGCCGGCCCTTGCGCCATCCGGCGATCTCCTCGACGGCCACGGCCTGGACCCGGGCGTCCGCCCTCTGGCCCTTGCGGTGCGAAAGTCCTTGCCCCGGTCGCAGCCGGAACGGCGCGGCGTCGCGGGGCAGGTTGGGACGCACCTCGACCAGGCCCCGCTGGACGTTGACCGCCACCTGGCCGTCGCGTTGCCTGACGTCGAACTGGGTGCCGACCACGCGCACTTGGGTGTCGCCCGCCGAAACCAGGAACGGCCGCGAGGCGTCCTCGGCCACGTCGAAGAAGGCCTGGGCGTCGTCCAGGTGAACGCGGCGCGCGCGGCGCTCGAACCGCACGGTCATCCGCGAGGCGGCGTTCATCTCGATCCGGGAACCGTCCTCCAAGGCGACCGTCCGACGCTCGCCGACGCCCGTGACATAGGTCGTCTCGTGGGCGCCCAGCAGGCCGCTGCCCGGCAGCAGGATCGCGCCGGCCACGAAGGCGGCGGCGATCGCCGCGCCGGCCGACCAGATCCAAACCCGCCGCGCCGGCCTCAGCGGGACGACCTTGCCAAGGGAGGCCGTCAGGGGTTCGGCGGCGAGTTCGGCCTGGGCCAGGCGGCTGTCGAGCGTGAGCCGGTCGTCGAAGGTCAGCACGGCGTCATAGGCCTGGGCATGGGCCGGCGAGGCCGTCAGCCAGGCGTCGAAATTCAGCCAGTCGCGCTCGGTGACCGCCTCGCCCTGCAGGCGGACGAGCCAGTCGACAGCTTCGGCCATCTCCGCATCGATGTCCGTTTGGGCGCGCGTCATTTCGCTCCGTCCTGACGCCAAGCCGCGTCCTTGCAAGGATAAGACGTCACCAAGGCGGCGAAACCTCCACAAGCTGTGTCAAAACCAGGAAACACCCTCATGCCAGCTTCGCCATCAGCGCCTTCAGGGCAGCGCTCACATGCTTCTCGACCGAGCTGCGGCTGACGCCCATGGCGACCGCGGTGTCGGCGTGGCTCAGGCCTTCCAGCTTATGAAGCTTGAACGCACGCGCGACCTGGGGCGGCAAGGCGTCGACCGCCGTCATCATCGCGCTCAGCCGCTGCCGGCCGGCCACGACCTCCTCGGCCGACGGGACATCGGCCACCTGTTGGTCGCCCAGCACAGTGCCCTGCAGGCTGCGCCATCCCTCGTCGCGCGCCCCAGCCCGCGATTGGCTTCGCAAGCGGTCGAGCATCAGGTTGTTGGCCATGCGGAACAGCAGGGCCGAGCCGTCGCCCTCGACCTCCACGTCGCCCAGGGCCTGGACCTTCAGGTACAGGTCCTGGATCAGGTCCTCGGCCTCGCTGGCCGAGCGAAGCTTGGCGGCGAAGACGCGCACCAGATTGGCCCGCTTCTCGCCGTACAGCCGGATCATCGGCGTGATCGATCGAGGGTTTGCGGACAGCGCGGGCTCCAGAGACTCAAGGCGGACGGACGGGTTGCGGCCAAACCTCAACCTAGGCTGCTGGCGCGCACCGGTCCAGCGCGCTGGAGGCGGGAAGTTGCGATTGACTCGCAATTAGGTGGGGCGCTAAATGCGAACCAGTCGCAACAATGAAGGCGACGCTCGTCCGAGAGGCTGCGATGACACCCGATCCCATGGCGCCGCGTTGGACCGCCGGGCCGACCGTCGGTGAAAGGCTGCTCCTCAGCGCCATGCGCCAGTGGGCGGCGCTGAGGTCGGCGGGCGAGCACCCCACGCGCCTGGTCGCCCAGGCCCTGGCCTTTCGGGCGTCCAACCGGACTGGCGGCCTGTTCGTCGCCTGGATGCAGTCGGTGGAGGCCAGCCTGCGGCGGCCGATCCAGGTGGAATGCCCGGCCTGTGGCGGCATCTCCACCGACGAGCAACGGCTGATGGTCTCCTGCGGACTGGCGGGAACGGCGACGGCGGCGGGCGAGGCCCTGCTCGAGCCGTTGCTGGTCGACGCCCAGCCGACCATGGTGCTGGCGCGCGCTCTGAACGCCGCCCTGCGGGTCGACGGCTATCCCCTGCCCGCCCGCCTGCGCCAGGAGCCGGACGACGCCCCGGCGCCCGAGCGGGCCACGGTTCACTGACGACCGCCTATTCAACGGCGAGGATGACGTTGGACGGCGCGATCGTGGCCGTGGCGCGGGCGCCGACAACCAGCGTCGCCTCGGACGCCGCCACGGTCGCGACCAGGGTCTTGCCGGCCGAGAGGGCGAGCGTGACCTCGCTGACCTCGCCTCCATCCTCGCGGTCGACCACCGTCCCGGCCAGGCGGTTGGTCTCGCCTTCGGACGGATCATCGTCGCCCAGGACGACGAAGCTGGACTTGATCAGGGCGACGGCGGGCTTGCCGACCGCCAGTCCCAGTTCCTCGCGGCTGCGACGGGTGATGATCGAGGCGATCGCCAAGCCCTCGCCCAGGTCGATCGAGACCCGGGCGGTGACCTCGCCATCCGCGATCGCCGCCACCGTTCCGCGCAAGGCGTTGCGCGCGCTGGTGCGCAGGCCCAGACTCCAGAACAGGTCGCCCAGGCCCTGGCCGATGTCCGGCTCCGGCGCCGCCAGGCCCGCCTCCAGCCGCGACAGGGCCGCGCCGATCTCGCGCTCGACCTCGCGAAAGGCCCGGATGACCGCCAGGCCGCGCGGTGTGACGATCGCCGCCCCACCCGCCTTGCCGCCGGCGTTGGCGACCACCAGCGGCGCGTCGAACAGGTTGTTCAGCGCCTGGACCCCGTCCCAGGCGCCCTTGTAGCTGAGGCCCAGCTGCTTGGCCGCCGCGCTGATCGAGCCCAGGCCGCCGATCGCCTCGATCAGGGCGATGCGCTCCAGGCCCACCCGCGCCAGGCCGCCGCGACGCAGGACCAGGGACGCGCTCAGATCACCGTCGATGGACATCGAAAACCTCGTGGCGAAGGTGACCTGGATCGGAAAGCTCGTTATGTAATCTGGCTACATAACCGAGCGCCCTCGCGGACTGAAGGGCTGGAACCAAAGCCATGCCCAACCGCCCGCCGCCGATCAAGCTCAAGGCCCGGTGACCGTGCTGGAGGTCGCATGGCTTACGGCTCGGTTGGCGAGCGTCACCACCCTCCTGCTGCTGGTGTTGTCCACGCCCCTGGCCTGGTGGCTGGCGCGGGGACGGTCGCGCTGGAAGGCCCCGGTCGGGGCGCTGGTCGCCCTGCCAATCGTGCTGCCCCCGACCGCCCTGGGCTTCTACCTGTTGATCGCCCTGGGCCCGCAGAGCCCGCTGATCGCCCTGCTGCATCCGTTCGGGGTGAGGACCCTGGCCTTCACCTTCCAGGGCCTGGTGATCGGGTCTCTGGTCTATTCGCTGCCGTTCGCCGTCCAGCCGCTGCGCAACGCCTTCATCGCCGTGGGCGACGAGCCGCTGGAGGCCGCCGCCACCCTGGGCGCCTCGCCCTGGGCCGCGTTCATCAGGGTGGCCCTGCCGCTGGCCCTGCCCGGCTACGCCGTCGCCGCCCTGTTGGTCTTCGCCCATACGGTCGGTGAGTTCGGGGTGGTGATGATGCTGGGCGGCGGCGTTCCGGGCCAGACCGAGGTGCTGTCGATCGAGATCTACCGGCTGGTCGAGGCCCTGGAGTGGGACAAGGCCCACAAGCTGGCCGGCGCCCTGCTGGTGTTCGCCTTCCTGGTCATGCTCAGCCTGCTGCTGATGGAGCGCCGGGTCGACACGCGCGCCTCGCGCCCCTGAGAGCCTATCAGGTTTCCTCGATAAGTCCTTGATTTGGATGGCGACACCAAATCCAAGCTGTGGTCGTTTCAGAAGGGAACGTCCCCCTGGATCGTCACCCGCTCGACGACGCGCTCCTGCGGCCAGTAGTCGAGGATGGCGTAGTGCTGGGTGGCGCGATTGTCCCAGAAGACGACGGCGTTGGGCGTCCAACGGAAGCGGACCTGGTATTCGGGGGTCTTCACGCGGTCCAGCAGCTCGGCCAGCAGCCTGGCGGCCTCGTCCTCGGGCAGGCCCAGGATCCGTGTCGTGAAGACCTTGTTGACGAACAGGTGCTTCTCGCCGGTCTCGGGGTGGGTGCGGACCACCGGATGGACCTGGACCGGATGGGCCGCGCGCAGTTCCTGGCGCCTGGCCTCGTCGACGCGGTAGCCGTAGCTTTGCAGGATATCGTGCTCGGCCTTCAGAGTCGCCAGTTGGTCCTTCAGCTGGTCGGGAAGGTCGCGATAGATCGCGGCGGTGTCGGCGAACAGGGTGTCGCCGCCCTGGGCCGGCATCTGGCGCATGCGCAGCACCCCGCCCATCGACGGCGCGGGGCGGAAGGTGACGTCGGTGTGCCACTTGTTGGCGGCGCGGACGATCGGCACGATCTCCTCGCGCAGCTTCATGCCGTCGGCGGCCTCGATGTGCAGGATTTCGGGAAAGCCGGGCACGTGAGCGGTGACAGGATGACCTTCCAAGTCCCCGAAATACCGGCCGAAACGGACATGGTCCTGATGGCTGATGTCCTGGTCGCGGAAGAACACCACCTTGTGGCGCAGCAGCGCCGTCCGGATCGCGGCGACGATCTCCGGCGCCAGGGGGTGGCGCAGATCGACGCCCGAGATCTCGGCCCCAAGCACGGGCCCCTCGGGCGTGACGGTCAGGCCGGCATAGTCGAGCGTCTCGGAAGCGGCGATGGGGGCAAAGGCGTTCATGGCGTCCTCCCGGCGCGCCGCCCGTCCGTGCGAACGGCGTCTGTTTCGTGCAGACTTTAGTACCCGCCATAACAGCGGTCTTTTGGTTTCAACTTCAAGCGCTTCCGTCCCTCCCCCTGTGTGGGAGGCGATCGCGCAGCGATCGGTGGGGGGAGTCGTAGGATGCTCGATCTGGGTCGCGGCCATAACCCCATCACTCCCCCCACCGTCGGCTTCGCCGACACCTCCCCACAGGGGGAGGATCTAGGACGCACGGCTTCGTCGCCTTTCGGGATCTCCCGAAAGGAGGGGTGGGGAGGCGCGAGTGTGCGTTTCGGCTAGACCTGACCGCTCCGCGAAACCGTTTGTCTCAAGGGACGGCGATTGAGGGCTTGTTTCATCCCGATCGACGTTTCCCCTCAGGCGGGCAGGATCAAAGTCGCCCGGAAGGGGCCGTCGGCGACTCCGACTGATCCTGGAACAGGCCGGTTTGAACTCCCAGCCCCGTCAACCCGCCTGTCCCGCCATCGCCCCCCGACAAGCCTTGGAGCCTTCTGAGCCCCGCCGCCCGCCGCGGTCCGATCGCCAGGCCCAGGCGGCCCCGCTCGGTTCCATCCCCATCGCCTGCTTGAGCCGGTACCAAGAGCCCTCCCCCGCGATGGAGACGAGATCAGTATGAGACGGGTTTGAGCTCCGAGGACTTGTGACGCTGATTATTTTTCAGGGCGTTGAGATCGTTGATGTTCTTTGCGTCCGCGACGGGGATGGAGCGCCGTCTATCCCCGTCTCAACACCTATTTCAGGCGCAGAGTCAGCCCGGCGACGACCAGGGTCACCGCGTCGGCGGCCTGGGCCAGGGCCTGGTGCAGGCGGCCCGCCTCGTCGCGAAATCGCCGAGCCAGGGTGTTGTCCGGCACGATGCCGAACCCGACCTCGTTGGAGACCAACCACAGCGTTCCCGGAAACCGTCCGGCCGCCTCGACCAGCCCGGCGGCCGCCGTCGCCACGTCGCGTTCGGCCAGCATCAGGTTCGACAGCCACAGCGTCAGGCAGTCGACCACGACGATGTCCTTCGCGCCCAGCGGCGCCAACGCACCTGCGATATCGAGCGACGCCTCCAACGTCGTCCAGGCCGGACCCCGGTCCTTCCGGTGGCGCGCGATGCGCTCGGCCATCTCCGAATCGAAGGCCTGGGCCGTGGCGATCATGACCAGCCGGCCTTCGGTTTCAGAGGCTAGAGCCTCCGCCGCCGCCTGGGCGAAGGCGCTCTTGCCGGATCGGGCTCCGCCCAAGACGAGGGTAAACGGCAAGATGTGCTCCAGATCTCCAGCCAGATTGACCGTGTGCGACGCAACATATAGTGCAGCTCTCGCGACAGGTTCCTCGAAAGAGGATGAAAAGGGAACTCGGGTGCGAAACCCGGGCTGCCCCCGCAACTGTAAGCGGCGAGCCCGCGCGTCACTACGCCACTGACCGTCCTCTTCAAGAGAACGATTGGGAAGGCGACGCGCACCGGCCTTGACCCGCGAGCCAGGAGACCTGCCCGTCGCGGTCGTCCTTCGTCCGGCCGGGGTGCGCCGTACGATGGGGTTCTTTCCCCCGAGGCGACATCGTCAGGCCGGTCCGGATCCCCGGGCCTGCCTTCGTTGCCGCGCACGGAGGACTTGAACATGCGCCCGATTTCCATCCTGGCCCTGGTGGCCGCCCTGCCTGCCTTGGTCCTGCCCAGCCAGGTCCTGGCCGCCGAGCCCCTCGACGAAACCAACGCTGTCGACCAGGTGGTCGTCACCGCCGGCCGCGCCGCCGACAAGCTGTCGGAGGTCCCGGTCAGCATGACCGTGATCACCGCGCAGACCCTGCGCCAGCGCCAGGCGGTGGTGGTCTCCGACCTGCTGTCGCGCACCCCCGGCGTCAGCGTCACCCGCAACGGCGGCGTCGGCGGTTCGACCCAGGTGCGCATCCGCGGCGCCGAGAGCGACCAGACCGCCGTGCTGATCGACGGCGTCAAGCTCAACGATCCGTCGGCGACCGGCGGCGGCTACAACTTCGCCACCCTGCTGGCCGGCGACGTCGACCGCATCGAGGTGCTGCGGGGCCCGCAATCGACCCTGTGGGGCAGCCAGGCCATCGGCGGCGTGGTCAGCATGATCACCAAGACCCCCGACGGGCCGCTGTCGGGTGACGCCACGGTCGAGGGCGGGTCGCGCGCCACGGCCTACGCCCGGGTCGGGGTCGGGGCCGGCGGCGCCTGGGGCGGGTGGCGTCTGGCGGCCGGGTCCTACACCACCGCCGGCGTCTCCAACTTCGACAAGGCCATGGGCGGCCAGGAGAAGGACGGCTACCGCAACGCCGCCGTCAGCGGCCGCCTGGACCTGAACGTCACCGACTGGGCCGCTCTCGACGCCCGCCTGTCCTATGCCCGGGGCCGCAACGAATACGACAGCTCGCTCCCGGCCCCGCCCTATGCGCTGGGCGACACCGCCGACTATGGCAAGACCAGGGAGCTGGTCGGCTATGTCGGGACGCGCCTGTCCAACTTCGATGGCGCCCTCAGCAGCCGCATCGGCTACGCCTACACCCAGACCGACCGCGACAACTACGACCCCACCCTGAGCGCGCCCAAGACCTTCGACTCGCGCGGCACGGACAACAGCCTAGAATACCAGGGCACCTGGACGATCAATCCCGTCTGGCGCGCGGTGTTTGGCGCCGAGACCGAGCGCACCTGGTTCCGCACCGCCTCGCCGTCGTTCAGCCCAGACGTCGATCGCCACGCCACCGGCATGGACAGCGTCTATGGCCAACTGCAGGCCAAGCCGGTCGAGGGCCTGACCCTGACCGGCGGCGTTCGCCACGACGACCACGACACCTTCGGCGGGGCCACCACCTACCAGGCCGGCGCGACCTGGAGCCCGAACGGCGGAACCACCGTCTTCCGCGCCAACTATGGCGAGGGCTTCAAGGCCCCGTCGCTGTACCAGCTGTACAGCGACTACGGGAACATCGACCTGAAGCCGGAGGCCGCCAAGAGCTGGGACCTCAGCGTCGAGCACAGCCTGCTGGACGGCCGCCTGCGCGGCGCGATCACCTATTTCAACCGCGACACCAAGAACCAGATCGACTTCCTGTCCAATAACACCCCGCCCAACTACGGCGGTTACGCCAACACGGCCAAGACCCAGGCCGACGGCGTCGAGGTGGAAGGCAGCTTCGAGGTTAATACCCGGCTGACCCTGTCGGCCAACTACACCAACATGGACGCGGTCAATAGGTCGGCCGGCCCGAACTACGGCAAGGACCTGGCGCGCCGGGCCGGCGAGACCGCCTCGGCGGACGCCGAACTCAGCTTCGCCAACGGCCTGACCGGCGGGGTGACGATGCAGTATGTTGGCCACAGCTTCGACAACCCGTCCAACACCCGGCGGCTGAAGAGCTATGTCCTGACCGACGTACGGATCGCCTATCCGATCAACGAGACGTTCGAGCTGTACGGCCGGGTCGAGAACCTGTTCGACCAGCACTACGAGACCCTCTACGGCTACGGGACCCTGGGCCGCGGCGCCTTCGCTGGCGTTCGGGCGCGGTTCTAGCCGTGACCACGCCGGCGGCCTTCCTCGGCCACGGCGGACGCCTTGGGGCGGCGTGTGCGGCCTGGCCGAATGCGCCGACGCCATGGCTGGACCTGTCGACGGGGATCAATCCGCGCCCCTACCCGATCCCGGCCCTTGACCCCGAAACCTGGTCGCGCCTTCCTGATCCGGAGTCCTTGCGGAGACTGGAGCGGATCGCGGCCGCGGCGTTCGGCGTCGAGGATCCGGCCCGGGTCGTCGCGGCGGCGGGCAGCGAGGCGTTGATCCGCCTTCTGCCCCGCCTGCTGACCGCGCGGTGCGTGGCGATCCCGGCCCGGACCTATGGCGGCCACGCCGACGCCTGGCGGGCGGCGGGCGCCCGGATCGTCGACCTGGACGAGACGGCGGCCGACCTGCGGGTGCTGGTCAATCCGGACAACCCCACCGGCCGCGTCCTGTCGGCCGACCAGGTCCTCAACCTGGCCGACGGACCGTTGCTGGTGGACGAGGCGTTCGCCGACCTCGATCCGCCGCGCTCGGTCGCCGTCCTGGCCGGCGCGACCGGCCACGAAGGGCTGATGGTCCTGCGCTCGTTCGGCAAGTTCTACGGCCTGGCGGGCGCGCGGCTGGGCTTCCTGGTCGCCGAGCCGGCCCTGGCGACCCGCGTCCGCCGGGCGCTGGGCGACTGGCCCGTCTCGGGTCCGGCGATCGCCGCCGGCCTGACGGCCTATGCCGACACCGCCTGGGCGGTCCAGACCCGCCTGCGCCTGATCGAGGACGCCGCGCGGCTGGACAGCCTGCTGGACGGCGCCGGCTTCACGATCGTCGGCGGTACGCCGCTGTTTCGCCTGGCCCAGGCCGCCGACGCGTCCCGCCGTTTCGAGATGCTGGCCCGCGCCGGGATCCTCACCCGCCCCTTTCTCTGGGACGAGACCCTGATCCGCTTCGGCCTGCCTGGCCCGCAGGCGGACTGGCTCCGCCTCGCCGACGCCCTGGAGAACCTCCGATGAGCGACGACCTCAACATCCAAGACCTGAACACCAAGCACGCCCAAGCCATGAAGGCCCTCAAGGCCGAGCGCGACGCGATGATGCAGACCAAGACCCTCGAGAAGGGCCTGCTGCTGGTCCACACCGGCGACGGCAAGGGCAAGTCCTCCGCCGGCTTCGGCATGGTGGCCAGGAACCTGGGCTGGGGCCTGAAGGTCGGGGTCGTCCAATACATCAAGGGCAAGTGGAAGACCGGCGAACGCCTGTTCTTCAGCAAGTTCCCCGACCAGGTGCGCTACGAAGTCATGGGCGAGGGCTTCACCTGGGACACCCAGGACCGGGCGCGCGACATCACCGCGGCCCGCGCCGCATGGCTGGTCTCCCAGGAGATGATCGCCGACCCCAAGCTTGACTTCGTGCTGCTGGACGAGATCAACATCGCCCTGCGCTACGACTATCTCGACATCGACGAGGTGGTGGCGGTGCTGAAGGCTCGCCCCGGCGACAAGCATGTCTGCCTGACCGGCCGCAACGCCAAGCCGCAGCTGCTGGAGATCGCCGACCTGGTCACCGAGATGACCCTGGTCAAGCATCCGTTCGAGCAGGGCTTCAAGGCCCAGCGCGGGGTCGAGTTTTGACCGGCTTCACCCGCCGCGCGGCGGTCGGCGCGGGGCTGGCGACAGGCTTCCTGGGCGGCGTCGCCAGCGCCGGCGCCCTGCCCCGCGTGGTCTCGCTGAACCCCTGCCTGGACGCCGTGCTGGTCAACGTCGCCGACCGCGGCCAGGTCGCGGCGCTCAGCCACTATGCCCGCGACCCGCAGCAGTCGAGCATCGCCAGGATCGCCCTGGGCTATCCGATCACCTACGAAAGCGCCGAGGAAGTGATCGCCCTGCGCCCCGACTTGGTGCTGACCGCCGCCCACTCCTCGCCCGCCACCCGCGCGGCGCTGACGCGGCTGGGCATCCGCACAGAGCTGTTCAAGGTGCCCAACAGCTGGGTCGAGAACCAGGTCCAGATCCGACGGATCGCGGCGGCCGTCGGCCATCCCGACCGCGGCGAGGCGCTGATCGCCCGGGTGGAGGCGGCGATGGCCAGGAGCGCGCCGCGTCCCGGCGCCCGCCCGGTCACCGCCCTGGTCTTCCAGCCCAACGGCTTCGCCGCCGGCCACGGCACCCTGGTCGACGAGATGATGCGCCGCGCCGGTTTCGTGAACGTCGCCCAGCGCTACGGCCTGAGGAAGTGGGGCAATGTCTCGCTGGAGCGTCTGCTGGACGATCCGCCGGAAGTGCTGCTGGCCGGCCAGGCCGCGCCCAACGCCCCGACCTTCGCCGAGAAGATCCTCAACCACCCGGCCCTGGCCAGTATCTCGTCGCGCATGACCCGGGCGGTGTTCCCCGAACGCCTGCTCTATTGCGGCGGTCCCGGCCTGGCGGACACCGCCGCCGCCCTGGCCACCGCCCGCCGGCAAGTGCTGGGCGCCGCCGCATGACCCGGCGCCTCCTGCTGCTGGGCGGCCTCTGTCTGCTGGTGCTGCTCCTGAGCGGCCTGTCCTTGATGGCCGGCCGGGTCTGGGTGCCTTGGAGCGCCTGGACCCTGGCCGCCGACCCGCGCTGGGCGATCATCTTCGAGCTGCGGCTGCCGCGGACGATCCTGGCCATGGCGGTGGGCGCCGCCCTGGGCCTGTCGGGGGCGGTCATGCAGGGCTACACCCGCAACCCCTTGGCCGATCCTGGCGTGCTGGGCGTGTCGTCCATGGCCGCCTTGGGTGCCGTGATGACCATGTATCTGAGCCTGAGCCTCACCACGCCCTGGCTGCTGTTCGCGGCGGCGATGGTCGGGGCCAGCCTCGGCGTGGCCGTCATGCTGATCCTGGCCGGCGGGACCGGCGGGACCATCACCTTCATCCTGGCCGGGGTGATCCTCAACACCGTGGCCAGCGCCGGCGTCGCCCTGGCCCTGAGCCTGGCCCCCAGCCCCTGGGCCGCGCAGGAGATCATCAACTGGCTGCTGGGCTCGCTGGCCGACCGCAGCGCCGACGACGTCTGGCGAGCCCTGCCCTTCATCGCCGTCGGCTCGGGCCTGATGCTGATGCTGGGCCGGGCGCTGGACGCCCTGACCCTGGGCGAAACAGGGGCCAAGGCTCTGGGGATCGACCTGAACCTGACCCGGACGCTGCTGGCCCTCGGCGTCGGTCTGGCCTCGGGCGCCAGCGTGGCGGTGACCGGCATGATCGGCTTCGTCGGCCTGATCACCCCGCACCTGATGCGGCCTCTGGTCGGCCACCGGCCGGGCGCCCTGCTGGCCCCCAGCGCCGTGGCCGGCGCGGCCCTGGTGCTGGCCGCCGACATCCTTGTGCGGCTGACGCCCTCGGCCGCCGAGGTCCGGCTGGGCGTGGCCATGGCCGCGATCGGCGGACCGTTCTTCCTGGCCCTGCTGATCTCGATGCGCCGGAGGCTCGCATGAAGGACGCCCGCATGAACGACCTGGTCGCCGAGGACCTGACCGTCGCCCTGGGCGGCCGCGCGGTGCTGGCCAGGGTCGGGGCGCGGTTCCGCGCCGGCCAGGTCACCGCCATCGTCGGCCCCAACGGCGCGGGCAAGTCGACCCTGCTGGCCTGCCTGGCCGGGCTGCGCCGCCCCGACGCCGGCCAGGTCCGCCTGGACGACGGCCCGATCCTGGCCCTGCCCCATCGCCAGCGCGCCCGCCGCATCGGCTTCCTGCCCCAAACGCCGGAGGTGGCTTGGGCCGTGGACGTCGAGACCCTGGTCGGCCTGGGCCGCACCCCGCACAGCGGGGCCCGCGGCCTCAGCGACGCCGATCACGCCGCCGTCCAGGCCGCCCTGGTCCGCACCCGCATGACCGGCCTAGCGCGGCGCGCCGTCACCACCCTGTCCGGCGGCGAGCGCGCCCGCGCCTTGCTGGCCCGGGTGCTGGCGGGCGAGCCGTCCTGGCTGCTGGCCGACGAACCGCTGGCGGGGCTGGACCCCGGCCACCAGTTGGACGCCGTCGACCTGATGCGCGCCTTCGCGGCCGAGCCCGGCCAGGGGGTGGTGATGACCCTGCACGACCTGGGCGTGGCCCTGCGCCTGGCCGATCGGGTGCTGGTGCTGCGCGACGGCGCCCTGATCGCCGACGGCCCGCCGCTGGAGGCCCTGACGCCGGCCGTGCTGGAGCGGGCCTACGGCGTGCGGACCGCCATCGTCTCCGGGGCCTGGGGACCGCTGATCGAGCTGATCGGGCGCGTCGATGGCTGAGACGGCGCCCTGGCCCTGGGTCGTCGCCCTGGCGCTGGGCCTGGAGGCGCTGCTGGGCTATCCGGCCGCGCTGAACCGGCTGGCGGGACATCCGGTGGCCTGGCCGGCGGCGCTGATCGAGGGGCTGGAGCGACGCTGGAACCGGCCGACGACCTCCGACCGACGGCGCCGGCTGCTGGGCGTCGTCCTGGTCGTGCTGCTGGTCGCCGCCTCCGTCCTGCTGGGCGCCGCGGTGCAGAGCCTGCTGGGCGCCAGCCTGCCGGGATTGGCCTTGGTCGCCCTGATCGCGACGGTCGGCCTAGCCCAACGCAGCCTGCACGACCATGTCGCGGCCGTCCTGGCGCCGCTGCGGGCCGACGACCTGCCGGCCGCCCGCGCGGCCGTGGCGATGATCGTCGGCCGCGACACCGGCGGGCTCGACGCCGAGGGCGTGGCCGCCGCCGCCCTGGAGAGCCTGGCCGAAAGCTTCAACGACGGCGTCGTCGCCCCGACCTTCTGGCTGCTGGTCGGCGGCCTGCCCAGCCTCTTCGCCTACAAGAGCGTCAACACCGCCGACAGCCTGATCGGCCACAGGGAAGAGCGCTGGCGGCTGTTCGGCTGGGCGGCGGCGCGGACCGACGACCTGATGAACCTGGTCCCGGCGCGGCTGGCCGGAGGGTTGATCGCCCTGGCCGGTGGCGGCGGATGGTGGACGATGGCGCGCGACGCCCGCCGCCACGCCTCGCCCAACGCCGGCTGGCCCGAGGCCGCCATGGCCGGGGCGCTGGGCGTCCAGTTGGGCGGGGACGCGGTCTACGACGGCGTCAGGACCGCCCGGCCGACCTTCGGCGACGGAGCGCGTCCGACCGCCGCCGACCTTGAACGTGGCCTGCGCCTCTATCGCCGGGCCTGCCTGCTGCTCTGGCTGATCCCGCTGACGATTCCCTTGGCGATCGGCCTGATCGCTGTGCTCGCCCGATGACCCCGCCTCGTCTATCCAGGACCTCGCCATGATGACCCTGCCCGCCCTCGCCGCCGCCATCACGCCCGTCGACGCCGCCCTCGAGCCGGTCCTGCGGGCCCTGCTGGACGGCAAGGCCAAGCCGCCGGGGTCGCTGGGTCGGATCGAGGACCTGGCGGTGCGGATCGGCCTGATCCAGAACCGGCCGGATCCGCGCATCGCCCGCACCGACCTCTATGTGTTCGCCGGCGACCACGGCCTGACCGACGAGGGGGTCTCGGCCTACCCGTCCAGCGTCACCGCCGCCATGGTCGGGCTGTTCCTGTCGGGCCGCTCCAGCGTCAGCGCCTTCGCCAGGGCCTCGGGCGTCCAGGTCCGCGTGGTCGACGCCGGGGTCGACGCCGACCTGCCCGACCATCCCGACCTGATCGCCGCCAAGATCCGGCGCGGAACCCGCAACGCCGCCCGCGAGCCGGCCCTGACCCCGGACGAGGTGCTGGCGGCGATCGCCCGGGGCGCCGACATCGCCCGCGCGGCGGCGGCCGACGGGGCCGACGTCATCGCCCTGGGCGAGATGGGCATCGGCAACAGCTCGTCCGCCGCCCTGGTCATGCACCGCCTGGCCCCCGCCCCGCTAGAGGCCTGCGTCGGCCTAGGCACGGGCCATGACGCCGAGGGCCTGGCCCGCAAGCAGGCCGGCGTGGCCCGCGCCGCCCAGCGCTCGGACGCCGCCGCGCCGCTCGACGTGCTGGCCCAGTTCGGCGGCTGCGAGATCGCCATGATGGCCGGCGCGGTGCTGGGCGCGGCCTCGGTGCGGCGGGTGGTGTTGGTCGACGGTTTCATCAGCACGGCCGCGGCCCTGGCCGCCGTCCGCCTGGTCCCCGCCGCCCTCGACTATTGCGTCTTCGCCCACGGTTCGGCCGAGCGCGGCCATCCGGCCATGCTGCAGGCCCTGGGCGTGCGGCCGCTGCTGGACCTGGACCTGCGGCTGGGCGAAGGCACGGGCGCGGCCCTGGCCGCCCCGCTGCTGGTCGCCGCCGCCCACCTGCTGACCGATGTCGCCGCGCTCGCCGACGTCCTGGCGGGCGTCCAGGCGAGTCCCGATTGATGCCGCGCCAGCTGAAGCTGTTCTTCTGCGCACTGCAGTTCCTGACCCGCCTGCCGGCCCCCTCATTCGCCGACTTCCAGCCGGACTGGATCACCCGCGCCGCGCGCTATTTCCCGCTGGTCGGGATCCTGGTGGGCGCGATCGGGGCCGGCGTGCTGCTGGCGGCCGGACAGCTGTGGAGCGGGCCGCTGCCGGCCCTGCTGGCCGTGGCGGCGGGGGTGCTGGTCACCGGCGGCTTCCACGAGGACGGCCTGGCCGACACCGCCGACGGCCTGGGCGGCGGCCAGACCCCGGCCCGGCGGCTGGAGATCATGAAGGACAGCCGGATCGGGACCTATGGCGTCCTGGCGCTGGGGTTGGTCCTGGCGCTCAAGGTCGCCGCCCTGGCGACCCTGCCCCTGGCGACCGCCGGCCTGGCCCTGGTCGCCGCCCATGGCGCCGGCCGCGTCGCCGCCGTCGCGGTCATGGTGTTGGGCCGCCATGTCAGCGACCGCAACGACGCCAAGTACAAGCCCACGCCAGACGGGGTGCGGCCGTTCGAACTGCTGGTCGCGGCCGCGCTGGGCCTATGGCCGCTGGCGCTGCTGGGCTGGGCCGGCCTGGCGGGCGCGACGGTGGGCGCGGTGCTGGCGGCAGTCCTGGCCCTGACGGCCCGGCGGCTGATCGGCGGCCACACCGGCGACGTGCTGGGCGGGGTCGAGCAGGCCTGCGAGTTGGGCATAGTGCTGGGGGTCTCGGCCCTGCTGGCGGCGCGATGACCCTGCTCGTCTGTCCGCTCAGCCAGGTCGAGACGGCGCGCGCCCTGCACCGGCCCTCGCACCTGGTCAGCCTGCTGTCGCCGGTCTCGGCCGCCGAGGCCTGGCCGGTCGCCGACGGGGCCGGCCTGCGCCTGGCCTTCCACGACATCGCCCAACCCCGCGACGGCTTCACCCCGCCCGACGCGGCCCCGGTCGCCCGACTGCTGGACTTCGCGGCCGGCTGGGATGCGGCCCGGCCGATGCTGGTCCATTGCTGGGCCGGGGTCAGCCGTTCCACGGCGGCGGCCTTCGTCGTCGCCTGCCAGCGCGCGCCGCAGCGGTCCGAGCGTGAGATCGCCCAGGCCCTGCGCGCCGCCGCGCCCTACGCCACGCCGAACCCGCTGCTGGTCAGCCTGGCCGACGCGGCGCTGGGCCGGGGCGGCCGGATGTCGGCGGCGATCGCCGAGATCGGCCGCGGCGCCGACACCTTCGAGGGCGCCTTGTTCGAGCTGCCCCTGGCTAGCGTCTAGGACGCCGGCCTTTCGAGCCGCACGCGATAGGTGATGGCGTCGGTCGAGACCGCTTCGACCTGGATGGCCAGGTCGCGGATCTGGATCGCCTTGAGGTCGGCGGGGAAGCGTTCCCGCTGTCCCATGGCGGGATGGATCAGGTCGTCCACGCCATAGCCCCGCACCTCGAACGTCATCTCCCCTGCGTCCAGGCCCTCGAAGGTGACGTCATAGGCGTCGCCGGCGCTGGCCGCGGGATAGTCCGCCGCCTTCGGAACCTCGATCCCCTTGGCATAGTCGCGCGGCGGAACCAGAGGCTGGCCAACCTTGGCCGTCTGGCGGCGGCCGAAGGTTTCGGTCCCGGGCGCGGTGGAGCGGACGATCGGCGTGGCCGGGTCGGCGGCCAGGCGGTCGTATACGGCGCGGGGCGCCTCGTCGGCGGCGGCGATCAGGGCGTCGGCGAAGGTCCGGACATCGAACGCGACCGCGAAGGCGCCCTCCGCTTCCCGACCGGCGGCGTCGGCGCAGACGAAGTTCAGCTCGGCCTCGCCCAGGGTGCTGGGCTCCACCGCCGCCAGGACGGGCTTGGCGAGGCTGTCGACATCGATCTGGCGGTCGTCGCGATCATAGCGGACGCTCATCGCCCACCCGCCACGGGCCTTGGCGCAGTCGGCCGCCATGTAGCTCTTGGTCATGCGCACGCCGTCCTCGGCGCCGTCGGCGATGACCTGGGTGTTCCAGTAGGACAGCAGGCCGCGTTCGCGCGCAATCGACGCCACGTCGACCAGCATCACCCGGTCCTGGCCCTGGGCGACGTACCACCATTCCGTCGCGCCGGCGGTTTCCACACCGAGCGTCGCGGCGGCGGCCAGCGCGAAGGCCGCCAGCGCCGACGCCCGGTTCCAGAAGGTAGGGGCGTCGGCCATGGCGGTCTCCAAGGTCTGGCTGCGCGGGAAAGCGCCTGGATATCGGGAAGTTACAGCCCCGACTTCGCGTAACGCGCCGCCACGGGGTCATAGCGGTCCCACACCTGGCCGTCGCTGACGGAGCGCAGCAGCTTGACGTATTCGGCGTGCGACCAGGCCAGGGGTGTAGCTGAGTCGGTGCCTTCGCCGCGCGCATAGCCGTGCGGATTGGGCCCGATGCCGTCCCAGACCTGTTCGGGGATCAGCAGGCCCTCGTTGGCGAACAGCTCCATGGCCCTGACGTAGCGGTCGCGGATCTTCCGGATCGCCGCGGCGCTCGGCTTGCCGTTCAGGCTAGCCAGGGCCAGTTCGTAATGGCCGCGCTCGCCCGTGAAGATCGGCCACACCCGGCCGCGCTGGCCCGGCGACATCTTTCCGCCGACCCCGTAGTTGGCGCCGGTCTGGGCGTCCTCGCCGTAGCCGTCGACGTCGTAGCGCCGCCAGCCGGGGAACTCGCCTTTGACGCCCGGAAACTTGAAGTCGTAGCGGACGCGGTAGAGGTCGGCCCGGCTGGTGTCGTCCAGCTCCGGCAGGCTGCCGACGATGGCCGCGTCGTCGGCCCGGCGCACGCCGTAGCGGACCAGTTCCAGGAAGCCGCCATCGACCACCTGGTCCTTGGGCGGGGCGATCTGGCCGTTGGCCGCGCCGATCGGGGCGTGGTCGTTGGGGTCTTCGCTCGGGTTCAGTCGCACATAGTAGGTCCCGTCGCCGAACGGCCCCTTGGTGGTGACCATCCGCGCCTCGACCTTGGCCGAATAGGCGTCGGCCGTGGCGCGATAGCGGGCCGCGCCGGCCGCGTCGCCGGCAAGGTCGGCGATGTCGGCGGCTGTCACCAGGCCGGCGATGGTGGCTGCGGTGGTCGAGGGCGAGTGGCCGCCCTGCTCTTCCCAGCGCTCCTGCTGGGTGAACGGCGGCTTGATCGTCTCGTGGTTCCAGCCGATGCCGACCTTGCCGCCGTCGACCAGGAAGTCGGCCGCCGGCTTGATCATCTTGCCGTAATAGGCCTTCAGGTCGGCCTCGGGCAGCCAGCCCAGCTTCCACAGCTTCCAGCCCAGCATGATCGGCATGGCGGTCTGGTCGAGTTGGACCCCGACCCATTCGGTCGTGCCGTCCACCCAGGTCTTCTGCAGGAACCAGCCGCCGACGCCGGTATTGCCCTTGGTGTCCACCTTGACCTGCACTTGCGGCAGGTAATGGAAGGCGGCCAGCGGCGTTTCCCGGTCGCCCAGGGCCGCCAGGGCCATGGCGCACTGGTAGAAGTCGCGCGGCCAGACGGCCTTGTAGCCGGTCGAGGGCTTGGAGGCGTCGACCGTGTCGCCCCAGGGGTTGGACAGCGAGGCGATCAGAGCGCCGGCATAGGTGCGGTCCTCCTGCACCTTCAGCATCAGGGCGCTGGCCTGGACCAGCTTGCCGCCGTCCTCCGACGCCTTGCGCAGGCGCGGCAGCTCGGTCAGCGAGGCCAGATAGTCCTCCCAGCCGACGCGGTCGCCCTCGCCGTTGTAGCGGGCCAGGACCTCGTCATAGCCGGTGCTCAGGGTCGCGGACGCGGCCTGGTCGGCGGCCACGGCGTCGCCGCCGAAGCCGACGGCGAAGTCGTAGGTCGCCTCGCCCGTGGCCTGCCGCGGCAGCTCGGCGGTCAGGACGATCGCGCCCTTGGCCGAGGCGCCGCCGGTCAGGGTCGCCGCCTTAACGGCCGACAGGGCGTCGCTCCCCAGCGGCGTGGCGACGGCCTTCACGAACGACCGGGCGCCCTTCAGGCTCATGAACGCCTTGCCCTCATAGGCCCTCAGCGCCGAGGCGCTGGCCGCGCCGGCATCCCCGCCGCCGGTGTTGGCCATGTGCGGCTCCAGCACCAGGAACGGGGTCACCGGACCCTTCAGGGCGCGGACCGTCACCCGCACGAACAGGGCGTTCTGGTCCGGATCGGTGAAGATCCGCTTCTCGATCTCGAACCGGCCCTGCTTGTCAGTGGTGGTCACCTTGTAGGCCGGCGACAGCGGCCGGCCGGCCGCGTCGAGGTGCAGGTATTCGGTCCTGGCGGTGGTGTCGGCGCCCTCGACGGCCAGGCCGCTGGCGGTCTTCACCGCCACCCGAAGCTGCTTGATCTGGGCCTCGTGGATCAGGCCGTACATGGTCTCGGTCAGGGTTCCGTCGGCGATCGAGAACCACACCTTCGACACCACGCCGGTCGGGCCGCCGTCCTTGTAGGCGCCGTCGACATAGGCCTCGTACGAAGCGCCGACCCCGGTCTTGGCGGCATAGGACCAGGTGGTCGGGGTCTCGGCGCGGGCGACCGCGCCCAGGGCCGTCACGGCCGCCGAGGCCAGGGCGAGCATCTTCAGGCAACGCATGGAACTACCTCATGAAAGGATGGCGTCGGTCAGGACGCGGATCAGGCCTTGGACAGCGCTTCGGGCGACCGGACCTCGGCGCGGGAGGCTCGGGGCTCGCCCACGTCGCGGACCTGGAACACGCAGGCGGCGGCGGCCAGCATCCCGGCCGCGCCCAGGGCCAGAGCCCAGATCGCCTCACCGCCGAAGAAGGTCCGAAGCAGCAGGCCCAGCAGGGTCGCGGCCAGCAGCTGCGGGATGACGATGAAGAAATTGAACAGGCCCATATAGACGCCCATCTTGCCGGCCGGCAGCGCCCCCGACAGGATCGAGTACGGGGCCGAGAGGATCGACGACCAGGCAAAGCCGACGCCGATCATCGGGATCCACAGCAGGCCCGGCTCGCGGATCAGCGGGATCGCCGCCAGGCCCAGCGCGCCGAGGCAGAGGCACAGGGCGTGGCAGGCCTTGCGGCCGACGGCGCGGGCCAGCGGCGGGATCACCAGGGCGGCCAGGGCGGCCACGCCGTTGTAGATGGCGAACAGCACCCCCACCCAGTCGGCGCCGTCGTTATAGGCCCGCGAGCTGGTGTCCACGGCATGGTAGTGGAAGGCCGCCACGGCCGGGGTCGTGTAGATCCACATGGCGAACAGGCCGAACCACGAGAAGAACTGCACCACCGCCAGCTGCTTCATGGTGGCCGGCATGCGGAACAGGTCCTCGACCACCTCCGAAAAGCCGTTGGCGGTCCGGTCGGCGCGCCGCAGGAGGCCGGCGACCAGCTGCGCGACGCCGAACAGGCCGACCATGGCCGCCAGGACGTAGAGTTCCTTCTCCAGGCGCGTGGCGAGGATCGCCGCGGCCAGCAGCAGGCCGGCGAGGGTCCAGGCCAGGCCGCCGGCCAGGTAGGCGCGGACGGGGCGGGTCGGCGCGTCGGCGGCGACGACCGGCGCCTCGCCCTTGCGCGCCCGCTCGGTCGCCTCGAAGGCCGCCAGCTGCTCGGGGCTGTATTCGCGGGTGGTGAACACCGTCCACAGCACCGACAGCAGAAGGCCCGCCGCGCCGGCGTAGAAGGCGATGTGCACCGAGGGCGGGACGCCGCCGCCGTCCGCCACGTTGCTGACCGAGAACCCGTTGGTCAGGATCCACGGCAGGGCCGAGGCCAGCACCGCGCCCGTGCCGATGAAGAAGCTCTGCATGGCGTAGCCGGAGGCGCGCTGCTCGTCGGGCAGGTTGTCGCCGACGAAGGCCCGAAAGGGCTCCATGGTGATGTTGATCGAGGCGTCCATCACCCACAGGGCGGCCGCGGCGATCCACAGGACGGGCGCGTTGGGCATGACCAGCAGGGCGGCGCTGGTCAGGATCGCGCCCCAGAAGAAATATGGGCGACGCCGGCCCAGGCGCCCCCAGGTCTTGTCGCTGAGATAGCCGATGACCGGCTGCACCAGCAGGCCGGTGGCCGGGGCGGCGATCCACAGGATGGCCAGGTGGTCCACCTGGACGCCCAGGCCCTGGAAGATCCGCGAGGTGTTGGCGTTCTGCAGGCCGAAACCGATCTGGATCCCGAAGAACCCGAAGCACATGTTCCAGATCTGGAAGCCGTTCAGCCGGGCCTTGGTCGCCATCACTCCCCTTTCCAGGCTCCGTTGGACCGGAACCTTGCGCAAATTTTTTCAGCGCTTTGCGGTAACTATTTGCGCATGCGTCGATCCCGCTGGCAATGGAATTTTCCGAACGTCGACGGGATAATGTCGGCATCCATTGAGGAAATGTCACGTCGACCCAGCAACGACGGGTGCAATCGATCGTCGCCGATCCGGCGAAAAGTTGCAGAAATTTTCAGAGCTGAGTGAGCGACGGCCACGGGGCCTCGCCGACGGCGCTTGAAAACCACGGGCGCGGCGCCTTAACAAAGGTCCTGAAAAGATTTGCGGCAAAATTTGCAGCAACGGCGACATACAAGATTTTTTGACGACGGGGCGGGACAGTGACCAAGGGCGCGACGCGGCTGGAAGACCTGGCCAGGCTGGCCGGAGTGTCGATCTCCACGGCGTCGCGGGCGCTGAACGACAGCCCGGCGGTCAACACCCGCACCAAGCAGCAGATCTGGAAGCTGGCGCGCGAGATGGACTATCCGTTCCGCCGCTACATGCCCGCCGGCCCGATCGGCGCCGAGGGCACGATCGCCATCGTGGTGCCCCGCCCGCAAGGTCGCGAGGGCCGGCTGTCGGACCCGTTCTTCCTGGAACTGCTGGCCGGGGTCGGCGAGGCGGCGCGCGAACGCGGCTGCGACCTGATGATCAGCCACGTGGCCCCGACCAGCTTCGAGGACCTCTCGGCCGCCATGACCACCAGCCGGGCCGACGGGGTGATCTTCCTGGGCCAGAGCTGGCTGCACACCGCCTTCAACCGCCTGGCCGAGACCGAGGGCCGGTTCGTGGTCTGGGGCGCGCAGTTGCCCGACCAGGCCTATTGCTCGGTGGGTTCGGACAATCCGCTGGGCGCCAAGCGGGCGACGCTGCATCTGGCCCGCCTGGGCCGCAAGCGCATCGTCTTCCTCGGCGACACCGAGGCGCCCGAGGCCATGCAGCGCCATCGCGGCTACCTGGATGCGGTCGAGCAGTTCGGCCTGGGCGTCGATCCCGAACTGATCGTGCCGGCCCATTTCGAGGTGGAATCGGCCGAGGCCAGCGTCGACTCCCTGATCCAGCGGGGGGTGAAGTTCGACGGGGTGGTCGCCGCCTCCGACCTGATCGCCCTGGGCGCCATCCGCGCCCTGCAGCAGGCAGGCATGTCGATCCCCGGCGACGTCTCGGTGATCGGCTATGACGACGTGCCGTTCGCCCGCTATTCGCGCCCGGCGCTGAGCACCATCTCGCAGGACACCGCCAAGGCCGGGCGGCTGATGGTGTCCAAGCTGCTGGACGCCAGCGGTCAGGGCGCCAGCCGCTCGGAACGCGTGCCGACCGACCTGATCATCCGCGAGTCCTGCGGAGGATAGCCGCCAGCGCCGCCCCAGGTCGGCACGGCCCGTCCCGGCGTTCCGTCAGCCGAGCTACCGTCGCGACTTGTCACTGCACATCCGCCCATGCTCATTCGGTCCATGGTCCAGACCCTGTCGCACAAGCAGGCCCGCCGTATCGCCCTGGCCGCCCAGGGGTTCGCGGATCGCCGCCCCGCCCAGCCGAACCGGCGCCATCTAATCGCCCTGATCGAGCGGCTGGCGGTCCTGCAGATCGACAGCGTCAACGTCGTCTCGCGCTCGCACTACCTGCCGCTGTTCTCGCGGCTGGGCGCCTACCCCCGCGGCGCTCTGGAGGACCTGGCCTGGGGCCGGAAACCGACGCTGTTCGAATACTGGGGTCACGAGGCCTCGCTAATGCCGCTGGACCTTCAACCCCTGCTCCGCTGGCGAATGGAGGACGCGCGGCAAGGCGTCGGGGTCTGGAAAGGCGTCGCCCGGTTCCTGGCCGAGCACCGGCCGTTCATCGACAAGGTCCTGGCGGCCATTCACGAACGCGGCCCGCTGTCGGCGGGCGAGCTGGACCTGGGCGAGCGCGGCCAGGGCGGCTGGTGGGGCTGGAGCGAGGCCAAGCGCGCGACCGAGTGCCTGTTCTGGGCCGGGGAACTGACCACCGCCACCCGGCGCGGAACCTTTGAACGCGTCTATGGCCTGCCCGAGGAAGTGTTGCCGAAGGCGGTATGGTCCGCGCCGACCCCGTCTCGCGCCAAAGCCCATCGCGTCCTGCTGCGGCGCGCGGCCCGGGCCCTGGGCGTGGCTACCGAACGCGACCTGCGCGACTATTTCCGCATGGGATTGGCCGACGCGCGTCAAGGCGTCGCCGAACTGGTGGAGGCCGGCGACCTGACGCCGGTGACGGTCGAGGGCTGGGCCCAGCCGGCCTATCTGGCGCCCGGCGCGCGAACGCCGCGCAAGATCGCCGCCAACGCCCTGCTCTCGCCGTTCGACAACCTGATCTGGTTCCGCGAACGCGCCGAGCGACTGTTCGACGTCCGCATCCGGCTGGAAATCTACACCCCCGCCCACAAGCGCACCCACGGCTACTACGTGCTGCCCTTCCTGCAGGGCGAGGCGATCACCGCCCGGGTCGACCTGAAAGCCGACCGCAAGGCGGGCCTGCTCAGGGTGCTCTCGGCCCACAGCGAGCCCATGGCGAACGCCGAGACGCCCGCCGCCCTGGCCGCCGAACTGCGGCTCATGGCGGCCTGGCTGGGCCTTGCCGGCGTCACCGTCGCGGCCAGCGGCGATCTCAGCTCGGCCCTGGCCGCGCAAACCGCCGACGATTGACTTTGGCGGCCCAAAGCCTATTTATCCCCAGCTTCGGAGCAGGTCAGGCGAATCCGCGCCACCCGTTCGCCCAAATACGGGTGGCTCTGAATTTCAGCCAGAATGACATGACAGAATTTTCCGAACTCGGGCTTTCGCCCACGACCCTCCAAGCGGTCGCCGACACCGGCTATACGACCGCCACCCCCATCCAGGCCGCGGCCATCCCGGTGGCCCTAGCCGGTCAGGACGTGCTGGGCATCGCCCAGACGGGCACCGGCAAAACCGCCGCCTTCACCCTGCCGCTGATCGACAAGCTGATGAACGGCCGCGCCAAGGCCCGCATGCCGCGCGCGCTGGTCATCGCCCCGACCCGCGAACTGGCCGACCAGGTCGCCTCCAGCTTCGAGAAGTACGCCAAGGGCACCAAGCTCTCGTGGGCGCTGCTGATCGGCGGCGTGTCGTTCGGCGACCAGGAAAAGAAACTCGACCGCGGCGTCGACGTGCTGATCGCCACCCCTGGCCGCCTGCTCGATCACTTCGAACGCGGCAAGCTGCTGATGACCGGCGTGCAGTTCCTGGTGGTCGACGAAGCCGACCGCATGCTCGACATGGGCTTCATTCCGGACATCGAGCGCATCTTCAAGATGACGCCGCCCAAGAAGCAGACCCTGTTCTTCTCGGCGACCATGCCGCCGGAAATCACCCGCCTGACCAAGCAGTTCCTGAAAGATCCGGTGCGGATCGAGGCGGCGCGTCCGGCGACCACCAACGAGAACATCACCCAGCTGCTGGTCAAGGTGCCCTCCTCCGATCCGAAGGCCAAGCGCCTGGCGCTGCGGGCCCTGATCGAGAAGGCCCAGATCGAGACCGGCATCGTGTTCTGCAACCGCAAGACCGAAGTCGACATCGTCGCCAAGTCGCTGCGTTCGCACGGCTTCGACGCCGCCCCGATCCACGGCGACCTCGACCAGAGCCAGCGGATGAAGACCCTGGCGGACTTCCGTTCGGGCGCCCTGAAGATCCTGGTGGCCTCGGACGTCGCCGCCCGCGGCCTGGACATCCCGGCCGTCAGCCACGTGTTCAACTACGACGTCCCGCACCACGCCGACGACTACGTCCACCGCATCGGCCGCACCGGCCGCGCCGGGCGTTCGGGCATCACCTACATGCTGGTGACCCCCGCCGACGACAAGGGCTTCGACAAGGTGGTCAAGCTGATCGGCTCGACCCCGCAGGAAGAAAAGCTCGACCTCGACTATTCCAACGCCGTCACCGTGCGCCGCGAAGGCGACAGCAAGCGCGGCGGCGGTCGTGATCGCGACCGCTCCCGCGGCGGCGAACGGGGCCGTGACCGGGATCGCAACCGCGCCCCGACCGAGCCCTCGGACGTCGCCGCCGCCAATCTCGACGCCGCCATCGCCGGCGAGCCGATCCCCTCGGCGCCCGGCGAAGCGCTGACCAAGCGTCCGGCGCGTTCGCGCAAGCCGCGCGGCGAAGCCGCTCCAGTCGTCGTCGCCGCTGAGGCTCCGGAAGTCGAAGCGCCCGCCGGCGAGAAGCCCCGGCGCGACCGTGGCGGCTCCTCGCGCGACCGCGGCCGCCAGCCGCGCGTCGAACAGGACGCCGTCGCCGAGCCGTCGATCGTCGAAGCCGCTCCCGCCGCCGAACGGGCCCCGCGCCCGGAACGCGCCGAGGGCGACCGTCCGGCTCGCCGCGAACGCGGTCGTGACCGCGATCGCCGTCCCGAGCGGAGCGAACAACCCCGCCTCGAGGCCGAACGCCCGCCGCGTCCCGAACGCGCGCCGGAACGCGCCCCTGAACGCATTGAGGCCGAGCGCCCCGCGCGCGCCAACGCCCCGCTGCCGGTGCGCGGCGTCCAGCCGGTCCGCGGTCGCGAGGACGACGACGATCGTCGCGTGGTGGGTTTCGGCAACGACACCCCCGCCTTCCTGATGCGCGCCCCGCCGCGCTTGGCGCCGGTCAGCGACAGCGAAGACTAGGATCCAGGGACACGCGAGGCTCGCGTGTCCCTTTTCCGTTCAGAGCGCCGCGTCGACGAAGGCCAGGAAGTCGTCCAAGGCGAGCGCGTAGCCGAAACGAAAGCCGCGGCGGACACGATGGCGCCAAGCCACCGTGCGCGGATCGACCGGCGAGGCGCACACATAGCCGCGCCATTCCGCCCCCGCGCATCGGCTGGCCGCCCAGACCCACTGGCTCGTGAAGTTCTGCGGCTGGATCTCCACGATCCTGGCGCCCGGCGGGGCGAACAGGGCGTTGGTCATGGCCGCGCCCGTCGGCCCGACCAGGACGTCCGCCTCCTGCATCATCTGGATCTGATCCGCCGCGCTCAGGCGCTCGGGCCTGACGATCTCGAAACCGCGCGCGCGCAACGCCGCCTCCAGCGCGGCCTCGTTGACCATCACCCGCATCGAATGGCCTCGGCGCGAGAAATAGAGCCGCCGTCCGCGCGTTCGAGGCGTCGGCGCCCTTGCCAGGATCCGCGCCCGGGTCCGCCCCAGCAGGTCTCCCGGACCGTGCAGATAGTGGTCCATGCTGGTGGCGTGGACGGCCGCGCCGATGCGGACCAGACCCGCCTTCAGCTCCCGGACCGGCTTGCCCACCGCCATGGCGATCAGGTCTCGCTGCCACCCCTTCAGCGGCGGCGCGATCGGTGGATAGCGCTCCAGCAGTCCCTGCTCATCCAACGCCACGAGCGAAGGCAGGCAGTCGAGCACGAAGTGCCCGTAGTTGAAAACGCCGCCCCAGGCCAGGAACACGGCCGCCTGCGCGAAGACTGGCAGGGTGTCCGGGATGGTCAGGTGGGCGACGCCGTCCTCCACGCGGACGCCGGGCAGGCCCGACAGGTCGGGCCATCGCTCCAGGGCTTCGCGGGCGGACGCCTTCAGCACCGTTCCATCCGGCGACAGGATCGCGCCGAAGCCTGGCAGATGCAGGACCTCGCGGGTCAAGCACAGGGAAACGGGTCGGGCGGACGGCGGGCGATGCTCGAACGACCAGACCGGCAGCGCGGGCCCGCCCAATTCAAAGGCTTCGGTCGCCGCCTCATCCCGCGCCGGCAGGTCCAGGCGCATGGCGCTTTGTGGCGTGCTCGTCCCCTGCTTGAAGGCCTCGGCGTGCGTCGCGGGCAGGACGCTGGTCTCTTCGACGATGCGCAGCGGCGTGGTCTGACCCATCCCGGCTTTCGATCACGGGAATCAGTGCGGGTAAAGCTGCGGGCGGCGCGTTCACTTCGTCGAAGCGGCGCCCACGACCACTTCTCCCGCTTGGCCGCGCGACGTTCCGCCGCCAGGTCGTTTTGCCGCAGCTCGCGACCTTCTGCGCGTCAACGATCCGCAAAAGCGACGATCTGGACGCGATCCGAGGTTGAAATTGGCGGACGCGTCCACGCTCAGGGCCGTCCAGACGGCCCACAAGTTCATCTTATCGTTGATAATCACGCTCTCGAGACTGGAGACCTGCAAGAGAACGCCGTTCGTTCTTAACGCGTCGTTTGAACTCTTCGGCCTAGACTGTGCGTCCAAGCGCGCATCCGGGCGATGCGGCGCTGCTGGGGGATTTAAGATGTCGGACGTCGAGACCACGCTGCGCGGCCCTGAGGCCTACAAGATCGCGGGCCGCGCCCTGAGTCTGATGGAACGCCATCAGGTGTGGCCGACCGCGTTGAACTTCGAGCTGTGGACCCATTTCGTCGCCGATCCGGACGGCGCCCTGGCCCGCGAGTTGACCCGACTGATCTCGCTGGGCGAGCCGCTTACCGAGTCGCTCAGCGAAGAGCTGGCCGCCACCTACCTGCCCAAGGCCAAGCTGAACGAACAGATCCGCGACGCCGGCGACCTGCTGAGCAAGGAACTGGAGTCGGTCTCCAAGGCCATCCAGGACGCCCAGAAGAGCAACACCGCCTATGGCAGGACGCTGAACGGCGCGGCCAAGGAGCTGGACGCCTCGCAGGACGTCGACAAGATCAAGACCGTCGTCAGCGGCCTGGCCGAGGCGACCCGTCGCGTCCAGAAGGAAAACAAGTCGCTGGAGACCCGCCTGGCGGAATCCACCGCCGAAGTCGATCGCCTGCGCGAACACCTGGAGCAGGTTCGCCGCGACGCCACGACCGACGGGCTCACAAACCTGGCCAACCGCAAGGCCTTCGACGAAGAGCTGGACCGCGCCTGTTCGGAAGCCGACGAGGCCGGCGCCACGCTCTGTCTTGCGGTGCTCGACATCGACCACTTCAAGGGCTTCAACGACACCTGGGGCCACCAGACGGGCGACCAGGTCATCCGCTACGTCGCCAGCGTCATCGGCCGGGTCGCCGCTCCGCCCCGCTTCGCCGCCCGCTACGGCGGCGAGGAGTTCGCGATGATCTTCCCGCGGGAGTCGGCCGCCCTGGTCGCCGGCACCCTGGAAGAGATCCGCGTCGAAGTGTCCTCGCGGATGCTCAAGCGCCGCTCGACCAATGAGGACCTGGGCGCGATCACCATTTCGTCGGGCTTCGCCGAGCGTCGTCCCGGCGAGAGCGGTCACTCGGTCATGGAACGGGCCGACGCGGCGCTCTACACGTCCAAGCGTGGCGGCCGCAACCGCGTCACCGCCGCCGAAACCAAGCCGGACTCGGCCAACGCCGCCTGATCGACGGCCGGCGCTGGCGACCCATAATTTTCCTGGCGTTCCCCAAGGTTAGTCGCGCCTAGACTCCTGGCGCGACGGCAACGTCTTGGGAGGACGCCATGACCTACGAGAAGATCCGGCTCAAGGCCGCCGACGGCGTGGCTGTCATCACCCTCGCCGATCCCGCCACGCTCAACGCAGCCGGCGTGGATATGGCCCGCGAACTGGCCCAGGCCTTCGGCGCGATCGCGGCCGGCGAGGTCCAGGCGCGCGCCGTGATCCTGACCGGCGAAGGCCGAGGCTTCTGTTCGGGCGCCAACCTGGCGGGCGGGGGGGCCGGTCGCGAGTCGGACAGCGACGGCAAGCCCGACGTGGGCGCGGCCCTGGAAAGCACCTATAATCCGCTGGTCGACCTGCTGCGCGGCTTCCCGCTGCCGATCGTAACCGCGGTCAACGGGGCGGCGGCCGGCATCGGGTGCTCGCTGGCCCTTCTAGGCGACATCATCGTGGCGGCCGAGAGCGCCTATTTCCTGCAGGCCTTCCGCCGCATTGGCCTGGTGCCGGATGGCGGCTCGACCTATCTGCTGCCGCGCCTGGTGGGCAAGGCCAGGGCGATGGAGATGATGTTGCTGGGCGACAAGATCCCGGCGGCGACAGCATTGTCCTGGGGCCTGATCAATCGCTGCGTGCCCGACGCCGAACTGATGACGACCGCCTCGGCCATCGCCCAGGACCTGGCCAACGGTCCAGCCGCCCTCTCGATCATCCGCAAGCTGGTCTGGGACAGCCTCGACGCCGACTGGGGCGCCCAGCTGGATGCCGAGCGCCATGGGCAGAAGGCGGCAGGCAAGACCGACGACTTCATCGAGGGCGTCAGCGCCTTCCTGCAGAAGCGCCCGGCCACGTTCAAGGGGCGATGACAGGGATCTGCCCTTGCGGCGTCACCGCCGCCTAGGTCTTCGGCCCGTAGATCGCCCGGGCGCGGTCTTCGAAACAGCCGATCAGGGTGTTGGCCGCTCGATCCAGGTTCGCGGCCAGCATGGCGTCGAGAATCCTGGACTTGAACGCGAAGTCGATGACGAACTCCACGGTCGCGCCGTCCTCGTGCGGCAGGAAGCGCCACTGGTTCGAGAGGCGCTTGAACGGGCCGTACAGCAGGCCGACGTCCACCGTCAGCGCCGCCGCGTCGCGCCGAACCCGGGTGGCGAACTTCTCGCGCAGGAACGAAAACCCGACCTGGGCCTCGGCGTCCACGGTCGAGACCTGGGCGTCGGCCCGGCCGTTCCAGGTGCGCATGGCCGTGATCCACGGCACGAACTGCGGATAGGCCTCCACGTCGCCGACCAGCGCGAAGAGCTGTTCGGGCGCATAGGGCAACACCCGGATGACGACATGGCGGTGCAAGCGCCCTAGCCCGCCTTGGCGTCCAGCGCCCGGCGCGCGGCCTGCAGCTTGGCGAAGTCCTCGCCGGCGTGGTGCGACGAGCGCGTCAGGGGGCTGGCCGAGACCATCAGGAAGCCCTTGGCCCGAGCGATGGCCTCGTAGGCCTTGAACTCGTCCGGGGTCACGAAGCGGTCGATCGCGGCGTGCTTGCGGGTGGGCTGCAGGTACTGGCCGATGGTGATGAAATCGACGCCGGCCGAGCGCATGTCGTCCATCACCTGCATGACCTCTTCCTTGGTCTCGCCCAGGCCGACCATCAGGCCCGACTTGGTGAACTGGGAGGGATCACGCTCCTTGACCCGCTCCAGCAGGCGCAGGGAGTGATAGTAGCGGGCGCCGGGGCGGATCTTCAGATAGAGCCGCGGCACGGTTTCCAGGTTGTGGTTGAAGACGTCCGGGCGGGCGTCGATCACCACGTTCTCGGCCCGGTCCTTGCGCAGGAAGTCCGGGGTCAGGATCTCGATCGTCGTGCCCGGGGCGGCGGCGCGGATGGCCAGGACCACTTCGGCGAAGTGCTGGGCGCCGCCGTCGGCCAGGTCGTCACGATCGACCGAGGTGATGACGACGTGCTTGAGGCCCATCTTGGCGACGGCCTCGGCCACCCGGCGCGGCTCATCGGCGTCCAGGGCGTTGGGCAGGCCGGTGGTCACGTTGCAGAAGGCGCAGGCCCGGGTGCAGATCTCGCCCATGATCATCATGGTCGCGTGCTTCTGGCTCCAGCACTCGCCGATGTTCGGGCAGGCCGCTTCCTCGCAGACCGTGGTCAGCTTGTGGTCTCGGACGATGCCACGGGTCTCGTTGTAGCCGGGCGAGCCTGGCGCGCGGACGCGCAGCCACTCGGGCTTGCGCAGGACCGGCGTGTCGGGTCGGTTCTGCTTTTCGGGGTGGCGGACAGCGCGGTCTTCGGAAGAGCGGGGCTCGGAAGCGCGGGCGTTCAGCGTGTCGATCAGGGTGACCATGACGGCCTAGATCGGCCTTCTTGGCCTCCGGATCAAGCATGCGTTCTTGCATGTGACGCAAAGGCGCGAAATGAGTGCGCGGAATGCGTCGCCGCCTCCCTGTTTTCGCCTTGGCCTTGTTGCTGCTGGCCCCGCCGCTCGCCTCCTGCGGCGACGAGGGCGTCCGCGCGCCCTTCGCCGAAAGCCGCACGCCCCCTTCCCTCGATGTCCGCTTCCAGCCGCCCGCCGGCTGGGCTTGGGGCTATGTGAAGGTCGGCGACGACCTGGTTCAGCGCTACGGCGTCTCCGCGCCCCAGGGCGCGCCGAGAGGGCAGATCCTGATCCTGCCGGCCTATGGCGAGTCGGCCGAGGCCTGGTTCGAGACAGCCCGCGATCTCAACGACCTGGATTACGTGGTCTGGATTCTGGAACGCCAGGGCCAGGGCGGCTCCGAGCGGGCGACGCCGTGGCGCGATCTGGGCCACGCCACCAGCTTCGCGCCCGACGTCACGGCGACCCGTGCCATGGTCACGGCGGTGATCCGTCCCAACGGCCGCGATCCGTTCGTGATCCTCGGCGCCGGCGATGGCGGCGTGGTCGCCCTGCGAGCCCTGGAGGAAGGGCTGCGTGCGGACGCCGCGATCCTCTCCGCGCCCAATTTCGACATTGCCGACCTCCCGCGACCCAAGGGCGAACTGATCCGCCTCGCGCGCTGGGCCAGGGGCCTGAAGCTGGGGTTCATGCGCTATCCGGGCCAGGCGGGCTGGAAACGCGAGGGACCCGACGGCGTCGCCGGCAGGCTGACCCACGACCGGGCTCGCGGGGCCGTGCAGCAGGCCTGGCAGTTGGCCAATCCCGACCTGAGGATGGGCGCGCCGAGCCTGGCCTGGTACGCGGCCTTCTACGACGTGGTGGACGCGACGGGCCGCGACCTGAAGCGGGTGGACATCCCCGTCGTGATGCTGGACGCCGGCCAGGACGTCAAAGCCCTGCCCCGGCCCCAGGGCGAGGTCTGCGCCGCCCTGCCCCGCTGCGCCGAGACTCGCTATCCCACGGCCCGTCACGCCCTGCATCTGGAGACGGATTCGGTGCGGGCTTCCTGGCTGAAGGCGATCGACGACACCCTGCGGACCGCCCCCGCCTCTCCGGCCCCTTGAACGACAAGGGGTCGAGCGCATTTTAGAAGGACCGGTGCGCTTCCGCGCGCGTAACGGGTGTTTGCAAAGCGACACGCCGTCGCTAGGGTCCCGCTTCAATCAGACGAGGGCGCGGTAGCGCGCTTCCGGGAGGTTTCGCCGGCATGCCGGTAGTTTTCAATGCGCAGGACGGCCACAAGGCTCTCTTTGACGCCCTGCTCGACGCCCGCGACAAGTACGGCGCCAGGAAGCAGATCCTGGAGGACCAGGACCGCAATCCGCTCAGCTACACCGACCTGGTGCGCGCCAGCTTCGCGCTGGGTCGCAAGATCGCGGCCATGACCCAGCCGGGCGAACATGTCGGCATCCTACTGCCGTCGGGGTCGGGGGCGGTGGTGACCTTCTTCGCCCTGCACGCCTTCGGGCGGGTGCCGACCATGCTCAACTTCACCGCCGGCCTGCGCAACCTGCGCGCCGCCTGCGAGCTGGCGGGCGTCAAGCGCGTGCTGACCGCCCACAAGTTCATTGAGTTGGGCAAGCTGCACGACATCGTCGACGCCCTCGAGGCCAAGGCGACGATCACCTATCTGGAGGACGTGCGAAGCACGATCGGCATCGGCGACAAGTTGTTCGCCGCCGTGGCCGGCGCCTTTCCACGTCGGCTGCGCGCCCACGCCAAGCCTTCGGATCCAGGCGTGGTGCTGTTCACCTCGGGCAGTTTCGGCGCGCCGCGCGGCGTGGTGCTGAGCCAGGCCAACCTGGTCTCCAACGCGATGCAGATCGCCGCCCATATCGACCTGGACCCCGCCTGGGTGTTCTTCAACCCGCTGCCGGTGTTCCACTGCTTCGGCCTGACCGGCGGGGTGATCCTGCCGATGCTGACCGGCATGAAGGCGTTCCAGTACCCCTCGCCGCTGCACACCAAGCAGATCCCGGCGCTGCTGAAGGACACCGGGGCCTCGGTGCTGCTGGCCACCGACACCTTCGTCAACCAGTACGCGCGCGCCTCCGACAGCGACGAGCTGGCGGGCCTGAAGTTCATCGTCTGCGGCGCCGAAAAGGTCCGGGAGGAGACCCACAACCTGATCGCCGAGCGGTTCGGGAACGTGCCGGTGCTGGAAGGCTACGGCGCCACCGAGGCCTCGCCCGTGATCGCGGTCAACAAGCCCGACGACAATCGACGCGGCACCGTGGGCGGCCTGCTGCCCGGCCAGGAATGGAAGATCGAGCCGGTCGAGGGCATTCCCGAGGGCGGCCGCCTGCTGGTGCGCGGCCCCAATATCATGTCGGGCTATCTGCGCGAGGACGGGGGCGTCGACGCCCCCGAGGGCGGCTGGCACGACACCGGCGACGTCGTCACCGTCTCCGACGACCTGTGGATCACCATCAAGGGCCGGGTAAAGCGCTTCGCCAAGATCGGCGGCGAGATGGTCTCGCTGACCGCCGCCGAGGACCTGGCCAGCGCCGTGTGGCCCGATGGCCGGCACGCGGTGATCTCGATGCCCGACAAGAAGAAGGGCGAGAAGCTGGTCCTGGTCACCGATTGCCAGAACGCCGCCGTCACCTCCCTGGTCGCTCACGCCCAGAGCATCGGCGCGCCGGAACTGGCAGTGCCGCGCAAGATCCTCAAGGTCATGCAGGTGCCGGTGCTGGGCAGCGGCAAGACCGACTATGTCGCCATCCAGCGCATGGCCGACCAGGACGCCAGGGCGGCGTGATGAAGACCGCTGCATTGTCCTCCGAACCCCTGCGAGCCATGGCTCGCAGGGGTTTTTCGTTCCACCCTGACGCGGCCTGAGTCGGGCAACTTCGTACAGGCGGCGGCTTTCATCGTCGCAGACTCTCAACGGAGGAAAGACGACATGGAACGACTGAACGTATGGGCGCCGCGGGTGCTCAGCCTGCTGCGGATCATCGCCGCCCTGCTGTTCATGGAGCACGGCTTGATGAAGGTGTTCCACTTCCCCGGTCCCCAGCCGGGCGCACCGGATCCCTTGCCGCCGATGCTGGTGGCGGCCGCCTGGCTGGAGATGGTCGGCGGCGCGCTGCTGGTGCTGGGCCTGTTCACCCGCCCAGTGGCGTTCGTCCTGTCGGGCCAGATGGCCGTGGCCTATTTCCTGGCCCACTTCTCGAAGGGCTTCTGGCCGGCCCTGAATGGCGGCGAGGCGGCGATCCTGTTCTGCTTCGTCTTCCTGTACCTGGTCTTCGCCGGACCGGGCGAATGGAGCGTCGACGCCCAGCTGCGCAAGCGACCGTAACACCCCTTCCCTCTCCCCTTGCGGGAGAGGGTGGCCTCCGCAGGAGGTCGGGTGAGGGGTCGAAGAACGCAAACGCCGCGACTAGCCGAAAGGCCGGTCGCGGCGTTTTCCGTTGAGGGACCCCTCATCCGTCGGCTGCGCCGACACCTTCTCCCGCAAGGGGAGAAGGATTGGGTCACTAGATGTGCAGCACCCGGCCATAGGCGTCGAGCGCGGCTTCATGCATGGCTTCCGACATGGTCGGGTGGGCGTAGACGATGCCGTGCAGGTCTTCCTCGGTGGCCTCCAGGGTGATCGCGGTGACGAAGCCCTGGATCATCTCGGTGACCTCGTGGCCGATCATGTGGGCGCCGATCAGGGCGCCGGTCTTGCCGTCGAACACCGTCTTGACGAAGCCCTCGATCTCGCCCGCCGCCACGGCCTTGCCGTTGACGCGGAACGGGAAGCGGCCGGCCTTGACCTCAATGCCGGCGGCCTTGGCCGCGGCTTCGGTCAGGCCCACCGAGGCGACCTGCGGGTTGGCGTAGGTGCAGCCGGGGATCGGCGAGTTGACGTGCGGGGTCTTGTAGCCGGCGATGTGCTCGGCCGCGTGGATGCCCTCGTGGCTGGCCTTGTGCGCCAGCCAGGGCGGACCGGCGGCGTCGCCGATGGCGTAGAGGCCCGGCACGTTCGTCTCGCCATGCTTGCCGGTGACCACGTGGCCGCGGTCCATGTTCAGGCCGATGGCGTCCAGGCCCTCGGTGTTGGGCGCGATGCCGACGGCGACGATGCAGACGGCCGCGGTCAGGGTCTCGGCCTTGCCGCCGACCTCGACGGCCACCGAGACGCCATCCTTGGTCTTCTCGACCTTGGTCACCTTGGCGCCGATGCGAAAGGTGATGCCGCGCTTCTCGAAGGCCTTCTGGGCGGCCTTGGAGACCTCGGCGTCCTCGACCGGCATGATGCGGTCGACGGCCTCGACAACGGTCACCTCGGCGCCCAGGGCGCGGTAGAAGCTGGCGAACTCGATGCCGATGGCCCCCGAGCCGATGACCACCAGCGACTTGGGCATGGCCTTAGGGGCCAGGGCGTCGCGATAGGTCCAGATCTTGTCGCCGTCCGAGACCGCGCCGATGGCGGGGATGTCGCGGGCCCGGGCGCCGCTGGCCAGGATCACGTTCTTGGCCTGGATCGTGCGGCTGCCGCCGGCCTTCAGGGCCACGACCACCTTGGGCGACGGGCTGCCCTTCTCGAGCTTGGCCTCGCCCTCGACGACCTCGATCTTGTGCTTCTTCATCAGGAAGGCGATGCCCGAGGACATGGTCTTGGCCACGCCGCGCGAGCGGTCGATGATCTTGGCGAAGTCGAACGAGGCCTTCTCGACCGACAGGCCGTAGCCGGACAGGTGCGACAGTTGCTCATAGATCTCGCCGGACTTCAGCAGCGCCTTGGTCGGGATGCAGCCCCAGTTCAGGCAGATGCCGCCCAGGTTCTCGCGCTCGATGATCGCCGTCTTCAGGCCCAGCTGGCTGGCGCGGATCGCGGCCACATAGCCGCCGGGGCCGGCCCCGATGACGACGACGTCGAATTCCGTGGACATGGTCTTCTTACCCTAGCTTGGACGCCGTTCGGGGGGAGCCGACCGGTGTCGATCGACCGGCCTGCAAGCCGGTCCCATGGGAGTTCAATGCGTTACAGCAGCGCCTCGACGGCGAGCTTCAGGTCTTCAGGCTTGGTGGTGGGAGCGAAGCGTTCGACGACCTCGCCGTCGCGGCCGATCAGGAACTTGGTGAAGTTCCATTTGATCGCCTCGGTGCCCAGCAGGCCCTTCTGCTCGTGCTTCAGGTAAGCGTAGAGCGGATGGGCCGACGGGCCGTTGACGTCGATCTTGGCCAGGACCGGGAAGGTCACGTCGTAGGTCAGCGAGCAGAAGCTGGCGATCTCCTCGGCGTTCCCGGGCTCCTGGGCCCCGAACTGGTTGCAGGGGAAGGCCAGGACCGTGAAGCCCTTGTCCTTATGGTCCCGGTACAGCGTCTCCAGCCCCTCGTACTGCGGGGTGAAGCCGCACTTGCTGGCCGTGTTGACGATCAGCAGCACCTGGCCGCGATAGTCGGCCAGGCTCGCGTCCTGGCCGTCCAGCGTCTTGGCGGAATAGTCGTAGACGGACATCCCTGCCCTCCCCAGCCCGAGTTAGACGATCAGGGTCAGCGGCTCTTCGATCAGCGGCTTGAAGGCGGCCAGGAACTTGGCCCCGATCGCGCCATCGACCACGCGGTGGTCGCAGGTCAGGGTGACGGTCATCACCGTGGCTACGGCCAACTCGCCGTTCTTGACGACCGGACGCTGCTCGCCGGCCCCGACGCTCATGATCGCGCCCTGCGGCTCGTTGATGATCGAGGCGAAGGCCTTGATGCCGAACATGCCCAGGTTGGAGACCGAGAAGGTGCCGCCCTGGAATTCCTCGGGCTTCAGCTTCTTGGACTTGGCGCGGGCGGCCAGGTCCTTCACCTCGGCCGAGATCTGGGCCAGGCCCTTGGTCTCGGCGGCGCGGACGATCGGGGTGATCAGGCCGCCGTCGATGGCCACGGCCACGGCGATGTCGGCGTGCTTGTGCAGGGCGATGCCTTCGGGCGTGTAGGAGGCGTTGGCCTCCGGCACGCGCTTGAGCGCCACGGCCACGGCCTTGATGATGATGTCGTTGACCGACACCTTCACGCCCTGGCCTTCAAGCAGGTGGTTGATCTTGGCGCGGGCGGCCAGCAGGGCGTCGATCTCCAGATCGATCGTCAGCGGGAAGTGCGGCACGTCGCGGAAGCTGTCGGTCAGGCGGCGGGCGATGGTCTTGCGCATGCCGTCCAGCGGGACCAGGTCGTAGGAGCCGGCGGGGATGCCCATCTGCTCCAGCGACAGCACCTTGCGCGGCTCGGCGGGGGCCGAGGCGGCGGCGGGCGCCGAGGCCGGGGCGGCCTTGGCGGCGGGCGCGCCGCCCTTCTGGGCGGCCTCGACGTCGGCCTTGACCACGCGGCCGTGCGGGCCGGTGCCGGCGATCGACTTCAGGTCCAGGTTCGCGGCCGAGGCCAGGCGACGGGCCAGCGGCGAGGCGAAGACCCGGTCGCCGGTCGGGGCGGCGGCCGGAGCCGGCTTGGCCGGCGCGGCGGTCTCGCCGGCGGCCTGGGCGGGCGCGGCGGGAGCCGGAGCGGCCTTGGGCGCTTCAGCGGCCGGAGCGGCCTTGGCGGGCGCCTCCTTTGAGGGGGGGGGCGCGGGGCTCTCGCCTTCGCCGGCCAGCTTGGCGATCGGGGCGTTGACCTTGACGTTCTCGGTCCCGGCGTCGACCAGGATGGCTTCGATCACGCCTTCATCGACGGCCTCGACCTCCATCGTGGCCTTGTCGGTCTCGATCTCGGCGATCACGTCGCCGGCCTTGACGGTGTCGCCGACCTTGACGTGCCACTTGGCGAGGGTCCCCTCCTCCATGGTGGGCGACAGGGCGGGCATCAGGATGTCGATCGACATTGAGCTTCTTCCTCAAGCGTTCGGGACGGCTTCGACCAGAACGGTCGGCGTCCATTTGGCCTTGCGACGGGCAAGGCGTTGTTCGTCCGTTTCGTCGTGATAGTCCAGCCGTTCAGGCTCGCGGTCGGCGAAACCCGGCAGGTCGGTCCCCACGACGTTGAGGGTGGCGTAGGCCTGGCCCTCGTCCTCGATCATCGCCGCCACGTAGACGGCGCATTCCCGGCAGATCAGGAAATCCACCGCCCGCCGCCCGAACCGGTAGCGCGTCAGCGATCCCGGGGCGGCGGTGATGTGCAGGCGGCTGGCCGGGTCGCTCGTGGTTCGCGATCCCTGCCGGCGGCAGAAGGAGCACTGGCAGGCCCGCAAGGCCAGCTCGGCCACCGGCTTGCCGGGGTCGAGCTGCACGTGCACCGCGCCGCAGTGGCAGGAGCCGTTGAGGGTCTGGGTCATGACGGTCTCCGCGCCCGTCCACACAGGCCAGGGCCTAGGTGAACGGGCCGGATGATCACCGGTAGCAGACCGTCTTGGCCGCCTTGACGATCTTGGGGACCGACGGCAGCGACAGGGCTTCCAGGTTCGCCGCATAGGGCAGCGGCACGTCTTCCTGGTGAACCCGCAGCGGCGGGGCGTCCAGGTAGTCGAAGCCGAACTCGGTGATCCGGGCGACGATCTCGGCGCCGACGCCCATCGGGCCCCAGCCTTCCTCGACCGTGACCAGCCGGTTGGTCTTCTTGACGCTTTCCAGGATCGTGTCGTGGTCCATCGGGCGGATCGTACGCAGGTCGATGACCTCGGCCGAAATGCCTTCCTTGGCCAGTTCCTCGGCCGCCTGCAGGGCGAAGCCCACCATGCGGCTGTAGGCCACCAGGGTGACGTCCGAGCCCTGGCGACGGACCTTGGCTTTGCCGATCGGCACGATCCAGTCCTCGACGTCCGGGATGTCGAACTCGTGGCCGTACATCATCTCGTGTTCGAGGAAGACGATCGGGTTCGGGTCGCGGATGGCGGCCTTCATCAGGCCCTTGGCGTCGGCCGCGTCATAGGGCGCGACGACCTTCAGGCCCGGGACGTTGCCGTACCAGGCCGCGTAGTCCTGGCTGTGCTGGGCGCCGACTCGCGAGGCCGCGCCGTTGGGGCCGCGGAACACGATCGACGACTTGATCTGGCCGCCCGACATGTAGAGCGTCTTGGCGGCCGAGTTGATGATCTGGTCGATCGCCTGCATGGCGAAGTTCCAGGTCATGAACTCGACGATCGGCTTCAGGCCGGCCATGGCCGCGCCGACGCCGAGGCCGGCGAAGCCGTGCTCGGTGATCGGCGTGTCGATCACGCGCTTGTCGCCGAACTCCTGCAGCAGATCGCGCGAGACCTTGTAGGCGCCCTGGTACTGGGCGACTTCCTCGCCCATCAGGAACACCTTGTCGTCGCGGCGCATCTCTTCGGCCATGGCGTCGCGCAGGGCGTCGCGGACCGTGATCTTCTTCAGCGGCGTGCCTTCCGGGATTTCCGGATCGGCGAAGGTCGAGGCGGCCGAGGGCACGCCGGCCGGGATCGGGGCCTTTTCGGGCTCGCCCGACTTGGCCTCGTCCGCGGCGGGCTTGGCCACCGGGGCAGGAGCGGCGGCCGGTTCGGCCGCGCCCTCGTCGCCGGCCAGCTTGGCGATGGGCGTGTTGACCTTGACGTTCTCCGACCCGGCCGGAACCAGGATCGACTGGATCACGCCCTCGTCGACGGCTTCGACCTCCATCGTCGCCTTGTCGGTCTCGATCTCGGCGATCACGTCGCCGGCCTTGACGGTGTCGCCTTCCTTGACCAGCCACTTGGCCAGGGTCCCCTCTTCCATAGTCGGGGACAGGGCGGGCATCAGGATGTCCGTCACTGGGCGGCCTCCAAGTATACGTCGGTGTAGAGTTCGGAAGGATCGGGCTCGGGGCTGGTGCGGGCGAACTCGGCCGCCTCGGCCACGACGCGCTTCACCTCGGCGTCGACGACCTTCAGGTCGTCCTCGGTGACGCCGGCCTTGGCCAGGCGTTCCTTCAGGTGGTCGATCGGGTCGCGGGTCTGCTTGACGTTGTCGACCTCGTCCTTGGTCCGGTACTTGGCCGGGTCCGACATCGAGTGGCCGCGATAGCGGTAGGTCTTCATCTCGAGGATGAACGGGCCCTGGCCGCTCCGGGCGTGCTCGGCGGCGCGGGCCCCGGCCTCGGCCACGGCGATCACGTCCATGCCGTCGACTTCCTCGCCCGGGATCCGGAACGAGGTTCCGCGCTTGTGGAAGGCGGTCTCCGACGCCGAACGCTCGACGCTGGTGCCCATGGCGTACTGGTTGTTCTCGATCACGTACACGACCGGCAGCTTCCACAGCTGGGCCATGTTGAAGCTCTCGTAGACCTGGCCCTGGTTGGCCGCCCCGTCGCCGAAATAGGCGAAGGCCACGTTGCCGTTGCCGCGATAGTGGTTGTTCAGCGCCAGGCCGGTGCCGAGCGACACCTGGGCGCCGACGATGCCGTGGCCGCCGTAGAAGCCGGTCTCGACGTCGAACATGTGCATCGAGCCGCCCTTGCCGCGCGACGAACCGCCCGCGCGGCCGGTCAGCTCGGCCATGACTTCGTTCGGGTCCATGCCGGCGGCCAGCATGTGGCCGTGGTCGCGGTAGCCGGTGATGATCTGGTCGCCCTTGACCTTGATCGACTGCATGCCGACGGCGATGGCTTCCTGACCGATGTACAGGTGGCAGAAGCCGCCGATCAGGCCCATGCCGTACAGTTGGCCGGCCCGCTCCTCGAAGCGGCGGATCAACAGCATGTCCTGGTAGAATTTCAGAAGCTCGTCCTTGCCGACGAAGGCGTTGACACCGGTGGCGTCAGCCTTCTCCGCGGGGGCTTCACCCTTGCGCGTACGCGCCATTCAACTCTCCCTGGCCAATCTTCATCGCGGCCTACTCCTGGACGCCCACCGGCCGAATGAACCTTCGGTTCCGCGTAGATGGGGACCCTTTGTCAAACCCGAAACGGGCCAGGCTCGCCTGATCCGTCGGCAGAGCCGAAGACCGGTTCTCCGACCAAACGCTCAGCGCGGGGTGCGGATCACGTAGTCCCTCGGGTCGGCGTATCCCAGGAGCGAACGCGCACGTTCTTCCAGGAGGTCCGCCGACAAACTGCCGCTGCGTAATAGACGAGCACGGGCCTCCAGGTCCATCCTTTCGGCGCGGATCTTCTTCAACTCCAGCGTCTTGGCGGCGAGATCTGCGTTGCGCTGCGACGTCGACAACAGGCCGCGCTCGCCCGTCAGGGCGTGAAACACGAAGTAGGTGATCAGCAGAAGGAGCGCCGCGGTCGGCAGGAAGGGTTGCAGTCGGGCGAACATCAGCGATTCCCAGGAGGGGAAGTTTACCCTGCCCGATCATGCTTAACGCCTTACTAAACGGGGGGTTCTGCGAGGCCGCCGCAAGAGCTTGAAAGCAGTTCCCTAACGCTTTCATTTGAGATCGTTTCAAGGGCATCTAGATACCGCGTCGCAGCATCTGAACGGTCGTTTGGCGGCGTTTTCTGCGGCGGTGCGATGCAAAGCCGGATTCGCTTTTAGAAAAATTGTGGGCCAGCCGTGGCGCCCGGCGCCCACGGATCGAGCGATCCGTGCTGAGAGCTTCCCGAATCGCCGGATCCGAGCGCCACGCGGACTATGAAAACCGCCGTCGGCGTTATAGGGTAGCGGTAACAAAATTGGGGGGATTACATGTTTGAACGTCGCGCTTTCATCCTGTCTCTCGCCGGCGCCGGCCTGGCGCCTGCCCTAGCGTACGGCGGCGTGCGTCGCGAACGTTCCATCGCCGGCGACGGTCCCAAGCCGAGCGTCATCAAGGGCCAGCCGCCCAAAATGGACTTCGGAGACGGGCTGCAAGTGCCGCTCGACAGGGACGCCTTTGTCACGCTGTGGGAAGATTCCGGCCGCTGGATAACCTTCGGGCTCGGGCTTGGCCGCGCGGAAAGCGACTCCAACGCCAAGGCCGACAAGGCCGCCAGCCTGACCATGCAGATCATGCTGTTGACCCTGGTCCACGCTCCCGAGCGTCTGGAGCGCGTGAACGGGGGCGGCTGGCGGCCCCGCAGCGGCAAACTCCGCGACCTGGTGATGGGCGATGTCCCCCTGCCCGGCCAGCCTGTCCGGCCCGCGGGCGGCGCCTATATGGACAACAGGCTCTTTGCGGGCCCCAGCGCCAACGCTCCCGCCGACGTCGCTTCCGACATCCAGGCCTATCAACGCTTCGTCGCCGCGACGGCCTATGTCGTCAAGAAGGCCGACCTGTCGTTGGCCGACGTGCGCGCCCTGGGTCGCGTGGCGGAGGAATAGTCCGCCCTGCGCGGGCGATAGCGCCGCAAGACCAGCTCCATGCCTCGCCGTCGTGGCCCGACGGCGAGGCATGGAGCCGAGAGTCGCTTAGCGGCCCTTGAGCACCGCGCGACCGGCATAGACGGCTTGGTCGTCGAGGGCTTCCTCAATGCGCAGCAGTTGGTTGTACTTGGCCAGCCGGTCCGAGCGGGCCAGCGAGCCGGTCTTGATCTGACCGCAGTTGAGGGCGACGGCCAGGTCGGCGATCGTGCTGTCTTCGGTCTCGCCCGAACGGTGGCTCATGACGCTGGTATAGGCGCTGCGGTGGGCCAGATCGACGGCGTCGATGGTCTCCGACAGGGTGCCGATCTGGTTGACCTTGATCAGGATCGAGTTGGCCAGGCCCTTGTCGAGGCCGATCTGCAGGCGCTTGGGATTGGTGACGAATAGGTCGTCGCCCACCAGCTGGACCTTCTTGCCCAGGGTATCGGTCAGCAGCTTCCAGCCTTCGAAGTCGTCCTCCGACATGCCGTCTTCGATCGACAGGATCGGGAACTTGCCGGCCAGGTTGGCCAGGTAGTCGACCATCTGGGCGGGGTCCAGGCTCTTGCCCTCGCCCTCCAGCTCGTACTTGCCGTTCTTGAAGAACTCGGTGGCGGCGACGTCCAGGCCCAGGACGAAGTCCTCGCCCGACTTGTAGCCGGCCGCCTCCCCCGCCTTGACGATGAAGGCCAGCGCGTCCTCGGCCGAGCCGAGGTTCGGGGCGAAGCCGCCTTCGTCGCCGACATTGGTGTTGTGGCCGGCGTCCTTCAGGGCCTTCTTCAGGCCGTGGAAGATCTCCGCGCCCATCCGCAGGGCTTCGGCGAAGGTCGGCGCACCGGTCGGCAGGATCATGAATTCCTGGATGTCGATCGGATTGTCGGCGTGGGCCCCGCCGTTGATAATGTTCATCATCGGCACCGGCAGGACGCGGGCCGAGACGCCGCCGACATATTTGTAGAGCGGCAGGCCGGCCGATTCCGCGGCGGCCTTGGCGGTCGCCAGCGAGACGCCGAGGATGGCGTTGGCGCCCAGGCGGCTCTTGTTGGGCGTGCCGTCCAGTTCGATCATCAGGTTGTCGATGCGGCGCTGGTCTTCGGCGTCGACGCCGGACAGCGCGTCGAACAGCTCGCCGTTGACGGCCTCAACCGCCGCCTTGACGCCCTTGCCGCCGTAGCGGGATTTGTCGCCGTCGCGCTTTTCGACCGCTTCGTGCGCGCCCGTCGAGGCGCCCGAGGGCACGGCGGCGCGACCAAAGGCGCCATCCTCCAGAACGACGTCGACCTCGACCGTCGGATTGCCGCGGCTGTCCAGGATTTCGCGGGCGATGATGTCGACGATCTCGGTCATGGGAGCTCCCCTTTCAAAAGGCGCTTCCCCTTAGCGGCGCGGGCCACGAACCGCAACCGGCGCTGGCCGGATCGTCGGAACGAGCGTTCGCGGCTCCCCCTGCGTCACGCCTGCAGGTTTGGCGGCGTCCAGCCCTTGCCCAGGCGGAACTTCACCCGGTCCGAACCGAAGTCCAGCTCGACCCGAGCGAACATCTTCAGCACATCGACGCCCAGCAGCACGGCGGGACGGCTGTTGAGGTTCCAGATATCGAAGATGTGCAGGTCGGCCAGCACCAGCGGCAGGTTGGTCATCCGCAGGGCGCCCAAGTCGATCGAGCGGACCACGCGCAGCTCGCCCACGGTCGCCTCGCCCGCCACGCCGATCAGCCGGACGGCCATGGCGGGTTCGGGCTTGCGGCGCACCCGCAGCTTGATGGCCTGGGCCAGGGCCATGTTGCCCATGCTGGCGCCGGAGCCGGAGTCGATGAAGGCCACGCAGCGCACGCCGCTGACCCGGGCGTTGGCGACCGCCAGCCGACCGAAACGGGCGTCGGCCAGGACCGAGACCTCGCGAGCGCCGGGATAGGCGGTCGACAGGGGGCTGCTGCGCCGGACCTCCAGCCGCTTGCGGCGGAAATCCATGATGACGTTGCGATCCTCCAGCATGTCGACGCCCAGCAGGCCGTCCACGCCCAGCCGTTCGGGCGTGAGCACCGGCAGTTCGGCGTCCTTCATCCGCGCGTCGCCAGCCACCATCAGCGGCACCTTGGCCGTCGGGGTCAGGGCTGAGCCGCCGACCCCGTGCAGCATCACGTCGGGACCGCGCTCCAGGCCCAGGCGCTCCGCCAGGGTCGTCGACAGCGCGCTGCGGTCCGCGCCGGTGTCGATCACGAAGTTGAAGGGCCCCTGCGCGTTGATGAACACCTCGACCGTCATCCGGTCGATCGCGTCCAGCGCCGTGTCGAGGAAGACCGCGGGCGGCTCGGCCTGAGCGGGGGGCGCGGTTGGCGGCGGCGTCGGCGGCGGCTGAGGCGAGGCCTGTCGCGCCAGGGGCGCGGGCGTCGCGGATCGAGCCCAGGCCTGTTCGGCCATCAGCGACAATCCCAGTCCCGCCGTTAGTTTCCGGCGTGTGAGCATGGGCAAATCTCCCTGCCGCCAGGATAACACGGTTCTTTCGACGGCATCGTCGAAATCCGTGCCCGGACGACCGCGGGAGCTCGCGGAACAGCGAAAAGGCGGCGGTCCGGAGACCGCCGCCTTTCAGGCTTCGTCTTGTCGCTCCGTCGGGACGGAGCGGACCGAAGGACTAGTCTTCCTTCGGCGTCAGGATCTGCTTGCCGTTGTACAGGCCGGTCTTCAGATCGACGTGGTGCGGACGGCGCAGTTCGCCCGAGTCCTTGTCCTCGACGAAGGAATTGGCGCCCAGCGCGTGGTGCGACCGGCGCATGTTCCGGCGAGAAGGCGAAGTTTTTCTTTTAGGAACGGCCATCGAAGTGACTCTGCTCGCTGAGCGTGAAAATCGGAAGCGGCGACTCGGGCAATGCCCAGGCCGCCGCGTGAGGGCGCGCTTATGCCCGAATCTGTTCGGGGATGCAACCGCGCTTGTTAGACCAGCCTTCCCTGCTCCTTCGCCGCCGCGATGAAGCTGGCGAACAGGGGGTGCGGGGCGAACGGACGGCTCTTCAGCTCGGGGTGATATTGCACCCCGATGAACCACGGATGGTCCTCGCGCTCGACGATCTCGGGCAGCACGCCGTTGGGCGAGCGGCCGGTCAGCTTCAGGCCGGCGTCCTCCATCAGGTGGGCGTAGCCGATATTGACCTCGTAGCGGTGGCGGTGGCGCTCGCTGATGTCGGTGGTCCCGTAGATCTCGGCGACCTTGCTCCCGGACGTCAGGACGGCCTCGTAGGCCCCCAGGCGCATGGTGCCGCCCAGGTCGTCGTTGCTGCGCCTCTGAACGGTCTCGTTGCCCTTGATCCACTCGGTCATGATGCCGACCACGGGACGCTCGGTGGGGCCGAACTCGCTGGACGAGGCGTCCTTGATGCCGGCGACGTTGCGCAGGGTCTCGATGACGGCCATCTGCATGCCGAAGCAGATGCCGAAATAGGGCACCTTGCGTTCGCGGGCGAACTGGGCGGCGCGGATCTTGCCCTCCGCCCCCCGTTCGCCGAAGCCGCCGGGCACCATGATGGCGTGGGCGTTCTCCAGGCGGGCCGCCGCGGCGCCGGGGTCGCCTTCGAAGGTCTCGCTCTCCACCCAGTCCAGGTTGACCTTGACCTTGTTGGCCAGGCCGCCGTGGTGCAGGGCCTCGATCAGCGACTTGTAGGCGTCCTTCAGGACCGTGTACTTGCCGACCACCGCGATGGTGACTTCGCCGTCGGGGTGGTTGACGGTCTGGTCGATCGCCTCCCAGCGCGACAGGTCCGGCTTGGGCGCGTCGCTCATGCCGAACACGTCCAGCACCTCGGCGTCCAGGCCTTCCTTGTGATAGTCGATCGGCACCGCATAGATCGACGAGCTGTCCATCGCCTGGATCACCGCGCTGGGCCGCACGTTGCAGAACTGGGCGATCTTGCGCTTTTCCTCGACCGGGATGTCCTGCTCGCAGCGGCACAGCAGGATGTCGGGCTGGATGCCGATCGAGCGCAGTTCCTTGACCGAGTGCTGGGTCGGCTTGGTCTTCATCTCGCCGGCCGTCTTGATGAACGGCAGCAGGGTCAGGTGCACGTAGCAGCTCTGGCCGCGCGGCAGGTCCTGGCGCAACTGGCGGATGGCCTCGAAGAACGGCAGGCCCTCGATGTCGCCCACCGTGCCGCCGATCTCGACCAGCACGAAGTCGACCGGCTTCTCGCCGGTCTCGTCCAGGGCCGGCGACAGGACGAAGTCCTTGATCTCGTTGGTGACGTGCGGAATCACCTGGACGGTCGCGCCCAGATAGTCGCCGCGGCGCTCCTTCTCGATGATCGTCTTGTAGATCTGGCCGGTGGTGATGTTGTCGGCCTTGGTGGCCGACACGCCGGTGAAGCGCTCGTAGTGACCAAGGTCGAGGTCGGTCTCGGCCCCGTCGTCGGTGACGAAGACCTCGCCGTGCTGATACGGGGACATCGTGCCCGGATCGACGTTGAGATAGGGGTCGAGCTTACGAAGGCGAACCTTGTAGCCGCGAGCCTGCAGGAGCGCTCCGAGCGCTGCGGAGGCGAGGCCTTTTCCCAATGAGGAAACCACGCCGCCGGTGATGAAGATGTACCGGGTCATGGGCGATCAGATTAGCCGTGATTCGACGTCGCCGGGGAAAAGACCGGCGTTCATCAACAGTAAAATGTCGCCGGCCCTTACTGGGCCGGCTGTTGCTCGGCCGGCGCCGGGGCGTTGATCACCGGGACCGGCGCGGCGGCGGCCGGCGCCTTCGCCTCGGCCTTGGCCGGCGTCTTGGCGGCCGAAGCCGCCGGCTTGGGCGTCGAGACGGTCGGAGTCGGGGCGCTGATGGTCGGGGTCGGGGCCTGGATCGCGGCCGGGGCGGCGGTCGACGGGCCGGCCGGGACCGGGGCCGAGGTGGTCGGGGCTGGCGCGGTCGGACCGGCCGGCAGCGGCGCGGCGTTCAGGGTCTTGCTGTCCAGGCCGTCCAGCTTCAGGCGATCGACCACCGAATTGCTGGCGCCCATGCGGCCCGTCAGGATGGTCAGGGCCAGGCTGATGACCAGGAAGATCGAAAACAGGATCCAGGTGGTGCGGGTCAGGAGATCGCCGGCCCCGCGCGCGGTCATGAAGCCGCCGCCGCCACCGCCCATGCCCAGGGCGCCGCCCTCGGAGCGTTGCATCAGCACGATGGCGATCAGCGCGATGCAAACGATGATGTTGATGGTCAGCAGAACGCCGATGAGCATGTCTAAATCGATCTCGAGCCAGGCGGCGGACACTTCCGCCGCGAAAAACGAAGCGGCCCCTCTATCACTTGCGACGAGCCCGCGCCATAGCTGGGGATGAACCGGCCGCACTCAAGCCCGCCCCGCCGTCCATATCGGGTCCATCCTCGCGCATGATCCTTGAGACCGAACGCCTCAGCCTGGCCCCGATGACCGTCGAGGACGCCCCCCTCCTCTACCCGTTCCTGAGCGATCCGGAGGTGATGGCCCACTGGGACCGCGACCCCATCGAGGATCCCGACGAGGTCGAGGCCACGGTCGCCGCCCAGGTGGCCGAGATGGAGGACCGCCGGGCGCTGTACTGGGCGATCCGCCATGTCCAGACCGGCCGTTTCCTCGGCTATTGCGAGCTGGTCGACCTGGACTGGCGCCATCATCGCGGCGAGCTGGGCTTCATCATCGCCCGCGACGGCTGGGGCCAGGGCTACGCCACCGAGGCCGCCGCCGCCCTGCTGGCCCACTGCGCCTCGTCCCTGGGCCTCAAGCGGATGATCGCCCGCACCCATGTGGGCGACGCCCGGGCCGAGAAGGTGCTGCAGAAGCTGGGCTTCGAGCAGGAAGGCTACCTGAAGGGCCACGTCGACCGCGACGGCGAGCGCCGGGACTGCCGGCTTTATGGGCTGCTGTTCTGATCCTCTCCCTGTGGGGGAGGCGATCGCGCAGCGATCGGTGGGGGGAGTTTTAGGATCGTTGATCGTAGAACGAGCCATCGGCCGATCACTCCCCCCTCCGTCGGCTTCGCCGACACCTCCCCCACAGGGGGAGGATCTTGGATGCGCGGCTTCGCCGCCTCACGCGGAACACCGCTGAGCTATCGGAAAGGGACGCGGAGCGCCGGACATCGTCCGGAGTTTGAAAATGAATACCGTTTCGACGAAGCCCGATCGCTCCGCGCGGTCGTTATCCGGAAGCCCGC